>NZ_JBGFGL010000076.1:0-358971 GCF_041224425.1 Psychroserpens sp. XS_ASV72 | reverse complement strand
GCTACGATCACCGTCGACCCGCTTCCGAACGCCGTTACGGTATCTGCTACCGCACCTAGCGTGTGCTCTGGCGACGACGGGGAGTTCGTGGTCAGTGGCGATGCCGGTGACACCGTGACCTACAGTATAGACGGCGGCCCGTCGGTAACAGGCGTGATACCTGCGGACGGTACGCTTGAGATCGCGGTTGTGGGGATTACCTCAGCGACGACCATCGATGTCAGCAACGTTTCCAATATGAGCTGTGACCTTGACCTTACGGGCGTTAGCGCTACGATCACCGTCGACCCGCTTCCGAATGCCGGTATAGATGGTGCAGTTGAAATTTGTGGAAATCAATTGACAGAAGCTCAAATTTTTTCTGAATTGGGAGGAACACCTGATAATGGTGGAATTTGGGTAGATAATTTAGGGAACTTGATAAGTTTTCCAATTGATCAAGTTGGTGTTTATACATACGTAGTAATTGGTAATGGTTCTTGTGCTACAACATCTGACTCTGCAACTGTAACAGTTACTGAATGTCCTGACCCTATAATTGAGGTTATTAAGACTGCAATACTTATGGATAATGGAGATAACGTTGTAGGTGTTGGAGATGTTATTAATTATACAATAACTGTTGAAAATATAGGTAATGTCACTGTAAACAATGTTCAGTTGGTTAGTGATATTTTAACTGATATAAATAATAATCTATTAGTGTTAGATTCTCCAGTGACATTTGATCCATTGAATTCTGATAACGTTGAAGGAATTTTATTAGTCAATGAGGTTGCAACATATCAAGCGAGTTATACTATTACCCAAAATGACGTTGATGCAGGAGGAGTTCAAAACATAGCTACATTTAGTGCTGAAGGTCCTAATGCTTCTGTCGTAAGTGATCAGAGTGACGATCCAACAGACTCCACTAATGCCGATTTGGATGGTAATGGTGATCCTGATGACCCTACAATTATTTTTACAGATTCAGATTTTGACTTATCAGTATTTAAAGAAGTCGATGTACTCGAACCGATGATTGGTGATCAAGTAACCTTTACTATTACTGTTGCCAATGAAGGATTTGTAACTGCAATAGGAGTTGTTGTTGAAGATATCCTTCCAAGCGGTTATTCTTTTGTTAGTGCTATTGTAACGGTAAACAATGGTTCCTATTCTGATACGACTGGTCTTTGGACAGTAGGTAATTTAAATTCAGGTCAAGTAGCAATTCTTCAAATTACTGTTGAAGTTCTCGGTTTCGGAGATTATGTCAATACTGCTATTGTTGAAGATTCTTCGGGAAGAACAGACATAAATCTAAATAACAATACATCTTCTGCTTCAGTTGACCCAATATGTTTAACTATTTACAATGAATTCTCTCCAAATGGAGATGGAGTCAATGAAACATTTGTAATTGATTGTATAGAAACATTTGCAAATAATAAAGTTGAAATTTATAACCGATGGGGTAATATTGTTTATGAGAAACAAGGTTACCGAAATGATTGGGATGGTACTTCAAATGGAAGAGTGGTAGTCAATGAGTCTAATGAATTACCTGAAGGTACTTACTATTATGTCATAGATTTAGGAGATGGTTCAGAACCTCGAGTAGGTTGGTTATACATTAACAGATAAAATAAGGCAAGATTTAAAACAAAATAAAATGATACAAAAATCATTAATAGTTAGAGGAGTAATTTCAATGGTGTTGTTAACACTTATGATTGATGCTGGTTTTGCACAACAAGATCCTCAATACACTCAATATATGTATAATACTATGAGTGTAAATCCAGCTTATGCTGGTCAGCGAGAGGTTCTTAGTGTAACAGGATTATATCGTACGCAATGGGTTGGTATCGATGGCGCACCAAAAACGCAAACTCTAGGCATTCATTCACCTCTTAGAAATGATAAAATCGGACTTGGACTTTCAATTGTCAATGATGCTTTAGGACCAGCAAATGAAACCTATATTGATGCCAATTTTTCATACTCAATTCAGCTAAATGAGTCATTGACAAAACTTTCATTTGGAGTAAAAGCAGGAGCACATTTACTGGACACAGATTGGAGTAAAGGACGTTTTCAAAATTCAGATGTCGTATTTCAAGACAATATTAGTTTGTTTTCTCCAACCATTGGAGCTGGTTTGTACCTACATAATCGAAAATGGTACATTGGTTTATCGGTTCCTAATTTCCTTACAACAGATCATTATGACGATTTCCAAGAATCTGTGGCTAAAGAACGAATGAACTATTACTTAATTGCTGGTTACGTCTTTGATTTAAATGAAAATACCAAATTCAAACCAGCTGCCTTATTTAAAGCTGTTTCTGGAGCACCAATTATTGCTGATGTATCTGCTAACTTTTTGTTTCATAAGAAATTCACTCTAGGCGCAGCATGGAGATGGGATGATTCCATTAGTGGCTTAGCTGGTTTTCAGGTAACCGATGGTTTATATATTGGATACGCTTATGATGCAACTACAACTAATTTGAACAATTACAACAGTGGTTCCCATGAAATTATGTTGCGTTTTGAAATGCAAAAATTGGGTAGAATATTATCGCCAAGATTCTTCTAAAATAAAGATTATGAGTACAAAAAGAATATTATCTATACTTATGCTAAGCCTCTTTATTACTTCAGGCTTTGCACAACGTGGAAAAGTGAGACAAGCTAGAAAAGAGTATGATAATCTTGCTTATGTGAAAACAAGCGAGATTTTACTTGAAGTTGCTGAAAATGGATATAAAACAGTAGATCTTTTACAGAAACTCGCTAATTCATTTTATTTCAACAATCAAATGGAAGAGGCTGCTCAATGGTATGGTGAATTGATGACCATGGCTGAAGATGATCTCGATCCTGAATACTATTTTAGATATGCTCAGGCTTTAAAAGCCACTGAAAATTATTCAGAGTCTGATAAATGGATGAAAAAGTTTCATCAAGCAGACCGAAGTGATCTTAGAGGAAAAGCATTTGCATCAACAGTCGATTATTTGTCAATGATTGACGAAGCCAGTCGAGATTTTGAAGTAAAGAATATGGACATCAATACTGAAGTTTCCGATTTTGGTGCGACGCAGTATCAAGACCAACTCGTGTTTGCTTCAGCTAGAGGAGGCGGAAAAAAATACAAATGGAACGAACAACCATTTTTAGATTTGTATTCGGCTGTAAAGCAAGAAGATGGTTCTTATTCCGAAGCAACAGCATATAACGAACAAATAAACTCTAAGTTTCACGAATCTTCAGCAGCGTTTACTCCAAACGATCAAGTGATGTATTTCACAAGAAATAACTACTACAACAAGAAATATAAGAGTAGTGAGGATGGCACTAATCGACTTAAAATCTTTAAAGCAACTTTGGAAGAAGGCGAATGGACTAATATTGAACCTGTTCACTTTAATAGCGATGAATACAGTGTAGCACATCCTGTAATTAATTTATCAGGTACAAAGATGTATTTTGCTTCAGATATGCCTGGAACTTTAGGGAAGTCTGATATTTTTGAAGTTGATATCAATCCTGATGGAACACTTGGCGAACCAATCAATTTAGGGACTTCTGTAAATACCGAAGGGCATGAGTCTTTTCCTTATGTCAACTCTGAAGGTGATTTGTTCTTTTCGTCAAATGGATTTACTGGTTTAGGTGGACTTGATGTGTTTGTGATTAGGGAGTTTGAAAAGCGAAGAGCCTTGAATCAACAATTCATTTTGGAAAATATTGGTCGTCCTATCAATAGTCCGAAAGATGATTTTGCCTACTACGAAAATATCGGCACCAAGGAAGGTTTTTTTACTTCTAATAGAGATGGCGGAAAAGGTGATGATGATATCTATAGCTTTATCATGCCTGATTGTGAGCAAGTAGTTGAAGGGATTGTTAGAGATGTAGAAACTGATGAAATCATTGTTGGCGCAAAAGTAACACTCTTAGATGCTGATGGAAACGCACTCAATGCTCAAATGGTTGGTACTGATGGTGCTTATAAGTTTGAGGAATTAGAATGTGAGAAAGAATATTTAATTCGAATTGAAGCTGAAAATTACGAAACGGTTGAAGAACGATTCACAACACCAAAAAAGAAACAGGAATTGGTGATCAATCCAAAGTTAGAGAAAGATGTCAAAGGTATAGGAGAGGGAACCGATTTAGCTCAAACACTTGGTATTCCTATTATTTACTTTGATTTTGATAAATATGAGATTCGTTATGATGCCGAAGTAGAGCTTCAAAAAGTACTAGCGGTTATGAAACAATATCCTGAAATGATTGTCGATATTAAAAGTCATACCGATTGTCGTGGACCTGCAGATTACAACGAGCGCCTGTCTGAAAATAGAGCACAATCAACAAGAGATTATTTAATCTCAAAAGGAATCGAAGCCTCTAGACTGACAGCTAAGGGTTATGGTGAATCCCAATTGGTTAACGATTGTGGTTGTGAGGTCAATACATCTGATTGTACCGAAGAACAACACCAATTGAATAGACGTAGTGAGTTTATCATCGTAAAAATGTAAATTCTATTAAATAAAAGTTAAAAAGCTGCTTTTTAGAAGGCAGCTTTTTTGTTTCTCAACCATTTTTAGAAATTTAGTTGTTATTTTTGTTTGCTATGAAGGAAGAACTCGTAATTCTTGTCAACGAAAAAGACGAACAAATAGGAACCATGCCTAAAATGGAAGCCCATGAAAAAGCATGTCTCCATCGCGCATTTTCTGTTTTTGTTTTTAATGATAATAATGAGCTCATGCTGCAACAGCGCGCAAAGCATAAATACCATTCACCTTTGTTATGGACCAATACTTGTTGTAGTCACCAACGTGTAGGTGAGAGTAATCTTGAGGCGGGAAAACGCCGTCTTCAAGAAGAAATGGGATTTGTGACGGATTTAAAAGAAACAACGTCTTTTATCTATAAAGCACCTTTTGATAATGGTTTAACCGAACATGAGTTTGACCATATTTTGGTTGGGTATTATAATGAAGAACCAAAAATAAATCTAGAGGAAGTCCATGAATGGAAATGGATGCCATTGGAAGCTGTAAAGGTTGATATTGAGTTAAATCCTGAACAGTATACGGCTTGGTTTAAAATCATTTTTGAAAAGTTTTATGACCATATAAATCTAGCGAAGATATGAGAGTGACAGTAAGTAGAAAGGCGCACTTTAACGCAGCGCATCGTCTTTATAGAAAAGATTGGAGCTTTGAAAAAAATGATGCGGTTTTTGGGAAATGCAACAATCCAAATTTTCACGGTCATAATTATGAACTCATAGTTAGTGTTACTGGAAACATAGACCCAGTTACTGGCTATGTTATTGATATGAAAGAATTGAAAGACATCATAAAATTAGAGGTAGAGGATGCTTTTGACCACAAGAATTTAAATCTTGAAGTCCCAGAATTTAAAGAACTTAATCCTACTGCCGAAAACATTGTTGTAGTGATTTATAATAAAATAAAGCCGAGATTAAAACCTGATTTTGATCTTGAGGTTACCCTTTATGAAACCCCTCGAAATTTTGTAAGCTATTCAGGATAATGAAAGAGATATGCTATCCTATAAAGTTTAAGCCAATCCTAAAGGAAAAGATTTGGGGAGGAAATAAGCTAATGACAACTTTAAACAAAAGCAGTGATCTGAACAACATTGGTGAGAGTTGGGAAGTTAGTGACGTTGAAGGCGATATTTCAGTAGTTATCAACGGTGCTTTAAAAAACCGTTCACTTAAGTCATTGCTTGAAGACTATACTCACCACCTATTAGGAAAGAAAAATTTTGAGCTCTTCGGAAAAAAATTCCCACTTTTAATCAAATTTATTGATGCCAAGTCTGATCTGTCCATTCAGTTGCATCCCAATGATGATTTAGCTTCTGAACGTCATGATTCCTTTGGAAAAACAGAAATGTGGTATGTGATGCAAGCTGATAAAGATGCAAATCTTATCGTTGGATTTAATCAAAAAATGGATTCAGATACGTATCTCAAGCATTTAAAAGAAAAGTCACTTACCGAAATTTTGAATTTTGATAAGGTCAAATCTGGTGATACATATTTCATTGAAGCTGGTCGTATCCATGCTATTGGAGCTGGCGTGTTATTGGCTGAAATTCAGCAAACCAGTGATATCACCTATCGTGTTTATGATTGGGATCGAGTTGATGATCATGGTAACGAACGAGAACTCCATAATGATTTAGCTATTGATGCTTTTGATTTCAATATGGAGAATGATTTCCGAGTTGTATATAAAAAGGAAGAAAATACAGTCAATAAGATGGTAAGTTGCCCTTATTTTACGACCAATTTTTTACATGTTACCGAACCGTTATTGAAATTAAACAATAAAGATTCGTTTCATATATACATGTGTGTTGAAGGTAAGGCTTTGATTGAAACGGAAAACGCTTCAGAGTTCATTTCAAAAGGAGAGACAATATTGCTTCCAGCAGCAGTTGAAACTTATAAAATATCAAGTTCCAATGCTAAGCTATTGGAAGTTTATGTGTAATTTTGTACCAAATAAATTTTATTAAATATGGCAAATGTTAGAGACCTAAAAAAAGATATCAATTTTGTTTTAGGCGATATTATTGAAGCGGTTTATGTTTGGGAATATTCAAACACAGACAAAGATACAAAGAAAAGTGAGGCAATTATTGATGAAGCTATTGAGACCTTTGATGAGTTGATTGCAAAAGTTAACGCGAAAAATATTGAAAACAAGAAAGCACACTTCCAATCGGTAAGAAGTGAACTTGAAAGTAGAGGACGAGACCTTATTGAAAAAGTAAATAAATTGTAACTTTTTTAAAGAGCTATTTGCAAAAATAAATTTCAAGATTATATTTGCAGGCTTAAAAGCCGATATAGCTCAGCTGGCTAGAGCAGCTGATTTGTAATCAGCAGGTCGTGGGTTCGAGTCCCTCTATCGGCTCAAACAAAAAAATCCAACCGTTTGGTTGGATTTTTTTATATACTGTCTTTTGTTTTTCGCAAGGCTATGTTTTCTTTTAATAGCTTTCCGTACTTAGATGTTTTGATACGATCGGTTAAAGAATTGTAGATGCTATCTAAATATAAGGTTGATGTATTTGGAATTTCGTAAAGGGCTAAGTAAGGAGCCACTTCACTATCATTATGATTTATGGCAAAGTTAATCGTATAGCTGTACTTTTGTTTGGTAAACTGCAATTGTTGCTCTAAAATAGTCTTGCCTGTATTGTTTTCAAAATTTTCCTGAAGCCTATCAAGGTTTCTATTGTTTAGCTTTGATAGCGTTGTTTTGTATTCCTCTAAAACCTTTTGTTGTTCAGAGCCTTGCACTTTAGCATTAAAGTTAAACAACTTTCGAGTTGAAGTGATTTTAGTAGTACCAGTATCTGCAAAAAAGGTCACCCAGTTTTCTTGGTCATCATTTTTGTCGAGTTTCAGAATAAAGAGTTCAGGTTCGCTAATATTGGCAGATAGTTCAAAATTAGGATCGCCTTTGATTTCAAGGGAATCCAAAGTTACCATAAGCGTATCATTGAGCTTCTGTAAGTAAACAGTGCCCTTTTTTAAACCTTTTACATAGCCTTTTAGTGTAAAGTTTGTCTTCTTGTCTTTTTCACAAGAAATACACAGCAAGATTACAACTATGAAACTTAGAAATTTGTAGGTTTTTGTCATGTGAAATATAAAATGTTAATTAAGTTATGGAGCAACCAGTCTCATTAATTCAGCAGTAAGCATTGCACCATAGGTTCCAACGACATATCCAAAAACTGCTAATAAAACACCTACAGTTGCCAAAGACGGATGGAATGCAGCGGCTACAACAGGAGCAGATGCTGCACCTCCAATATTAGCTTTACTTCCAACAGCTAAGAAGAAATATGGTGCTCTAATCAGTTTTGCAACTAAAAACAGTAAAGCAACGTGAATCGCCATCCAAACTAAACCAACCACTATTAATCCTGGGTTATCGACAATTTTAGTAAGGTCCATTTTCATGCCTATAGAGGCTACAAGAATATAAATAAAGACACTCCCTATTTTACTTGCACCAGCACCTTCATATTTTTTCAGTTTTGTAAATGACAATATAATGCCTAGAATGGTGGCTATTGAAATCATCCAGAAAAATTGCGATCCAAATGATGACCAGGCCGATTTTTTATCACTTACAGCTTCAACATTAGAGGTTAAAAATTCAGAAATTTCGTTTGCTCCAAAATGAGAAATCCCAACAACCGTAAATGCAACACCCAAAATAACCATGAAATCTGCAAGCGATGGAGTCCTTGAGATACTGGCAGCATAACTCGATACTTTTTCCTTTAAGGTCTCAATAGAACTATTATCTGCTTTTAGCCATTTGTCAATTTTCTTTTGTTTTCCAATACCTAGCAGAAGAATCGCCATCCAAATATTAGCAACAACAATATCAACAATAACCATACCTGCATAATTTGCAGTGTTATACTCGTAAATTTCAAGCATAGCTGCTTGATTGGCACCACCACCAATCCAGCTTCCTGCAAGAGTAGCTAAACCTCTCCAAACCGCATCAGCTCCAGCGCCTCCTACAGTTTCAGGAGATACCAATGCAATTAAAAATACAGCAATTGGACCACCTATAATAATTCCTAATGTACCAGTACCAAACATAGCTAAAGCTTTCCAGCCCAAATTAAAAACGGCTTTTAAATCGATACTTATAGTCATAAGAACCAATGCGGCTGGAAGCATAAATCGACTCGCAATGTAATAGGCTTGAGATTTTCCGGTAACTTCTACTAAGGTACCTTGATTGTTTTCCATTCCCCATTCTGGTGCAATTATTCCAAAGGTGGTTAAAGCTGCTGGTAGCATATACGCCATTAGTAACGCTGGAACATATTTGTAAAACTTTTTCCAAATGCTGTTTTCACTTGTAGAGGTGTAAAAAACAAACCCTAACATTAGCATTAATAATCCAAAAACAATGGTATCATCAGTGAAAAAAGGTTTTACTTCAGTTAATTGCGTAGTATCCATATAGAAATTTTTAAAGCTGCAAAATACCAAAATAAATGCGCATAAAAAAAGCGACATTAAGAGTCGCTTTCATTTTTCTTTTTTGGTTGTCTGTTTTTATCTTTCAAGTATTGCATTAGCATCCACTCAATCTGGCCATTGGTACTTCTGAATTCATCAGCAGCCCATTTTTCTATAGCCTTGAGCATATCTTCATTAATACGTAATGCAAATGCTTTCTTTTTTGCCATGCTATTTTTTGATAAATTTTTCAACGGTTGTTACCAATGCTTCCGAAAGGGGAAAATCAGGCGACATATAAGATGCTAAATTATCTTCATCTTTTTCAATGACCTTTAGAACATGGTTCATCTTATCTATTATAACCAATTCTGAATCGGGATTGGCATTGTGCAAGTTTTCGGCATCTTTTACTTCAACTTGAACGTCTTTGGTTCCGTTAATCACCAAAATAGGAATTTCTAAATTTTTGATTTCTTCAGTAGGATCGAGTTTCAAATAACTTTTTAAGAATTGATGGTTTTGCTTGGCAAACAAACCCATTAGCATTGGGTTGATGTCCTCAATGGTTCCACTCGATTTTAACTCATCGATGTGAGCTGCCACAACTTTAGCTAACTCTGGACTTTGAGCGTTGTACTGTCTGATAATCGTTTTGTCAACAGATTCACCAATTCCTGCCAATGAAATGTATTTGTCAACATGTTCATTAGTAGCCATCATAGACACCAAAGAACCCTGACTATGACCTATGAGTGTGATACTGTTAAATCGTTTGTCGTCTTTAAATTGATCAATAACAGCTGAAACATCATTCACAAGATCTTGAAATTCATAACTTTCCATTATAAATTTAATGTTTGAAGCGGTCACATTGCGTTTATCATATCTAAAAAAAGCAATCCCTTTTTTATTCATCGCTTCAGAAAATTGCTTGATGTAATTTCCGTTGACTCCAAATTGTGGTTGGTTACCGTTACGATCGGGATTTCCTGAACCACTTACAAAGATCAATAAAGGTTGTTGTTTCAATTCAGCATTATATGTTAACGTACCTGGCAGCTGGATACTGTCATTCATAACTAGAATCTCCTCAGATATGAAATTGTCTTGTGCATGAGAAAAACTAAAACATAAGGCAACGATTGCTAATAATTTAAATTTCATGATTTATTAATTTTTTTATAGTTGACAAAAATAACAATAGGTAAGATGATAGTAAACCCAATAATGATAGGGAGTACCCAAGAACCAATGGCAATGCTTTGTCCGTTTGCTGCTTGTATCATAGAATACGCTATAAATGCAAACGTAAGCATGACAAAAAGATTGGTGAATCTAATAATTCGAGTACTGAACCTATAATTCTTAAGCGCATTGTCTTCAGTGATATTAACCATATAATTATGGTGATGTGGATATTTGTTTATTATGAACATACCAATAAATAACACCATAGCAATAATAGGTACTAACCAAATTAAAATCTTTTCACTATAACCATCGACTTTTCCTTTAGCATTAAAATGTGATGGAATGATTTCAGGTAATTCAGAATAGTTAAGTCCAACATACACAAAAGTCAAGATCAAAATTGAAAGAGATAAAAGGTCAACTATTGTGTCCATGCCTTCACGAGGTACAATTATTTTGGGTCTGTTGGTTTTCATATTATCTGTTTTTATCACGTTCAAATACAATAAAAGAGATGATATGCTGGTTTGGAGTTATTGATGTTACTCTCCATCCTTCTTTGGCATGTTTGTTCAAGATTTCCTCTAATTTTTCAGTTGGATTTCTCCAGCCAAGTTTAGGTTTTATCACTTTATATTCTTTCATAAATCAGTGTCATTTTTGTTATTATCATTATTAAAGATGATTAATGCTATGATAACGCCAATAATTAACCCTATCAAAGACCCATAAACAATACTCATGGCTATATTTCCAATAACAGCTCCAATAGAAACACCGATACTTGTTCCAAAAGAACTCCCAAGAGCTATGCTATAGATTTGTCTCTTATTCATTTTAATGACTTAAAGTTCCTGTATTTACTACTGGAGTTGCATCTCTATCACCACAAAGAACTACCATTAAATTACTCACCATTGCGGCTTTGCGTTCTTCATCAAGATCAACTACCTCTTTTTTATTAAGTTCTTCAATAGCCATTTCCACCATACTTACTGCACCTTCAACAATTTTATGTCTAGCCGCCACAATAGCTGTTGCTTGTTGGCGTTTCAACATAGCATTTGCTATTTCCTGAGCATAAGCTAAATAGCCTATACGAGCTTCTAGTACTTCGATTCCTGCGATGGATAAACGTTCATCGATCTCTTTTTCCAAAGCATTACTCACTTCATTTACACTAGATCGTAAAGTGATATCCTCGTCAACACCTTCATCAGCAAAATTGTCATAAGGATACATACTTGCCAATTTTCTAACAGCAGCGTCTGTTTGTACACGGACAAAATTCTCATAATTGTCTACATCAAATGCAGCTTTGTAAGTATTTTGAACACGCCAAACCAAAATAGTACTGATCATAACTGGGTTACCCAATTTGTCGTTGACTTTTAATCGCTCACTATCAAAATTACTAGCTCTTAATGAAATTTTCTTTTTAGTATAAAAAGGATTGACCCAATAGAAACCATTTCTTTTAACAGTTCCAACATACTTTCCAAATAAGAGCAATACTCTTGAGCCGTTAGGTTGTACCATGATAAAACCTGGTGCAATCAATATCGCAATAAATATTGAAACAATGAACCAAGGGCTCTCAAGTACAATCATTGAAATAATACTTCCAAAAAACAAAGCTATAAATAGGAATAGCATAAGATAGCCATTTGCTGGGACAATTATTTTTTCTTCTTTCATCGTTATAGAATTTGATTGATTATTTTAAAATGATATTAATATGATATCAAATATATATTAAATAATTTAATATTACAAATCAAGTTTGGCACACCATTTGCTTTATAGTAATTGTAAATGCTTATGATGATGCTAGTGAGGAGTGATTGCCTCAAAAGTGGAGTAACATTTTCATTTGGTTGGTTAGTTAGTAAAAAAGCACCTCGATTTGAGGTGCTTTTTTAATTGAGGTCACTTTAGCTAATTATTGATAAAGCTGCTGACTATATGTAAGAGAGTTTTGGAAATGGGTCTAAAGGACTCATTATAGGATTTCGAATTCTCTAAGGTTTTACCTTCAATTATAAAAAGGACATGGTTCATGTTTTCAATAATTTCCAAAGTGCTGTTTTTGGCATTTTCATGAAGCATTTGAGCTTCAGAAACAGGAACCTGTAAGTCTTTTGTTCCAGAAACAATTAGAATAGGTATATCTAATTCCTTAATCTTTTGTTCAGGATGGTATTTCATCCAGCTTCTCATAAAGGGTTGAATGTCTAAACTAAAAACAGAACCTAGGGCTTGAGGATAGTTTTTTGCGATGTTTCCAGATTTAAGTTCTTTAAATGCTGATTCTGCTCCTTTCACTAAAGAAGAATCCATTTGAGCTACTTGATCCAGGATTACTTGATCAATAGGCTTTCCTGAACCTGCTAAAGATATGTAACTGTCAACTCCAGAATTAGAGGCCAACATACCAATTAAGCTGCCTTGACCATGGCCAATGATGATTACTTTAGAAAAACTATGGTGTTCCTTGAAGTAGTTTACAACTGAAATGGCATCTAAAACAAAGTCATCAAAACTTATATCTTGATCTACACTGCTTCGTCTAATCTGCTTAATGGTGCGTTTATCATACCTAAAACTCGCAATATTATTTTGTGCAAGTCCTTCCGCTAGTTTTTTTAAAATATTGTTTTTTTGAAAGTTTTGATTGCCATTTCGATCTGTCAGACCAGCATCAGAAATAATAATAGCTAACGGAAGCTCTTCCGTATCTGTAGGAGTCATTAGAGTTCCATCGATAAGAGATGTAATAGCTACGGGTTTAGAAATAAACTCATGTTCTTGGGCATTGAATGTAAACGTTACAAATAATGTTAAGCTAATAAAAAGTCCTTTCATGTTTTGATATAATCTCATCCTCAAAAATACATAAAGAATTATACGAAAGAATAACGAGCAGCTGTAAAAAATATTGGTTTCAATGTATAAAGTTGAAATACTTTGTTTTGTATTTCATCGATGAAATGCATGTTTTTATCTTTAAATGTTAAAATTTAATGTATTTCATCGATTAATAGTGTATTTAAACTATAAAATTAAAATACTGTTCTATATTTGAAGTGTACTAAAATTTAGTTTTTAGTTCAATGGATTAATTAATTAATATTTGCTTATGTGCTGACTTAGTGACCCTAAATCTACCACATAATAAAAACGCAAATTAGGAAAACCGAGATTGAGGGATCTCGGTTTTTTCTTTTTAGAAGTTTTTGATTTCACGGAACGTCAGATTGATCCGTTCGCCAGTAACTTTCTTTGTTTTAGCAATCTGATGAAGCCAATGATGTTGCATGGTATCTTTCATAATAAGAAGACTGCCGTGCGCTAAAGGTAGCTTATAGCGTTCAGCTTTTAATTCCCTATGTTTAAAATGGAAGTTTCTAGTTGCTCCAAAACTAATAGAGGCGATGACTGGGTTTTGACCCAATTCCTTTTCATTATCAGCATGCCAGCCATTACTATCATTTCCATCTCTGTATAAATTTAACAATACGGTCGTAAAAAAATGTTTCGCTTCATCTTCGACATCCGATTTGATTTTTAATAATGTAGGTGTCAACGGTTTGGGATACATGGTTATGTTAGAGTAGGAGTAGCTTAGTTGGTTTTCGGCATGTAGTGCTGTCAATCTTGGTTGTTTATATGTCTTTCCAAATACTTTAATGTCATCTTGTTGCCATTCGGTTTCAGAGCGTAATTTTTCAAAATAAAAATCAGCTTGATCAGTATTATAGAAATTTGGAATATAAATGAGTTCAGCATCAGGAAGCCGTAAAATTGTTTTTTCATTTGAAAATAAGTCCATCACTTTATTTTTATCTAAATTAGCTTATATCATATGAAACTCAAAATAGCTGTCATATCACTTGTATTGTTCTTTTTTTTGATGCATCAAAATCAAAAAATCGATTTGCCAAAGGGCTTTGTTTATGCTAAAACCATGATGCCAGACCTTGATGTTGAATTACGATATTATTCATCCCATAACTTCGTAGGAGATACCATTGATGGTTATAAGGCAAACAAATTAATCCTTACAGAGGAAACAGTTAATGCTCTTAAGAAAGTCCAGCACGATTTACAGCAACAAAATCTTTGTCTTAAAGTGTACGACGGTTATAGGCCTCAAAGGGCTGTCAATCATTTTATGCGTTGGGCAAAGGATTTAAATGACACGATTAATAAGCAAGAGTTTTATCCTGACGTTGAAAAGCGTTATTTGTTTAGGGAAGAATATATAGCAACACGTTCTGGTCATAGCCGAGGCAGTACTTTAGACTTAACCATTATAGATGGTATTACCAATGAGCCTTTAGATATGGGAAGTCCTTATGATTTTTTCGGAAAGGAATCTTGGGTAAATCATCCTGATCTAACCGATGAGCAAAAAGCTAACCGACAATTATTACAAGGCGTCATGCTGAAACATAATTTCAGGAATTATGCAAAGGAATGGTGGCATTTTACGTTGCGATGGGAACCTTTTCCAAGTACTTATTTTGATTTTGAAATCGAGTGATTCAAAATTATAAATACGACCAAGCCCAATATATTAAAACAAATTGTAGAGGAATTCTAAGTATTAAAATCCATTTTGGGATACCAGCACTTGCTTTATCACCACTCAACATATAGAAGTGAACCAGTAAGAAAACGACGAGCATAGCTATGATACCATAAATAGCCAAAGATCGTAATGCAGGTAAGCATATAGTAATTCCCAAAACAATTTCGGCAATACCACTTAAATAAACCAAAAGCTTGTGATTAGGTAGATATCGAGGCATGATACGCATGTACATTTTAGGCTTTATAAAATGCATTATGCCAGCAGTAATGTACATTACAGCCATAACGTAAAGATGCCAAGGGTTATTCATCTTTATAAACGTTATAAGTCATACCAACGCCATAATTATTTAGATCAGAACGAAGTAAACTGGACTCGATGCCATTTCCTTTTTTAAACTGAACCCATTGGTTTCCATTTATAAAAACCCGCTTTATAAAGGTTCTGTGATCATCAATTTCATTGGTAAATGGCAGTAAGGGTCTGAAATTTGTTGGTATTTTCACGACACCATCCTTGGTTTTTATTTCCTTGTATTTTTTATTTGGAAGAAGTTTACCAGACTTATCTGTATAGCCTAACACTTGAAGTGACACAAAAAAACCATTATCGGGAATTATTAAGTCATATTCGGAAACATCAAGTTGAAACTCGTCACCATTTTTTTCAGTAGCCCTAAACACGATATTCTCATAGGTCAAAGGATAAGAAGGAGTGCCTTTTTCATTAGCGTAGAATTTCACTTTGAATAAGGTTGAAAAAGAACGCTTATCGGCATTGCTGCGTTTGCGTTTATTCCAATCTCTAGATTCTAATGTAATTGGAAACAGGATCGAGGAGATTTTCTTTAGCTTATCATCTTCATTTGGAAAAAACACAGCGATCTCACTCTCGATTGTAGGAAGCCAACACTTGTAATAATCATCATCGAGATAGGCTTTCATGGTTTCTTCCTTGAACTTTCTATTGAGATTCGCTCTAATCACCACTTCATCCAGAGCATCGGTTTCAGTATCCAAATAGATAGTTTCCTTTAAGTTTATTGCAGCAATGGTTTTGTCTTTAAATCCCAAAGCCGAAATGTAAAGTGAGTCAACATCAGGATAGAGTTTTTTAGTAAAATAGAAATACCCTTCATCATCGGCAAAAATCCCTTGTCCGTCACCAAAAGAAATAGTCGCGTAAGACACTGGATAGTTGGTTTCGCTACTGATGACTTTCGTTTGTGAAAAACCAGTAGCAAATACAATACATGCAAAAAGGCTATATAGTTTATTTAACCGAATCAATCCAATTGTCTATTTTATTTTCTAATAAGGCTAACGGAATGCATCCCGATTCTAAGACTTGGTTGTGAAATTGGGCAATATCAAATTTGTCTCCTAATGCTTGCTCTGCTTTTTTACGCAAGTCCATAATTTTCAACTGGCCGATTTTATAAGATAGTGCTTGTCCAGGATTTGCCATATAACGCTCAATTTCTGAAATTATACTAGCTTCACTTTCAGCTTCGTTTTGAAGTGAATATTTGATTGCTTGCTCGCGAGTCCATCCTTTAGTGTGAATTCCTGTGTCAACTACCAAGCGTATGGCACGATGCATTTCCATACCGAGCATTCCAAAATACTGGTAAGGATCTTCATATAAACCTAGTTCTTTTCCGAGTGACTCACAGTATAAAGCCCAACCTTCACCATAAGCACTATACCAAAGGACTCTTCTAAAATTTGGAAGCTCCTTGTTTTCTTGTTGCAATGAAATTTGGAAATGATGACCAGGAATAGCCTCATGTAAGAACAATGCTTCATCAGAGAAGGTATTGTATTTTGTAGCATCAGGAATTGGAACGTAAAATATTCCAGGTCTTGAACCATCTAAAGAACCTTGGTTGTATTCAGCACTGGCTGAGGCTTCCCTAAATGCTTCCGTTCGTCTAACCTCAAATTTGGTGAAAGGTCTTAAGTCGAACAGTTTGTCAATTTGAGGTTTAATTCTATCATGTATTTTGTTGAATTGTCTTATAACTTCTTCAGGAGCTTCGTAAGGCATCAATTCTTTGTTGTTTCGAACGTGATCAAAAAATGAAATCAAACTACCTTCATAACCTACTTGTGTTTTTACTTTTTCCATTTCAGATAAAATACGGGAAACCTCTTTTAATCCTAGTTCATGTATTTCGTCTGCGGTCATATTTGTGGTTGTGTATTCCTTGATTTGGTGTTGATAATAATCATTCCCATTTGGTGTATTTGATATGCCACTTGTCGTACGTCCAGCATCATAATAGGTGGAGCTCATAAACTCATGGAGCCTCGTATAAGCAGGAATGATTTCATTTAAAATTTTTCCCTTATATCGTTTTGTGATTTCTGTTTTATCAGCTTCAGAAAAAGAACTTGGAATTCCAACAATAGGTTGATAAAACAAATGTTCTTCAAGATTGGAGTTGGTTAAGGACTTTAACTGTGGTAGTACTTTTTCGATCAATGCTTTTGGAAGTACGTGTCCCGTTTTTATACCTTCTTTCATTTTTTCTTCAGCAGAAGCCATCCAAGCCATATAGCCATCTAAACGTTTAAGCCAATTCTCATAATCTTCAACTGTATCAAATGGTTGTGCACCAGAACCACTTGCTAATTGTCCAACACTTAATTGTAAGGTCCACATTTGATCTATAGGAGTTAAGTCTTCGTTATAATTATAACTTTCCAAATTGATGTCACATTCCCAATTCAGAATTTCTTTACTCAATTTTTGGCTTGCAGAAAGATCTTCATCCTTAAACGTATTGACTTCAGACTTATAATGCTCATAAAAGTTTTTTACTTTATTTTGATAGTCGTCAGATAAGTAATTAGGGAATTGATCATTGAATCGATTATCTCCAGAGATTGTTGCATTGATAGGATCTAATCTTAGTCCATCTTCATAATAATTTTCCAAAAGGGTTTCAAAAGCTTCGTTTTCCTGAATCACGATATTGGCATCATTCTCTTCTTTATCTTTTTTACAAGAGGTAAAACAAATGATTATAAAACTTAAGACAATTAGTTTTTTCATGTTTGGGTATTGGTTTTCAAATTTAGATTCTAAAGGTACTAATCTAACGGTAAAATAAAGCATAAAAAAACTGCTATCGTTAAATAGCAGTTAAAGTTGAGGTTGGTTTGATTTAGTCTTATTCCTTGTCTAGGTTTTTGGTCAAATTGAATCCGATAAAAAGGCCTAGACCTGCCATTAGAAAAATTGACGCTGGAAAGACGGCCTCTTTGTGTAACGTTGTTAAACTGTCTAACAATGATGCTAAAAATGTGCCAATACCTATTCCCATAAGCAATAGTGCTAAATTTAAAATCAAGACTTTCCAGATTGGTGCCGTTTGTTGTTTTCCTTTGATGAAAATTGAAGCATCAGCTCCTTTTTCGATGAGCGCTAAACGTTCTTTGTTTCGTGTTGAAAAGTAAAGATAAAATACACCGAAGATGGTTCCGAAGATAATTCCGACAATGATTACTTCCATAATGTTGTTTTTTAATTGATTAAATTTAAATGTTTGAGCTTATGACGACAGGTTTCAATTCTTGGTTACATGTTTTATCAAAATAATTTAAAAAACTTATTGTAACCATACGCTTAAGATTGTCGTCTTAACATTAAAATGACCACTAACGACCAAATAATCATCAATCAAGTTATTAATGGTGACACCAATGCTTTTGCGGTATTGGTAGATCGTTATAAGGATTTGGTGTTTACTTTGGCAATGCGTATGTTGAAAAATAGGGAAGAAGCTGAGGAAGTGGCACAAGACACATTCGTTAAAAGCTTTCAGAAATTAGATCGCTTTAAGGGTGATTCAAAGTTTTCAACTTGGTTGTATCGTGTGGCTTACAATACTTGTCTGGATCGAATAAAGAAAAACAAAAAGCATCTCAATGATGTTGAGATCAATGAATTCACGGCTCACCAAGTAAGAGCTTTAGACAACATTCTTGACAGTATTGAAGAAAAGGAAAAATCTGAAATTATAATAGCATGTATCAACAATTTACCAAGTGAGGAAAGCTTTTTATTAACCTTATATTACTTTGATGAGCTGTCGTTGGATGAAATATCGACTATTGTCGGTATCAATTCCAACGCTATTAAAGTGAAGTTATTTAGAACACGGAAAAAATTGGCAAAGTTGCTTAAATTGCAATTGGAACCTGAAATAATCGAACATTATGAAAGAGAACGCAGATAAATATTTAGACGAATTGTCTCGAAAAGTGGCAGGAAAAAAGGCTATTGAAAGTCCGTCAATGGATTTTACCAATAATGTCATGTCTCAAATAAAGGTGTATAGTCATTCAAAGTATACAACTTACAAACCATTGATATCAAAATCTATGTGGTTTTTAATTCTTCTGGTGTCAATGGCATCTTTTGTTTATGTGTATTTTAACAATACAATTTCAGAGTCTTCGTGGTTAGAAAACTTAGGGTTTACTTTTGATATGAATTTTAAATTATCGAATTGGATTCCAAATTTAGAGATGTCACAAACCACTTTTAATGTTATTGTATTGTTTGCGATTATGTTTTGTATACAATTACCAATTTTGAAACATCAATTGAATAAACGCTTCCATTAAAATCAATCCTTAAAGTACCAAAACGGAATATTACAAGCCAAATATTTAGCTGTATCTCCATCTTTGATTCGTTTTTTTAAGACTTTCAGTAAATGCTTGCCTTCGTCAAGGTTTTTAATGTTCACAAATGTTTCAAAACCTAAGTTTTCATGATTGCTTTCTGAGAGAATAAATTCAGAGTCATAATCTGTTGAGTCAATTCTTATAGAAAAGACCTCATTTAAGGTTTTTAAATAAGTTTTACGCTTTTTTGTAATGGTTGACCAGTTATTTTCATTGATCAAAATAATGTCACTTCTTAAACCTCTTTTGTCCTTATCGGGTTTTAAATCTGGATTGAAACTGAACACGTAGTCTTCTACATCATCTGTAAATTCCATAAAGATATTGAGATATGGTGTGGTAACTGCTTTTGAGGAAATAGCAAATTCATCTATTAGTCCGTTATCTTCTTTAATCAGGTCAAGATAATTACTCCTGCTGGCTGAGATTTCTGAAGAATAATCGGCTTTTTCAAAGTAATTTGAAGGTTTGTATTTCATTGAGGTCAAAATCAGAATTACAAAATAAACAGGTAGTAAAACGAAGCTTAGTCGCTTTCCGAATTTATTATCTAAAAAATTATAGACCAAAGGACGATATAAAAAGGAAAGTGTTATGAAACTGAACACCCAATAGATTGGAAAATAAATTTTAGACAACCATTTTTTTCGTTTAAGCCAACCTTGAGTAATAAAATCGATAAAGGTGAAAATCATTCCCAAAATAATGAAAAGAATCAACCCAACTCCAATAACCGTTCTTAGCGTTTCAGGCAAACTGTCATTATCAATTATGAGAGTAGCAATAATAACAATCGTAATAATCGTAAAGGTAATTGCCAAAACATAAAAAATGAGCAAGAATGAGATAGCAAAAATCACACTGCAATAGTTTTCAAGCCTAGCCACATATTTGTCAAAAGAACCCACCCTTTTTTTGAGATACTTTGTGAACTTCTCACTATAATTTAAGGCTTCATAGTCAATTTCACCTGAGACATATCGCAAACCCAGAGCTCCTATCCATAAACCACGAAGCACAACATGAAGCAATAAATTAAATATTAAAATCGCGCAGGATATAACTGCAATCATCAAAATGATTGTAGATGCTAGCTGTTGTTTGTTTTGAGCAGCTTCAGCAGCTTCACTTATTGGTCCGAAAGCTGTAAATAAGCCAAAAATTGCAAAACCGGAAATAATCAACTCCAATTGCCAGCTCTCTTCCTGAAGGCGTTTCAGAAGTTTTTTAAACGCTGGACTGTTGTAATCTGAACTCATTTTGGTTGGGTTTGAGATTAAAGATACAGACTTTTATGAAAAAAATATTGGAATTTTGAAACCCTGGACCTTTTTTTTCGTTTTTAATACTGAATACTAACTAAGATTGAATGTCAATAATCAACTATGATTTAATTTCCAAGTGTAAGGTGCAAGATGAACGCGCCATGATGCAGATTTATGATTTGTATTGCCAAGGGATGTATACGGTAGCTTGTCGTTATTTATCTGAAGAAGATGCTAAGGACGCGATGCAAGATGGATTTCTGAAGGCATTTTCAAATATAGATCGTTACAATTTTGAATTTTCTTTCGGAGCCTGGCTCAAGCGAATCATCATAAATACTTGCTTAGATAGGCTTAAGAAAAAACAAATTGATTTTAAACCTTTGGATGTTGAATCAATTTCAAAGGTTGATGAAACCTCTTGGGAATTTAATTCAGAAATAAAAAAGGAAGCTATTCTTAAGGCTATTGAGCAGTTAAAACCCAAATACAATATTGTGGTGAAACTTTATTTAATTGAAGGTTATGACCATTCCGAAATATCGGAAATCTTAAATATTCCCATTAAAACCTCAAGAACACATTTGAGACGTGGAAAGCAAACATTACAAGAACTTTTAAAAGCATTATACAATGAAGCAAGATATTAGAGAATTATTTAAAACAGAGGATGAACACAAACCGCTTCCAGAATTCCATAGAGATGAGTTTTTACAAAAACTTAAAAAGCAAAATAGAAGTGCACAAAAGCCATCACTACCACTCATGAAGTTTGCAGCTATTTTACTGATTACTTTATCCATCGGGTTTTTAATAACAAAAGTACTGTCTCCATCTGTAAGCGAGCCAACAATTAAAGATCAAATGGCAACGCTGGAAAGTCAATATCTCAAGGATATAGATAATGAATGGCAAAAATTTGTAGCCATTGCCGAAGATGACGCGTTGGTAGAACGATTTAGAAAAAAATTGGAAAGTTTAGATCAAGATTACAAAGAGATCTCAAAACAGTACAAACTCGAATCGAATAACATTTTGATTATTGAAGAGCTTGTCAATAATCTAAAAACACGATTAAGTATTCTCAAGGATATTCAATCACAAATCAAATTAATTCATCAAAAAAACGAACAACATGAAAACACCATTTAAACTATTGGTTTTGATGTTCATCACATCAGTAATTGCCAATGCCCAACATCAAAACATTTTCAGTAAGACATTAGATGTCGATACAAATGCCATTTTTAAAATGGATTTGCGAAACACATCTGTGCAAATTGAGGAGTCTTTTGATCAAAAGATCCATATTGAATACAACATTGCATTTAAAAAACACAATAAGAAGGAAATCGACAAAATCATTTCGGGAATACAAGTCGATGTATTCAAAAAAGATGGTGCTTATACATTAAAAGTCGATAGCGAAGATAAAATGTCAAGTCAAGTATATCACCTTGAAAGTAGTTTCGGAGTTACCTTAGAAAACATCGATGTGTTATTTGATAGTAAGACATCTAAACCAAAAAAGTCGAAAGAGGAATTGATTAAAAAGTTAGAAGAAGAATTGTCTTTTGATAATGGTGAAAACAATAGATTTTTTGAGTCATTATTGAAGTACAAAGAGGATGGTACAACTGAAAAGGTAAACTTGGAAAGCCTTAAGTCTTATAAACTAAATTTTGTAGTTAAAATACCTAAATCTTTAGAATTGAAATTAAACCTAAGACATTCTCAGGTCGAATTCGGATTTTTGGCAACCAACAAAATTGCTTGTGAGTCTGATCATAGTACTATAAGAAGTCACGGATTTCAAAATGACGATTCATGGTTTAAGATAGAACGCGGTTCGTTTAAAGTCAATCAAATTTTAGGTGGTAGATTTGCTTTTAAAGATCTTGATAAGGTGGTAATTGGAACATTAAACGATGCGGTCATTAATTCTGAATTCTCTAAATTCCATATTATTGAAATCGGTAAAAACAATATAATAAATGATTTTAATAGTGAATATTGGTTGTATAATTTCTCAGAGCAAATGGGACGTTTTACCGTTAATGCGGAATACTCTAAAGTCAATGCTTTCTATCCAGAAGACCACTCTAATTTTTTATTGAAAACTTTTGGATATGCAACTGTTCATTATACTGGTAAAGCCAGGATAGAAACACCACCTAGTAAAAAAAAGGAATCTTCAAACATGTTGGTTCTCGGTAATGACTCCGATTCCGTTTCAAATCAAGTCCAAATTAATATTACCAATGGAATTGTAAGGTTAGGAAAGGATTCTATCGAAGCGAAAAGCTGAATAAAAAAAGCGTTATACTTATTAGTGTAACGCTTTTTTTTTATTTGGAACTAATTTTTTCGATGCACTATTAGTACATGCTTTTAACCTTTTTCAATTTGTCTTTCCAAACTTGCAATTCGTCTTTGTGCTTTTTCACGTTTTTGATAACTTCTTTAACCAATGGATTTGATTCGTCAACATTGGTAAAAAACTGCATATTGTTTTCCAATTGGTTGATTTCACCCTTGATATCCTTGATTTTCTTTCGGATAAAGTTTTGCTCATTGTCTAACAGACTTGTATCCTCAGGTTTGGCTAAGGTTTCCAGTTTGTTTTCAAACTTGATCATTTCCAATTTAGCCTTATCCATGTCCAATTTATTGAACAGTTCATCAATGGCAGTATGAAATTTCTTTTCTATGAAGCGTTTGTTTCTCGGAACAGACCCTAAAGCTTTCCAAGAATTGATTTGATCCTTTATGGTTTCAATATCTTCTTTAGGCTTGCCTGATAAACTCAGGGCCTTAACACCATCCAAAAGTTCTGATTTCTTTTGAAACGCTTCCATTTCTTCTTCATTTGCAGCATTACGTTCGGCATGAAGTCTGTCAAAATAATGGTTGCAGGCTTTTTTGAATTGCTTCCAGATCTTGTCACTATCTTTTCGTGGTACATGTCCAATGGTTTTCCAATCAGATTGTATTTTCTTCATTAATGGCGTCGTAGCTTCAAAATCTTCACTGTCTTTGTTGTCTTCAGCAATTTTAATGAGCTCTTGTTTTTTCTTAAGGTTATCGTACTGTGACTTCTTAAGATTTTTGTAGTAAGCATTTTTGTTTCTGTTAAAAGCTCTTACTGTCGTTTTGAATTTAGTCCATGTGGCTTCATTTGCTTTCAACGGAACTTTTCCAGCATTAAAGAAATCCTGTCGTAAACTTTCAACTTCCTTGATCTGCTTTTGCCAACCTTGATGATTTTTCGGCTGGTCTTGGGCTATGGCGTCAATCTTTCCAATAATCTCCTCTTTCTTTTCTAAATTGACCTCATAAGCCTTATCTAAATCTGCATAATAGGCTTGTCGTTTGTCGTGAATGGCTTTTGTTGCAGTGCTAAAACGCTCCCAGATTTCTTCTCTGTGTTCTTTGGCAACTGGACCTAATTCCTCTTTCCAAAGTTTGTGGAGTACTTGTAGTTCTCTAAATGCTCTATTGACATTGTCATCTTTAGCGAGTTCTTCAGCTTGTTCAATAATCTTAGTTTTTTTCTCAAGATTATGCTTGAAATCCATGTCTCTCAAATCACGATTCAAATGAAGGAAATCATAAAAAATCTCTACATGGTGATGGTACGAATTCCAGGCATTGTTGTACTTGTCTCTTGGTATCGGACCAGCATTTCTCCACTGTTCCTGTAGCTCTTTAAAGTGATTGTAGGTCGTGTTGATATTTTCCTCAACATTGATAAGACCCTTGATTTCTTCAATGATAGCAAGTCTTTTTTCAAGATTTTCCTTTAGGCTTGCTTCTCTGTTCTTGTAATAAGAGTTCAGATTGTTTCTATAGGTTTTATAAAGATCGTTGAATTGTTTTCTGGTAGGAGTTGAGAAATGAAAATCAATTTCATTGCCACCATCATTGATAAATTCTTCCTTTTTTTCCTCGAGAAGTTCGTCAAATTTCGATTTGAATTCAGATTTGATATCTGAAACTTGAGATCTGATATTTTGAACTTTATGCTGATTTAATAAGGCATCAAACTCCTTGACCAATGCATCCATACTCATGGCATGGTAATCTTTGCTTTC
This sequence comes from Psychroserpens sp. XS_ASV72, assembly GCF_041224425.1. Taxonomy (NCBI): domain Bacteria; kingdom Pseudomonadati; phylum Bacteroidota; class Flavobacteriia; order Flavobacteriales; family Flavobacteriaceae; genus Psychroserpens; species Psychroserpens sp. XS_ASV72. The sequence goes on along the minus strand of NZ_JBGFGL010000076.1, from coordinate 334,072 downwards.
TAGAGTGTGACGTTCAACATTTGATTCGTCTTCGGCATCTTCAGCGTTGGCTTCATCAATTTCATCAACATGAGCATCTTTCTTTTCCTCAGCTTCAGTAGTGTTTTCTTCAGTGATATCTTCTTTAACCTCATCACTTGTGTTATCAATTTCTTCTGTTTTAGTTTCAGAAGAGGTTACTTCAGTATCAGTTGAATTTTCATTTTCAACAGTGGTTTCGGTAACTTCTGAAGTTGCATTATCTGCGTCTTGGTTATTTTCCGTAGCTGAAACATTTTCAGTTTCCATCTCTTTTTTTCCATCTGCATTTTGCAGGTTATCAAGCTCTGACATTTTTCAATGTGTTAAGGTTAAAGGGCTAAGATAGGAATAGGCGTGCTAATAACAAAAAAGTTAACCAATTTAGACTTTGTTGAAGGTTGATTTCCAGATTTCCCAAGCTTTTTCAGCTTGAAACTCTAGCATTTTAAGTCCGTTGCAAGTTTGTGCACCTTGATGTTTTCCCAATCTCAAAAATTTGGTTTCTTCAGGATTGTAAATCAAATCGTACAATAAGTGCTTTTCTGTAATTCCGTCGTAAGGAATGTTCAGACAAACATTTACTTCAGGATAAGTTCCTAAGGGTGTACAATTAATAATGATTTTATAAGACTCAATGATGTCGACCGTAAGTTCGTCGTAAGTAAATTTGATTTTTTCACCCTTGGTTCGGGATACATAGTCACATTTGATATTGCGCTTTTTCAGTGTGTAAGCGACCGCTTTTGAAGCACCACCTGTACCCAAAATCAAAGCTTTTTTATGCTGTTTTTTTAGAAAGGGTTGAATGGATTTTTTAAAACCATAACAATCGGTATTATAACCTTTAAGCCGTCCTTTTTTATTGAAAGTAATCGTATTTACAGCCCCTATTTTTTTTGCCTTTTTATCAAGCTTGTCTAAATATGGAATGATGTCCTCTTTATAAGGAATGGTAACGTTAAGTCCAGAAATATCAGGATTCTCTTTTAAGAGTTTAGGGAACTCTGAAATGGCGTCAATGTCAAAGTTTTCATAAGTAAAAGGCAACTGTTCGGCTTCAAACTTTTTTGAAAAATAGCCTCTTGAAAATGAATAAGAGATGTTTCTTCCTATTAAACCTAATCTATGCATGTGATTTGTTCGTGCGTTGACCATACCATTCCAAAGCCAACACGATTAAAATTCCAAGAATTATAAAGCCAATGGCAGTGTATGTTTCTGAATTAAACTCAGGAAAGTAGCGTTCGTAATTTTGAATGATTTTTTCACCTCTTGAATCAATCAAGAACGATCCATCCTCCTGTGTTTTGAAAATTGTTTTTTTCCAAGGCCAAACAACACCTAGCGATCCAATAATAAAACCTATGATAGAAGCTGTTGTTATGCTTTTAAAATGTTTCAGTACATAGCTTAAAATATGTGAAAATGTGACCAATCCTGTTACAGAACCAAGAGTAAATACACTAAGTACTTTCAGGAGTCGCATCCTGATAGGGTTATCGACGAAACTAAAGTCACCACTAAAAATATCTGAAATGGTATCGTAAAGTGCATTCACCGAATCGACAAGAAGCAATACGTAATTGCCAAGGAGAATCAGAATAAAAGAACCTGAAAATCCGGGAAGTGTCATTCCTGAAACGCTAATCATACCACAAAAGAAGACAAAGAGGAGATGGTCGTTTTCCTTTGCTGGATCTAAAAAACTGATGCTTATACCTAAAAGTATTCCTATGATTAAGGCCGAAATACTTTTGTAAGACCAATCGTGAAAATCCTTGTTGATATAATAGATGGAACCGATAATCATTCCGAAGAACATACTCCAGACATAGAGTTCATAATGTTGTAAAAAATAATCTAGAATTTTGGAAACGCTAAAGTAACTCACAATCATTCCGAAGAACAAGAGTCCTAAAAACTTACCATTGATGTAGCGATAAAAGCTGTTGAAGCGTCCATTAAAAAGTAACATGAAGGCTTTTTTGTTGACCTTCTGTAAGGAATAAATAAACTCTTCATAAAAGCCAGCCACGAAAGCGACAACACCACCAGAAACACCAGGAACTTTATTGGCTGCTCCCATTCCCAGTCCTTTAACAACCAGAAAAATACGATCTTTAAGACTTCTGGTTGTTGGCATTAGACTTCATTTTTTTTAGATCCCAAACTTTCGAGAATTAGGATAGTGGCAAATCCAACGACCATAAAAATCAGGGCAAGCATGAGTTTTGGATCTTCAGGATAAACATTAGGTAATATGCTTTTGTCCAAAACACTCACTTCAATGCCTTTCGAATTGATTCGGGTTTTAAGTACTTCCTTCCATGGCCATATTTTGTTCAAGGAGCCTATCATGAAACCCGTAAGAATGGCTAAGGTTAGATGTTTGTGGTGCTTGAACATCCAGTTGAGTGCTTTTGAAAACACTTTCAGGCCGATTATAGCACCAATTCCGAGCAGTAATAAGTTCAGGCAAGCGTCTTTTAAAAGCTCAAGATTACCGGTTGAAACAGCTTCAATTAAATTGTTTATCGTATTGATAGCAGTTTCATAAGCGCCTAGAATGAGTAATATAAAAGCTCCGGAAACACCTGGAAGGATCATTGCGATGATAGCAATAAAACCGCAAAACAAAAGATAAATTGAACTATCAGGAGAAGCAAAGGGCTCTGCTAATGTGATATAATAAGATAATATGGAAGTTACTACAATAGCTGCAATAATTTTAACAGACCATGTTTTAACTTGCTTTCCAATGTAGAGGATACTTGCCAATACCAATCCGAAAAAAAAGGACCACAACAAGATGGGTTCGTTGTGCAATAGCCATTTGATTACTTTTGCTAAAGACAAAATACTAATGGCAATTCCAGAGAATAAGGCTAATAAAAAGCTACCGTTAATTGAGTTCCAAGCGGTTATAAAACCTTCGCGTTTCCACACCTTGAAAACATTGAGACTTAAATTATCGATGCTTGAAATCAATTCTTCATAAATACCTGAAATAAAGGCAATGGTTCCACCGGAAACACCAGGAACAACATCAGCTGCACCCATTGCAATACCTTTAAGGGTAAGAATTAAGTAATCGGAAAATCGTCTCAGCATTTTTTGTTGTTAAGAACAGCAAAGGTAAGAAATAGCAATGACTCTTTTAGGTCCAAAAGATAACTGGCTCAAGTTTAATAATAAGTTAAACAAAGGCTTCGAGAATTTACTTTCTGTTATTGGAAATAAATTCCTGGACGGAAGGTTTTTGTAGTACGCTAGGGAAGAGCTCTTCTAAAATAAAATCAAACTCGCTATCTAGTAGTAAGGCATTTTTTAAATGGTACTGACCTTTTCTCGTTTCGTGTAGCATATAATGTAATCCTGCCAATCGAAATTCAATTTCAGCGGTTTCTGGGTAAAATTCTGCTGCCTGAATAAGGTTTAAGGCAGAAGCTTCATATTCTCCTAAAGCAATCAAGATATCTGCCCTTGATAACCATGTTTGAAGTTCGTAATTGCCTAGATCCAAAGTCTTTTTGTAACCGCGTTCTGCTTCTTCCAGAAAATTCAATCGATGGTTGATTTGCGCATATAGTTTCCAATAGATCACATTTTCTCCATCAATATTGATTGCCTTATTGATGTAGAAAAGCGCTTTTTGGTAATTGCGTTGCTTATTGTAAAATTTGGTTATGGCAATCCACCCTTTATCCAATAAAGGATCCTCATGAACGGTTTTATAAAAATACTGAACCGCCAAATCGTTATTTCCTATTTTCTCGTAGCAATGCCCAATGCGAAGTAGGGCAAAAGACGTCGGCTCATCTAAGGCTAAAGTGATTTTGTAGTTTTCAATAGCTTCGGCATAGAGTTTTTTCTTTTCAAGTACCTTTCCCTTTTCAAGATAAGCACCTACAAAACTATCATCGGAAATAATAGCGAATTCAAATGCCGATAAGGCTTTGTCGTAAGCCTTCAATGTAAAATATTGACGTCCTAATTGATGCCAAGCGACTTCACAATACGGATTTCTGTCAAGGTATTTGTTTAGGAAATCAATAGCTTCCTCATTTTGGTCTAAGAAATCATAACAATAAATAACATTGTACAAAGCCGAATAATCTTCCATATCGATCATAAGGCATTTGGTAAAATATTCCCTGGCATCATCAAATTGGTCCAAGAACAAATATTCCATGCCAATCAATGCATATAAATCACTTAAGCTCTCTTCGTCTTGATTAAGACTTAAAGCCGATTTTAGGACATCAATTGCCTTTTCATGCAAATCTTGTTTTGAAAAAACGCTTGCCTTCTGAATGTAAATTTCATCATTGGTAGGTTCTACAATATGAAGTTCATCGAGTAGCTCGTCAGCTTGTTTGAACTTATTTTCAATGATATATATTTCCGTTAGAAATAATTTAAGGTTAACAGAAGATGGGTGTTGTTCGAGGCCGAGTTTTATGGCTTTTTTAGCGAGGGCTATTTTGCCATTTTCAAGATAATGATGAATGATGTTTTCAAATTCATTTGAATCGAAGAATAAAACATTATTGGTTTTAAGCATGGATTCAAATCTTGTAAGCGAAATATTGTTGTTGTCGTCAGGTTGACTGAACTCCATAGGCAAATTAGGATTAATCGATATTTAAAATTACTGTTATCCCATTAAAAACGCGATAATAGCTGTCAATGTTTTCAACAAATTAATTAACAGTTAGAGTTTGTCTTGAAATAATTTGTTTTTTAATTCTGGTAATCAGTCATGTATGTTTGGTAAGTTATAAGGCTTTAGAGTTGGAAATAGAATCCAAAACCTCTTTGATTATAGCACAACCTTTGATGATTTCTTCATTTGAAATGGTCAAAGGAGGTGTTATTCGGATGGCTTTTGGTTCAAAAAGTAGCCAAAAAAGAATCAAACCTTTGTCTTTACACTTTAAGATAACCTCATTGGTTATATCTGCTGAATCAGTGATAGCAGCCAGCATCAATCCACGTCCTCGTATATCTTTGATCAACGGATGTTTTAGGTGTTTTCTGAAAAGTTGTTCCTTTTCAATCGTTTTTGGCATCAAGTCAGACTCTGTGATTTCTTTAACGGTTGCTAAAGCCGCAGCAGCAATAACTGGATGACCACCAAAGGTTGTGATATGACCTAATTTTGGATTGTCTTGTAATAAATCCATGTGCGCTTTCGATGCAGTGAAAGCTCCTATTGGCATGCCGCCTCCAAGTCCTTTACCAGTGACCAAAATATCAGGAACACAATCGTAATGCTCAAAGCCGAATAGTTTGCCTGTTCGACCAAAACCAGGTTGAATTTCATCTAATATCAACAGAGCACCAACCTCATTACAACGCTTCCTAACAGAACTTAAATAGCCATTCTTAGGTTCAATGAATCCGGCACCACCTTGAATGGTTTCCAAAATAACTGCAGCGGTGTTTTCAGTGATTTGAGATATGTCTTCAATGTTATTAAAGTCAATAAATCGAACATCTGGAATGAGCGGTCTAAAAACTGATTTACGAGCTTCATATCCCATCACACTTAATGAACCCATAGTGTTTCCGTGGTAAGCGTGATGTGCCGCAACAATTTCACTTCTACCAGTAACACGACGAGCTAATTTTAGGGCACCTTCAATGGCTTCCGTCCCAGAGTTTGTGAGATAGGTCGTTTCTAGCGGTTTAGGTAAGTGCTGCGATAAAAGCTTTGACAGACCCACTGCTGTTTTTTGAATGTATTCTCCATACACCATAACATGCAAATATTTATCAATTTGCTCTTTTATGGAATTGACAACTTTTGGATGTTTATGACCTAAGCTACATGCGGAAACGCCTGCTACAAAATCTAGATATGCCTTGTTTTTTGTATCGTAAATATAAGATCCTTCAGCATGTGAAACTTCCATGGCCAAAGGGTGAGGTGACGTTTGTGCTTGATATTTAAAAAAATCGTCTCGCATTACCACATCAATTTTCCTTATTAGATTTGTTCACTAAAGGTTTTGGAAGTAGTTGCTGTTTTGAAACGGAGTCACGTTTAACTTTTTTATCCTTTACAGATTTTGGAAGGTTTCGAGACGCCTTATTAATGTCATCACTATCTTTTTCTGCAGCAGAATCCATGCGTTCGAACATTTTTTCATCAAAGAATTCTTCTTCGGGAACAAACTCATCAAGGCCCTTTATTATGGGAAGCTCCAGAGGAGGATCGTCTGAAAATAAATCGTCAATACTTTTGGGGCGTTCTTCTTCACGCCAATTAAAACCTCTAAATTTTCTAGCGTTTTCAGGGAACTGCGATTCTGGATAAATTTCGCCATCAACTTGATTGATTAAGGTCACGATTTTATAACCTTCTTCAAATTTCATATTGATCTTTCCCGATTTGGATTTATTGATACCTATAAGTGAATCTTTGTCGTCTCTAGAATAGAAAATAATTTCAGCATTCTTGATTATGTCTACATTGTAAAGCTCGTTGTTTTCAAACAAACCTATCAATCGCTGACCTTTAATTTGGTTAAACCCGCCATCAATGGTGTCCTTGCTTATCAAAAAGGCATTATTAAAAACTTTTAAAGAGTCTAGTTCTTCTTTTTCAACATTAGAAATCAGGTGAATGGAATCACCTGTCATTTGATTGCCTAAGTTCCACATTACTGGATTTCTTTTTTGTGCAAACGCATCGGTTGAGGAAAATCGAGCTAAGTTGATTAATTGTGTAAGTCCGGTTTTGTGATCTGCATGAATTGAATCTGCTTTTCCGCTCATATCACTTTTATACATTTTGGCATTGTAAAAGGCTCTTGTAATACGATGTTCAGGTTTTCCTGTCACCATAAGAGTATCTGCATGTATGTATATGGAATCGGTTTCCTGAACGGTTATTGCCAGAGCGCGTTTTGTAATGAAAACCGAATCTTTATCTCTGAAAACTTCAGCATAATGACCTTTGATAATACTATTATTAATGGTATCAGTCACTACAATATTATTCGTTGCTGAGGCAAAATTTCGATTTCTGTCAAAGTATAAACTATCTCCTATGACTTCTCTATTATTGTAGTTGATTTTGGAATTTTTAATAAAATGTCCAATGTCATTTTTAGTATCATAAAATCCTCGTTCGCAATATATTTTACTTGAATCACCAACAATTGTTGAAGGACCATACATATAGGAATGACCTGTTTCAGAATAGAAATCCAATTGATTGGTATTAAGTGTATAATCTGGATTCACTAATAAAACATCTTTTAGGAACCGATATTTTTTGTTATTCATGTAATAGCGACCAACTTGACTGGTTATGGTCCCTGAGGAATCACGAACGACTTTTCCTTTCGTTTCGTAATAGGCTTGTTGTTTTGTGCGATCAAAATAAAGCGTATCTGTTGTTAAAACTGATTGAGGTTCAGTGAGCACAACATCACCTGCAGCAAATGCTAACTTTGTGATACCACTATATTCTACATAGTTTGAAGTCATATTAACCGAATCACCTTGTTTCATGACGACATCACTGAAGGCTTCGATAAAATCCTCATTTTGATAATAGATGGCTTTGTCACACCACATGTCTATGCCATCATGAATGACATGAATCTGGGCTTGGTCGCTTCTAACAAATGTGGTTATATTTTCACCTTTGAGGGAATCTTTAACCGCAAATCCAAAATATTCAATATTGATTTTTTTGGGTTGTTGTGAATAGGAAAGAGTTGTTGTAAAACAACAGATAAGAATTAATATATACCTGAATGCTAGATTCAAAATGTTAAGATTTGCTTCAAAAATAACTATTATACCTACGGAAACGTATGCCTTAACAGATTTTTAATAGATACTATCTGTTGATGGTCTGTGTTCTGTCTGGACCAACGGAAACAATTGTAATAGGAATTTCCAATTCAGCCTCAAGGAATGCGATATACTCGTTGAGTTCCTTAGGGAATTCGGAAGCACTTCTCATTTTAGTGAGGTCTTCTTTCCAGCCTTTAAACTCAGTGTAAATTGGAGTGACGTTTTCTTCCTCAATATTAAATGGCAAATGTGAAATGGTTTCTCCTTTATATTTGTAAGCGGTACATACTTTTAGGGTTTCAAAACCAGAGAGCACATCACCTTTCATCATACTAAGTTGAGTCACGCCATTAACTTGACAAGCATATTTCAATGCAACTAAATCTAACCAGCCGCATCGTCTTGGTCGTCCAGTTACAGCACCAAATTCATGTCCGATTTTAGCCATTTTTTCACCTGTTTTGTCAAAGAGTTCCGTTGGGAACGGACCAGAACCTACACGCGTGGTATAAGCTTTGAAAATCCCAAAAACTTCTCCAATTTTATTTGGAGCTACACCTAAACCTGTACAAGCACCGGAAGCAGTTGTATTAGAAGAGGTCACAAAAGGATAAGTTCCAAAGTCGATGTCAAGTAACGAGCCTTGAGCACCTTCGGCTAGGATGCTCTTACCATTTTTTAGGGCAGTATTTAAATACTCTTCGCTATCAATAAACTCAAGTTCTTTCAAACGTTCTACAGCTGCAAAAAACTCGTCTTCCATTTCCTTAAGGTTGTATTGAATGTCTACATTATAGAACCCAATCATAGCCTCGTGTTTGTTTGCTAAAGCTCTGTATTTTTCTTTCCAGTTGTCCATTTCCAAATCACCAACTCGAATGCCATTACGACCTGTTTTATCCATATAGGTAGGACCAATACCTTTTAAGGTGGAACCTATTTTAGCTTTTCCTTTGGCAGTTTCAGAAGCGGCATCCAATAAACGATGTGTTGGTAAGATCACGTGTGCTTTTCTTGAAATAATGAGCTTGGTTGTGTAATCTAGGTCAAATTTATCTAAACCCTCCAACTCTTGCACAAAGACAACAGGATCAATAACCACACCGTTGCCAATTACGTTCATGGACTTTTCATGAAAAATTCCTGAAGGAATGGTTCTCAAAACATGTTTAATGCCATCAAACTCTAAAGTGTGCCCAGCATTTGGTCCACCTTGAAATCTTGCAATGATGTTGTATTTTGAGGTAAGGACATCAACAATTTTCCCTTTGCCTTCGTCTCCCCATTGAAGTCCGAGTAGTAAATCTACTGCCATATTTGTATTAGTTAGTTGGTTTGTTTTTAGTTCCGTAAAAATAGAGTGAGTGGTTGGTAATCGAGATGTCAAAAACTTCTTCTATCGTTTTTTTGATGGATTGTATTCTTGGGTCGCAAAATTCAATTACTTCTCCAGTATCGGTTAGAATAACATGATCATGTTGCTTGTCGAAGTATGACTTTTCGTAATGTGCTTGATTTTGACCAAATTGATGTTTTCTAACCAAATTGCATTCCAGAAGAATTTCAATGGTGTTATAAAGTGTAGCACGACTCACACGATAGTTTTTGTTTTTCATTTTGATGTAAAGAGATTCAATATCAAAATGTTCTTCACTATCATAGATTTCTTGTAATATAGCGTAACGCTCAGGTGTTTTTCTATGACCTTTATCTTCTAGAAATTGTGTAAAAACATTTTTAACAATTTCCTGATTACTCTGTTCCGTATTTGTACTCATAATTCGTGGTGCAAATTTACACAATTTTTAAACTCTTGACACCTTCTCAATTCCATTAATTTTTTTGAGATTTTCCATGAGCTTTTGAAGCATGTTATTGTTGGTTACAACCACGTTGATTTTGCCTGAGAAGATGCCACCATCGGTATCAAAACTAATGCTTTTCATGTTGACATGCATATTTGAGGAAATCTCTTTAGTGATGTTGTTAACCAATCCTAAGTTATCAATTCCTGATAAGGTGATTTGAGCTGCAAATTCTTGCTGAGAGGAATCAATCCACTTCGCCTGTATGATGCGATAAGCATAATTGGATTGCAAACTTAAGGCGTTTGGACAATTCTTCTTATGAACTTTGATGCCATCATTAATGGTTAGAAAACCAAAAACTGGGTCACCAGGAATAGGATTGCAACAAGTAGACAATTTGTAATCTAGCTTTTCTTCTTCCTTTCCAAATACAAGCATATCATATTTGGAAGTGATTTCCTCTTTATCTAAATCTGGAGCAACGGTCGGTTTCCTAATTTTGTTCTTTATATAGGTCATGAACATATTGCTACGGGATGACGCATAATCCTTAAGCATTTTATTGTCTATGGTTCCTATTCCTACACGATAAAATAAATCTAAACTGGTTTTTAGTTTGAAATGATTGACCATCTCGTTAACCGATTTTTCATCTAGAGATATTTTGAGTTGCTTTAGTTTTCGCCTTAAAATTTCCTTGCCATCTTCAGCAATCGATTTTTTCTCATCTTTAAGAGAAGATTTTATCTTGCTTCTGGCTCTAGCCGTAGTGGCATAATCCAACCAGTTGCTATTAGGTTTGGCATTTTCAGAAGTGAGTATTTCTACTTGATCACCACTGCTGAGTTCATAGTTTAAAGGAACCAATTTGCCATTTACTTTTGCACCACGAGTTTTCATGCCAACTTCAGTATGAACACTAAATGCAAAATCTAAAGGTGTGGCCCCTTTTGGGAGCGATTTTAGATCGCCATTAGGTGTAAAGACATAGATCTCCTTTGAATATAGATTCAGCTTGAACTGTTCTACAAAATCAACGGCATTGGTTTCATTGCTTTCCAAGGCTTCTTGAAGTTTATCAATCCAAGTATCTAAGGCGTCTTCAGCATTTCCTTGTTTATATTTGTAATGCGCTGCATATCCTTTTTCGGCAATTTCATTCATGCGTTCACTGCGTATTTGCACTTCCACCCAACGACCTTTTGGTCCCATAACCGTAATGTGTAAAGCTTCGTATCCTGTAGATTTAGGCGAAGAAATCCAGTCACGTAAACGTATTGGGTTAGGTGTGAAATGATCGGTGACTATGGAATAAATTTTCCATGCCAAGAATTTTTCATTGTCTAAGTCGGATTTGTAGATGATTCGAACCGCGAATTTGTCATACACTTCATCAAAGGAAACGCCTTGTTTGACCATTTTCCGGCGAATGGAATAAATGGATTTTGGTCGTCCTTTGATTTCATAATTTAAGCCTTCCTTATCTAAGGAATCTACTATAACCTTTGAAAACTCCTTAATGTAATTGTCTTGCTCTTCCTTACTTTCCTTGATTTTTTCAAGAATGTCATTATACACTTCAGGTTCGGTGTATTTTAATCCTAAATCCTCGAGTTCGGTTTTAATGTTGTAAAGTCCGATACGATGTGCTAAAGGCGCATAAATGTATAAAGTTTCTGAAGCGATTTTTTCTTGTTTGTCAGTCCGCATCGAATCCATGGTTTGCATATTGTGGAGTCGGTCGGCAATTTTAATGATGATGACCCGAACATCATCATTCAAGGTCAGCAGCATTTTACGGAAGTTTTCCGCTTGTGTTGAGACATCTGTATCCTTGTTGAGAGACGAGATTTTGGTAAGTCCATCCACAATTCGAGCAATGGTTTCGCCAAACATTTGTTCAATATCAGCCAAGGTGTAATCTGGATTGTCTTCAACGACATCGTGAAGTAGGGCTGCGGCAATACTAATAGCATCCAGTCCTATTTCGCTGGCAACAATTCGTGCAACAGCAATGGGATGGAAAATATATGCTTCGCCAGATTTGCGACGTTGGTCTTTGTGTGCGTCAACAGCAACTTCAAAAGCCTGACGGATTAACTTTTTGTCATCATCAGTAAGGGTCTGGTAACTTACTTTTAGGAGCTGCTTATACGCTTTTGCAATCTCGGCATTCTCTTTTTCGATATCTACTTCAGCCATAAAACTAAAGTAGCAATTAGAAATGTAATAAGCAATGTGTTTTGGTAATAAGTTATTTGACTTTTAGATTTCGAACACGTTGTAACAATGTAGGATGCGAATAATGCATCCAAACAAAAGCTGGATGAGGTGTTAGGTTGCTCAAGCTGTTTTTTGATAATTTTTTAAGTGAAGTTATCAGTGGTTCAGCCTTAAACGTATTTTTTGCATAATCATCAGCTTGGTATTCGAATTTTCTGGATATGTAATTCATTAGCAGTCCAGTGATCTCCGAAATAGGAGAGTAAAGCAGTCCAAAAGCAATCAATCCTACATGAAAACTAGGGATTTCAACACCAATGGCATTTGAAAGTAATGGATTTGAAATAAAAACCGATAAAATAAAAAGCATCAATCCTGTAATCAAAATAGAGGAAAAAAGATTAAAAATGATATGCTTGCGTTTGTAATGACCAACTTCATGGGCTAGCACTGCTACAATTTCCTCATCTTCCAAGCTATCAATTAAAGTGTCATATAAAGTAATGCGTTTTTCACTTCCAAAACCTGAAAAATAGGCATTGGCTTTTGTGCTTCGCTTTGAGCCATCAATAACAAAAATATTTTTTAGACTAAATCCGACCGACTTGGCATAGTCAGAAATTTTATTGCGAAGGGCACCATCTTCAAGTGGTGTTTGTTTGTTGAAAAGAGGAACGATCAATTTCGCATAAAACATGTTCATGAAAATGGTAAAAACCGTAACGATTCCCCAAGCATAAAGCCAGAACTGTTCTTTGGTCTGCAGGTAAAACCAAATAACCAAAGCTAAGATGCCACCACCTATGATGGCCATCATGAAAAGACCTTTGATTTTATCAAGGATATATGTTTTTAAAGTGGTTTTGTTGAACCCGAATTTTTCCTCAATTACGAAGGTTTTATAGATAGAAAAAGGAAGTGAGATGATATCGCTACCCAACATAATAATTCCAAAGAACAGGAGTGCAATAACAATTGGATGATTTGAATAATCCCTAGCGACATTATCGACAAATTCAAAACCATCAAACCACAGAAACCCTAAGGTCAGGATAAGTGAAAACGTTGAGCTAAAAATGCTGAATTTATAGTTGGTCTTTTTGTAAGCTTGCGATTTTTTGTATTCGACTTCATCATAAACATCACTTAATTCTTCTGGAATAGGATCATTGTAATGCTTAGCGTTTAGAGCAGATAAGGTTTTTTCAATGATGAAATTGATAAGAATGATTCCAATAATTGTGTAAAACAGATGTTCTGAGGTCATACTAACTAGTTAAAATTACGTTGTCTTTTGGCTTCAAAAACAAGGATTCCAGCGGCAACAGAAACATTCATGCTGTCAATCTCACCTTGCATCGGAATAATGACATTTTGATGGGAAGCCTCAAGCCACTCTTCTGTTAATCCATGGGCTTCAGTGCCTACTACAATAGCCGAAGATATCGTAAAATCTTGTTTGTGATAGACTTCTGAGGCTTGTAAAGCCGCACAAAAAATATGAATCCCATTATTCTTTAAAAAAGAAATTATCTCTGAAGTACTCCCAGTAGCTATCTGATTCGTAAACACACACCCAACACTAGATCTAATAATGTTCGGATTGTACAAATCAGTTTTTGGATTGGCGATAATCACAGCATCTACGTTTGCCGCATCAGCAGTTCGTAATAAGGCTCCAATATTTCCCGGTTTTTCAGGGGCTTCAGCAACTAGAATTAACGGGTTCTTATGATGAAATTTAAGTTGGTTAAGGTCATGCCGTTGAGATTTGGCCACAGCAATAATACCTTCCGTAGAACTGCGATGCGCCAATTTTTCAAATACAGGTCTTGAAATTTCAATGATTTTATCTTTGTCTAGTTTCAATTCTGAAAGTTGAGCTTCAGACACATATTCAGGATAGTAGAGTAAAGTTTCAATACTATAATTGCCTTTTAGAGCTAATTGGAGTTCACGTTGTCCTTCAATGATGAATCTTTCGCTTTTTTTGCGTTCACGAGACTTGTCTTTAAGTGATAGCAGCTGTTTTACTAACGTATTTTGAGAGCTTGTTATGACTTTGTGAGGCATTTCAGTAATAATGAAATATCATGTTTTTAACCAAAGCAAATGTACATTATAAAAGTTGATTGAATTTTTATTTCAAGAAATTTATTCTAATGGTAGGTGTTTTCGGACTTTACCTGTTTTAATGGTGTAAAACTTTATAAAGATGTTTATCTTTAAAGACTTTTTGTTTTAACAACTAAACTAATCAGCCGCTCATGAAGAAAATATTACTCTTATTAGTATTTGCCCTTTTCTGTTTTAACTTTTCTTTTGCTCAATTTAACATCAATGAACCCTTAGACTTACAGATTTGTGATGATGGGAATAATGATGGCATAGCAGATTTTGATTTAACGGTCAATGATGCTGTCGTTTTAAATGGTTTAGATCCTCAACAATATGGAATAACTTACCATTTAACTTCGGTTGATGCTTTTAATTCGATTAATCCATTAGCGAGTCCTTTTACAAACTTTATAAACCCTCAAACAATTTTTGTAAGTGTCATTGAATGGTCTACTGGTAACATTGTTGTGAGTCAATTTGATTTGATTGTAAATGAAATTCCGGAGCCAAGTGTATTTAGTGTCTACGAACTATGTGATGGACCTTTGGTGGTCGATTCAGGATTGTCAGAAGCTAATTATGCCTTTAATTGGTATTTGGATGGTTTTGTTTTGGCTAACGAGACCAATTCTACACTTGTGGTTAATCAACCTGGCGTCTATTCGTTGCAAGTCATTTCCTTACTTGGCAATTGTTCTTCTTTTACCGAGTTTTCAGTTCAGGAAGGGACTTTTGATAATATGCCTATTCCATCAGCGCAATTTGTATGCGATGACGATGGTGATGGAATTGCTGTTTTTGATTTACATCCAACCATTGATGAGGTTCAAGATCTTTTGGGAGATTACAATTTAATGGTAACCTTTCATGAAACACAAGCTGATGCCGATTCGGGAGTAAATGCTTTAGATCCTATTTTTACAAATTCACAACCTTTTGGTCAGACCTTGTTTATTAGGGTTTCCTTGTCATCGCAACAATCTAATTGTTATGGAACAACTATTATTGATCTTGTAGTTGATGTTGATTGCGTTAATGCGTTTCCGGTAACCGTTAATTATTGTTCAGCAAATCCAAACGCAGTTATCGAAATTGATTTAACGACAGAAGAATCAACTATCTTAAACGGTCAAGACCCTTCTGGGTTCGCATTATCGTATTACCAATCTGAAGCCGATGCTTTTAACGAAGTCAACGCCATTGCTAATCCGCAACAATATACCATTCCAAGTTTAGATACTACATTGTATGTAAGGGTAGAAGATGTACAATCGGGAAGTTTTACTGTGGTACCATTTTTTGTTGTGTTTGGTTATGAGCCAGTAGCTAGTTTAGATGAGACCTATACCATTTGTGATGGCAATGAGATTGTATTAACACCTACCAATGATAGTACGCAATACTTGTATTCATGGAATACAGGATCTACAGATCCTGAGATCGTTGTCGATGCTCCTGGGATCTATTCCGTAGTTGTCACAGAAGAAGTTTCAGGTTGCTTTGTTGAACTAAGTACAGAAGTCTTTCTTGCTGAAGCACCTGCGTTGGCGACAGCTCCAGACTTAACAAATTGTGAACCAAACGCTGTATTCGATTTAACAACTAATGAAGCTATAATAACTAATGGAATGGCTAATGTAATAGTAACTTATTACAATAATTTGAATTTTGCTACTGCAGGAACCAATCCTATTAGCACTCCAGATAATTATACCGCTGTATCTTCACTTGAAACTATCTATGTTAGAGTTGAAACTGTTGAAACGGATTGTTTTGCAATTTCAGATTTTGATATCATTTCTGATGGGTCTTGTCCGTTGGCATTTGATTGTGCTGAAGGGCCAATAACAAATAGTTTTTGCTATGGTAATAACAACCAAATCCAATATACTTATGAAAGTAACGATGGTATTCCTCTTCAAATAACATTTACTTCTGGAACTGTTGAAAATAACTGGGATGAACTCTATATTTTTGATTCAGATGGTGTTACCAATATTAATCCAGAGTCAACAATTTATGGTAATAATGGAGATTTAACCGGATTAGTTTTTACGTCTACTGGCAATAGTATTACAATTTTTGTAGATTCAGATGGTAGTGTTTCTTGTCAGTCACAGAATTTTATACCTATTGAATATGAAGTGTCTTGTGTAGATCCTAATGCAATACCGAGTTGCTTAACCGATCTTAATGAACCTTTCAATGGTGACTCAGATGTGAATGAAAATACTAGCTTAAGCTGGAATCCTGCTGCTGGTGTTGTTTTAGGTTATACATTGTCTGTCGGACTTACTGCTGGAGGAACTGAGGTTATAGACAACGAGGACATTGGGAATGTATTAGAGTATGAATTGGAAACTCTAGATTACGAAACGACATATTACGTAACAATAGTGCCTTATAATATCAATGGACCAGCAGAGAATTGTCAAGAGTTCAGTTTTATAACTAGGGCCAATCCAAACCAAGTGGTCGTTTGTGAAGATGGTGCTGTGAATACAACCCATTGCTATGGTAACGATGAGACAACAGAGTTTAATTTCCAAAGTTCTGACGGACAAGAACTAACCATAGTTTTTAATGCTGGAGCAACAGAAGTTAATTACGATGAGGTTTATGTCATAGATTCTGATGGAACCATATTAAATCCAGATATGGAATATGGGAATTCAGGTGATTTTACCGGATTAACATATACATCAACAGGAGATAGCATTACCGTAAGATTCGAAACAGATTTCTCTATAAGTTGTGCTAATGGTAGTAGCTGTTGCACAGAATCCTTTGATTTTGATGTGTTCTGTGCTTCTACTGTAGGAATTATTCAAGTGAACGCTTTTGTCGATACAAATGCTAACGGTATCAATGATGTTGATGAACCTGGATTTTCAAATGGGTATTTTACATACGAATTGAATGGTGACGGTATGATCAATACTGTCAATTCTTCGACTGGTAGTTTTCATATTATTAGTTTTGATGAGACCGATAGTTATGATGTAACGTTCAATTTATATGATGAATCTGAAGCCTGCTATGATGTCACAATAGCTAGTTTCTCTAATGTGACTGTAGCAACAGGAAATAACATTACACTTGACTTTCCTGTAGTTGAAGATCAAAGTTGTGAGGATTTAGCAGTTTATCTCATTAATAACTGGATTCCACCAAGACCAGGATTTTCACACGATAACTATTTATATCTTGAAAACTTAGGGTTTACTACCATAGCATCAGGAACAGTAGAGTTTGTTTTAGATTCACAATTAATTTTAGATAACACATTTGGTGTAGATCCAGCTTATACAGTTACAACTACAGCTACAGGCTTTACTGTGGATTTTGTGAATCTCCAACCAGGAGAATTACAATCCATAGGTGTTTCAATCACTTGTCCGCCAAATGTGGCTTTAGGCGATATAGTAACCAATACGGCTAATTATTTAACCGATAGTAATGATATGGTAGCCGATAACAATGACTCTACACTTTCTGAAGTTGTTGTGGGTTCTTGGGATCCTAACGATAAAATGGAAGTGCATGGTCCAAGAGTTAATTACAACGAGTTTTCAAGTTCAGATGAATGGTTGTATTACACCATTCGATTCCAAAATTTAGGTACTGCTGCGGCTGAGTTTGTGCGTATTGAAGATGCCATTGATAACTTGCTTGATGAGTCAACCTTCCAAATGCTTCGCTCAAGTCATGATTATGTTGTGACAAGAACAGAAAATCATCTGGAATGGTATTTTGATGACATCAATTTGCCAGCAGAACAAGATGACGTTGAAGGCAGTAAAGGTTTTGTGTATTTTAGAATACAACCAAAGCCTGGCTATGCTATTGGAGACATCATTCCGAATACTGGAGCTATTTATTTTGATTTTAACGCACCTGTTATCACCAATAGATTCGAAACTGAATTTGTAGATGATGCGCTTTCTATTTCCGAATTTGGCATTAATGACTTTGAAATGTATCCAAATCCAGCAAGAGATTTGGTAAACATCAAGTTTGGAAGTACAACAGATGCCACCGTAAGTATTGTAGATATCAGTGGAAAGGTCATCAGTCAGAAATCATTTTTTAATACTTCACAATTCGAACTCAAGGTGTCTCATTTGCAGTCGGGAGTTTATTTTGTGAAACTACAAACACATTCTAAAACACAGATTAAAAAGCTGATAAAGGAATAGCAAAGTTTTATTTAAAAGCCTCAGAAATTTTCTGAGGCTTTTTTGTAATCAAAAGGTATTGTATTCGTCTAAGACCACAACCAATAAAAACCTTATGAAACTCATTCCATTAACCTTTATTTTAGCTTTGTTCTTCACGTCTTGTAAAGACAAGACGACAGAAACTGTAGCTTCTCCTGTTAATTATTCTGAAACTGAATTGGATATTACTACCAGTATTTATCCTGAATCCATATCAAAAGTCTTTGAGGCTCATGGAGGATTGGATACTTGGAAAAAAATGCGAACCCTAAAATTTACCATGTCTAAGCCATCAGGTGATGAGGTTACTTTAACCGATTTATATGAGCGCTATTCTCTTATTACAATGCCTGAACATACCATAGGATTTGATGGTGAAAAGGTATGGCTGCAGAACAAGGACACTACAAATTATAAAGGCAATGCTAAGTTCTATCATAATCTGATGTTCTATTTTTATGCCATGCCTTTTGTGTTGGCCGATGATGGAATTGTTTATGAAGAAAGTGAACCCTTAAACTTTGATGGAACTAGTTATCCTGGAATTAAAATTTCTTACGAAAGTGGAGTAGGTGAGTCACCTGAAGATGAATATATTATATATTATCATCCTGTAACTCATAAAATGGTTTGGTTAGGTTATACAGTCACGTATTTTACCAATGAGAAGAGCAAAGAGTTTCATTTTATAAATTATAGTGATTGGCAAACTGTAAACAGGTTACAATTACCAAAAACCCTATCGTGGTATAATTATGAAAATAATAAACCCACTACAAAACGAAATGAGGTTGAGTTTGTTGATGTCTTACTTTCTGAAGAGAAACCTGATGCTAAACTATTCCAGAAACCTGATAGTGCTCAAATCGTAGAATAAAAAAAGACCTACTTTAAACAGTAGGTCTTTTTTATAATGGTCTTTAGTTTTTAATCTTCTTGCGATTCATATTTCTCTGAGTAGCGTTTCCAAAGCTTGGTTTGATGTGATTCGAGACTGATTTGTCTTCCATCAATAAAAGCCTCACTTATGATATTTGTTCGCATATCTAAGGCGTCACCTTCACTGATAAACAATGTAGCGCTTTTACCTTCTTCTAATGATCCATATTGGTTATCAATACCTAAAATCTTAGCTGTATTTAAGGTAATGAGTTGTAAAGCCTGTTCTTTTGTTAAACCGTAAGCCACAGTAGTTCCAGCATAAAAAGGCAAGTTTCTGGCGTTCATGCGCTCCATTTGTCCGCTACCTTCAAGGGCGACCATTACGCCTTTATCAACAAGAATCTTAGCCATTTTAAATGGTAAATCGTAGTCATCATCCGTTTGACTAGGTCTAGAATGCACGCGTTGCAATAGCACACTGATATTATTCTGCTTCAAAAAGTCAGCTACTTTGTAGGCATCATATCCACCAACAATCGTCATTGATTTGATACCATTTTCCTTACTGAAATTAACAGCGTCAATAATTCCTTTTTCTCCATCGACATGTATGTAGAGTCTTTTGGAGCCATCAAATAAGCCTTTTGTAGCCTCATAAGGTAAATTGACAGTGGTATTATTTGCTTGTGTGTAAGCTTTTGTAGCATTGAAATAATCTGAAATTTCCTTAATTTGATTTTTATATTCTTTGTTGTCTTTGTAAGCTGGGTCTTCACCAAGCCACCAACGTCCTCTAGTAAAGGTATTAGGCCAATTTAAGTGAATGCCATCATCTTCCTTAACAGCGGCATCTTCCCAATTCCAAGCATCAAATTGTACAATAGACGATGTTCCCGAAATACGACCACCTCTAGGTGTGATTTGACCAAGTAGTACACCATTTGGACGCATAGACTCTACCACTTTCGATTCTGAGTTATAGGCAATCAAACTTCTGATATGTGGATTCCAAGATCCAATTTCAGAATCATCGTCTGTTGCTCTTACGGCATCAATTTCAACTAAACCTAATGTCGTGTTTGGAATGATAAATCCAGGATAAACATGCTTGCCATTCGCATAAATAACATCCATTTTGGAGTCGTCCACTTTGGTTTGGTTATTTTCAACGACGCTTACTAGCTTTCCGTTTTCAATAACAATCAAACTATTTTCGTAAACCTGACCATTTCCAATATGTGCTGTTGCACCAACGATGGCAATGCTTTTGGTTTGTTTTTTTGCAGGTGTTTGCTGTGCATTTGTAAAACCAAATGTCATTAGCAAAACTGTGATATATATAAATGTATTTTTCATATTTCTAATGTTGGTGTTGGTTGTGTTGGTAATCGATATAATCGCAATGCATTTGATCTTTCTCTTTCTTCTTAATTGGCTGGGTTTTTAAACCTTTGTTTTTTGCTTGCATCATTTGGTTGATCAAATCGGCTTTTTCACTTTTAATTTGAGAGCGCATGATCTCATCTCGCTTCATATCAAAATAGGTCACACCTTCAATAATGGTTTTTTCGGCTTTCGCATAAACCGATAATGGATGGTCAGACCATAAAACCAAATCAGCATCTTTTCCAACTTTGACACTTCCGACGCGATCATCAATATGTAATAACTTTGCAGGATTCAAAGTGACAAACTTCCAAGCCTCTTCTTCAGAGATGCCACCATATTTAACCGATTTAGCAGCTTCTTGGTTCAAACGACGTGACATTTCACCATCATCACTATTGATGGCAACTGTTACGCCAGCATTGTGCATAATGGCAGCATTGTATGGAATCGCGTCATTGACTTCATATTTATAAGCCCACCAATCACTGAACGTAGAGCCACCAACACCATGTTCCACCATTTTATCAGCGACTTTATAACCTTCTAAAATATGTGTGAACGTATTGATGTTGAAATCAAATTTTTCGGCAACCTTCATCAACATATTGATTTCACTTTGTACATATGAATGACATGAGATGAAACGCTCTTTGTTTAAAATTTCGGCTAAAACTTCCATCTCAATATCCTTGCGATATGGTTTTCCACTTTTCTTGAGTTGGTCATATGCCTTGGCTCTGGTGAAATAATCAATGTATAATTGTTCAACACCCATTCTTGATTGAGGAAAACGTGAGTAACTCGACCAATTTGATTGTTTTACATTTTCGCCTAGAGCAAACTTTATAAATTTTGGACTATCATCAATAATCAAGTCATTTGCACTGTTTCCCCATTTCAACTTAATGATGGCTGAACGTCCACCAATAGGATTGGCAGAACCATGTAGAATTTGAATTGTGGTTACACCTCCAGCAAGGTTTCTGTAAATATCAATGTCTTCCTCATCAATAACGTCTTCAATACTAACTTCTGCTGAAGAATTTTGTCCGCCTTCATTAATTGAAGCAGCAGCGATATGTGAGTGTTCATCAATAATACCTGAGGTTAGATGTTTTCCAGTAGCATCTATGGTTTTTGCATTGCTATCTGATAAATCCTTTCCGATTTTAGCGATCTTTCCATTCTTGACCAATACATCGGTTTGCTGCAAAACACCTTCAGCTTCGTTTGTCCAAACAGTTGCGTTTTTAAATAAAAGGGTTTCTTGCTTTGGAAGTTCCTTAAAACCGTAAGCATTGTTAGGGTAAGTTACAGGAACGGTTTCCTTTGTTTTGGTTTCCGATTCTTTTTTATCATCAGAACCCTCATCTGTATCAGTTTTTTTGTCTTCGCTTTCTAGTTTTTTAGCGAAAAAGGTCATTTCATTTCCATTAGGAAATAAAGCTTTTCCATTGAGGTTGTCACCTTGGGAAACATTGGCAACCAACCTGATAAATTCTTGAGACGTAGAATCTTTTGAGGTCATACTAATGGAAAGCCAATCATCAGTATAGCTTACTTTAGAACCTCTTTTTTTATCATCACTGGTAATCTCAGATTTCAATTTGCTCAAACTGCCCTTGAGACTCATTTTATAGGCATCTCCTGCTAAAGTAAATTCATAATCTCCTCTTACATCTTTAAGGTTCATATTCTCTAAAACTGTTTGATTTCCTTGAACCCAGTTTTCATAAACAGTAGTTTTCGCTTCAAAAAGATCGCCAGAAGTAATTAAAAAGTTGGCATATGCACCTTCTTTTAAGTGACCTAATTGAGCAGATTTCCCTAGAAGTTTTGCAGGAATGGTTGTGAGAGCTGCTAAAGCTTTTTCTTTTGAAAGTCCATACGAGATGGCCTTCATTAAATTGGATTTGAATTCTTTAGGCGATTTCAACTCGTGTGTTGTAAAAGCAAAGGTTACATTGTTATCAGCTAAAACCTTTGGATTGGAAGGTTCTTGATTCCAGGCTCTCATATCACTAAGTGAGAGCGATTGTGACAAGTATACATTTTCAACATCATAAGCATCTTGAAAATCGATTGGAAGGATAAAAGACGCATTGGTAGCCTTGATTTCATCAATACGCTCATACTCGTCTCCACCACCTAAAATAACATACTGTATTCCAAATTGATCGCCAACTTTGTCAGCTCTCAAAGCATTGGCTCTGCTGCCAGCATCAAAAATTTGAACTAATTTTTTATTCCTGTTTAGGGCTTCAATTGATAGGTCTTTAGTTTTACTATTCCCTTTGGCATACCAATCGGCATCGAGATACAATTGTCTCAATAATGCCATGCTTCCCATAATGGAACCAGGATAGGATTGTCTGGAGGTAACACTTTTACTGAACGACAAGTATTGACCAGAAGTTTGATCAAGAACAGACATATCGTTGCCGTCTTCAGTGTTAAGCGCTACTAAAGTTCCAGTACCTCTTACAATACCATCTTGAATGTGTGTGTTAACCACTCCAAACCCTGCATTTAAAAAGTCTTTTGCTTTTTTTGAATCAAAACTAAATTTCGAAATAGCATTGTTTTCTGGCATAACATGGTCATTCCAATAATAACCTGTTCGGGTTGGTTCGTATTGCGGACTTCTACCACTACCACTAGCACGTTCGGGTTTGTTAACACCAAAATCTGTAAACATATCAATAAAGGATGGGTAAATATATTTACCATCAAGATTGATAACAGTTGTATTTTTAGGAATAGATACTTGTGAGCCTGAAGCTACAACCTTTCCATTCTTAATAAGAAGTGTCCCGTTTTCTATGACTTCTTTTGGACTGAGATAAATCTTTGCGTTTGTAAACGCAGTGTAATTGGTGTTTGTAGTTTTAACACCATCATTTTTTGGAAAATACTCTTGAGCGAACATTGAAATACTACAAAATAGCAGCAAGAGCGTTAGAGGAATTCTTAGCATATAATAGTTGATTAAATTTGCTTCTAAGATAATAATTAAACAAAAGTTAAGTTGCCTTTGAAAGCTTTTTAACGTTCTTATAACGGATTATCTTTATAATAGTTTACCAACAAGGCTACAACATAACTGTAGCTTTCCATACCTGCAGATTGATTGTTTGCTTTTAGGAAATTATTGTAAGTGGTTTTAAAAACAGGTTCAAGTATATTTTGATAGCCATCCCAAAACAATCGTACTTCTTGGTAATTTTTCAAAACGCCTATATGAACATTTGAGAGTAGCATTTCATAAGTTTTAGGGTCTCGTCTATACAGTTCACCTAAACAATGCCTTAAAGCAAAAGCGTGTCCAGAATATTTAAAATATATACTTGGATGATGCATAGCTGCCATGCTACCAATAAAATTAGCTTCATTTTCCGCAGCATAACCTAGTTGATGCGCCACTTCGTGACTTCCAGTAGTGGGAAATTTATAGGAAGGAATTAATCCGTCAACTTGGGCTTCATTGGTGAACGGATTTAAATATCCAGAAAATCCCATATAAGTTAGTGGTAAACTGTAAATGGACGTTTTGATACTACGAGGTTGATATGCTAAATATGGAAACTCTTCAGACAATTGATCGTAGCCTTCAGGAACCATTTTTAATAATTCAGCTTTTGAATAAGGCATTATTACCATAACAGAATCATTATTGGTGATTTCTAAATGGATTTTGTTGACTTTAGTCGTTAGCTTTTCAGTAAGTTCAATGAGTTCTTGCGTTGAATAGTCTTTATCAAGAGATAAGGACTCGTGTAGTGGAAGTCGATAATAATTAAAGGCCCAAAGTAAGTGAAATGCAAAATAGCCAATGGAAACAGCCGAAAGAACATCAAGGAACCATTTTTTGGTATCCTTGATAATACGTTTTCTGTTTAGGAAAACCCATCTGATGACATAAATACTTAGCAAGGTGTAAAGTAGATCTCCTACAGAAAAAGGAATCCAACCAAAAGTATAACGCATCAGTTTTGAAATATAAATGTAAAGTCCATGACTATAAACCGATTCTACAAATGAAGGGTACAATGCTAATAGCTTCAGGAATAGAATCTGAGGTAAAATTGAAAAGGCAATGAGGCTTTTTTTGTATTTTAGCATACACCAAAAATACTAAAAAGAATGTACCTTTGTGGAACTAAAAAAACAATATTATGAGTGCTGAAATAAGACAGTTGGAGCCACAGGGTTTATGGAATAAGTTTGCAGATTTAAACGCTGTTCCAAGACCATCCAAAAAGGAAGAACGCGTGATTGAATTCATGAAAAATTTTGGAAACAGTTTGAATCTGGAGACAATTGAAGATGAAGTGGGTAATGTCATCATAAAAAAACCTGCAACCTCTGGTATGGAAGACCGAAAAACCGTTGTGATGCAATCACATTTGGACATGGTTCACCAAAAAAACAATGATACAGTATTCGATTTTGAGACACAAGGTATCGACATGTTCGTTGAAGGTGATTGGGTTAAGGCCAAGGGTACTACTTTAGGAGCCGATAACGGATTGGGAGTGGCAACCATAATGGCTATTCTTGAGAGCAATACTATAGAACATCCAGCTATTGAGGCCTTATTTACCATAGATGAGGAAACTGGAATGACTGGAGCTATGGGATTGAAAGGTGGTATGTTGGATGGAGATATTTTACTGAATCTAGACACCGAAGAGGATGATGAAATTGGAGTAGGATGTGCAGGTGGCGTTGATGTGACAGCAACAAGATCTTATAAGCAAGAATCTGTTTCAGAGTCGCATTTAGGTTATCAAATAGTTGTAAAAGGTTTGCAAGGTGGACATTCAGGAATGCAAATCCATGAAGGTTTAGGAAATGCCAACAAAATTATGAACCGATTGTTGTTCAACGGATTTGAAAAATATGGTCTACGTATTTCTGAAATTGATGGAGGAAGTTTGCGAAATGCCATTCCAAGGGAAAGTCAAGCGAAAGTTGCTATAGAAAAATCCAATGAAGATAATTTCCTATCGGAAACAAAATCTTTGGCAGCAGCGATTCAACTAGAATATAAAACAATGGAACCTGACTTGAAAGTTGAAATCAACCCGATGGAGTTGCCAAATCAAGTCATGGAATTAGGTGTTCAAGAAAGTTTGATTAAAGCCATTTATGCAGCTCTTAATGGTGTGTATAGAATGAGTCCTGATATTCCAGACTTGGTGGAAACCTCGAATAATATTGCTCGTATATTGGTCAAGGACGGACAAATTAAAATAGGTTGTTTAACTCGAAGTTCGGTGGAAAGTTCGAAATGGGATTTAGCCGACGCTTTGCGTTCTGCATTTGAGCTGGCTGGATGTGATGTGACGTATAGTGGTGATTATCCTGGTTGGAAACCCAATATGGATTCTGATATTCTTAAGGTAATGGTACCGCTTTATAAAGAATTGAACAACGGTGAAGAACCTCATGTAGCAGCATGTCATGCTGGTTTGGAATGTGGTATTTTGGGAACCAATTATCCTGAGATGGACATGATAAGTTTCGGACCAAATATTAGAGGAGCACATTCACCTGACGAACGTGCACAAATATCGTCAGTACAGAAATACTGGAATTATGTACTGGAAATTTTAAAACGCATTCCGAAAAAGTAATGATAAAAAAAGCCTTTCCATTGGAAAGGCTTTTTTATGCTTGTTTGGTATTGAGTTTTATTGAGAAATCTCAGTCATTTCAAGAATAAAAGTCAAATCTGTATTTGGTGGAATCATGCCTCTGCCACGTTCGCCATAGGCCAAATGTGCAGGAATATAGAAAAACGCTTTTTCACCAACTCGCATCGAGGCCAAAGCTTCCTTAAATCCTGAAATCATTTGCGCATCTGGTTGAATAGGCATGCTCGTCGGCCCATAAGCTCCAGCTTCTTGACGTCTCGGATTCACCATGCCATACTTTTCGGCAACTTCCAATGAATTACTATCAAATAAACGACCGTCTGTGAAATAGCCTTCATAAGCTATCATAGCACTTTGGCCAGTTTTTGGTTTCTCACCTGAACCTTGGGTTAGGATATGCTTTTTTAAGCCAGAGGCCAAGGTTTTACTTTTGGCAGTGTAATCATCTAGAATTGGCTTCATTTCCTTTGAAGCTTCAGCGATTTTCTCTTCTCTAATACGTTGTTCTTCTTCAGCCTTTAATCGAGCTTCTTCTTGAATATCTTCAATTCTTTTTTCGACATTTGGTAATTCAGATTCAAAAACCTTAGCAGCATTAAATGATTTTGCAGCAGATCCTTTTCTGATAATATTTACTTCCTTAATAACCACATCTTCCAGAGGTTTGTTCCCTGGGCCTGTTTTGACATTCGAAATGGAATCCTGTACTTCAATTCCTTTAACCAATTCTCCAAAAACGGAATGACAGCTTACACGAGGTTGGTCACAAGGTTTTAGATTGCCATCAGCATCGTAAAAATTTAAGCTCGGATAAGGGACTTCAGTAATAAAGAACTGACTGCCATTAGTGTTAAATCCGCCACTATTCGCCATAGATAAAATACCTGGCCTATCGTGTTTTAAACTCTGATCAAAATCGGCAGTAAATTTATAACCTGGAGAACCAGTTCCAGTGGCAGTTGGATCACCACCTTGAATCATAAAATTATTCATAACTCTATGGAATGTCAATCCGTTATAAAATGGTTTGCCTTTATATTGTTCCTCAGCCATAGGATGATTGCCTTCAGCAAGTGCTACAAAATTAGCAACAGTCACAGGAACCTTATCATAAAATAGCTTAGCTATCATGGTGTCTTTTGAAGTCACAAACTCTGCATAAAGACCATCTTCCAAATCTGGGTATTCTTCTTTACAAGAGAATGCTGTCACTAATACTAACAGCACTAATAATCGGGTTGTTTTACTAATCAATTTCATAAATATTTATTGGTTTTGGGTAATTGTATTAACGGTTACTTCACAGATTAAAGGGACATTGGTGCCAATTCTATTGGTGTCTCCGTAATAGCCATAAGCTTTTTGTGAAGGAAAAAGGAATGTTACGGTCTCACCAGGTTTCATTAGTTTTAGACCTTCTCTCAATCCAGTAAAGATCTCTTCTTTGTCCATAACATAATCTTGAACGCTTAAATCTTCTCTAGAATAGATTGTATTTTGATTGAGGTCTTTTACATCATAGCTGAAATTCACAATATCTCCAAACCCTGGAGTGATGGTATCCTGTTCAACTTTGTTATTGTAATAATACCAGAAACCACTTTCAGAAGCGATATAATCAACATCAGGATTTTTATCCATTATGGTTTGGATAAGCGCATGTTCTTTCTCATTCAATTTGATATTGCGTTCAGCAGAGGCTTGTATAAAAGAACCGGATTGAACAGATTCAGGTCGTCTGGCGTCAGGTGATTTGCAGCCAAATACCAATATAACGGCTAAGATTATGATGCAAATAGGTTTCATTACAGATTCAGGTCTTGTTTATATTCAGGCAAGATACTAATAAATTTATCAATCGTGTCTTTCAGACTTAGATCGCTTCTTCCTCCAGCTGCATTTGTATGTCCACCACCATTAAAATGTGCTCTTGATAGCTCATTTACAGAGAAATCACCTTTGCTTCTTAATGAAATTTTAATGATGTTCTCTTGCTGGTTTTCGATAAATATAGCTGCAAAAATGATGCCTTCAAGAGAGAGTCCATAATTTACAAAGCCTTCGGTATCTCCTTTCTTGAAGTTAAAGGTATTGAGTTCTTCTTGTGACAATGTGATAAATGCGGTTCTATATTCTGGAAGAACTTTCAAGTTGCTCAAAGCTCTTCCCAACAATTGCAACCTGTCATAACTATTGGTATCATAAATCTGATTGTGAATTTCAGCATTATTGGCACCTTTTTCAATTAATTCACCGATGATATGATGTGTGGCACTGGTCGTTAAAGGGAATCGAAATGAGCCCGTGTCAGTCATGATTCCAGCATATAAACATGTTGCAATATCTTTATTGATGAGGTCTTTGTCACCGAGCATTTCGATAAAATTATAAACCATTTCACAAGTCGAGGACATCGTAACATCTGAATAGGTGAAATTAGCATAGTCATCTGGTTGCTGATGATGATCGATCATAATCTTAATGCTATTGGAATTTTCGACCACAGATTCCATACCTCCAATTCTATTCAAGGCATTGAAGTCTAAAGTGAAGATGATATCAGTTTTGTTAATCAATGTATCGCATGATTCCTGTTGTGTATCATATTTCAATATTGTCGTTTCTCCAGGCATCCATTTCAAAAAATCGGGATAGTCATTAGGTGCAATGATCGTACAATTATGATGTGATAACCTTAAGTAATGGTATAAGGCTAAAGTAGAGCCAATGGCATCACCATCGGGATTTTTATGTGGAATTATGACAATTGCTTTTGGGACGTTTAGTAACGTTTTTATTTTACTGATTTCACCTGCATTCATAGACGACGAAGATACAAATTTTTAATCTTGGTTTATACCGAATTTCTAAAGAATTATATTACTTTTGCACCAAATTTTACAAGAATAATTAGTTCAATAATCAAAATACAAATGGCAACAAATAGAACATTTACAATGCTTAAGCCAGATTCTGTTGAAAAAGGGAATATTGGTGCAATTTTAGAAAAAATTACAGCTTCTGGTTTTAGAATCGTAGCAATGAAGTTAACACAAATGACAACTGATGATGCAAAAGAGTTTTATGCAATTCACAAGGAAAGACCTTTCTTTGGAGAGTTGGTAGAATACATGACTCGTGGTCCTATTGTAGCGGCAATTCTTGAAAAGGACAATGCTGTTGAAGACTTCAGAACCTTGATTGGAGCTACAAATCCAGCTGAAGCTGCTGAAGGTACCATCCGTAAATTGTATGCAGCATCTATTGGTGAGAATGCAGTTCATGGAAGTGATAGTGATGAAAATGCTGCTATTGAAGGCGCATTTCATTTTTCGGGACGTGAAATGTTTTAATTGAAACATTACCTTATAAAAAAAAGCGCAACTCATTGAGTTGCGCTTTTTTCGTTCTATTATCTTACGATAAGTTTTTTTATGGCAGAGGTTTTAGTAAGTGTGTTTTGAATTTCTAAAAGATAAATACCAGTGTTTATTGTTGGTAGTTTTGTTTGTGCAACTTGACCATCTGCTTCTAACTCAAAGTTTATTATTTTTTGACCAGTTATCGTATGTACTGAAATGTTATACGAACCGGGTTTAAGATTTCCGAAGTTAAGCATTTGATCTTTGCGTATCGGATTGGGAAATAAACTAATATCACTTTGATCGAACGATTCAACACTCAATAGATCTGAAGTCAATGCTAAATGTGCATTTAATCTACCATAGCCATGGTAATTATCAAATCCAGGTGTATCTTCTATAGGATCTCCAACTTGATCTTCACTGGTTTGAATTAAAATGGCATTAATTTGGTCTACACTTAAATTTGGGTTTACTGATAACATTAAGGAGATGACACCTGCAACATGTGGTGCTGCTTGTGAGGTTCCACCCCAATATCCATTGTAATTGGTATCTGAAGTATGACTTAATCCATAAATGTAATTACCAGGTGCAACCAAATCAATTTCCGGTCCATAGTTACTACCACTTGTAGGGCTCCAGAAAAAAGGACTGGTTCTAGAATCGTCAGGGTTTGTGGAGCCAACTGCAATAGAATTTGCGTATCTCGAAGGATATTGTAATGCTGTATCTCCATTTCCTGTTGACACCACTAATGCAACATCATTTGCATAGGCGTAGTCCACAGCATCTAGAAGAAAACTTGACGGACTATTTCCACCAACAGACATGTTCATGACATCTGCACCATTATCAACCGCATAATAAATACCATCTCCCATCCAAGAATAAAATCCGGAGTTGTTTTCATCTAAAATTTTAATAACCATAATTTGGGAATTCCAATTCACTCCAGCATAGCCAATCCCATTATTTCCAGTGGCAACGGCAATGCCTCCAACATTTGTTCCGTGACCATGATCGTCGGTCGGATTGTTGTCATCATTGGCAAAATCCCAGCCACCATAAATATCATCTACATAGTTATTATTATCACTGTCATTTCCATCAACAATTTCAGAGCTATTTACCCATATTCTGGTTGACACCTCAGGATGACTCATTCGCATTCCTGAGTCAAGAATGGCAACAATAAGATTTGGATCTCCCGTTGTGATGTCCCAAGCCAAATCCATATCAATATCTGCATCAATAGTTGCTGGAGATAATGAAAATGTACCATTGTTAACCATGCTCCATTGTCTGGTCAGCAATAATGGATCATTTGGAATACCACTTCCTGAGCATTTATAATTGGGTTCAACATATTCGAACATATTGGTGTCACGATACATTTCAATCACATTTTCTACACTAATAGAAGCATTGTAGCTTATCAAATAGGTATTTTTTGCCTTTTTGTTTCCAATAACTTTTAAATTGGACACATTAATTTGATTATTTATGCTTTGCAGGTCTGTTGTTTGAAAAAATTCAGAATAGTCAGTATGTGAATTTTGAGTCTGTTTGAATTTGGCGATAATCTGACCTTCAGCATACTCCTGTGATATTTGGATCTGCGCTAAGGCATTAATTCCGATAAAAAAGCATAAAAATTGTAATGTTTTAATCATGGCGTAAAGTTTAGATGGTTAGTATTACTAAAACTAATTTAATGTTTTATATCCTAAAAATATAGGATTAAGATGTTTTAAAGCACATCGGAAAAATCACCATTTGTCATCACTTAAAATGTAAATTGTAATTCGTCTTTTTATAATTTACAGTTCATCTACAGAAAACTACAATTCAGTCATTCAGATTTCTAAAATGAAGGGTTCCTAAGCATCTTTGTACCATCAATCAGAACAAAAATAATTTAAACACAATCATCATGGGTACACTAGCAAAAATCTTGGTCTTCGTTTTAATTAGCCATACAGTGGTTTGGGGACAAGAAAATAATGGTCAAGACATCACTGTAAAAATTGAGAATTTAGATAGCAATAAAGGTCATGTATATGTTTCGTTATACGATTCAGAAAACACTTTCTTGGGAAAAGGTCTTAAAAGCACCTCAAGTACTATCGAGAATAACAGTTGTATGGTGACTTTTGAAAATGTTCCAAAGGGTATTTACGCCATTTCCTTTTTTCATGATGAAAATGAAAACAAAAAAATGGACACCAATTTTATGGGTATTCCTAAAGAAGATTACGGCTGCTCTAATAATGCCAAAGGATTTATGGGACCACCAAAATGGGAGGACGCTAAATTTGAAGTCGGTACAAAACCAATCACACAAACTATAACACTTTAATATCATGAAACATCTAATTACAATCGTACTCATTCTGGTTACTGCAATGGTAACTGCACAAACCAATTATGAAAAGGGCATGCAAAAGGCATTTTCCCTTTGGGAACAAAATAATATGGATGACGCAGAAAACATGTTCGAGCGTATCTCTAATGTAGAAACCGATCAGTGGTTACCACATTATTACATTGCGCAAATCAACAGTTTGAAAAGCTGGAACCTTAAAGATGAAACAAAGCTTAAGGCACAATTGGATAAAGCTCAAGAGCATTTAGATTTGGCTATGGCCATTAGCAAAGAGAACCCTGAATTATTGGTGTTACAAGCACATGTATTGACCAATTGGGTGGCTTTTGATGGAATGACTTATGGAATGAAATACTCTGGAAAAATCAACGAGTTGTACAACAAAGCGTTTCAGCTTGCACCAGAAAATCCTAGAGTTGTTTTCAGTAAAGCAGAATGGGATATGGGAAGTGCTCGATATTTTGGTCAAGACACAGCGCCATTTTGTGCAGACATAGAAAAATCCATTGAACTTTTTGTTAACTTTAAACCAGAAAGTCAGTTTCATCCAGCTTGGGGAAAGCAACGTGCAGAACAAGTTTTAGCTTCGTGTAAAGAATAATTAAAGCCTTATGTCAAAGTTAGTTAAGAATATCATTGTTACCTTCCTTTTAGGATGTGTCGTATTTGTCATTGGAACCTTGTTTGAAGGCGGATTTCACTATAAGAATGTGAACGAGTTCTTAATTTACTTTGCCATATACCAACTTTATACTTTTGCCATCAATTATGTCAATACGCTGTACTTTAACTATATGGAAAAGCGCAAGTTCAAAGCGTATGAGATTATTCAACGAATCGTCTTCGGAATTTTGGGTAGTACTGTAATTACATTGATTACTATCTTTTTCTTGAGGGTTTTAGTTGAGGTCATAATTTTTAAAGAGCCATTTGAAACCTTTATTGCAAATGAATCTTGGCGAGGCTATTCTTTCGGTTTATGGATTACACTAACGATCGTCTCTATTTTTTATGTGATTTATTTTTACAATCGCTATCAAAAAAATAAGATCAAAGAGCAAAAAGTAATTGCAGGAGCAGCAAGTGCCAGATTCGATGCTCTTAAGAATCAGTTGGATCCTCATTTTCTGTTCAATAGTTTAAATGTATTGACAAGCTTAATAGAGGAAAATCCGAAAAATGCCCAAAAGTTCACAACGTCTTTATCTAAAGTCTATCGCTACGTTTTGGAGCAAAAGAACAAAGAATTGGTGACTGTCGATGAAGAACTGGATTTTGCAAGAACCTATATGTCCTTATTGAAAATGCGATTTGAGGATAGTATCGTTTTTGAAATTCCAGATAAGGCTCAAAACCCTGAAAGTAAAGTTGTGCCTTTATCATTGCAACTGTTATTGGAAAATGCTGTAAAACACAATATGGTAACGAGCAGTAAACCGTTACACATCAAAATATATGAAGCAGGAAGTATGCTTGTTGTGGAGAACAACCTTCAGCCAAAGCAAATTGTAAAGAAGAGCAGTGGTGTTGGTCTTGAAAATATCAAGCAACGCTACAAATTATTGTCAAATAAGAAAGTATCAATCAATCAAGAAGCAAAAAGTTTTGCAGTGGCAATTCCTATGCTTACAAAACAAGTATCAATTATGAGAGCTATAGAACCAAAATCAAAATTTGACGACAGATATGTCAGAGCACGTAAACGTGTTGAAGAACTAAAGGAGTTTTATTACAGTTTAATATCCTACTGTTTAGTGATACCATTCCTGTTTTTTATTTGGTATCGTTATACACCTCACACCATTCAATGGTTTTGGTTTCCAATGTTAGGTTGGGGATTAGGATTGGCATTTCACGCTTATAAAGTGTATGTCAACGATGGTATGTTAGGGTCTAACTGGGAGAAAAGACAAATAGAAAAATACATGCGTGAAGAGGAAAATGAAAACGGTAGATGGAGTTAATATAATGACCATGAAAGAGTTTTCAAAAGAATATAATTACATAAGAGCCAAATCTAAGGTCGATAAATTAAAGCGTTTGTATTTGCATATTGCAGCCTACCTTATCATAAATACGATTATTAGTATTGCAAAAGTATGGCGCAACATACATAACGGAGAATCCTTTAATGAAGCTGTTATGGATTATGGAACATTTGCTTTATGGATCCTTTGGGGAATCGCAGTGGCAATTCACCTGTTTTCAGTATTTGGCTTAGACTATATCCTCGGAAAAGACTGGGAAGCTAAACGTTTAAAGAAATATATGGACGAAGACAATTCGTTTAAATCATAAAAAATAAACATCATGGAAAATCAAATAGAACCTTATAAAAGTGATCAACAACGTGCCTTTGAAAGAGAAGAAGCCTATTTAAGAGCTCAAAAAAAGGTAAAAAACCTTATCGGATTTTATTGGCATTTGGCATCATATGTCATCATTAATATCTTCATCATTTGTCTCATCGTTTTTAATGGAGGACGTTTTTGGAGCTTTGGAACTTTTGCTACAGCTATTTTTTGGGGCATCGGTTTACTATTTCACTTCTTGGGCGTTTTTGGACCAGACTTTATGTTTGGTAAAAACTGGGAAGAGCGAAAAATAAGGGAATACATGGATAAAGATCAAAAACATTGGGAGTAAACCTTTTAAGTTTCAAGTATTATGGAATTTAATGAATCTGAAAAACAAAAGTATTTAGCGGCTAAGAAAAAAGTCAAACGCCTTCAGACCTTTTACTTGCATTTGATGCTTTACGTAATTGCGATGGCTCTTCTAGCTTATAATTTTTATATCATGACTGGACCTTATCAAAGTGAAATCACAGCATTGAATATTGCAATCATGGTATTGTGGACACTTTTTATTATCATACATGCTTGGTCTGTCTATAAAGGGAAATTGTTTTTCAGTAAACGTTGGGAGGATAAAAAAATAGAATCCATCTTAAAAGAGAAAAACGAAGAGACAACATTTTGGGAATAATATTTAACATTATAAAAAATTAAGTAATGAATATCATCATCATAGAAGACGAAAAACCATCAGCAAGACGACTACAGCGTATGCTTTCTGAATTGGATATGGAAGCACAAACCTTGCTGCATTCAGTTGAAGAATCGTTGGAATGGTTTCAAAACAATGAACATCCTGATTTGATCTTTTTAGATATTCAGTTAAGTGACGGACTTTCATTCGAAATTTTTGAAGCTATGGAAATTAATTCGGCTGTGATATTTACAACTGCTTATGATGAATATGCTTTGCAAGCATTCAAGTTGAATAGTATTGACTATTTATTGAAGCCTATTGATGAAATGGATCTAGAAAAAGCAGTTTCAAAATATAAACACATGGCACCTCAACAGAAGTCGGTTACGCTCGATTTTGATGATATAAAAAAGTTACTTGTAAATCCGATAGAACGTGAATACAAGAAGCGGTTTTCGGTAAAGGTTGGTCAGCATTTGAAACTCATAAACATTGACGAAATTGAATGTTTTTATAGCGAAAACAAAGGTACTTATGCCTATACAACCGAAGGTAGAAACTATTTGCTAGATACCACTTTAGAGCAGCTAGAGGATGAATTGGAACCGCATAAATTTTTTAGGATCAGTAGAAAGTTCTTTGTCAATATCAATGCTATAGATGATATGATTAGCTATACCAATTCCAGATTGCAAATCAAGCTTAACACATTTAAAGAACAGGAGGTTATAGTGGCTCGTGAACGTGTAAAGGATTTTAAGGATTGGTTGTCTTAAAAGATATCAAATATATCGCCAAGGGAATCTCCAATACCATCTAAAAGTCCGTCAGCTCCAGAAAACAAACTGCTTAATCCTGCATCAAGAAATAAATCCAATACCAAAAGATCGGCAAGGTCAGAATTCCAAAACGTATCCGATTTTTTCTTCGCTTCTTTTTTCCAATCTTGATACTGCGATTCCTGTTTTTGTGCAATAACGACAGGTTTGTTGTTTGCTTGTTGCTTTAACCAATCATCATAGGCGCGTCGTTTGTCTGGATGTGATAAGATATCAAAAGCTTCAACAAGTTTTTCAAAATGCTGTCTGGCATTTTCTGACGAATTTTTTTCAGGATGGTATAGCGCAATTTCTCTTCTGAAGGCTTTTTTAATAGTGTCCAAATCAGCACCATCTTCAACCTTTAGTAGTTCGTAATATTGTGGTAATTCCATAAGGTTTGATATAGAATTGGTTAGAATTGTTTATTGGACGGTATTCTATTGAAATTGTTACGAACTAAAATTAGAGATTGATAACTTCTAGTCCTCTATACGATTGTCATCAAAAGCAGAAGGCAGTAAATTTGGAATCAGTTTGGCGAATATTGGTAACAAAATAGCACCACCTGGTAACATGAATATCGCCAAACTAGGAACAGTTTTGAGCACATCAATCAATTGCGACTGTAGTTTTTTCTGCTCTTCTTTGGTTAAATCAGAATGAGTGGATTTGGTAATGAGAAGCATCAGTTCCTTGCTTTGTTGCAACTCTTTCACAAGACGTTTGCTATTTCTCCTTATGAGTTTTGTGACTAATTGCGTGGAATTATCATAAAAATTAGCAATAGGATTTGTTTGCTGAAACAAGAGTACCTCTTTTTTATGCTTGATGTGAAATTCAGATACAGACAATATAGAATCTTGTATCACTTTGTTACCTATATCTAAACGTTGTGCTAATTGTACCAAAAAATGATATTCAGATTTTTCCAAAATCTCATCATCCCAAATAGATAGGCACATTAAATCAATGAGATAGTGCTTTTCATTGAGATTGATATCATAATCAATATCAAAAATTAAATCCTCTACATCAATATCAATCTTAGGCAAACTGGTTGAAGCTTCAATGACTTCTATAATTTGTTTGTCGTAATCGGTGATTTTGCTTTTCGAATTCAACGATTGGTAAAGTGTACCAACAATAATGCTTTCAAGATTTGCTGAATAGGTTTTAGGATCTGTATTGTGGGTAATAAATTGATGAAAAGCCAAAACATCTACAAACAATAAGGAGTTGGTGATGGACTTGTTGAAATTTCTACTTATGTTATTGTCTTCAATCTTAATTCTATCGTGAATTAATCGTTCCAAAAGAGAACTGTTGCTTTTTCCTATAACCAATTTATCCCAAAGCGATAAATCGGAAACCTCAAGTGATTTATAAAACTTAAGCAACTCCTCTATGAAATTGGTAGCGTTGAATGTTGAATTCTGAAATCGGTAGATATGGTATAGACCAGTAATTAAATTGATTTTTGCCAATTCATCTTCAGAGTAGGTAAGGGTTTGTTCAATAGCTTTCGTGATGCCAACATTTACGCCATAAATAAAGCCAAAGGATTTCAATTCAGTGTAGAGGCTATCATAGTCCTTATAGGGCAAACCGTTTCTTTCAATCTGAGAACAAAACTTTTCAATCCAACCTTGGGCTGACGGATTCATGATTTAGTAATTAAAGACTCTGCAAAGTTAAATTTTTATCTGAACCATGTTCAATTTTATTTCATTAACAAAATTTTAACAAAACCCAAGACGACTGTTTTTCGTATGTGTATTTGAAACATGAATAATTAGATATAACATATTGAAACGATCTCATTTAAAATCAATTATACATGAAAAAGAAAAATTGCAAATAATTTGTTTTAGGGTTGATTGAAAGCTAACAACCAAACCTTTATAAGGGTTACCATAATTATGTTATGGTATTTTAGAGTTTTTTTGTTAGTTGAAAGCACTTGTTGGATTCCCAACAGGTGCTTTCTTTTTACAAATATTATTTTAGCCCTAACTAAGGGGAAGAGTCAAAACCATATATTGTTTGAAATTTAAGGTGTAACGACACCTAAAGTATACAATTGCTCCATAGTAGGAGATTCACTACCACCAGCAGGTTCTAAAGTAATTCCAAAAGCCTCGCTTTCGTTGGCATTAGCAATTTCAAAGATTTTGTTTTCATCGTCATTGAAATCATCAATGGTTCCTAAACTTGTAGGTGTCAATGGATTTAAGGTCAACGACCATACTTGCCAAACTTTACCTTCAGGAGCATTAGGAAGTCCTTGAGCATCTAAATAGATACTATTGTCGGCCTTGTTCCAATATACCTTAGCATACGAATCTGCAAAATTCCCTTGACCACCTAGTGGTACAGAAATTATATTGCGATCACGTAGTACATTGAATAGTTGTTCTTTGGAAGCTAAATCGGTTTTAGCTTGCTCTATTTGTTGCTCTAAATATCTGTTTTCAATATCAGCATCAGATAGTTGTACTTCCAATTGTTTGTTTTGAGTGATTGTCCATAACAAACCTGCGCCAAAAATAAGGGCTGCAGCCCAACCTGTATAAGTAAACCATTTGGTTCTAGATCTAGGCATAGGAATTACTTTTGCATCATCAGGGTTAAATTCAAGTTGTTCCTTGATTAATGCCATGGTACGTTCACTTACTCCAGGAGAAACCGCTTCACCAAGTTTTATGTAGGCGGTTTCAATTTCAAGTACTTCCTGTAAAATTTCAGGATGTTGTCGCATCAGGTCATAGACGTCCTGATTTTCCTTTTCAGAAAGTTGGCCTGTGACGTACAACTCTAATATTCCAGTTTCTATATAAGCTTTAATATCCATTTTAATTCACTAACATTTGTCGCAATTCCTTGATACAATTTCTATTTCTAGTTTTGATTGTTCCAATAGGCATATCTAAACTTTCAGAGGCTTCTTTTTGGGTGAATCCTTTAAAATAAAGGAGCTCAATCACCTCTTTACATTTTTTCGCCAACTTGCCAACAAATTTCTTGATGCCAATCGCATCGGTTTTATTGTCTAAGTTTTCATTGCTGTGTATGATATCTACGAAAAAATCCGCATTGAGGTTCTTGTTACTATTCTTAAACGCTTTAGATCTTGTTTTATCTATAGCTGCATTTCTGGCAATATTTAAGATCCAGGTGAAAAAGCGTCCTTTAGATGTGTTATAGGTTGAGGCATTATGCCAAGCTTTAATAAAGACATCTTGAAGGACCTCTTGAGCAATATCGTGATCTCGAACAATATTGAATATAACTCCATGCATACTATCCTTGTACATATGGTATAGGCTTTCAAAAGCCTTTTCATCCTTATTTTGGAATTGAATAACTAATTGGTCTAGTTGCATAAAGTGTCAGTGTTCGTTGTAGTAAATATATAAAGAAAAGAGCCACAAATAAAGTTGTGACTCTATTTTAACTTGAAATGTAATGGTGGTATATTATTCGATAATTCCTCCGCAGCTAACTCTAGCACTAGCAGCGCCAGAAGGTTGTGATGTAAAATCGTCAGTACCTTGATGAACAATAATGGCCTTTCCTGTAATATCTTTAGTATCATCTCCACAGCCAATGCACCATTGATCAGTAACCATTGTGATAGTGGCATGCCCATTTTCATTAGCGGTTAAATTACCAATGTCGCCTTTGTGATACCCTTTGTCATCACCCCATTTCCCATGTGGCTGACCTGTTGGATTCCAATGGCCTCCAGAAGAAGAACCATCATTAGCAGAACAATCTGCCTTTTCATGTATATGGATAGCATGTTCACCTGGCGATAAACCATCCACTACGGCTATCATGGTGACAACACCATCTTCTTGAGTAAATACAACATTACCAGTTACATTACTGTCACTTTTGGACTCGAGAGTCATGACCAGTTTACGCTTTTCTGAATAGTAAGCTGGTGTTTCTTTGTTCTCCATTTTTTTAGTGTCTGAAGTCGTTTCCACTGTTTCCTCTTTAGTGTCTTCTATAATAGTTTCTGACGCTTTCTTATCATTTTTACAGGATACAATTAAGCAGGATGCTACAATCGCTAATCCTAAAAATCGTTGTTTTATCATATTCAAATTATGTGTTTGGTTTCACTAGGAAATATAATGAATATTTAATTGGTGTTAAAATTTAAATGATTTAAAATCATTACATGATGAATATCATTTTAATTTTGAGGGAGATACGCTAACTTTACTAAAGAACGTTAGCTTTATAAGTTTTTTGGTAACCTATAAAGCCTTATATTGAAACCGCAACAATTTAAACTTAAATCATGAATAAAATAATAGTACCTCTAGATTTTTCCGAACATTCTGAATATGCCTTGGAAACTGCGGCTGTTCTAGCTAAAAAAAACAACGCAGAAATTTTGGCATTGCATATGTTGGAAATGGCCAATAATGTTCTTATCGATTCAGATGATGAGCAAAATGCACAAACCGTTT
Organism: Psychroserpens sp. XS_ASV72; assembly: GCF_041224425.1. Classification (NCBI taxonomy): domain Bacteria; kingdom Pseudomonadati; phylum Bacteroidota; class Flavobacteriia; order Flavobacteriales; family Flavobacteriaceae; genus Psychroserpens; species Psychroserpens sp. XS_ASV72. The sequence goes on along the minus strand of NZ_JBGFGL010000076.1, from coordinate 293,886 downwards.
TCTTTTATAAAATGGCAGAAAAGAAATTTGAAGAGTTCTTACAAAAAGATTATTTACAAGGAATAAACGTCACACCAATCGTTAAGCATTTTAAAGTATTTAGTGAGGTAAGTGATGTTGCTGATGATCACAGTGCAGATTTAATTGTGATGGGATCTCACGGCGCAAGTGGTCTCACTGAAATTTTTGTAGGATCTAATACTGAAAAAGTCGTAAGACATTCGAATATTCCTGTACTTGTTGTGAAGCAAAAACCAGAAAATGTCACCTTTGACAATGTTGTTTTTGCATGTGACTTTACTGAGGAAATGATCCAGCCGTATCTTAAGGCTTGTCAATTTTTTGATAAATCCGATTCCAAGTTAAAGTTGCTTTATGTCAATTTACCAGGAGAACGCTTCAAGAGTTCTTCCGAAATGGAATCAGCTGTAGCACATTTCTTGGAAAAAGCTGATGGCAACTTGAATAAAATTAATGACATTCATTATATATCAGATTATACTGTAGAAGAAGGTGTAATTAATTTTGCCAATTTAACAGGAGCTGATTTAATAGCAGTACCAACACATGGACGTAAGGGTATTGCACATTTCTTTAGTGGAAGTATTGGTGAGGATATTGCAAACCATGCTATGTTACCAGTAATTACTTTTAAAATTTAAGCAGTTATTGATGTCACAAAACAAAAAAGAGTTAGAAATATTATCTAACTCTTTTTTTATGCATTACAAGTCATATCATAATTGTTTAATTAGGTAGTTAATAAGATCAGTAGTTGTGACGATTCCTACTAGATCTCCATTTTCAACAACTGGTAAGGCATGAAAGTCATTACTTGTAATGATCTTTGCTACTTCTTTTATATCGGTATTTGAAGTCACTGTAACTACATTTTTGGTCATGACTTGATCTATAGTAAACATATTGTAAACTACGGTATCTACTTCAGATTCATCATCACCAACAGCATCTGCAAAACTGATACGTAGCAAATCGGTATAACTTAGCATTCCTATGACGATATCTCCAGAAACAACTGGAATATGTCTAATGTGATGTCGTTTGAACAATCGTTCAGCACTTTCTAAATCGTCACTGCGATTCAAAGCGATAATATTTTTGGTCATAATTTCAGACACAGGTACTATAGTTCTCATGGCGTTAGTTTTTAAATTCATTACTAAAGTTACCGATAACTTATCCTGAATACTATGATAATTATCATAAAAAATGCCACATTAAAAATCTAATTTTGAGAAGATTACAATTGTATTATGGGCTCGCAATCTGTACAACCAATATCAAGTCGATCTCAACGAAGGCAATTCATATATCATCTGTTGAATGATATTGAAGCGCTAGATATGATGATCAAGTCGGATGCTTTTGAAAAAGGGATCCAACGTATTGGTGCCGAACAAGAACTATGTATTGTAAATAAATCCTATAGACCTTCATTTAATGCACTAAAAATTCTTGAGCTCATTAACGATAAACATTTTACCACAGAACTGGGATTGTTCAATCTTGAAGCCAACTTAGATCCGTTAAAATTAAAAGGAAAATGTTTTTCAAAGTTGGAAAAGGACTTAACACAGTTACTAAAAAAAGCCAAAAGTGCAGCTAATGCTATCGAGGAAAATAAAATTATTCTCACCGGAATCTTGCCAACTTTTAAGCGTACCGATTTGGTGTTTGAGAACATGACACCTTATCAGCGCTACAAGGTTCTTAATGATGTCATGCGCAAAGTTAGAGGAGATGATTTTAGAGTTCGCGTAAGAGGTGTTGATGAGTTGATTCTCGACCATGAGTCTATTTTGTTTGAAGCTTGCAATACCAGTTTTCAAGTCCATTTACAAATTGATTTAGAAGATATCATAGATCAATACAATTGGGCTCAAGCCATTGCTGGACCAGTATTGTCCTTAATGACTAACTCACCATTGTTATTGGGAAGGGAACTGTGGAGCGAAACCCGAATTGCGCTCTTTCAACAAAGTATTGACCTGAGAAATAAATCACATTTGTTACGAGAACAAAAGGCTCGAGTGAGCTTTGGAAATGACTGGGCAAGAGATTCTATATTAGAGGTCTTTACAGATGATGTCGCTCGATACGCACCTTTGGTAACGTCAGATTTTGAAGATAACGATCCTATTTCAGATTTAAAGAAAGGAATTAAGCCTGATTTAAAAGCTATTGGTTTACATAACGGTACGCTTTATAAATGGAATCGTGTGTGCTATGGTGTGCACAACAATATTGCCCACTTAAGAATTGAGAATAGATATATTCCTGCTGGTCCTAGTATTAAGGATGAGGTGGCGAATGCCATGTTTTGGGTCGGACTCATGCTAGGCATGCCAGACGATTGTAAATCTATTTGGAAACGCATGGCCTTCAAAGATGCTAAAGGCAATTTTATTAAAGCCGCAAGAACAGGACTAGATACATACTTCAATTGGTTTGGAAAAGGAATATCGGCAAAAAAGTTGGTCCGAAAAATACTTCTCCCAATGGCGCGTGAAGGTTTGCTTAAGGCAAATGTTGATCGTAATGATGTCGACCAATACTTAGGAATTATTACTGAGCGTATAGACAGAAATACCACAGGTAGCAAATGGTTGGTAAGAAGTAGTCGATTTTTACAGGAAACCGTATCTCGAGCTGAAGCCAATATTTTACTAACCCATTATATGTATAAAAACCAGCAGGCCAATATCCCTGTTCATGAGTGGGAGCTAGCACAACCTTTAGAACGATTGGATGCGAGCTCAAACGATAAGGTGCATAAAATTATGTCAACCCAAATTTTTACAGTTGATGAAAATGATTCTATCAGACTTATAAGAAATGTGATGGAGTGGAAGCATATTCATCATATTCCGGTTATCAACGACCATAACAAAATCGTTGGAATCATTTCAGCAAAAGATATCAAAGGTATCGACAAGTTTGATGACTATTCTGCAGAAGATCTTATGAGTAAAGACATCAAGATTGGACATCCAGATATGACCATTGATGAGGCTGAAACCTTAATGAACAGTCATGCCATTCGATGTCTGCCAATTGTTGACCATGATGAACTTGTTGGGATTTTAACCGCAACAGATTTAGAAAAAATAAATATCGAATAATGATTAGCGAAGTTACTAAACCAAAAACTGAAATTATCAATAAGCGCATTTTTTACAATCAAAGCAATAGTAAGGAAGGAATTACCTTGATATGTATTGGTGGTATCCATGGTAATGAACCTGCAGGTATTTATGGTATGCAAAAAGTCATTTCTGATATGATCGTTAATGATATCACATGTAAAGGTAATTTCTACGCTTTGATTGGTAATATGAATGCTCTTAAACATCATGTGCGCTATCAGGATTTTGATTTGAATCGATTATGGACCAAAGAGGAAATTTTGTCTTTAAGCGATGATGATTATTATGAATTTGAGGAACAACGAGAACAAAAGGAGCTTTACACAACTATAAAATCCATTTGCGAAAACCATACAGGTAATTTTGTTTTTGTCGATTTGCATACGACCTCTTCACCAACCGTTCCTTTCATGACCATCAGTGATTCGCTCAATAATAGAAACATAGCCAAAAAATTTAATGTACCAATTGTCTTGGGGATTGAAGAGTATCTTGACGGACCATTGCTATCATATATCAATGAGTTTGGTCATGTGTCTATTGGTTTTGAAGCTGGTCAGCACGATGATGAGAAATCTGTGCATTATTGTGAGGCTTTTATTTGGTTGATGATGGAAAAAATCGGATTGGTATCTAAGTCTGATTTTGATTACAAGGAACTCAACAAGCGGTTACAGATTGAGCGTGGATTCTATGAAATCATTTACAGGCACTCACTTTCAGATTCCAATCAGTTTAAGATGAAACCTGGCTATGAAAATTTTAATCACGTTTTTAAACATCAGCTTTTAGCTAATGATGGCATCAGTAAAGTGACGAGTCCGTTTAATGGTTTGATTTTTATGCCATTGTATCAAAAACAAGGTGAGGATGGATTTTTTATTGTGAAGCGGTTGTCTAAATTTTGGTTGGTCTTGTCTTCTGTGCTTCGAAGCCTGAAATTCCATCAGTTTCTTAGATTGTTACCAGGAATATCAAAGCATCCAGACAATCCTTACGGATTAATTGCTAATAGAAAGATTGCTCTGTTCTTAACTACTAAGATTTTCCATTTGTTCGGTTACAGAAAGAAAGTGATTGTTGGTGATAAAGTACATTTTATAAAACGCGATAGGAAAGTATCTCCTTTTTTATAGTTGTTATTTTCGACGCATTTTCCCTGTCATTTCTTCAATATTGATAACAAATACAATTGGAATATCATTCTTTTCAATTTTAGCTGAAAATTCGCTGATAAAGCTAAGGTCACGATGTTCTTTGTTCAATATAACTTCCTTAACACCTAATGAAAATTCATGGAGCAATGCCTTTGCATTACTGCCTTCAAATTCCTCATAACTGCCATGAACAGCAATCGATTGCCAATGGTTAATGGTGGTGATGTCTGAAACTTCTAAAGCGACAGGTGCATGTTTTCGCATAGCATCAATTTTATGTCCTTCACCTGAATAACAAATAATCCTGTTATCACTGAAATAATAGGTAATTGGGATTACAAATGGTCTATCGCGATAAATGTAGGCCAAATGACCAATGTAATTTTGCTTTAAAATAAGCTCGCAATCCTGTCTGTCTAAACTTTTAATCATGATACTATACTTTAGTTGTTTAGGCTATGGAAGATCATTAGCGGCAATATAATGACCTTGCTCAGTTCTACTGCTGGCGATTCGGTAAGCAAGCGTTTAATAAATCCTTTATCGTGTACAATTAAGCCAGTCATATCAATGGTATTCGCTTCAATATAATGAATGACGGCGTCATAAAACGATTTGTGTTTTTCTACTGAGTATGTACAGTTGTAGTTTTCCAAATGTGTCAAATCAAACTTTGTATGCTTCTCAGCTTCAGCTGAATTGCAAACACGAAGAATATGGAAATTCAAATCATAATTCTCAACAAAATCATGTACGGTTTTAAGCTGGTTTTCATGAAAATCATCATCTACTTGGAGCGGTAACAAAAAGTTGGAAATAGCTTTGTATGTATAACCGTTTGGAACTACCAATGTTTTGCATAGTACATTTCTGATCACATTAAGCGTATTGCTTCCAAATATAATTTCCTTGGCACCAGTAGCTCCATTGGAACCGATTACCACCAAATCTATATCGTTTACTTTAATGGCTTGATTCACGGCATCTGTAAAGACATCAAAATCGATGATAGTCTCAAAATGATGTTTCTTGTTTTGATAACGGTTAGTAATTTCAGAAACAATCAATTCAAGGTTTTCTTTGGGCTTTTTAGTTAAGGAATCATAAATACTTTGATTGGATGCCATTACCAAATCATCAGAGATAAAAGTACCAGCCTTATGAACATTCATTAAGTAGAATGTACATTCCTGTGTCTCAAAAAACTGCAAGGTATAATGCACCGCATTCATGGCGCTATCAGAAAAATCGGTAAGAAGTAATATACGTTTCATAAGAATGATGTAATTACTTAAAGTTACACAATTCTTTCAAGAAAAACCATGACGAAAGTCATTTATATAGCTTAATGACACTCAATGGCACTAGATGCCATATCTGCGATAGGAGCAGGAGAGAGGTAAGGAATACCTAAGCCTAAGCCTCTAAGAATGAATAATAAACCGATAATCACAACGGCAACAGGAATCGCTTTTTGAATGCGTTGTTTCATAGAGGTGTTTAGAAATTTACCAAGATAGATCGCTGTCGTCATCAATGGAATCGTTCCAAGACCAAACAATACCATATACAAACTGCTTTCTAAAGCACTTGCCATAGCCAAGGAAGCAAAAACGGCCATGTACACCAGTCCACAAGGTAAAAATCCGTTTAAAAATCCGATGGTCAATAAAGTGTCAGCCGATTTCTTTTTAAGGGCTTGTCCTAAAGCCGATTTCACCTTGGAAATGATACGATACAAGGGTTTTGAAAAATTGTATTTGTTGAAGGTTGTTGCAGGAATCAGAACGACAACAATCATCAAGATGCCGATAGCAATCGATAATTGTTGTTGGATGCCAAAAATATAAAGGCTTTTTCCTATTAGTCCGAAGAACAGTCCAATCAAGGCATAGGCCAACAATCGTCCTAAGTGATAGGTTGTAATCTGAGTGACTTTTCTAAACGAATTACTGCGATCTACTGGAAGCATAAAGGCAATTGGGCCACACATGCCTACGCAGTGAAAACTTCCCAATAAACCAAATATGACTGCAGACCATAACATCTAGTACACGATTTCCTTTTTGTATAGATACGATTTTCCTTTATATTGCCAATCGATTTTAATGTTCCAACGACCATCCAACAAACGTTTGTCAGGTATGAGCAAATTGTGGTCAGACAGAGAAATTGAGCTTTCAAAGTCTACTTGTTTGTTAGATGGTCTATATAGGAACACTTTTCCCTCAATAAATTTAGGTTCAAAGTTTTCAGGAAACTGGATCACCAAACCATCAATGGTGCGTTTCCAAGAAATATCAGTATCTAAAGCTTTGGAGTTTTTCTCTTTTTCAATATCGTTTTGATATTCCAACTCCGCTTTGTAATAGTTTTCATTAACCAGATCATGATCTAGCTTTTTATCGGTATGCATTGTGATAACGAAGTACAGGATAAAGCATATAAATCCAATAAAGGCTAAAACAATTCCGGTTCCCCAATTCATTTTCATAGTCTTATCTTTTTTGGCATTCACACATCAGCTCTGCTTCTGTGTGTCAGGCTTTCGGTAGTCGCTTTTTTGTGTTACAAAAAGAGCTCCAACAATACCTCAATCCTTAATGCGGTTTATTTTATTATTTGTTTTGCAACAAAAGTTAAATGATATACGTACATCTTTCCATTGGCATCTATCTCACTACTCATATCTCATTACTCTTAGTTGTAACTTCTCGGACCTAAAAAGTTGACTGTTGTGTTTTCGATTAATTTGTCGCCACTGTAGACGTCAATCATTAACTTCACCTTGTCGCTTTTTAAATCCTTTTGATCAATTTCTATGAACAGCGTGCCTTCAGCCAGTCCTTGTTCAGGTACTTCAATCTCACCAGTATTCGATACCAATTTGATGGTGCCTTCCATTTTTCGAAGCTTAAAATTGACATCCTCAATTTTCTCTGTGGTCTTATTGATCAGTTTATAGGTAAATACATTACTAATCATAGTCTCACCTTTGTGCTCATAGAGTTGTCCCGGTAATCTTAACACTCTAGCTTCAACATCATTACGTAATAAAAGCATACCAATCAACACACCAATCAAAATAATTAAAACGGCTGTGTAACCTTTCAATCGAGGCGAAAACTCAAATTTCTTTTTCTTTTCAATATTCTCCTCACTAGCATAACGAATCAAACCTTTAGGGAGATTGATGCTTTCCATAATGGTATCACACTCATCAATACAAGCCGTACAGTTTACACATTCCAATTGTGTTCCGTTTCTAATGTCAATACCTGTCGGACACACATGTACACACTGCAGGCAATCAATACAGTCGCCATGGCCTAAAGCCTCACGATCTTCATTCTTTCTAAATTTCTTTCTTCCGTTTTCACCTTCACCACGTTTATGATCATAGGCTACAACAATCGATTTGTTGTCTAATAACACACCTTGTAATCGTCCATACGGACAAGCAATGATGCAAACCTGTTCTCTAAACCAGGCAAAAATGAAATAAAACACACCTGTAAAGATGATTAATGGGAACAAAGTTCCTAGATGCTCCATAGGACCATCACTAATATATCTCAACAGTTTATCGCTTCCAATGAGATACGCTAGGAAAATATTCGCAATCAAAAAGGAGATGATCAAGAAAATGGTCCATTTCAAAAGCCGTTTTCTAATCTTTTCAGCATCCCATTTTTGACGATCGAGCTTACGTTGTTTATTTCGATCTCCATCAATCCAATACTCGATACGTCTAAAGACCATTTCCATGAAAATGGTTTGCGGACAAATCCAGCCACAGAAAATACGCCCAAAACCTACTGTAAACAATGTGATGAATACCACGCCAATAATCATTGAGATGACGAACAGGTGAAAATCCTGTGGCCAAAATGGGAAACCGAAGATGTTAAAACGACGTTCCAAGACGTTGAACATCAAGAATTGGTTGCCATTGATTTTTACAAATGGTGCTGCAAAGAGAAATGCTAATAAGATATAACTTACCAGTTTTCTTTTATCATAATACCTGCCACTTGGTTTTTTTGGATACACCCAAGCACGTTTACCTTCATCAGTTATGGTTCCAATGGAATCTCTAAACTTTTCGTTGTCCTCTGTATTCACAATTACATTTTTAAATTAAGGTTTGGTGTTGGCTGGTAATGTGACTTTTTACAGTATGGTTTTTAGTTGATAATATCGGTTGTTTCCACTTTAATAACCGAATCTGTTTTGATTTCCATGGCTTCTGTTGGAATGTCTTCAGCAGGTGCATCTTCTGCAACCCAAATGTCACCTTCTGCAGCTTTTGGTTCAGCTGGAGTAGTGCCTTGGAATTGTAAAACATAACTCGCAACCTGAGCCATTTCAGATGGTTTCAAACTTTGTTTCCAAGCTACCATACCTTTACCATCTCGACCACCTTCAGAAATAGTTTTAAAAACGTTTTTGATACCACCACCAAGAATCCAATGTTGATCGGTAAGATTCGGACCAATACCGCCACCACCATCAGCTTTGTGACAAGCGACGCAGTTGGTTTCAAAAATGGCTTTTCCAGCCTTTAGGTCATTGGCATCAGTAAGCACTTGTACCGTATTAAAATCTACAAGATCTTTTGCTGTTTTTTTGTATTCTTCAATCTCAATTTTTGCTTGAGCCAAACTCGCCTCTAATTCTTCAAATTGATTTTCACCATTGAAAATATGGAATCGCACCAAGTAAATAGCTGCAAAAACAATCGACGCGTAGAAACCGTAAAGCCACCATGGCGGAAGATTATTGTCAAGCTCCTTGATGCCATCATAATTATGGTCAAGAATAATCTCATGTTCTTCCTCCATAGGTTTGCCACCTTTGAGCTTTTCATAGGTGTCGTTAACCCATGCTACAAGCTTTGAAGGTTGTGATTTTTGAGTGTCAAATCGGGCTTTTGCTTCCTCATCCAAACTTTGGTAAAGTACATTTTTGATGGATGATACAATACCTTCAACCGCAAGGATAATCAGTAAAACTAATACTAAGAATAAAAGCACCATTGGTTCCTTGATAAATGCTGGCTTGTCACCAGAATCTATGGCGTATTCAACAATACCCATGATTATAAAGAATACGACAGGTACTCTTATCCAAGATGGAATAAAATTTCTCATAATTCAGTTGTATTTTGGTTGTCTAACGGAAGGTTACTCACCTTATTGATATAGTCTTTTTTTGCAGTTATTACCCACCAGAATAGGATGACGAAAAAACTGAAAAATATTAGTAAGGAAATCACAGGATATATCTCAACTCCTGTAATGGTTTCCATATGGTTTTTTACAAATTTTAGCATGACAAATTAGTTTTGTGTTGATGAAACTTCGTTATCCTTAACCTTAATATCGGTTCCTAATCGCTGTAGATAAGCAATAATGGCTACAATTTCACGATTGCGCATCTCAACAAAATCAGCTCCTCCTGCTTTTTTATCAGCTTCATAGGTTTCCGCAAAGTCAGGATCAGAATACAGGTTCTTTTCAATTTGCGTACCTTGTTCTGCCATCGACTGTTGTGCATTGGCAATGTCTTCTTCGGAATAAGGAACACCAAGTTTTACCATCGTTCTCATCTTGGCTTCAGTCTGAGTTTTATCTAGCTCATTTCTAATTAGCCATTGATAAGCTGGCATGATAGAACCAGAAGACGTACTTTGTGGATCATACATATGGTTGAGGTGCCAGTTATCGGAATACTTACCTCCTACACGATGTAGATCTGGTCCAGTACGTTTACTTCCCCAAAGGAATGGATGGTCGTAAACGTATTCTCCAGCTTTGGAGTATTCACCATAACGCTCAACTTCACTTCTAAAAGGTCTGATCATTTGAGAGTGACAACTTACGCAGCCTTCTCTAATATAAATATCACGACCTTCTAACTCAAGAGGTGTATAAGGTTCTACACTGCTAATTGTTGGTATATTGGATTTCACCATAATGGTAGGCACAATTTGTACAATACCACCAATCAAGATTGCAATAGTGGCATATATGGTTAATTTGATTGGCTTACGCTCTAACCAAGTATGCCAACCTTCACCAGCAACACGTCTTTTAGAGACACGTTGTAAAGCTGGTGCTTCAGCCAATTCGTCTGTAACCTTGCTTCCTTTGGAAATGGTTACGATAATGTTGTAAACCATGATGAGCATACCCGTTATGAATAGCGTACCTCCAATAGCACGCATCCAATACATAGGGATGATTTCAGAAACTGTTTCCAAGAAGTTACCGTAAACCAAGGTGCCATCAGGATTAAATTGTTTCCACATACTGGCTTGGGTAAATCCTGCAACATACATTGGCAACGCATACATGATGATACCTAAAGTACCAATCCAGAAGTGGAGGTTTGCCATGCCAACAGAGTAGAGTTTTGTTTTAAAGAGTCTAGGTACGAGATAGTAAATCATACCAAAGGTCAAGAAGCCATTCCACGCTAAAGCTCCAACGTGCACGTGGGCAATAATCCAATCGGTAAAGTGTGCAATCGCATTGACGTTTTTAAGGGAAAGTGTTGGCCCTTCAAAGGTAGCCATACCATAACCTGTAATAGCCACAACCATAAATTTTAGAACAGGATCGGTTCGAACTTTATCCCAAGCACCACGCAGTGTTAAGAGTCCGTTGATCATACCTCCCCAAGATGGCATCAATAACATGACAGAAAACGTCACACCCAAGTTTTGTGCCCATTCAGGAAGTGCTGTATATAATAAGTGGTGTGGTCCAGCCCAAATGTAAATAAAGATTAAAGACCAAAAGTGTACGATAGATAATCGATATGAATACACAGGTCTGTTAGCAGCTTTTGGAACAAAGTAGTACATCAACCCTAAAAAAGGTGTGGTCAAGAAAAATGCTACTGCATTATGGCCATACCACCATTGTACCAAGGCATCTTGTACACCTGCATAAACCGAATAACTTTTTAATCCATTAACAGGAAGTTCTAAACTGTTAAAAATATGAAGTACAGCAACGGTTACAAAAGTTGCGATGTAGAACCAAAGCGCAACGTATAAGTGACGTTGTCTACGCTTTAAGATGGTTCCAATGAGGTTCCAACCAAAGACCACCCAAACCAAAGCAATGGCAATATCGAAAGGCCATTCCAATTCAGCATATTCTTTAGATGTTGTATATCCTAACGGAAGTGTGATTGCAGCTCCAACGATAATTAACTGCCAACCCCAGAAATTTATTTTACTCAAAAGGTCGCTAAACATTCTGGCTTTTAGCAAACGCTGAGACGAATAGTACACACCCGCAAAAATGGCATTACCTACAAAGGCAAAGATAACAGCGTTGGTGTGTAACGGTCTTAATCGACCAAAACTCAACCAGGAATATCCATCTGTTAGGTTAGGGAATAAAAACATAAATGCCAGTAGTAGACCTACCAACATTCCTACAACTCCCCAAAGCATCGTTGCATAGAGGAAATTTTTAACGATTTTGTTATCGTAATGAAACTGTTGAACTTCCATAATAATTTAATTAGTCTTATTTGATTTAATAGATGGTTTTTGTTGCTTCTTGACGAGTTCATCTTCAAAAAGCATTCGTACAGATGGTGTGTAACTATCATCGTACTGTCCATTTCTTACAGCCACAATAAAGGCCACAAAAAAAATGACAGCTACTACAATGCTCACACTCAATAAAATATATATAACGCTCATACCTACTTGAAGTTATGGTTCAAAAATACTCTGATTTAGCAGCACATAATATGATTTTTGTCATGTTTGAAAAAAATTAAATGGTCATTGAAAATACTTGGGTTTCTGGTCGACTTTCATGAAGCCTTAAATCAAAGGCCATGCATATATTTCTAATGAAAGGTTTGGCTTCTTCCCTCACGATTAAATTAGTTTTATCAACCACAATCAATCCATCTTTTTCCGTTTCTTTTAAAGCTGATAAAACCGAATTCAATTTTGAGAATTTTAAGTTTTGGTCTTCCCACGAGGTTTCCAAATGACACATGATATTTAAAATATGTTGTCTGATTACAATGTCTTCTTCGGTTAAAATATGCCCTCTTAATACTGGAATCTCACCAGAATTGACTAGGTTTTCATATGCCTTTACGGTTTTGACATTTTGCGAAAATCCATACCAACTGTCACTAATAGCAGACATTCCTAAGCCTACCATTAATTGGGTCGTGTTGGTGGTATAACCCATAAAATTTCGGTGTAAGGTTTTATCAATCGTTGCTCGGTACAAGGCATCATTTTTTAAAGCAAAATGATCCATACCGATTTCTTCGTAACCCAAATCCATCAACTGTTGTTTGCCCATATCATACAAGGCTCTTTTTTGATCACCTTTAGGTAAATCCGCTTCGTCAAATCCGCGTTGTCCAACACCTTTAACCCAAGGCACATGCGCATAACTGTAAAATGAAATGCGATCGGGTTTTAAGGCTTTGGTTTTGTTTATGCTATCAGACATTGTTTCCAAGGTTTGAAATGGTAACCCAAAAATAAGGTCATGACTAATAGAGGTATAACCAATCTCTCGAGACCATTCGGTCACCTTTTTCACCTGTTCAAATGACTGTACTCTATGAATGGCCTCTTGAACTTTAGCATCATAGTCTTGAATGCCAAAACTAACTCTTGTAAAACCTAGATTGTAAAGAGTTTGCAATTGTTCTTTTGTTGTATTGTTTGGATGACCTTCAAAACTAAATTCATATTTGTCATGTAAATCGGCATCTTTTAGAAGTCCGAGCATCAACTTTTCCAAATTCTCAGCAGAAAAAAACGTTGGTGTTCCACCACCTAAATGGATTTCCTTGATGATGGGTTTCTTCTCCATTAAATTCAAGTACAGCTTCCATTCCTTTAAAACCGTTGCGATGTAAGGATCTTCAACAGAATGCCTTTTGGTAATATGCTTGTGGCAAGCGCAAAATGTGCACAAGCTTTCGCAAAACGGTAAATGAATATATATACTAATACCTTGATCTGAATTACTTTCAATAAAGGATTTTTGAAAGGTTTCAATCCATTTGTCTTTAGTGAATTTGGATTCATCCCAAAACGGAACGGTTGGATAACTTGTATATCTCGGACCAGGAACGTTGTATTTTTGAATCAGATTTGCAGTCATACTTTAGATAATTTTCTTCCTAAAACATTAGTAGCAATGGTTGTAAATACTACGATGCTGATAGAACTTAATGGCATTAAAATGGCAGCTATCACTGGAGCTAACTGACCTGTGACTGCAAAATATAAACCAATGGTGTTGTAGATAAATGATAAGACAAAGCTCCATTTAATGATAGAAATGGCACCTTTTGAAGCTTTTATAAACTCATAAAGTTGTTTGAATTTTGTCGCATCTAAAATTGCATCACAAGCAGGAGAAAAGACATTGACATTTTCTGAAATAGCGATCCCAACATCACTTTGAGCTAAAGCACCTGCATCATTCAAGCCATCACCAACCATCAGTACTTTTGCACCTTCCGATTGATGATACTTGATGTATTCCAGTTTGTCATCAGGTTTTTGATTAAAAATCAATTTAGTTTTTGAAGGCAATAGTTTTTTTAAATTTTCTTCTTCGCCTTCATTGTCTCCTGAAAGAATTACCAAATCGTAATCTGGTTTTAATCGGTTGAACAATTTAGACAAGCCTTTTCTATAGCTATTGTAAAAAGTAAACTTTCCTTTATAGGTATTATTGGTGCTAACATGCACAGTTGTATTTAAAACGGAAGATTCTTGAGCACCAACAAAACTGGCAGAACCGATTTTGATTTGTTCATTATTATACGAAGCTTCAATACCTTTACCTAAATGTTCTTCAAAATGGTTTAGAGGAATGATGTTGTGTTCATCTAAAATATCATACAAACTCCTACTTAAAGGATGGTTAGAACCTCGGAGTGTGTTTTTCAAGAGTTCTTCTTCGGAAGCTGTTAAGGCAATACCTTCATAATTAGCCGTACTTTTTCTATTAGAGGTAATGGTTCCGGTTTTGTCGAAAATAATAGTGTTTATAGAAGCTAATTGTTCAATGACAGAAGCATTTTTGACATAAAACTTAAGTTTTCCGAAGATGCGCAACAAGTTACCAAAAGTAAAAGGCGCTGATAAAGCAATGGCACACGGACAAGCAATTATAAGTACAGCTGTAAAGACATTCATAGCTTTGGAAGGGTCTACAAACAACCAGTAGGCTGTAGCAATAAAGGCAATGCTAAGCACTACAATGGTAAAGCGTTTGCTAATGGTATTGGTTAAATTTCGGAAACCATCTTCCTTGTTTTTAGAAAACACATCATTACTCCAAAGTTGTGTAAGATAACTTTGCTCAACAGAATTTATGGCTTCCATTTCAATCACTCCAGAAGTTTGCTTACCTCCTGCAAAGAGTTTATCGCCAGATGATTTTCTAACCGCTTCAGATTCACCAGTGACAAAACTGTAATCAATTTTAGCTTTTCCGTTTATTAAGATACCATCCACTGGAATCAACTCTTCATTTCGTATCAATAGACGATCTCCTTTTTTGATATCGTAAACCTGGATAGGTGTTTCTGTCTTATTGTTATCAATTTTTGTGATGGCAATTGGGAAATAGGATTTGTAATCACGTTCAAAGGATAGGAAAGTGTACGTTTTTTGCTGAAAGAACTTTCCGAGTAATAAAAAGAATACCAAACCAGTAAGGCTATCAAAAAATCCAGAGCCTAAGTCAAACGCAATATCGACAGTACTTCTCAAAAATAGAACTGCAATTCCAAGTGCAATAGGTACATCAATATTGAGCAGTTTTGATTTCAACCCTTTGTAGGCCGATACGAAATAATCTTGTCCAGCATAAAACACCACAGGTAAGGAATAGGTAAACATCAACCAACGAAATAGTGGCTTGTATTGTTCTAACCAATACTCACCAATTTCAAAGTATTCGGGAAAGGAAAGGAACATCACATTTCCAAAGGCAAATCCAGCAACACCTAACTTGTAGATCAAACTCCTGTTGACGTTCTGTTTTCCGGTTTTAAAATCGTCAAGAGAAATATAAGGCTCGTAACCAATGGAACTTAATAGTAGCACTACGTCCTTTAATGAACAAGCTTCAGCTTTATAAGTCACACGAACGGTTTTCTTACCAAAATTGACTTGAGAACTTGTAATATTGGGATTGAGCTTGTTGAGGTTTTCTAAAATCCATATACAGGAACTGCAATGGATATGAGGAATATAAAGCGTAGCAATTTGTGTTTGTCCGTCATTAAATTCCGTAAGCTTATCAATAATATTGTCTTGTGATAGAAAGTCGTACTTACCTTCGATTTCCTTTGGAATAGCTCCAGGCGACTCCTGTAGATCGTAGTAACACGTGAGATCGTTCTCAGAAAAGATTTCATAAACCGTTTTACAACCATTGCAACAAAACGGTTTGTCGTTATAAGTGATAACGTTTGTACCACAATCGTCACCACAATGGAAACATATTGTCTGCTCCATATTAATTTGCTCATTTATACCTGTGACAAAGGTTACATTAAAAGCCATAATAAAATATGATATTTGTCATGCTTTTATTAAATTTGAACAACGATTTTTTTACTAGGTATGAGTAAATGTGAACAATGCATAATAAGGGAGTTTAACTCGCTTAAAGCTTTGACAAAGGATGAGTTAATACGTATTTCTGGATGCAAAACTTCAAAGGAAATCAAAAAAGGCGATGTCATTTTTGAAGAAGGTGATACTATAAATGGTGTCTATTGTATTAAGGAAGGTATCTGTAAACTTTCCAAATTGAGTGCCAATGGTAAGGACCAGATTATTAAACTGGTTGTGAAAGGCGATTTGTTAGGTAAGAATTCTATTATACGAGAGGAAACCTCAAACCTAACAGCAACTGCACTTAATGATATGGAGGTCTGCTTTATACCAAAAAATGAGATTATTAATGATTTGAAAAAGAATACAGATTTCTCATTGGATGTATTGAAACAAATGGCAAAAGACCTCAAGGATTCAGACAATATTATTGTTAATATGGCACAAAAATCCGTAAAGCAACGTCTTGCAGATATTTTAGTGTACATCCATGAAAGTTTTGGAGTTGATGATGATGGTTATTTGAGTGTTATTTTATCAAGAGAAGATTATGCCAATGTGGTTGGAACTGCTACGGAATCTGCAATTAGAATTCTATCCCAATTCAAGAAAGAGGATCTAATTTCTACACATGGTAAACAGATTAAGATTATAGACCTTAATGGTTTAAAGCAAATGGAATAAAAAAAGCCCTATCGTCGATAGGGCTTTTTCTGTATCATTATTTATTTCACTAATCCAGACTGAATGTTTTGGTGTCTTTAAATCTTGATACTTCAATGGCTTCCATTTTGGTTTTATAAGCGCTCCAAGATTCATTAAAAAACGCATTTGTTTTGTTTAGTGCGTCCTTTACAGCTTCTTCGGCATGTAATAATAATGTTTTTTCTGTTTCGGTAATTCCGTTTTGTCTGGAACCAACATACCAATTAGCTGTTCCAATACGATCATTTACAGTAACTTCGGACGAGTTTGTAATGCCTTGGCGCTTATCGACTTTACCAAGATAAATGTCAATCAAACTATCTATTTTTTTGACAATGTCTTTCGAAGCGTTGATGTCGTCTTTATATTTATCCTTGTCTAATTTAGACAATTCCGATTTGAATGCATTGGCAATATCCTTGCTTTCAACCAATTGCTTGACCGCATCTGCAACAGTAGCTTGCATAGCTTCAATCTGTTTTGAGGCTGCATAGACTTCATTGATATTTTGTGTTGAAACCTTTAATCTAGGGTCACTTTTTACCGTAATCATTTCTTCTGAAGTTTGATCGCCAAAATGAAGTACCGCTTTGTATGTTCCTGGTTTTACTGAAACACCACTCGGTTCCCAATCTCGATTTCTGATACGTCTGGATGCTCTATCTACACCAGCTTCATCCATGTTCCATGTCCATTTATAAACACCTGTGGAATCTGGAGCTTTTTGTTTCAACGTTCTAATCAAACGTTCTCCATCATAAATTTTAAGATATAAGGAATCCCATGTAACTTCTGCATCTTTTATTTCAGTTTCTTTGTCTTCATTGTCTTCATTGTCTTCATCCTTGTCTTTGTCCTCTTTTGCCTTGTCTTCCTTTTTCATGGCATCAATTTTAACAAAGTAGGAGAATCGTGCACCATAACCTCTATTTTCTCCATGATACATCGCATCGGCACCAAAGCGACTTCCGGTTGGTTGCTGATAAGCTGCTTGGTAAGCAGTTGGAGGTTCAAAAAGTTCTAGTTTTTGATTTACTACGTTTTTGTCTTTAGCCATAGCACGTAACGGACGAATATCATCCAAAACCCAGGCAGCACGACCAAAGGTACCAATGATTAAATCATGTTCTCTTGGATGGATGACTAAGTCTTTCACGGAAACCGTTGGAAAACCATTGGTCCATTTGGTCCAATTTGTGCCAGCGTTAATCGAAATATACAAGCCATCATCTGTTCCCAAAAACATTAAGTTTTTCTCTATTGGGTCTTCTACAATAGACAAGGTGTAACTTTCTACGTCATCAGTATCTACAATACGCTCCCATGTTTTGCCGTAGTTTATGGTTCTGTAGGCATATGGTGTATAGTTAAAGCGTCTGTAATCATTGGCAATAAGAAGTGCTTCTCCTTTATTTTTATTGGAAGCTTTAATTTGAGGAATCCAACTGCCTTGTGGTAAGCCCTTAATGTTTTTGGTGACTTCAGTATAGCTTTGTCCACCATTTTGAGTATAGTGTACTCGACCATCATCGGTACCAACCCAAAACATGTTTTGCTCCACAGGAGATGGTTCGATAACTAGAATGGTACAATGATTTTCGGCTCCAGTAGCATCCATGGTTAAGCCACCACTTTCGTTTTGTTTTAGTTTTTCAGGATCATTGGTGGTAAGATCAGGAGAAATGACGGTCCATGTGTCACCTTTATCAGTCGATTTGTGTACAAACTGACTTCCAAAGTAAAGTGTATTATTATCAAAAGGATCTATGTTTATAGCTGCATTCCAGTTAAAACGCAATTCGACTTCCGGATCAGGATGCGTTGGTCTAACCGTATAATTGTTTCCCGTTTGCCAATCGTAGCGACTCACATACCCTTGTTGGCTCATAGACCATCCAAAGCGAGAATCATCTTTATCGGGAACGACATCAAATCCGTCACCAAAACTAATCTCTTGCCAGTAGCTGTTTCTAATACCTTGAACTCGCCATGTGTAAGCTGGTCCACGCCAAGAGCCATTGTCTTGCATACCTCCATAGACATTGTAAGGAATGTCGTTATCTACATTAATGTGATAAAACTGCGCTACTGGCAGGTTGCCAATAAAACGCCATGACTTACCACCATCTTTGGTGATATTCATGCCTCCATCGTTTCCATCAATCATAAAGGCGCCATTTTTAGGATGAATCCACCAAGCATGATGATCTGGATGCACTCCATTGCTTACGCCATAAGCAGGCATAAGTTGCTTGAAGTTTTTTCCTCCATCCTCAGAAACATTCACATATGTATATATGGAATACACGCGATTTTCATTTTGAGGGTCCACATAAATTTCAGAGTAATAAAAAGGACGATTGCCAATGTCGCTTTTGGAATTGATATTTTGCCATGTCATACCACCATCCTCACTTCTGTAAAGTGCATTTTTTTTGGCTTCAACCAACGCATAAACAATATTGGGTTTATTCTTTGCAATAGCGATTCCAATACGACCTAACTCTCCTTTAGGAAAGCCCTCTTTATCAGTGATTTTTTTCCAAGTCTTTCCACCATCATGAGTTATGTGTAGTCCAGAGCCTTCACCACCAGATTTAAAAAACCAAGGATCACGTTTGTGTTCCCAAAGTGCTGCTATAAGTTTGTTCGGATTAGTAGGGTCCATCACCAAATCAGCTGCTCCAGTCTTGTTGTTGGCAAAAAGGATTTTCTTCCAAGTCAGACCACCATCAGTCGTTTTATAAACACCGCGTTCGGGATGTATACCCCAAGGAGAACCAATTGCAGCTACATAAACCACATCGGGATTAGTAGGGTCAACAATAACACGATGTATGTGTCTTGTTTGTTCCAAGCCCATTAGCTTCCAACTTTTCCCAGCGTCAAGCGATTTATAAATGCCATAACCGCCATTCAGACTGTTTCTAGGATTACCTTCGCCAGTTCCTACCCATATTACACTTGGATTGGATTGTTGAATTGCCACAGCACCAATAGAAGCGGTTACTTCATTATCGAAAACAGGAGACCATTTTATGCCACCTGAAGTCGATTTCCAAAGTCCACCAGAAGCCGTTCCAACATACATAATATCTGTGTTATTGTGAACCACATCAATAGCGGTTACACGTCCAGACATGCCGCCAGGACCAATGTTTCTTGGTGTCATGTTTTTGATTAAATCCATTGAAATTTCTTGGGCAAATATTGAAAATGATGCAAAAAGCATCAAAAGAGGGTAAAGTTTTTTCATTTGTAGTTAATTAGTTTTTAAGAGTTCTAAAGATAAACAAAACTTATCATTGGATATCTAAAATAGATGTTAATGCTATTTACAGTCAAATCAAAAAATATTATTTTTATAATGCTATGAAATCACAGTCCAATTATAGAAAAGGCTTTATTTTTAAATCGTATGAAGCTCCAGAACAATCTCCTTTTGAAAAACTCTTTGAAATATTTAAAGAGCTCATCACATATACCTCTGGAGATTTTGATGAAGCTATAGATTGGCTTCGACAACTTGATGAGGAATACAATTTGACTACTGAAGACTATACGATAGAAGATTTTATAGAGGAATTAAAGAAAAAAGGGTATATCAAAGAAGACATCGATTCTGATGGAAATGGAGGCATGGTAATTACAGCCAAAACTGAACGTGCGATTCGTCAACAAGCTTTAGAGCATATTTTTGGTAAAATCAAACATAGTGGTCGAGGTAACCATAGAAGTAAAACCACTGGTTTTGGCGATGAGCATACAGGTGACTTTAGGGATTATCAGTTTGGGGATTCCTTAGATAAAGTCTCAATGACAGAAAGCTTACGTAACGCTCAGATTAATCATGGTATTGGAGCTTTCAATTTAACTGAAGACGATTTGGTGGTTGAAGAAACCCATCATAAGGCTCAAATGAGTACGGTTTTGATGATCGATATCAGTCATAGCATGATTCTTTATGGTGAAGATCGCATCACACCAGCAAAACGTGTAGCAATGGCATTGGCAGAATTGATTACAACTCGTTACCCAAAAGACACCTTGGATATTATTGTTTTTGGAAATGATGCTTGGCCAATAGAAATCAAGGATTTGCCCTATCTGAAAGTTGGACCTTATCACACCAACACTGTAGCTGGACTTGAGTTGGCGATGGATTTACTTCGAAGAAAGCGAAATACCAACAAGCAAATTTTTATGATTACCGATGGAAAACCGAGTTGTTTGCGTTTACCTGATGGACAATATTATAAGGATAGTGTTGGACTCAATCCTTACATTACCAATAAATGTTATGCTATGGCGCAACAAGCTAGGAAACTACATATTCCAATCACGACATTTATGATTGCTCAAGATCCGTATTTAATGAAATTTGTACAGGAGTTTACCCAAGCCAACAAAGGCAAAGCGTTTTACACTGGATTGAAAGGTTTAGGTGAAATGATATTTGAAGATTATGAAAACAATAGAATAAAACGAATCAAAGGATAAAATGATAGAAAACATAAAAACTTTAGGCGATTTAAAGAAAGCAGGTTACCAGTCGAAATCTATTAAAGATGAATTGAGAGATAATCTGATTGCAAAAATAAAAGCAAGGGAAACTGTTTTTCAAGGCGTGCATGGCTATGAAAACACAGTGATTCCAGAGTTGGAACGTGCCATTTTATCAAGACATAATATTAACTTCTTAGGTTTAAGAGGTCAGGCCAAAACACGACTAGCGCGATTAATGTTGAATTTATTGGATGAGTATATTCCTTATGTTGAGGGTTCAGAAATCAATGATGATCCATTTCAACCTATTTCTAGATATGCCAAAACACTCATTTCTGAAAAGGGAGACGAGACTCCAATTGCCTGGTTACATCGCAGTGAAAGGTTTTCTGAAAAGTTGGCAACTCCAGATGTGACTGTAGCAGATCTTATAGGAGATGTAGACCCAATCAAAGCAGCTAATCTCAAATTGAGTTATGCTGACGATCGCGTGATTCATTACGGGATGATTCCGAGAGCCAATCGCTGTATTTTTGTAATTAATGAGTTGCCCGATTTACAAGCGCGAATTCAAGTGGCTTTATTTAACATTCTTCAGGAAGGCGATATACAGATTCGCGGATTCAAATTGCGATTACCATTGGATGTACAATTTGTGTTTACGGCCAATCCCGAAGACTACACAAACAGAGGAAGTATCGTTACGCCTTTAAAAGATCGTATCGGAAGTCAGATACTCACACATTATCCTGTTGATATTGAAACCGCTAGATTGATTACAGAACAGGAAGCCAATTTAGATAAGAACCAAAAGGAAACCGTTATCGTTCCAGATTTGGCGAGGGATTTATTAGAGCAAATTGTATTTGAAGCTAGAGAAAGTGATTATATAGATGCCAAAAGTGGTGTAAGTGCGCGGTTAAGTATCACAGCTCTTGAAAATTTAATGAGCACAGCTGAACGCCGTGCTTTATTGAATGGCGACAAACAAACCATGGTACGATTAGGCGATTTTTTAGGTGTGATTCCTGCTATTACTGGTAAAGTGGAATTGGTGTATGAAGGTGAACAGGAAGGAGCCTCTGTAGTTGCTTATAATTTATTAGGTGAAGCGGTTAAAAGTTTATTCCCTGAGTTTTTTCCGAAGATTGAAAAGTTAAAGAAAGAAGACGATGAAACGCCTTATGATGATATTGTGTCGTGGTTTTTCAATCAGTCTGAAGGCTTTGAGATTTTAGACGATTTAAGAGACAAAGAATACCAGAGCCTATTGGATGCTATTTCGCCATTAGATGATTTATTGGGAACATACCAACCAAAATTAAAAAAGGAAGAAAGTTATTTTGTTAAGGAATTTGTGCTTTGGGCTTTGGTCGAATTTAAACAATTGAACAAATTCAGATTTACGGAAGGTATTCAGTTTAAAGACCCTTACGGAACCTTTATTAGCGGACTGTAACTGAATTTTAATCAGATTCTACTAAAACTGGCATATTTTCCTGGTCTTCCTTATTGGTCAATAACCATTGAGTACCATAGATGTCTTCGTATAGTATTTCAAAATCAATAGATCTTGTACTAAATACCTCCTTGAAGGCATTGCTACTTTGCTTACCGTAAATTTCAATGACATTTATAGATTCATTGGCTGGAAGTACAAAGCCTTTTACAAATGTACTGGTAACAGTTTGTACTGAATCTAAAGTTGGAGAAGAATTGAATAATTCCACAAAAAAATCATCTGTGTTGTCAAAAGATTTTTTTGAGTCTAATACGATATTGACATCCTTTATAAAAGCTGGTCCAACCCCTTTGTTGCCAATGATCACTTTGAAATTCCCATTGAGATCACTGTACCACTGATTGAGGTGTGGCAACACACTGGCACTTTGTTGTTTTTGAATAAGCTTGTTCTCTTCGCGAGCTAAGTAAGATTGATATAATAAAGCTATAAGGGAAATCACACTAATAAATAGTGCTGAGGTACTCATGATTTTATCTGTAGTCCAATTGACTTTCCAACGTTTTTTCTTTTTAGGCGTTTCTTCACTCATTTTCAATTACTTTAATGGTTTTAGTATTGACCTCTGGTTTTTATGTTTTTTATACATAACTCGATAATTTCTGTTATGCGTTTCTGTCTGGTGTTTTCTCTTTTAGCTTGATGTAGCCAATATAGATAACTTTTTTGGTATGAAGGTGCAAATGCTTTATAGTTAGTAAAAGCTTTTTTGTTTTTATTGAATGCGTTTTGTAAATCTTCAGGAATGATGCCATTTTCTACGTCATCAAGAGCTGACCAGCTACCGTTTTCCTTTGCAATTTTAATCTTGTTCAATCCGCTTTGATGCATCAAGCCAGCTTTTGAAAGCTCCTTTATATAAGATTTATTTAAGGCGCTCCAAGCACTTTTGTCGTTTCTCTCACAAAAATATTGTTGACGTTTGCCATTACCTAAACTTTTAACAGTTGAGTCAATCCAACCATAACATAAAGCTACTTTTACCGCTTCTTCCCATCGCATCGATGCGTTCTCATGTGCAACCTTATAAAAGATTAAGTAAATTCCTTTGGATGAATCATGATTATTGTGCAGCCATTCTCGCCATTCAATGTCATTTTTAAAATAGTATTCCATTAAACATTTGTGTAAATAATTGATTATTTGGTCGTTATATTGTAAAAGAATATAATTATGTGTTGTTTATCGATATTTTTAACAATCGCATTCAATTTATCGATTATTTTCCACAATTGAACAGTTTTTCAACATCTGAATCTATTTCTGCACATACTTTTACATCGTTATTGAAATCGTAATCAACATGTTACGAGGTATTCGGCCCCAAACCAATATTCCTTTTTAAGTTTCAATTTCTAGTTAATCCATCCTCCCTCAGCATTGAACAAGTTGTTCATACAAATTTTATAAACTAGAAAAACCTACTAATATGAAAACAATTACTCAATTAGGAATTTTTAACAACAAGATTGCTTCTTTAACTTATTTGTTTGTAATCTTTATTTCTTTAGGAACATTTGCCCAAAATACTGGTGATCCAAATGGTGAAGGTGATGACAGAATGAAAATCATCATGGAATTTACATCTACTGATTTGAATGTAAGAGAGATTGAAGTTATTGCTGATAATAATGCGACATCAAATTATGATTTAGATTTTGACGTTCAATTAAACAATGCATTGTCACAAGACATGTACTGGATGATAGGTGGTGCTAAATTCACGCAACAAGGTATTGACGAAATTTCAACTGAGACTGTTTTGCCACTTGGAATCAAAACAGATATGTATGGAATGAATAGTATTGCCATAGACAAATTGGAGAACATGCCATCAACCACAAAAACCTTTTTACACGATAAGGATTTAGATGTTTATTTTGATTTAGCCGATGGTGCTTATGAAGTAAATCTAGCTGCTGGTGAATATAACAACCGTTTTGAATTGGTTTTTCAAGCTCCTGAAACTTTAGGATTGACAAATTCTCAACTTAACGACAAATCAATCCGTGTTTTTTACAACAATTCAACATCACAGATCAATGTGCAAAATAAGTCTAATGTTAAGATAGAAGGAGTAGAGGTTTATGCAATTAACGGACAAAGAGTGTATGCAGAAAACACCATCAATTCAAGAGATAGCATTAAAGTGAATACATATAACATGGGTACTGGAGCTTACATTGTTTTAGCCAAAACAGAAACTCATGTAGAAACCCAAAAAATCATAATTCATTAGATTTTAGTTAGTTAGTTTTATTTAGTTGTGAAAGGGCTGCCAATTTTATGGTAGCCTTTTTTTTTATCTCATGACATCGTTTGGAAAGGTAACCACGCTCTCAAATCCGTTTGCTCCAACGGAAGCCACTCCAAAATAAAAATTATCGATAACAATACCTTCAAGTGTGAATTCAGTTGTATTTTCTACATATTTACTATGGTCCCAAGTTGGCGATGTGGTATCTCTCCAATAAATTGTATAGCCTTTGGCACCTTCAACAGAATTCCATTTCAATTTCACTGAAGCTTCAACAATACCGCCAATACTAACTGTTTTAGGAGCAGGTGGAGCAGCAGCGAGGCTTGCCAAATTTATGGCATTAACAGCCGTAAGCTTTTTGGCGTATTCAAAATTAACATGTTCATACGTATCACCATAGGCAATTCCATTTTCGATTCTGATGTCTTGGTGTTGTTGCGTGTAATTTTCATGAGCTTCCATAATTCGAACACCTGCAAAACCAACATCGTTAAATGGTCTGTGATGACCACCACGACCAAAACGATCTAAGCGATATACCATCATTGGATTCATTTCTGGCATATATGATTTTACGGTTTTATGTACATATCTTGCTAATTGTCTAGAAATACCATCAACTTCGCCGCCATAAAATCGTCGCATTCTTCGTTCCCGTTCTGTTTCAGTTGGTGGAACAGGTTCCGAAAATATTCTGAAAGTTCTGTTGTCAATAACACCATCAACTCCTTTGATGTTGCCTATCATATCATTATTAAGAATACCAATGATTTCCCACTGCTGCGCCTTGGCGTAATCAGCTAATCCTTTTCCACCGTACAAACCTTGTTCCTCACCAGACAAACCGACATAAATGATGCTACTTTCAAACTTGTATTTTGACAACACTCTTGCGGCTTCTATGGTGCCAGCCATTCCTGAGGCATTGTCATTTGCTCCAGGTGAATCTGAAGTGTAATTATTGGGATCAGATACTCGTGAATCAATATCGCCACTCATAATGATAAATCGGTTGGGATATTTTGTACCTCGTTGTATGGCCACAACATTAACGACCCATACATCTTTTACGATACGATCATTGTCACCTTTCTTGACGAAATTCTTTTGATTGAACACGTCTAAACATCCATTGCAATCTTCTGAAATCATTTCAAATTCCTTTTTGATCCACCGTCTTGCAGCACCAATACCTCTAGTTTCTGAAACCGTATCGCTTAGCGTATGTCGCGTTCCAAAATCGGCTAAAATCTTGATATCTTTTTTAATCCGTTCAGCGGAAACCGAATCAATAATATTATAAATTGCTGGTTGTTGTTGTCCTTGTCCGTAAGCGGAAAAGCATATACAAAATAGGAGGAGTAATATTCTCATGAAAAACTAGGATTTATGGATGAATTCATTCAGAATGTCTCGAACTTCATCGGTATTCTTAATATAGTATTTGGCACTGGTTTTTTGAAAGCCTACCTTGACAGTATATGCAGATTCGGGTAATTCCTTGAACATATATTCATCGGTCCAATCATCTCCGATACAAAACATAAAATCATAATTTGTTCCATTTAATAGTCTTGAGGATGCACGACCTTTGTTAACACTGCTGCTTTTTATTTCAATCACCTTATTTCCTTTGAGAACCGATAAATCGTTGTTGGATGTTAAGCTAGTCAATACGGTTTCTATTTCCAAGGTTCTGGTTTGTGCAAGTTCAGGATCGGCTTTTCTATAATGCCAAGCCAGAGAATATTTTTTAGCTTCAATAAATGTTCCAGGTGTTCGATCGACAAAGGTTTCCAAAATAGGCCTGATGTTTTCCATCCAATCATTTTTGAGACGTTCTAAGGCAACCCAATCCTTATTGGGCTCTTTCAGCCATACACCATGATCTGTAATTAAAGTATAAGGTTTGTGGGTAAACCATTCCGTAAAGGTTTCCTTATCTCGTCCACTAATAATCACTACGTGGTTTCTAGGATCAGATTGCAGTTCATCCAAGAGTTTGTAAAGATTTTGGTCCGGACTTGCATCTTTCGGATTGTCTTTAAAACTGGTTAAAGTTCCGTCGTAATCCAATAAAAATAGTCGACGTTCAGCAGCATTGAATCCAGAAATCATCTGCTTTTGAATAGTTTGGTTTAATCGGTTGGCGACAATTACTTCACCGAGATTTTTTGTAGCATGCAAGGATTTCATAAACTCTTCAGCCCATTTTTCAACGGTATAACGACGTAAGCGCTTCTGAAGGATTTTCATTCGCGATTGTTGCTCTTCCAATGGCATTTCCAAGGCATATTTTAAGGTGTCTGCTATTTGCTCGAAATTATTCGGATTGATAAGTATGGCTTCGTTCATTTCTTTAGAAGCTCCAGCCATTTCGCTCAACATCAACACACCATCTTGTTCTGTTCGTGTTGCCACATATTCTTTGGCGACCAGATTCATTCCATCTCGAACAGGAGTAATCATGGCCACATGTGATGAGGTATACAGATCAATAAGGTTTCCAAAAGGCATAGAACGATAGAAATACCAAATGGGAGTCCAGCTTACTGTGGCAAAATTTCCATTGATGCGACCAACGAGCTCATCCGTTTCGCGTTTCAATCGTTGGTATTGAGGTACATTTGATCGCGACGGAACAGCGAGCATAATCAATCGAACTTTCTCCTTAAATTCTGGATACTTGTTCAAAAAGTATTCAAACGCACGAATGCGATTTGGAATTCCTTTGGTATAATCCATCCGGTCAATCGATAAAATCATTCGTGCCTCAGTGCTAGATTGAATGTGGTCATCCAAACGTTTTTGTAGCTCTGATTTTTCTTCATTTTTCTGCTTTAGGGCAGAATTGTAAAACTTATCGTAGTCAATTCCCATAGGGAAAGAATCCACTTTAACAATGCGATCGTGATAGGTAATTTCATTAAAATTAACATCCAATCGCAAAATACGTTTCACAGAACTCAAAAAGTGACGTTCGTAATCATAGGTATGGAAACCAATTAAATCGGCTCCTAACATACCATGGAGCAGTTGCTCACGCCAAGGAAAAGTTCTAAAAATTTCATAGGAAGGATATGGAATATGTAAAAAGAAGCCTATAGTTGTGTTTGGTTTTTTATCTTTTATAAGTTTCGGAAGCAGTAATAATTGGTAATCGTGAACCCAAATGGTATCGCCATCTTCAACGTGCTCCAAAACTGCATCTGCAAATTTTTGATTAACGGTTTTATAGGATGCCCAAAATGTTTCTTCAAACTCTGTATATTCCATGAAATAGTGGAAGAGAGGCCAAAGTGTTCGATTACTAAAACCATAATAAAAATTGTCTAGATCATGCTGGCTCAAAGTCACGGTATCACAC
Source organism: Psychroserpens sp. XS_ASV72 (assembly GCF_041224425.1). Taxonomy (NCBI): domain Bacteria; kingdom Pseudomonadati; phylum Bacteroidota; class Flavobacteriia; order Flavobacteriales; family Flavobacteriaceae; genus Psychroserpens; species Psychroserpens sp. XS_ASV72. Next base: position 265,558 of record NZ_JBGFGL010000076.1, on the reverse strand, counting down.
TTTTCCTTTTTAACTAAAGCCTTCACTTCCTTTGATAGTTCTGGTGTGAGTTCTTCTTCGGTAAGCCCAGACCAACCAATCCATAAACTTTTCCCATCTTGGTGAACCGACTTTAAACCCGTAGCGAGTCCACCAACACTTGGTGTAACCTCAAGTTTATTGTCTTCTAATTTTATCTGAAGTGGAAGTCGATTGGAAACAATTATTGTTTTATTCATTTGAAATCTTTAGTTTGTATTTTCTTAGGCTAATTAAAAAAGCGAGTGTTGAATTTTAATATATAAAAAAGATTTGAATAATAACTTAAACTACGGCATAATTGGTAATTGTAGAAGTGCAGCGTTGATTTCCAAAACTGGATCATTGGATTGGTGTTGCTTACCAGAATTTGATTCCTCTTCAGTTTTTGCAAAATTATTGGACGAAAATAAAGGTGGAAGCTTTGATATTTCAGTTGCAGATGAGTATAAAATTTCACAACACTATCTCAAAAACACCTGTATATTAATCACGCGCTTTGAAACAACATCTGATGCATTTGAAGTTCATGATTTCATGCCTCGCTATAGAAAAGAGAATAAAAAATATTATGCGCCACCAGAAGTCGTTCGCTATTTCAAACTTATTAAAGGGACACCAGAGTTTAAGATTAACTATAATCCGAAATTAGAGTATGCTATTGGAAATACCAATGTTTATATCAAGGAAGATTTTATCGTAAGTCTAACCGATAAGGAGAAATATGACACTTTGTTTTTATATACCAACTTTGACAAGGAAAAAGTTGTAGAAGGGAAACCGATAGTTTTGGAGAAAGATGGCTTTTGTCTTTTTGGTTATAATGAAAAATTGTTTTTACCTACAGTAGATAAAATCAGTTTAGAGTTAGAACGTACCAAAGTATATTGGCTCAATTGGATGGAACGTACACCAACCTACAATCTGTATAACGATTACATTTCTAGAAGTGCTTTAACTTTAAAATTACTCAGTTATGAAAAAACAGGAGCAGTTTTGGCTGCTGCTACAACATCATTACCAGAAACCATTGGCGAAGTCAGAAATTGGGATTATCGATTTTGTTGGATTCGTGATGCCTCTATGGTGATTAAAGTAGTATCTCATTTAGGGCATAAGCGCATGGCAAAGCGCTATTTGCGATTCATCACTAATCTGATTCCGGATAAGGATGAGAAATTACAAATTATGTACGGAATTAATGGCGAAAAACAGTTAACTGAAATTATATTGGACCATCTTGATGGTTATATGGGTTCAAAACCTGTTCGAATAGGAAATGCAGCTTATACCCAACGCCAAAATGATATCTACGGAATTTTAATGGATGTAATTCATCAACAACTCACATATTTTAGTACAGATATTGAAAATGGGGAAGAACTCTGGTCAATTACCAAGGGCATCGTTTGGGTTGTAAATAAACACTGGAAAGAAGCCGATAAAGGGATTTGGGAATTCAGAACCGAAGATCGCCATTTCACTTTTTCAAAAGTATTATGTTGGGTTGCGGTTGATAAAGCCATTAAGGTGGCTGAAATCCTAGGAAAAAACCACAAAAAGAGTAAATGGCAAAGTTTGGAAGAGGATATTCGCAATGATATCATGCAAAACGCTTGGAATGACGATGTACAAGCCTTTACACAAAGCTATGGTTCTACAGATTTAGATGCTTCGGTGTTGCTCATGGAGCCTTATGGATTTATTGATGCCAAAGATCCAAAATATGTCAGTACAGTTAAGGCGATAGAGCAGGAGTTGAGTAATGATGGCTTGTTATATCGTTATAAAAATAAAGATGATTTCGGATTGCCATCATCCTCCTTTACCATTTGTACATTTTGGTTTATCAATAGTTTGTTTAAAATTGGTGAAACCCAAAAGGCTAAATATATGTTTGACCAACTATTGAGTTACAGTAATCACTTAGGACTTTTTAGTGAAGATATTGATTTTGAAACCAAACGTTTGTTAGGGAATTTCCCTCAAGCTTATTCACATTTAGCATTGATAGAAACGGCAGTCAATTTATCAAAAATCACAGAAGAGGAAAAGGTCAAAGAATTTATTGGATAAGTGAAAATGTGATGAGTTGAATTATTTCTTATAACTGAACTTCACAATTTCAATGTCGCCATTATCATTTTCAATATCTACGAAAACATTCATTTGATTGTCGCTAACTTTTTCAAAAGTCATGCCTTCAAAAATAACTTGAGTTGCAGTGATTTTCTTAAGTGGAAAATCGACCGTTTCATTTTTGGTTTCCCAGCCTTTCAAATCATTATCGAAATGCTTGAGTTGTAATATAAGCGTGTTATTGATTTCTCTTATGACTTCAATTTCATAAAATGACACCTTTTCGTCAACAACAAGCTTAAAGGTAGCCATCATTGAATCGCCTAAAGGTGCACTCCAATTTTCTTCAACCTGTCCTCCAAAGGCTTCACCCTTCCAGTTTCCCGCAATCCATGCACAATTTTCCAATTTGGGTTCTAAAACCGTTTGACTTTGGCTGAAAGAAAAGGTCAATGACCATACAATGATTAATACAACTGATTTCATATTTATTGAATAAAGGTAACTTTAACGATTTTTCCATTTTCTACTTCATAAATGGCGACTGCATTAATAATTTGTCCGTTGGCAGTCACTTGTTCTTCATCTATGATTTTATTTTTGAACACGATTCGTTTTTTTACAAAGGCTCTCAAATCTGGTACGCCTTCAAACCAATCCTTATAACTTTTGCGCATGGCTTCTTTCCCTTCGGTTTGCAATGTGTTCGGATATGCGTATAACTTGACGTCTTCAGCATAGTCAGCCATAAACGCGTCTATATCTCTGTTGTTGTAAGCCTCTAAGTTTCTTTGTACAATGGCTTCAACAGTGGCTTCGTTACTAGTGCTGTTTTCACTAGTATTGGTATTTTCATTCGAATTTTCAGTTGTTTCTTCTGAAGTGGTGTTTTTTGTTGAAACTTCACCAGCAATAAGTAATTGCCCTTGTGTATTGTCTACTGCTAAGCGAGTAATGTTTGTGATTCCATAAGTACTCAAGTCTGAAACAGGTTTCCAATTGTTGTCACGTTTAAGTCTTAACTTGTATAATGTGCTTTCTTTTCCTGACAGAAGCGTTTTATCATCAAGCCAACAAATATCTTCAACGCCTTCAAGGGTATTGGCAATAACTTTAGTCACTCCAGTTTTTGGGTCTAAGGATTTAATTTGCCATTGATTTTCGTCACTTTTTGAAATGAAACTAACCAAGTTGGAGTTTGGGATTTTATGAAAAGAACGACCTACATTGGTGACATATTTTCTATTGATGCCATCGTGAATATTAGAGGTAAATAAATTCAGCTGATTGTCTTCAATAACTGCAGAAACAATAGTGTGCTCATCAAACCAAGTGTAATAAGCCACCACCAAATCTGGAATTAATTCTCTTGATTCTCCATTACTTCTATTATATGCGTACAATCGTTGTTTGCCATCAGAATCTAATCGTACAGCAGAAATATCTCTATTATTCGGAATCGCCAAAGGTGTATATTCTCCTCCTGGAGTGAAATTTATCCAAGTTTTGGAATCGTATCTTGTATCGTATTTGGCAATATCAGTTTGACCATTTCTTGTAGAAGAGAACAGGATGTAGCGGTCGTTTAAAAAAGACGGCTGATTGTCATAGCCTTCATTATTGGAAATATTTTTACCTTGACTGATTTCAATTTGGGAATCTTTCTGAAGGATATCAAATAAGAAGATTTCAGTGTTGGTTTGCCCAAAGCAAATGATGCTGATACATAGGAAAAGATAAAGGAATGGACTTTTCATGATATTAATTTTGAACTTTTTAAAGATAAGGAAATAAAAAAGCCAATTCAAAACATGAACTGGCTTTCTATTGTTTAAAAATTTGAATTAGCCTAAATCTTAAAAACAATATTTATTTTCAGCTTTCACTTTTTCAGCGATTTCGTTTCTTAGATCCACAATATCAGGATAGTTTTGATATTTCGTGAATCGTTTTAATCCCATAAGCATCATACGTTGCTCATCGCCTTCAGCAAAAGAAATAATACTTTCTTTGCCTTTTGCTTCCACAAGACTTACAGCATTGTATAAGTACAGTTTAGACATTGCAATCTGCACTTTTTGAGCCTCTTCACCAAAACGCTTAGCATTCTTTTCAGTTCTCAAAATGGCTGATTCTGCCATGTAGATTTCTATTAAAATATCAGCAGCAGCAATAAGCAGTTGTTGGTGTTTTTCCAAATCTGGACCAAACTTTTGAACAGCAGCTCCAGCAACCATTAAGAAGACTTTCTTAAGTTTGGCAATCATATCTTTTTCTTCTGAAAACAACTCTGAATAATCAGGTGTATCAAAAGAAGGAATGCCCATTAATTCTTCTTGAACTTTCATTGCAGGACCAAGAAGGTCAACATGCCCACGCATGGCTTTTTTAACCAACATACCAACACTCAGCATTCTATTAATTTCGTTGGTACCTTCATATATTCTTGCAATACGTGCATCTCTCCAAGCTGATTCCATTGGAGTTTCCTCTGAGAATCCCATACCACCAAAAATCTGGATGCCTTCATCTGCACAATTTTGAACATCTTCAGAAACTGCAACTTTTAAAATGGAGCACTCAATAGCATATTCTTCAACACCTTTAAGCTCTGCTTCTTGATGAGAATTTCCAGAGGCTTCTCTAATTGCAATTCGGTCCTCAATATTTTTAGACGCTCTATAAGTTGCAGATTCTCCAGCATAAGCATCAGTAGCCATTTTTGCCAACTTCATTTTTATAGCACCAAAATCTGCAATAGGTCTATTGAATTGCTTACGCTCATTGGCATATTGAACAGCAGTTGTTGTAATACGACGCTGAGAATCCAAACATGCAGCGGCCAATTTGATTCGACCAACATTAAGGGCATTCATAGCAATTTTGAATCCGTTACCACGTTCAGACAACATATTTTCTACTGGAACAACAGTGTCGTTAAAAAACACTTGACGTGTAGAACTTGCTCGAATACCTAATTTGTGTTCTTCTTCACCTAGAGTAATACCGTTTGATGGATCGTTTTCTACAATAAAACCTGTAATGTTTTTATCATCTTCAATTCTAGCGAATACAATAAATAATTTACAGAAACCAGCATTTGAAATCCACATTTTTTGTCCGTTGATCTTATAAGACTTTCCATCTTCAGTTAACTCTGCAGTGGTTTTTCCAGAATTTGCATCAGAGCCAGCGCCAGGCTCGGTTAAACAATACGCTCCGAACCACTCACCAGTAGCTAATTTTGGAACATATTTTTGCTTTTGTTCTTCAGTACCATATAAGGTGATTGGCATTGTTCCAATACCTGTGTGTGCGCCAAAAGCAGTACTAAAGGATCCAGTTCCAGAGGAAATGTAATCACAGGTTAATACTGTTGATACAAATCCCATTCCGAGTCCGCCATAAGCTTCAGGAACGGCAACACCTAAAAAGCCAAGTTCACCAGCTTTTTCCATACATTGCTCTGTAAAAGCAAAATCTTTAGCTTCAAAACGGTTTCTATGGGCAATGATTTCACGGTCGTTGAATTCCATAACCGCTTCTTTCATCATTTGTTGTTCTTCTGAAAAATCTTCAGGCGTAAATACGTCTTCACAGTTGGTTTCCTTAACCAAGAATTGACCTCCACGTAGGATATCCTTTTCAGTTGCTTCCATTTTTTATAATTGTATTAAGTTTTTTTTAGTTTAAAAATTCAAATATTCCGCAGGCACCTTGACCAGTACCAACACACATCGTCACTGCACCATAGTTATTTTTCATGTCACGCTTACGCATCTCGTCAAACAATTGAACGGATAGTTTAGTGCCAGTACAACCTAAAGGATGACCTAATGCAATAGCGCCACCATTCACATTGATGATATCTGGATTCAAGCCCAATTCACGAATCACAGCAAGCGACTGGGAAGCAAAGGCTTCATTCAATTCAATTAAGCCTAGATCGTTTTGGCTTAAACCTGCTTGTTTGAGTGCTTTTGGAATTGCTTTTACAGGACCAATTCCCATGATTCGAGGTTCTACACCTGCAGCAGCATAGCTCACCAACCTAGCAATAGGCTCGATGTTGAGTTCTTTAACGAGGTCTTCGCTCATAACCATAACAAAAGCAGCACCATCACTCATTTGAGAAGAGTTTCCAGCAGTAACACTTCCACCTTGAGCAAACACAGGACGTAATTTTGATAGAGCTTCAATGCTCGTACCTTGTCTTGGGCCTTCATCTTTGTTTACCGTATACGTTTTAGTCACTTTTTTGCCGTTTCCATCAATATAAGTTTGATCTACAGTAATCGGAACGATTTGATCTTGAAAACGATTTTCTGCTTGTGCTTTTAAAGCCTTCATATGTGAATTGTAAGCAAATTCGTCTTGATCTTCTCGAGAAACCTTAAATTGGTTGGCAACAGCTTCAGCCGTATTTCCCATTCCCCAATAATATTCTTCATGTCCAGCCTTAACCGTATCATAATTTAACTCAGGTTTAAAACCTGTCATAGGAACAGAACTCATGCTTTCAGATCCACCAGCTATGATACAATCTGCCATTCCTGCTTGAATTTTAGCTGTAGCAATGCCAATGGTTTCCAATCCTGAGGAACAAAATCTATTGACGGTAACTCCTGGCACGTCAACACTATTAAGCCCAATAAGTGAAATAAATCTTGCCATATTCAGTCCTTGAGAACCTTCTGGCATAGCATTTCCAACAATAACATCATCAATTCTTGAAACGTCAAGATTTGGCAACTCTTTCATCATGTATTGAATGGTCTCTGCGCCAAGTTCGTCAGCTCTTTTAAAGCGGAAAAGTCCTTTAGGCGCTTTTCCAACAGCTGTTCTATATGCTTTTACTATATATGCTTGTTTCATTGTATTAGTTTCTTAAAGGTTTACCTGTTTTTAACATGTGTTGGATGCGCTCTAGCGTTTTTCTTTCTGTACATAACGATAAGAATGCTTCACGCTCTAGATCCAATAAATATTGTTCGCTAACTAGAGTAGGTTCAGATAAATCACCACCAGCCATCACATAGGCAAGTTTATTGGCTATTTTTTGATCGTGTTCACTGATATAGTGGCTCGCTTCCATAGCATCTGTTCCAACTAGGAACATACCCAGGGCTTGTTTACCGAGAACCTTAATGTCTTTTCGTTTGACAGGTTGTGTGTATCCAGCATCAGCCATAAGTCGCGCATACGCTTTAGCAGTTGCTATTTGTCGGTCTTTATTGACAACTACAACATCCTTTCCTTTTTGAAGTACACCTAAATCGAAAGCTTCATAAGCCGAGGTTGCCACTTTGGCCATTCCGATAGTTAGGAAATATTCTTGAAGTACATTCAATTCAACATCACCTTTTCTGAAGGTGTCTTGAGCTCTTAGAGCCATTTCTTTAGAGCCTCCACCACCAGGAATCACACCAACACCGAACTCTACCAATCCAATGTAAGTTTCAGCAGCTGCCACCACTTTATCAGCATGCATAGACAACTCACAACCACCACCAAGAGTCATACCATGAGGTGCTGCAACGGTTGGAATAGACGAATATCGCATACGCATCATGGTGTCTTGGAAATACTTAATCGCCATATTGAGTTCGTCATATTCTTGCTCAACAGCCATCATAAAAATCATACCAATGTTAGCACCAACCGAAAAGTTAGCAGCTTGATTACCAACCACCAATCCGTCGAAATCTTTCTCAGCAATATCAATCGCCTTGTTAAGTCCGGCAAGAACATCACCACCAATTGTATTCATCTTCGATTGGAATTCTACATTTAAGATGCCATCGCCTAAATCTTCAACCACAACACCTGAATTTTTGAAAATCTCATTCGATTTTCTGATGTTGTCAAGGATAATATAGCTATCCTGACCAGGTATTTTTTCTTGGGATTTCTTCTGAATGTCATAAGCATAAGTTGCACCATCCTTTACAGTGTAGAACGATTTGCTTCCCGAAGCTAGCATCTCATTGACCCAAGCGTTTGGTTCAAGTCCTTCAGCTTTCATGATTTCGATGCCTTTTTCAACACCAATGGCATCCCAAATTTGGAATGGACCATGTTCCCATCCGAAGCCAGCTTTCATGGCATCATCAATCTTGTATAATTCATCTGAAATTTCAGGAATTCTATTGGATACATAAGCGAACATTGCCGCAAAGTTCTTGCGATAAAATTCTCCAGCTTTATCTTTTCCCTTAACCAGAACAGGAAAACGTTCGATAACCTTGTCAATAGGTTTGGTAAGTTCTAGGGTAGGGAAAGAGGCTCTCTTTTTTGAGCGATATTCTAAGGTATCAAGATCTAAAGATAAAATGTCACTTTTACCATCATCTGTTCTTACTTTTTTATAGAAGCCTTGCCCTGTTTTACTACCAAGCCATTTGTTGTCCATCATGGTTTTGATGAAATCAGGTAATTTGAACAGTTCATGAGCTTCATCGTTCGGACAGTTGTCATAAATACCATTGGCTACGTGCACCAAAGTGTCAAGCCCAACCACATCAACAGTTCTGAAGGTTGCCGATTTTGGTCGACCAATCACTGGTCCTGTTAATTTGTCAACTTCCTCTATGGTTAAGCCTAATTCCTTAACCTGATGGAACAAGGATTGAATACCAAAAATTCCGATTCTATTTCCTATAAACGCAGGCGTGTCTTTGGCAATCACAGAGGTTTTTCCAAGGAACTGTTCGCCATAGCCATTTAAGAATTCTAAAACTGAAGGGTCTGTTTTAGGACCAGGAATAATTTCAAATAACTTTAAATAGCGTGCAGGATTGAAGAAGTGTGTTCCGCAGAAATGTTTTTGGAAATCTTCGCTTCTGCCTTCACTCATGAACTTAATAGGAATACCTGACGTATTAGACGTAATTAAAGTTCCGGGAGTGCGATATTGTTCTAGTTTTTCAAAGACTTGTTTCTTAATGTCTAGACGTTCAACGACGACTTCCATAATCCAATCCACGTCTTTAACCTTTGCGATATCATCCTCAAGATTACCTGTAGTAATTCGGTCTTTAAAAGACGAATGATATAAAGGTGCAGGTTTTGATTTTATGGATGCTTCGAGTGCTTCGTTAACCAAGCGGTTTCTAACCACTTTGTCTTCAAGAGTTAATCCTTTGGCTTTTTCTTTGTCGTTGAGTTCACGTGGTACAATATCCAATAATAGGACATCGACACCAATATTTGCAAAATGACAAGCAATACCGCTTCCCATAATGCCTGAACCGATAATGGCAATTTTCTTAATTCTTCGTTTACTCATGTTATTTGATAGGTTCTTTTTGATTGTATATCTGTTTGTTTGAAATCATATTATTAATGATTTCGGTCACTTTATAAAAATTATTGAGTTCTTCTATTGAAACATTTTTTCGTATGACTTCATTGAACATTAACACTTTTTCACGTGAATAACTTCTTTTTTCCCTTCCAAAATCAGTAAGGTGAATAAGTACGCCACGACCATCTTCAGGATTGGGTTTGCGTTCTATCAATCCTTTTTCTTCCATGCTCTTTAAGGTTCTAGAAAGGCTTGTTGCCTCCATTCCCATTTTTGGTCCTAAAGACGTTGAAGGTGTTCCATTTTCAGGATCGATACTTAGTAAAGCAAAGCCAGTGGCCATGGTTGTACCGAATTGAGCTGCTTCTTCATTGTACATTTTATTAACGGCTAACCAGGTAGTCCTCAATACATAGTCAATGGTTTTGTCTTTCATGATTAAAAATTAGATGTCCAAATATACTAAAAAATACTATGCATGCATAGTATTTTGCAAAAATTATGCATGCATAGTAAATATAATTCTGATGAGTACGAGAAAGGACCTCAAACAGATGTTGAAGTCCTTAACTTAATTTTGGTTGGTAATATGTAATTTAATCTGTATTCATTTTACCGCTAATTGCACCAATCACTGCACCAGTTATGGCAGACATTACGAGTGTAATGATGATGTCTACACCAACCATTTCATAGGTTGTTTCTGGTTGCATGGCCAAATTGAAGAAATTGTAAAAGATGCCCATGAATAAGCCGATAATAGCACCTGCTTTAGCACCTGTTGCTGCCGTTGAAATCTGAGCCCATCTGTTAAAGATGTAAGACATAAAGAGACCGTAAGTAATACAGCCTAATAGAATAAATACGATCATACTTGTTGATTCCTCAGGTTGAGGAAAAAAGTCAGCTAGCAGAATGCCATAAAAGAGCCATCCCAAAAGCCAGTTCACTATGCCGCCAACAATACCAGCGACCAGAAAAGTTTTTGTTTTCATGCCAATGAATTTAATTAGTTAGTGTAATAAATGTACATTTTTAACACTAATAATTCAAAATTATTAACATAAATGTTAAAAAATTACCGAAGCATTAATTTCACCTGTAGATTTTATCGTATAAATCCTGATGGATTTTTTTGATGACATCCCGTTTCATTTTCATAGTAGGTGTCAGGTGGCCATCATCAATAGTCCATGCATTTGGAGTGAGTTCAAAACGTTTGATCTGTTCCCATTTGCCAAAACGCTTGTTGTATTTATCGATTTCTTTTTGAATACGTGCAATGACTGTTTCAGACATAGCGATTTCTTTTTCAGATTTACCTATGTTATGACCCTTATGTTCTATCCAATCACGAATAAATTCAAAGTTAGGCTGAATGATGGCTGCAGGCATTTTTTCACCCTCACCAATGACCATGATTTGTTCAATAAACAAGGATTGCTTCAAATCATTTTCCAGTAATGTTGGGATAATGTACTTTCCACCGGAAGTCTTGAACATCTCCTTTTTTCTTCCTGTTATTTTCAAAAAACCATCTTCATCAATTTCACCTTTGTCACCAGTATGGAAATAAGCACCAGTCATCACACTTGACGTTTTTTCTGAATCTTTATAATAGCCCATCATAACGTTAGGACCTTTGATCAATATTTCGCCATCCTCAGCAATTTTTACTTCTACATTGTCAATAGGCTTTCCAACAGTCCCAATTTTGTAATTATTTCCATCATACATGCCTACAGATACCACTGGAGATGTTTCGGTTAGGCCGTAACCTTCCATAACTTTCATTTGAGCTGCTCCAAATACTCTTGCCAATCTTGGTTGAAGTGCAGCACTACCAGAAACCATAGTACCGAGTTCGCCACCTAAAGCTTCTCGCCATTTACTAAAAATAAGTTTATTGGCAATTTTAAGTTTGAATTCGTACCAAGCACCATTTTTACCATAAGGTTCCCATTGTTCTCCAAGAGCTACAGCCCAAAAGAATAGTGCTTTTTTGATGCCTTTTAATTCTTCGCCTTTCAACATTATTTTATCGAATACTTTTTCAAGTAATCTAGGAACCACACTCATTAAGTTAGGATTTATTTCCTTAGCATTGTCTCCAATTTTATCTAAAGCTTCAGCAAAATAGATAGAGCTGCCTGCATACTGATATACGTATATTAAGACGCGTTCAAAAATATGGCAAATGGGTAAAAAACTCAATACGCGAGTTTCTCCATTTGGAGGTAGAGGAACTCTAGGCGAACTGTCCAGCACATTACTTGTGATATTCCAATGTGATAACATCACACCTTTAGGTTTTCCTGTAGTTCCAGACGTATAGATAATGGTGGCTAAGTCTTCGGGTTTAACCTCATCTTTTCGCTGTTGAACCTCATTTTGGTTGCTATCGTCTTTGCCAAGCTCAAAGAGTTCAGAATAATGTTTACAGCCTTCAATATGGTTAAAACTATAAACATCCTTAACTTTAGTATTTGCTTTAATTTTATTTACTTTTTCCAAGACTTCTTCATCTGAAACAAAGCAATAAATTGACTCACTGTGATTGAGAACATATTCATAGTCTTCTGAACTAATGGTTGGATAGATAGGAATGTTTTGCGCACCAACTTGAAGAACACCAATATCCATAATATTCCATTCGGTTCTGTTTGTTGATGAAATGACTGCGATTTTATCATTCTTTTGAACCCCTAATCTCAATAGGGCTCTACTTACGGCATTGGCTTTGTCCAAATACTCTTGTGTTGACATTGGAGTCCATTTCCCATCATATTTTGTGACTAAAGCACTTGCATTGGGTTTATTTTCTAATTGGTAATAAGGGAAATCGAAAAGACGGGTTACTTTAGTCATGTTTTATTAGCAAAATAATATTAGGAATATTACGAAAATAACAAATTTAACCCTAATAATTTGGCTTACTAAAAATAACTCCTTCTTTATTGACAGGATTTTAATGTTTTTCAATCCATAACCTTGCATTGACGAAGGCTTCAAGCCAAGGTGATACTTCATCGGTCCTATCTTTTGGGTAGTGAGCCCAATTCCATTGGAATGTTGAGCGTTCAATATGAGGCATAGTCACTAAATGTCTTCCAGAAGCATCGCACATCATTGCTGTGTTGAAATCGGAACCATTAGGATTGGCTGGATAGGCATCATAACCATACTTCGCTACAATGTCGTATTGATCTTCTGAATAAGGTAAACTGAATTTACCTTCTCCATGAGAAATCCAAACACCTAGTGTACATCCTGCCAAAGAGGACAACATGACGGAATTGTTTTCTTCAATCGTTACCGAAGTGAAGCTACTTTCATGTTTATGGGAATCATTATAAACCATTTTTCCATGAACCTCATGGTCAGGGTTGATGAGGTCCAATTCCATCCATAACTGGCAACCATTACAAATTCCAACTGATAAGGTGTCTTCTCTTTCAAAGAAGTTCTTAATGGTCTTGTTAGCATTTTCATTGTACTTAATCGCGCCAGCCCAACCTTTAGCAGAGCCTAATACATCAGAATTACTAAAACCTCCAACAGCGCCTAAAAACTGAATATCTTCTAGGTTTTCTCGTCCTGAAATCAAATCTGTCATATGTACATCCTTAACATCAAAACCAGCTAGGTACATGGCATTCGCCATTTCGCGTTCTGAATTGCTTCCTTTTTCCCGGAGGATAGCTGCTTTAGGTCTTGGCTTTGATGCATCAATAGTTGGTTGCTTACCGTTGAAATTTTTAGGGAAATGATATTTTAGAGGTTGTTTTGCATAATTTCTGTAACGGTCTTCAGCTAAATTATTAGCTGTTTGTTTTTGATCCAAAAGAAAAGATGTTTTAAACCACATATCTCTTAATCTGGAAATGGTCATGGTGTAAACTTCATCATGATTGATGATGCTTAGTACGTCACTGTTTGTAACCTTACCAATTTTTGCGAAATCAATTTTAGCGTCATTTAAAATAGTTTCAACAGAATCATCAACCGATTGGAACACGATTCCAGAATTTTCTGCAAACAGTACTTTTATGGAGTCTTTTTCCTCAAGTGAAGTGATATCCAGTTCAGCTCCTAAATTGGTATCTGAAAAACACATTTCAAGGAGTGTCGTTATCAACCCACCTGAAGCGACATCATGTCCAGCAACAATTTTATCAGATGTGATCAATTGTTGTAAGGTATTGAATATAGCCTTTACATAACTAGCACTTTGAACGTTTGGAGTCTCATTTCCGACGGTATTCAAAATTTGTGCAAATGAACTTCCGCCTAATTTAAATTCGTCTTTGGATATGTTGATATAATAAATGTCACCTGATTGCTTTTGAAAAACAGGCTCAACAACTTTATTGATATCGTTGCAATTTGCTGCTGCCGAAATAATAACGGTTCCAGGCGCAATGACTTCTCCATCAGGATACTTTTGCTTCATGGATAAGGAGTCCTTTCCTGTTGGGACATTGATGCCCAAATCGATAGCAAATTCGGAGACTGCTTGAACGGCTTCGTATAATCTAGCATCTTCTCCTTCATTCTTACAAGGCCACATCCAGTTGGCGGATAAGGATACAGATTTCAATCCTTCTTTCAATGGTGCCCAAACGATGTTTGTCAGTGCTTCGGTAATACTATTTTTACTTCCTGCTTTTGGGTCGATCAAACCAGAGATAGGTGAGTGGCCAATCGATGTTGCAATACCTTCTTTTCCTTGATAATCCAATGCCATAACGGCAACATTGTTAAGGGGCAATTGCAGTGCGCCAACACATTGTTGCTTGGCTACTTTTCCACCAACACAACGGTCGACTTTATTGGTCAGCCAATCTTTACAAGCAACAGCTTCCAATTGTAAGACTTGATCTAAGTAATCGTAGATAAGATCAGGTTTGTATGTAGGTTCTTGATACTGTCTTTTGACGGTAGTGTCATTCATAATTGTTTTTGGAGAGCTACCAAACATGTCAGACAATTCCAAGTCCATTGGCTTATGTCCATTGGTTTTGGACTCAAAGGTAAATCTTTGGTTTCCTGTAACTTCTCCAACATCATAAATAGGAGAACGTTCTCTGTCTGCAATTTTGTGCAGTACATCCAAATGCTTATCAGCAATCACAAGTCCCATACGTTCTTGTGATTCATTCCCAATAATTTCTTTATCGGAAAGTGTTGGATCTCCAACAGGAAGTTTGTCAAGATCGATATGGCCTCCTGTATCTTCAACTAACTCACTTAAACAATTCAAATGACCACCAGCACCATGATCGTGAATGGAAACGATATGGTTTTCTTCGCTTTCCACCATACCTCGAACCGCATTGGCAGCACGTTTTTGCATTTCTGGATTGGAACGTTGAACGGCATTTAATTCAATTCCAGATGAAAATTCTCCTGTGTCAGCAGAAGATACAGCTGCACCTCCCATTCCGATACGGTAATTTTCACCACCAAGAATCACCACTTTGTCTCCTGGTTTTGGTTGGTCTTTTAAGGCTTGATCAGCTTTTCCATAACCAATACCTCCAGCTTGCATGATCACTTTATCGTAGCCTAATTGTCGTCCGTTTTCCTTATGCTCAAAAGTAAGGACAGAACCACAGATGAGAGGTTGTCCAAATTTATTCCCAAAGTCGGAAGCGCCATTGGAGGCTTTAATCAAGATGTCGATAGGTGTTTGATATAACCATTGACGTGCAGGAAACTTTTGTTCCCATGGACGATCATTTTCCAATCTAGAATAAGCTGTCATATACACTGCAGTTCCAGCTAATGGAATAGAGCCTTTTCCGCCAGCCAAACGGTCTCTAATTTCTCCTCCTGAACCTGTTGCGGCTCCATTGAATGGCTCAACGGTTGTGGGGAAATTATGAGTTTCTGCTTTTAAGGAAATGACCGATTCAAAATCTTTTGTTGTATAATATTCAGGAATATCAGCACGTTTTGGAGCAAATTGCTGTACAATGGGACCTTTTATAAAAGCGACATTATCTTTGTAAGCTGAAACAATATCATTCGGGTTTTGTTTCGAGGTTTCCTTGATCATTTTGAACAATGATGTTGGTTTTTCCTCACCATCAATCACAAACGTTCCATTGAATATCTTGTGGCGACAGTGCTCTGAATTCACTTGTGAAAATCCGAACACCTCAGAGTCAGTTAAGGGACGACCAATTTTTTCAGCAACCTCATTCAAGTATTGGATTTCCTCGTCACTTAATGCCAAGCCTTCTTGTTCATTGTAAGCAGCAATGTCTTCAATGTCTAGAATAGCTTCAGGTTGAATATTTATAGTAAATGATTCTTGGTTCAGTCCACTGAATTTCTCAGAAATCATTGGGTCGTAATCTTTGAAATCTGCAGCAACATTTTCAAATTCTTCAATTCTCACAATGCCTTCAATACCCATGTTTTGGGTGATTTCCACAGCATTGGTGCTCCAAGGAGTAATCATTGCGGCTCTCGGACCAACAAAAAAAGCATCTAATGATGCTTGTTCTATTTTAGGTTGGTCGCCAAATAACCAAGTTAATTTTTGTATAGTTTCTGAAGAAAATTCTTTTGTTGCTTGAACAGCATAAACTTTGCTGTTTTGGTTTCCAAAGAAATGAATCATTATGTACTTGTTATAGTTGTGTGTTGAAAGAGCAAAAATACATTTTTTAGACCATAAACACCCATATTTTTTTCTGAAACCGAAGCTGTTGTCAACAGTTTTTTTAACAGTGATTAAAAGTATTTTGAAAGTATGGATGTAACCGAGCCGAAATATGACGATTCAAACAAAGTAGGATGTACTAACAGGTAATGCAATTGGTAGATTTCAATTCTATGATTGGTTTCTGAATTAAATTGACTTTCTTTTTCTGTGAAGTGATTAAAATAAAAAAGGCCATCAAAATTTGATGACCTTATATATGAGGTTTTGGAACCAAATTATTCTTTGATAAGTTTTTTGGTAATTATGTCATTTCCGTTGGAAAGTTTTAAGATGTAAACTCCAGCTTTTAAGTTCGCAACTGAAATGCTTCCATTGTTCAAAGGTCCTTTGCTGACTGCTTTTCCTAAGATGTCATAAATTTCGAAATTTAGAGATTCATTAGTTGAAACGTAAACGCTTTGGCCACGAACTGGATTAGGATACACTTTAAAATTGTCAAGGCTATTCTCAACGAGACTTAATGTCTGCGTATGTTCACCTAAATCATCACAATTATTGGAAGGAAAGGCATTCCATTCATTAATATCAAAAATTGTTGTAGGTCTGTCAACAGAAGGAATTCTTACCAAAGTTGTATTTTGGGCATAAACAGTATCATCTTGGAACACACCCAAAATATCTATAAGAATATCATTTTTAAATAAACCAACAGCATCGTTTCCATTGAATGATGTCATATCATTGTTAAGGTAGTCGTATTCACTAGTACAAACTCCTGAACCACCATTTGCAATAACATACACATCGCCATTGGCAATCGAAGCACTTCCAGGAAACGGTAAAGCTGGACCCCAAGAACTTGCTCCATTAGCGTTTAATTTAATAGTGTACGATGATAAATTTACAGTAGCTCCAGTAAAATTGGCAATTTCCAACACTTTATTGCTTCCGCTACCTTCAATGTATTCCGAAAAGAAAATATCTATATCACCACCTGAACTTCCGTTATTGGTTGTAGTTTCACAGGCCTCATTACTAAAACCAGACTCGTTACCAGAAGCATCTTTAGCCTTGATTGTAAAGCAATACTCGGTATCAGGAGATAAAGCTGTGGCAGTAAATGTTGTTCCTGTAGCGTTATAAGTTTGAACACCATCAAGGTAAATATCGTAAGATGCTACGCCAACATTATCGGTAGAAGCTATCCAAGACAAATCAATACTATTATCTGTTGGATTGAAAGCCATAAGGTTTGTAGGAGTAGAAGGTGCCTCTGTATCTGGAGTTGAATCCCAAATCATAGCGACATACTCAGGATGATCTACAAATGGATTTCTATTGTCCTGGTGATTGAAATAAATGTTATTGTTTCTATCAATCTCCTTTTGCGAGACAGGGTCGTTGTTATGCCATGTAATCAAAATATTTAAAAATGGATCAGCAATGGCCTTATCAGAACTGCCATCAAACATTGGATAAGCGTTCCATGAGGAAATTTGATCTTCATAACGTGTTACAAAATAAAAATAGATACGTGCAATATCACCTTTGAATTCATCAATTGGCTCAAAAACAGTTTGAGAATACCCAGCAGAATAACCACTGTTTAAATTATCGCCAAGCTTAGAGCCATTTTGGGTCGGATTTGAAATTCCAGACTGATTTACGAGTGCACTGTCATCAACACGACCAAATGGAAAATTACTTCTAAATCCGTTGACACGACCATCAGATGGAATCAAATGGTGTGCATCACTGTACATTGGTCCGTTAGAATCAAAAACCGATTGTGGGATCACGTGCTCTTTGTTATAACAATCTCCTTCAGAGTTGTAATTTCCACATTCATCAGAACCAGGTGTGTAGTTGTAAGGGTCAGCTCCAGCTGGATTTTCAGAATACATATCTAAGATTGTATTGCTTCCACTAACTTCATAATAAAAATCTCTTTCATAGGTAGAAATAAAACCATCCATTTGATTGTAGGTAGCAGGATCGTGTTCTACTTCAAAAGTATTATTGATTTCAGGATCGTCAACATTGTCGATGATTTGTTTCAATTGTGTTTTAAGCGTGTATCCGGTTCCAGTAGCATGATCGTAATATCCTGTAGGAATTTGAGCAGAAACCGTTAAGGTGGATAAGGCAAATAAAAAAGTATAAAATTGTTTCATTCTGTATGTATTCTTATGTGTTTTTTTCTAATAAAGCCATATAAAAGCCATCAAATCCAGATTGATAAGCCAATATATTTTGATCTTTTACAAAAGTAAACGCTTTTCCGTTTTCAGATGTTAAGAAGTTGTCAATTTGCTGTCTGTTTTCAGAAGGTAAAATAGAGCAAGTAGCATAAACCAGTTTGCCTCCAGGTTTTACCATTCGCGAATACTGTTGTAAAATCTCCTGTTGTGTGTGTTTGATTTCAGAAATAAATTCGGGTTGTAATTTCCATTTGGCATCTGGATTACGTCTTAAAACGCCTAAACCAGAACACGGCGCATCAATTAAAACACGATCTACTTTATCATAAAGTTTCTTAATGGTTTTAGTTGATTCAATTGGTCGTGTTTCAATATTGTGCGCACCATTGCGTTTAGCTCTTCGCTTCAGTTCTTTGAGTTTGTTATCGTAAATATCGAGTGCGATAACCTGTCCTTTGTTTTCCATTAAAGCTGACAGGTGAAGACTTTTTCCTCCAGCACCAGCACAAGTATCAACGACACGCATACCAGGTTCAACCTCCAAAAACTCAGCTACAAGCTGTGAAGAGGCATCCTGTACTTCAAAAAACCCGTTTTTAAAAGCTTCCGTTTGAAATACATTGGCACGTTCTTTTAATCGCAATGCATTTGGATAGCCCTTTATGGATTCTGATTCAATATCATTGTCAAATAAAAGGGCTTTTAGTTTTTGTTTGGTTGTTTTTAAAGTGTTGACACGTAAAATAACATCAGCTTGTTCGTTTAAAGCGGCAATTTCCTTGGTCCAAGTTGATTCACCTAATTCCTTAACTCCTAATTCATCAAGCCAGTCGGGAATAGACTCCTTGAACTTTCTGATTTGTGATAATTCGTCAAAGCGACCTTTGATTTTACGGGTCGGTGTAGATTCGAAATATTTCCAGCTAGGCAACTTAATTCCACGAAGAGTTGCCCAAACAGCAAATAATCTCCAAAGGTTATCTCTATCGAATGGTGCTTTGACATCTGCTATTTCTGCATACAAGCGTTTCCATCTTACGATATCATAAGTGGTTTCCGCTATAAAAGCACGATCGCGACTTCCCCAACGTTTATCACGTTTTAGGAGTTGCTGAATGACTTTATCTGCATATTGACCTTCATTGAAGATCAAGGTTAAGCCATCGATGACAGCAAAGCATAAATTTTTGTGTAATCGCATTTAAAAAAATTAAGCATGCAAAGGTACACTTAATTATGGATTGTTGAAGAGTTTAAAATGTTAATTGCTCTTTAAAAAGGGATTAGCTGTAAGAGGAATTATCTTCCGCGTCTGTCCTTAAAGTCTTTGAGGCGCTCGAGAAGCTTTCGGTTGAATTCATCTTCGGCTGCTTTAAGCAAAATAATTTTCTTAGAAGGAATGACACCTTTAAGCTCTCTGATTAGGTTTTTCTTAGCATTATGCATTTTGTCTTCAGCAGCTGTTAGACGTTCCAAAAGCTTGTCAGCATCTTTGTCTGACATATTGCTGTTATTGCGCATTTCTCTTTTGATGTCTTTTAAATCATTGCGTCGTACTTCTTCGGTTGTTTCCTCAAAGGCATTATAAATAGGCCAGAATTTTTCGGCTTCTTCGGAAGTTAAGCTCAGTTTTTCAGTGATGAAAGCAATTTTTTGAGACTTTATGCGCTCTTTCATTCTACCTTCGGGTTGCCCAAAAGTTGATAGGCTTAAGACAAAAAATAATATGGTAATTATTGGTTTCATGTAAAATTGATTTATTCAATAAATTGTTCAAGATCTGCATTTTCAAGCAGATAGGATTCTAGGTTTTCTTCAGAATAAGTGGTTTCAGTAATGATAAAATCTTCTTCTAACATTTCAGCTTCAGATAACAATTGTGCCAATTCATAGCTGTCTAAGTCACTGTTTTGAAAATAGGTTTCGACCATTTCAGCTGAAATTTCCTCATCGGAATCGTTGTTATTGATAAAGATAGCAAATAACAATAATAATGAAGCGGCAATACCAGTGAGGTAATAGAGCTTTGGTCTGGGTTTTAAGGTAATTACAGAAGGTTCGGATTTTATGTTACTTAAAATGTTACTATCGATCTCTTTGAAATAACCATCAGGAACTTTGAAAGCATGCCCATCAATATTATTGAGAATTTGATCACTGTGCAATTGATTCAAAACCTTTTCGTCAAAAGATTCAAAATAATTGTCAGGTGTTTTAAATCCTGAGTGAGTATCTTTATGTAATTTATTTTCTTTCATTGATATACTTCAAGTTGTAAATCATCTTAATATAAGACTTCGTTTTTTAATAAACGTTTAATCATGGGTTAAATAAGCTTCTATTTTTTTTACTGCAATGTGATAAGACGCTTTTAGGGCACCTTCACTAGTATCAAGTATTTCTGCCATATCTTTGTATTTGATGTCTTCAAAATATTTCATGTTAAATACCAACTGTTGTTTTTCTGGCAAAGTGGCAATCGCTTTTTGAAGCTTTAATTGTATCTCATCTCCTTCAAAATAAACATCTGCTTTTAAGTTTGTAATAGAATATTCTTGATAGGCTTCCGATGAGAGTTGCATGCGTTTAGCATTTCTGTTGAGATGTGTGATGGATTCATTTGTGGCAATGCGATACATCCATGAATACAATTTGCTGTCACCTTTAAATTTGTCAATACTCTTGTAGACTTTGATAAATGTATTTTGTAACACGTCGTCTGCATCGTCATGAGACTTCACAATATGACGAATATGCCAATAGAGTCGCTCTTTGTAAAGTTGCAACAACTCCCTAAAGGCTGAATCCTTGGTGTCTTGGGAAATTAATCTTGTAATTAACTCTTGTTCTTGTTCCAAAAACCGATTTTCTTATTTAGACCGTTGAAAATACTAAAAGTTTAACGAAATAATTTTATTTATATAAATAATTGATAATCAAATAATTGAATCAAAATATATCGATTAAGTGTTAAAAAAATACGATGAAATGCATTTTTTTCTTGTTTGTAATGTTTTTTTGTTCTATGTTTGTCTCAGCCTAACCTACTTACTTAATATTACCAGTGTCCCCAAATCTGGTAATAGAAATGAAAAGGACAGCAATTTATTGCTGTCCTTTTCTGGTTGTTAGAAGTAAATCTTTTTAATCGAAGCTTTGCATGTCGACAAGTTTTTTATAAACACCATTTTGGGCTATTAACTCATTGTGTGATCCTTGTTCTGCAATTTCACCTTTATGCATTACAATAATTTCATCGGCATTTTGTATGGTTGAAAGTCGATGTGCAATGACAATAGAAGTTCTGTTTTTCATCATATTTTCGAGAGCAATTTGAACCAAGCGTTCTTTTTCGGTATCTAGAGCAGAAGTCGCTTCATCTAAGATCATTATTGGAGGATTTTTTAAGACAGCTCTTGCGATACTCAATCGCTGTTTTTGTCCGCCAGAAAAATTATTTCCTGCATCGCCAACATTGGTATTCATGCCATTAGGTAAGTCCTGGACAAATTCCCATGCATTGGCAATCTTCAAAGCGTCTATGACTTCATCATCAGTGGCATCAGGTTTGCCTAATAAGATGTTATTTTTAATGGTGTCGTTAAATAATATGGATTCTTGGGTCACCAAGCCCATTAGGCCTCTCAGTGATTTTTTGGTCACGTTTTTAATATCAATTCCATCTATTGAAATACGACCTTCGTTCACATCATAAAAACGGGTTACAAGATTGGCAATGGTACTTTTCCCACTTCCAGATTGGCCAACTAGAGCAATTGTTTTTCCTTTTGATACTTCAATCGAAAAGTTTTTCAGGACATCTTCCTCGTCGTATTTGAAAGTAATATTATCGATACTGATCTTGTCTGTAAAACCTTCTATTTCAATAGCATTTGGATGATCTACCATGGTATCCTCCTCATGTAAGATTTCAAACACACGATCTGCTGCAGCAATCCCATTTTTTACTTTATAGGAGGCTTTGCTAATGGCTTTTGCTGGTGTTAAAATAGCATATGAAAGTCCCATAAACGCTATAAAAGTAGTCCCTTCAATGACCTTATCAATCAACACGAGCTTTCCACCATACCATAATAAAATGGCAATGGTTATGATGCCTAAAACTTCACTGACTGGTCCCGCTAAATTGTTTTTCAATCCGATTTTATTCCGAAGTCTTAAGATTCTGTCAGCAGATGCCGTAAAATTATTTTGAAAAATCTTTTCAGCAGTATAGCCTTTTACAATCTTTAATCCGGTCAAAGATTCCTCAACGATAGATATTAATTTACCGGATTCTTGTTGTGCCTTAAGGGAATTCTTTTTTAAACTCTTTCCAATTCTTGAAATTAAAAATCCGGCAATTGGAATGAAACACAATACAAATAGTGACAATTCCCAACTGATGGCAAACATCAAAATTAAAGAGAAAATAATGGTTGCAGGCTCTCTTACAATGAGTTCCAAAACTAGAAAGAATGAGTTTTGCATTTCATTGATATCACCTAATATTCGTGCCATTACATCACCTTTTTGACGCTTGGAATAAAAATTTACAGGAAGATTGATGATTTTATCATACATGGTTTTCCGCAAATCTGTTAAAACACCATTTTTCAGGTACATGACATGTTGCATTGCTAAGTACCCAAATAGATTCTTTATGAGGAAAGTTGATATTACTACCACTACAACTATAACCAATGCCATTTGGGCATTGCCATTTTCAATATAAGTACTCACCTTATAGTTCAATAGTTGTTCGCCATAATCCTTGATTTTTAAAATACCTTCCCATTTAGGTGCTTGTTTAACCACTACAGTTTTGTCAAATAAAACATTGAGCATTGGTATCAAGGAAATAAATGCTAACGCACTAAAAAGCGCATAAAGAAGGTTAAAAAACACATTAAAGAAAACATGTCTTTTATACTTCTTTATAAAAGGAAGTAATTGATTGATAATTTTTTTCATCTAATTGAGCTGCATATCTTTAAGAATAGCATCAATTTTAGCATCCAATTGCTGTTCCGTTTGTTTGAAATCTGCCACATTGTCTAATTTGGTATTGACGCTCACATAAAATTTAATTTTAGGTTCAGTGCCACTAGGTCTCAAGGCAATTTTACTTCCGTCTTCAGTATAGTATATCAAGACATTGGATTTAGGGATGTCAATTTTAGATTCGTTTCCAGTGATAAGATTTTTCTCAATAGATAATTGATAATCTTCAATCTTAATTACTTTAGAGCCATTTACTTCCTTTAAAGGATTTTCCCTTGCGTCAATCATCATTTGTTTGATTTCTTGAGCACCTTCAATCCCTTTCTTTGTCAATGACACCAATCGTTCTTTGTAAAATCCATGTTCAATATATAATTGGATAAGCTCCTCATACATAGATTTTCCGTTGGCTTTCGCTTGAGCCGCAATTTCGCATGCTAGAAGGGTAGAGGTGACAGCATCTTTATCACGAACAAAATCGCCAACCATAAAGCCAAAGCTTTCTTCGCCACCACCAATAAAATCCATATTTGGGAAATCTTCGATCATTTTGGCAATCCATTTAAAACCAGTCAGTCCGATTTTACATTCTACGTTGTAGGCTTCAGCCAATTTTGACATCATAGGTGTCGACACGATTGTAGAACCAATAAACTCATTGCCATCAATCTTGTTTGAAGTCTTCCATTGTTTTAATAAGAAATCGGTCATAAGAATCATGGTTTGATTTCCATTAAGAATCACTAATTCGCCATCGAGATTTCTTACGACGACACCAAGTCGGTCGCAATCAGGATCGGTTCCAATAACAATATCTCCATCATTTTTTTCAGCGAGTTCCATAGCCATTTTCAACGCTTCAGGTTCTTCAGGGTTAGGGGAAACCACTGTTGGAAAATCGCCATTAGGCTCGCGTTGTTCTTCAACAATTTGAACATTGGTGTAACCAGCACGTTTCAAGGTCTCTGGAATGGCCATAATCGATGTGCCATGCAATGAAGTAAATACAATATTGAGGTTTTCCTTTGCTTCCTTTGAAGTATTGAAACTTCCATTGGCAATAGACGCCGTTATAAAAGTATCATCAATACCTTTGCCTATGTATTCAATAAGTTCATCATTTGCGGCAAACTTAATTTCTGAATATTCCAACTTATTGATTTCTGAAATGATTTCAGCATCTTGAGGAGGCACCAATTGACCACCATCTTGCCAGTATACCTTGTAACCATTGTATTCAGGTGGATTATGTGATGCTGTTAGAACAATTCCACAATGACAGTTGAGGTGTTTAAGGGCAAAAGATAATTCAGGAGTTGGCCTTAAATCTTCAAACAGATAAACTTTGATGTTATTGGCAGAAAACACATCAGCAACAACTTTAGCTAAGCTTTTACTATTGTGTCTACAATCGTAAGCAATGGCCACTTTTACGGTATCTCCAGGAAATTGTGTATGAAGATAATTGCTAAGGCCTTGGGTATTTTTTCCTAGGGTATACTTATTAATGCGATTGGTTCCAATTCCCATAATACCACGCATGCCTCCAGTACCAAACTCTAAGTTTTTATAGAAACTTTCTTCGAGTTCTTTTGGGTTGGAATTGAGAAGCTGATTGATTTCTTCCTTTGTATGTTCGTCAAAGGTAGGAGATAACCAAGTTTTTACGCGTTCTAAAAGTTGTGGTTCTAATTGTTTCATGCTCTTAAGATATATTGCAAAAGTATGTATTTCGCTAGATGTGATACTTGTATATCACGTTAATTTGATGTCAAAAATTTAAAAATTGAGTTCTTGTTTTACAAGGTAACGTTGCTTGCTTTCCTTGGTTCTTAAAATGATTTCACCTAAAAATCCAGCTACAAAGAATTGAGTACCTATAATCATGGTAGCTAAGGCAATATAAAATTGTGGTCTTTGGGTAATGAGCCTTCCTGTTGGATTGATAAATAATTTGTCGATACCTAAATATAAGGCAAAGGCAAAACCAATTCCGAACATCAAAACGCCAAGGGCTCCAAAAAGGTGCATAGGACGTCTTCCAAAACGCGATATAAACCAAATAGTTATCAAATCTAGAAATCCGTGAATAAATCGGTTCATTCCGAATTTCGTTTCGCCATATTTTCTGGCTTGATGTTGCACTACTTTTTCGCCAATATTACTAAAGCCAGCATTTTTGGCTAAAACTGGAATGTAACGATGCATTTCGCCATTCACATCAATATTTTTAACCACATCAACATGGTAGGCTTTAAGTCCGCAATTAAAATCATTCAGCCGTACTCCAGAGGTTTTGCGAGCAGCCCAATTAAACAATTTCGAGGGTAGGTTTTTAGTAAGTACGGAATCGTATCGCTTTTTTTTCCAACCGGAAACCAAATCGTAGTTTTGATTCACGATCATGTCGTAAAGCTCAGGAATTTCATCTGGATTATCTTGTAAATCTGCATCCATTGTAATAACGACATCTCCTTTCGCCTTGTTGAATCCAGCATGTAAGGCTTGTGATTTCCCAAAGTTTTTCATGAACCGAATACCTTTTACATTATCATCTTCTTTTGAAAGTTGTTTGATAATAGACCAGGAATTATCGGTACTGCCATCATCGATGAAAATGATTTCATAAGAAAAACGATTGGACTGCATAACTTTTGCAATCCAATCGTATAACTCTTTTAAAGATTCTTGTTCGTTAAGTAGTGGTATGACTACTGATATATTCATCAAGTAATTTTAAATATTCGATATTCAAAAGTACTGATTTTTTTTAATGTGTATGAGGCTCTTTTTTCATAACTAGACCAGCTATCAGAGAAACGATAAGTCCAAAAATTAAAGATCCTAAAATAGAAGATAAACTAAAAAACGCTGAGTTCATGAAAATTCCACTAATATCCATAGCTTGGTTGATTTGTTCTTCAGTCATATTCGGATTCTGCTCAATCATTTGATTGTAAGCGACTTCTTTTTGCATTTCAATGAATTCTGGGTAAATAAACTCATAATGGAAATAGGAGTAAATAGCAGAAATCACACCTCCAACTACAGCAATAGCCAATCCAACTTTTATGGCTTGACCTAAGGTAAGAAATCCATTATTGCTTTTTTTGTATGCTTTAATTCCATAAACAAAAACAGCAATACTAAGCAATGCGCTGGCAATAGAAAGCGGCCAGCTTTTATCAATGTTAGCGACATACATAATTACCAACACGACAATACTGATTAAAGCTAAGTAGAGTCCGTATGAATAGGCAATTGGTTTGATTTTTGGTTTTTCTTGATCCATAATATTAAGTTAATTGATTAGTTAAATATGATTGTTAGTATCTATCTGTTTTGAAATGTTACAAAAATGTGAACATAAAAAACAAAAAATAATTATTGGTAATTTACAAAAAATACTTAAATTTGCACCTCGAAAAATGTAAAGCGATAAATCGGTTAAAGAGATGAAAAAAGGAATACATCCAGAAAATTATAGACTTGTAGCATTTAAAGATATGTCTAACGATGACGTATTCATTACAAAGTCAACTGCAGAAACTAATGAAACTATTGACGTTGATGGTGTTGAATATCCAGTAGTGAAATTGGAAATTTCAAGAACATCTCATCCGTATTACACTGGTAAATCTAAATTGGTAGATACTGCTGGTCGTATTGATAAGTTCAAAAACAAATACGCGAAATTTAAGAAATAAGCGTTTGATCATATTTTATAAAAGCCTTCAAGAGTTTCATCTTGAAGGCTTTTTTGTTTAGGGCAATTCATGTATTTTTGAAATACTAAATTTTAAATCATGAACTACATCCTCTTCGATGGTCCATCGCGTAACAATCTTTTGCCATTTACGTTTACCAGACCAGTGGCAGACATTCGTGTTGGGATTTTAACTATTAGGGAAAAGTGGGAAATGTATCTAGGTTATACCACTACAACACTTACCGAAGACTATTTGTCTGAAAAGTATCCTATGGTTGAAATGGATCATAACATCATGATCAATGCCTCATATTTACCTAATCATGAATTGGTGGCTATGGTCAAATCCTTGGAAGACAATCAAGCCATTTTTAACGAAGAAGAGGTTATTGCATTTTATTCTAAAGATACTCAAGAGGAAGTCGATTTTGATAGTTATGAAGCTATAGAGTTTGAATCTGAGGTTTTAAAAATTGAACATACTTGGGATATTTTTTCTAAAAATGGCGACGCCATTCAAGATGATTTTGAGCTTATCACTCATGACCGAAAATCGGAGTCTATCCCTAATTCAGTAAACGTTATTAATGGTCAAAATGTTTTTATTGAAGAAGGTGCCAAATTGGAATTTGTAACATTGAACGCTAGTTCTGGTCCGATTTATATTGGTAAAGATGCTGAAATTATGGAAGGTAGTGTAATTCGAGGCCCTTTTGCTTTATGTGAACACGCAACTGTTAAGCTTAGTGCCAAAATTTATGGTCCAACAACCATTGGTCCTCATAGTAAGGTTGGAGGCGAGGTTAATAATTCGGTCATTTTTGGATATTCCAATAAAGGTCATGATGGCTTTTTAGGAAACTCAGTGCTTGGTGAATGGTGTAATTTAGGTGCCGATACCAATAATTCGAATCTCAAAAACAACTATGCTGAAGTGCGTCTTTGGAATTACGAAACACAAGGGTTTGCTCGAACAGGATTGCAGTTTTGCGGACTAATGATGGGAGATCACAGTAAATGTGGTATCAATACGATGTTCAATACTGGTACAGTTGTTGGTGTTAGTGCCAATATATTCGGAAGTGGATTTCCAAGAAATTTTGTACCTAGCTTTAGTTGGGGCGGAAATTCAGGATTTACAACCTATTTAACAAAAAAAGCTTTTGAAGTAGCTGAAGTTGTCATGAAACGACGAAATATAGAATTTTCTGAAACCGATAAAGCCATTTTGGAGCATGTGTTTGAAATCACTAAACAGTGGCGTAAAAGCGACTCATAAATTTACATAAAATGAAACAATACCTACTTTTATTACTAATCGTTATGTCTTCTACGATTCAAGCCCAAGATCAATACACTTTAAAAAACCTTGCCATTAACGATAAACTTAGTCAATATGGTGTGGTCTATGTAAAAGATAGCATTGTCTTTTTTTCGAGATATAAGGTCAATAGTTTTGGATCTGTTGAGCGCAATAGTGGAAATCAGCAAATATTTACGCTCTATCAAGGGGTTATGAATCAAGATGGAGAAATCACGAATGCCAAGGAATTTGTGTCTTCAGATCGATTTGTGTTCAATAGTTCCAGTGCTGGTTTCAGTAAAGATGGAAAGTATATTTATGTAACGACCAATGAGAAGAAGAGAGGAGATGTATACAAGTATGATGATAAGACTAGAAACCTTAGAATGGAACTTGGTGAATATGTAGAGGGAAAAGGCTATATGAAATTCAAACCATTGCCATTTTGCGACGAAAGGTATTCGTATGCACATCCATCTGTTAGTCCTGATGGACAGTATCTTTACTTTACTTCAAACATTCCTTTGGCCAAAGGTCCGACCGATATTTTTAGGGTTAAGATTTTAGGCAATAATCGTTATGGAGATATTGAAAATATCGGAGCACATGTAAATTCTCCAAGAAAGGAAATGTTCCCTTTTATAACTGAAGGAAACGTACTGTATTTTTCTTCAGATCGTAATAAAGGTTATGGCGGACTGGATTTGTACCGAGTTGAAATGAAGGCAGATGGTACTTTTGGAGATCCTGTTTTAATGCCTAAGCCAATCAATAGCGAAGCCGATGATATGTGCTTTGAATTGTTGCCTGACGGAAAATCGGGTTTTTTTTCCTCAAATCGTGAAGGTGGAAAAGGGGAGGACGATATTTATTATTTTACAAAAGATTAACCTATATTTATTTTTTTCAAAAATAAGTAAAACCACAAACCAGAAATTATGTTAGGAATAATTCTCATAGTAATCATAGGAAGACAGTTTTTCAAATTAGCCGAACAGTATCGTCAAAACAAGTGGTTGTTTGCAATTCTTGGAGTTCTAAGTTATTATGTGGGTGCTTTGGTTGGCGGTGTTATTCTAGGTACTGTTGATGCTTTTGTTAATTTGGGTATTGATTGGGATAATAATCTTTTAATGACAGTAATTGCCCTTCCTTTTGGACTTGGTACAGCGTATCTTTTCTATTATCTATTGAATAAGAATTGGAGTAAAAATGTGGTTTTGGAAAAAACCAACGAGATTCAAGATATTGGAAAGGATGTTGATGACTTGGAAAATTACCGTTGAGTTTTTTTCACCCGTTTTAAATCCAATAAATTAATTGGATTGATGCCTAATCCTGAAACGTCCTTTCTTGTAAATCGTACGACCTCATCATAAAATAAGGGTACTACTGGTGTTTTAGCCATGACTAAACTATCCATTTTTGAATATAGGGATTCACGCTGTTTTACATCAGTAATAGAGAAGGCTTCTTCATACCAAGCATCAAATAGTTCACTTTTAAAATGGGTGTAGTTTGGACCATTTGGTGCAAAATTTTCACTGTAGTATAAAGAGAGGTAATTTTCTGCATCAGGATAATCGGCAACCCAACTTGCTCTAAACAAATCCAATTTGCCATTGGCCTTAGCATCTTTTAAGGTAGCCGCAGGAATCACATCTACATTGACATTGATGCCTATTTTTTGGAGCTCACGTTGAATGTATTCACAAAAGCTTAAATAATTACTTGTTGTAGTGATGGTGATTTCTGGATTCTGAATTCCAGTTTCAGTTTTAAAGTCTTGAACCAGCTCTTTTGCTTTTTCAGGTTGGTAGGAATATCCTATTGTAGCATTATATCCTGGAAGCCCTTTTGGAATAAAGCCTCCATGGGCAGGAATGCCAATGCCATTACGTAAATACGTCATCATTTTCTCTCTGTCAAATCCATAATTAATCGCTTTTCTAAGTAAATCTGATTGAATGGCCGAAACCTCAGTATCCATATAAAAAGCCAAATATTCTGTGTTGAGGTAAGGTCCGCGAATCATATTCACATTACTAGCATATTGTGATCTTAATTTGCCATCAGCAGTAAGAATTTCGTCTTTATATGAAGCGTCCAATCCAGAAACGAAATCAATATTGCCTTGGGCAAATTGTAAAAACTCACTTTGTTTATCTGGTAAAAATGTGATGGCAACAGCTTCTAGATAAGGTAGTTTAGTTCCAGTATTGTTAATTTCAAAATAATTGGGATTTTTTCTAAAGACCAACTTTAAATTTTCTTCCCAACGCTTGAATTGAAATGGTCCAGTACCTATTGGATGCGACCTGAAATCTGATTGATAATGCTCAACAATCTCCTTTGGAACCACAGAGCAATATTTCATGGTCAACAGTCCTAAAAATGCAGGAAATGCCTGCTGAAGCTCAATTTTGAAAATAGAGTCATTAACAGCTTCAAAGTCTTTAACCTTGTTTAAGGTCCAACTTCCTGGAGAAGCAATTTTTTTATCCAATAAACGATTAAAACTGTATTCAAAGTCACTAGCAACGACTGTTCGCGTAGAATCATTTCCAAATATATTGTGTTTGTGAAAAGAAACATCTTTCCTAAGTAGAAAAGTGTATGAAAGTCCGTCATCTGAAACAGTCCATTCTTTCGCAATACATGGCTGCACATTCATGTCACTATCCATTTGCACCAACCCATTGAATAATTGATTCACAGCCCAAATGTCTGCATTGTCTTTGGCAAACGCAGGATCTAATGATCCGATATTTTTGTGTTCATTATAGCGAAATACAAGATGGTCTTTATTGGAAGAGGTTGTATTGCTGCAAGAAATGAGAAGTAATATGTTGAAAACCCATAAAAAAGGCTTTAAAATCAAGGATTTATAAGGCTTAGATTTTAGGATATAACTCATTAATTGTAAATTTGCAGACTTTAAATTAGAAAACGAGTAAATATAATTAGATTTCCAAGGCTATGGAAATCCGTTGACAGGATATGAATAAAAAAGTTGCATTTTACACTTTAGGTTGCAAGCTAAATTTTTCGGAAACTTCTACAATTGCTAGAAATTTCTCTTCGGAAGGATTTGAGCGTGTAGATTTTAAGGAAATAGCAGATGTTTATGTTATAAATACCTGTTCGGTTACCGAAAATGCAGATAAGCGTTTCAAGTCCATTGTCAAGCAAGCTCAAAAGGTCAATCCTGATGCTTTTGTTGTTGCAGTTGGTTGTTATGCACAATTGAAACCACAAGAATTGGCAGATGTTGATGGTGTTGATTTAGTACTTGGTGCCACTGAAAAATTCAATGTCACTAGTTATCTCAACGATTTGACCAAAAATGATATGGGAGAGGTACACAGCTGTGAAATTCAGGAAGCCGATTTTTATGTTGGAAGTTATTCCTTTGGAGATCGCACAAGGGCTTTTTTGAAAGTTCAGGATGGTTGCGATTATAAATGTACGTATTGTACTATTCCATTGGCACGAGGCATTTCGAGAAGTGATACTTTAGAGAATGTCCTTAAAAATGCCAAGGAGATTTCTGATAAAAATATTAAGGAAATTGTCCTTACAGGTGTTAATATAGGCGATTATGGTAAAGGAGAGTTTGGTAATAAAAAGCACGAGCATACATTCTATGAATTGGTACAAGCCTTAGATGAAGTGGAAGGTATTGAGCGTCTACGTATCTCTTCTATTGAACCTAATCTGCTCAAAAATGAAACCATAGATTTTGTCGCTGAAAGTAATACGTTTGTACCACATTTCCACGTGCCACTCCAAAGCGGAAGCAATTCCATTTTAAAATTGATGCGTCGAAGATACATGAAAGAATTGTACGTTGATCGCGTGAATAGAATTCGAGAAGTGATGCCGCACGCCTGTATTGGTGTTGATGTAATTGTTGGATTTCCTGGAGAAACTGAAGAGCACTTTCTGGAAACCTATAATTTCCTTAACGAATTGGATATTTCGTATTTACATGTATTTACATATTCTGAACGTGATAATACCATTGCTGCCAATTTAGATGGTGTGGTTCCAAAACGTGTGAGAGCTAAGCGTAGTAAAATGCTTCGAGGTCTTTCAGCAAAAAAACGTCGTGCTTTTTATGAAAGTCAATTGGGAACGCAAAGAACAGTACTGTTTGAAGGCGAAAATAAAGAAGGCTATATTCACGGATTTACAGAAAATTACGTAAAAGTCAAAACACCTTGGAATCCAGAGTTGGTCAATACGTTGCAAGGTGTTGAACTCACTAAAATTGACGAGGATGGAATGGTGCGTTTTGAGTTTGTAAATGAAATTGCTGTATAACAAAAAGAGTCCAAAAAAAAGCCGAAGTAAAAACTTCGGCTTTTTTTATCCATTTAACTTATATACGAATGCCTACGGGCAACATTTTCTTGTATTTTCTATGCCTTCTGATAAATTTCGCAATCTCAGGACTTGTAGGTACGACACTAATATTGCGATCTGCAATGGTATCAAAAACCAACGTTAAAAAATCTTCTTCAAAATCGTCAGAATGTATAGTTTCTGGAATAATAAGCTTTGTTAAAAAAATCTTTCGATCTTGTAAAGCGTATTCAATTTTGGCAAGTTCAGTATCAACCTTTAATTCAAATTGACGTAAAAATTCATTGTCAATCAATTCTGCTGCATCAATCATAATAATTTTGTATTTAATTCAATGGTCGGTAGGGTAGAACTATAGATTTACATAGTTTTGTATTACAAAATTACAAAAAAAAAAGAAATTAAAAATCACTGATACCTAAATCCTTATGTCTCAGGAGCTCATACATGTTTATTTAATGCCAGGAATGGCTGCTAATCCTTCTATTTTTGAACACATCAAACTTCCGGAAGAGCAATTTCAGGTTCATTGGCTCGAATGGATGATTCCAGAATTACATGAAACGCTGGAATCTTATGCCAAAAGGATGATAGAAAAAATTGAGTATGATAACGTAGTGCTTTTAGGTGTTTCCTTTGGAGGTATTTTAGTACAGGAAATGAGCAAGTATATGACGTTGAGAAAACTCATCGTAGTGTCAAGTGTTAAGTGCAAGCATGAATTACCTAAGCGAATGAAGCTCATGAAATTTACCAAAGCCTATAAGCTTTTACCAACACAATTGGTTAGCAATATAGACGTTTTGGCAAAGTATGCTTTTGGTGAAATGGTTACTAAACGTATTGAACTTTATAAAAAATACTTATCTGTTAATGACAAGCGTTATTTAGATTGGGCCATAGAACAAGTTATTGAATGGAACCAGGAAGAGCCAAATCCGCAAGCCATATACATACATGGTGATAAAGATGCCGTGTTTCCACATTCGTGCCAAGGCAATTGCAAAGTTATTAAAGAGGGAACACACATTATGATTATTAATAAGTACAAATGGTTTAATGAAAATTTGCCAAAACTTATTTTGGAAGAGGTATAATGCCAAAAGAAAACTTTATATTTATAAAAAAAGACCATGAATACAATTAAGAACATATTTACTGCTATTGGTATCCTGTTTCTTTCAGGACTGTTCATCTATGCCATTCAAAAGGCTCCAGGTGAAGACCAAACCAAAACGAACCCAAACGCTCTAAACGAAAAGGCTGTAAAAGACTATAATGTATATGCCATTACACTGCCTGAGCAAATGGATTTTGCTGGTGAACAGGTACCACTAAACAATCCTGATATATTAGAACGACTCGATCGTGAGTTACTGGTCAATACATACTGGCAATCCAATGGATTATTAATGTTCAAACGTGCTGCAAAATATTTCCCAATAATTGAACCTATTTTGAAGAAAAATGGCATTCCAGAAGATTTCAAATATTTGGCTGTAATAGAGAGCGGACTCTCAAACGTGGTGTCTCCTGCTGGAGCAACAGGTGTCTGGCAGATCATGAAGGCAACGGGTAGAGAGAATGGTCTTGAGGTTAACTCAAACGTTGACGAGCGTTATCATTTGGAAATGGCAACTGAAGTGGCTTGTAAGTACCTTCAAAAAGCAAAGGATGATCTGGGAACGTGGACTCTAGCTGCTGCAGCTTATAATGCTGGAAATGCTGGAATTTCTAGACGATTGAAAGAGCAAGGTGTTAAAGGCTATTATGATTTATTATTAGGAGAGGAAACGGGTCGCTATCTTTTCAGAATTGTAGCAGTTAAGGAAATCTTGAATCATCCTAAAAAGTATGGCTTCAATTTCAAGTCAGAAGATCTTTATGCAAGTGTTCCTACTTACAAGGTTGAGGTTGATACTGCTGTGACCGATTTCTCAAAGTTTGCCAAGCAATTTGACATCAATTACAAAATATTGAAACTTCACAACCCTTGGCTAAGAGAACCACACTTGAATAATAGCTCAAGAAAACAATATTATATCGAGATACCTAAAAAAGGATATTATTCGGTCAAGCCTTAGATGTTAGAATATATAAAAGACCATATTTGGCCAATCGCCTTAATCGTCAACTATGTACTTGCTGCAGGAGTTGTTGTCCTGATTCTTTTAAAGAACATCAATCCCGCTAAAACACTTACGTATAT
This sequence comes from Psychroserpens sp. XS_ASV72, assembly GCF_041224425.1. Classification (NCBI taxonomy): domain Bacteria; kingdom Pseudomonadati; phylum Bacteroidota; class Flavobacteriia; order Flavobacteriales; family Flavobacteriaceae; genus Psychroserpens; species Psychroserpens sp. XS_ASV72. The sequence continues at coordinate 230,685 of NZ_JBGFGL010000076.1, read as the reverse complement.
TCTTGCTCTGATCTTTTTTCCTTTTATCGGACTTATTGTTTATTATTTGTTCGGACAAGAGTACAGGAAAACAAAAATTTTTAACCGAAAGGATATCGCTAACAGTAGTATTATCAAATCCGTTGGAGAAAACCTTAGAGTAAGAAAAAAAGATTTAGAGAACATCAATAAGGATTTGGATGACAAAATAAAATTGATCAAGCTTCTAAAATCGAGTGAAAAATCACCTTTGACCTTCAATAATGATGTTACGGTTTTAAGAAATGGAGAGGCAAAGTTCAAATTCTTATTGGAAGATCTAAAACAGGCCAAAAAATACATCCATATTGAATACTACATTGTTAAAGATGACGCTATAGGAACAGAGCTTTTGGATATTTTAACCGAAAAAGCAAAGGCTGGTCTCGAAGTCAAATTGATATATGATGATGTTGGAAGTGAATTGTCTTCTGCTATGAAACACCAACTCAAGGAAAGTGGTGTAGATCATTATCCGTTCATGCCTGTTATTTTTTCAAGTCTTACAGGAAAATCCAATTATAGAAATCATAGAAAAATCGCCATAATAGACGGATTGATTGGTTATGTTGGAGGTATTAATATCTCTGATACTTATGTCAATTATGAAAACCCCAAATTGTATTGGAGAGATACCCATTTAAGAATTCATGGTGAAGCAGTTAAAGTGCTACAATTTCATTTTTTAACGACTTGGGACTTTGTTACTAAAAATAAAATAGAAGTGAAGGAAGATTATTTTCCAGATGTTTCTGTAGATAAAAATGTGGCTGTACAGATTGCTGCTAGTGGTCCAGATACCAATTGGGCAAATATTATGTTAGCTATTTTGACAGCTATAAATAATGCAGAAGACTACATTTATATTACAACACCCTATTTTATTCCTAACGATGAAGTGTTAACTGCTTTAATGATAGCCTCTAAAGTTGGCGTTGATGTGAAATTGATTGTTCCTAAAGAATCAGATACTTGGATTGCAGGAAGAGCTACAGATTCCTATCTTGAAAATTTAATGGAGGCAGGTGTGCAGGTCTATAAATATTCCAAAGGATTTGTTCATGCCAAAACAATGGTTGTAGATGATGTTTTTTCTACTGTAGGAACTTGTAATCTAGACAACAGAAGTTTCAATATCAATTTTGAGATCAATGCACTTATCTACGATAAAGAGCAAGCACAAATTCTTAAATCTCATTTCATTGAAGATTTAGAAGATAGTGAACGCCTTTATTATGAAACATGGAAAGACCGTTCCAATGTATCCAAACTAAAGGAATCTTTTGCCAGACTCTGGTCACCTCTTTTATAAGGTTTATCGACGACGCATATTTCTGTTTCCGTAATGTTGCTTCGGAATTGAAGTCTTCTTCATCTGCTGCTTCATCATTTTGATTTGATCGGCAAGCATATCGCGTTTGTCAAGTTTTTTTGCTTCAGCTAATAGTTTTTGGGCCTCTTGTGGTCTTCGTTTGCTGAAGGCAATTCCAGCTAAGTTTAATTTTGCCATGGCTAAGTCGTGATCCATAGATAAACCTAAGCTTACGGCTTTCTTAAAATATTTTTCGGCATCATTCATATTGGTTTGGGAAACCATGATACCATGTAAAAAATTGTAATAACCTTCTTGTTTTTTTACCAAAGCCGCTGAAGGATTCTTAATTTTATTCAACCACTTTTTTGCGCCTTCAAAGTCTTGTTTTCTCAAACGAAGGAAAGCCAACAAGATAAATTCGTTTTTGAAGTACAAAAAGACAAATATCAATGAGAGAAGAATATACATGATGCCATTGCCTATGTAGCCTTCAATAAATTGATAAATAGCATAGGCAAAAATCAATATAGCAATTACTAATTTTATATTTTTATTGAACATTTTTCGGTTTTACAATTGGGTTGCAAAGGTAATAAAAACAATTGAAAATAATTTTAATTTAAGGTTTGGCAAACTAAAAACTCTTTGTATATTTGCACGCAGTTTTGAGGACTGCTCAATCTAAGTCGAAACAGAAACAAGGTATAATAAAGATATAAGACAATGAGTAAGAGAACATTTCAGCCGTCAAAGAGAAAAAGAAAAAACAAGCACGGTTTTAGAGAAAGAATGGCTTCTGTAAATGGAAGAAAAGTTTTAGCGCGTAGACGTGCTAAAGGAAGAAAGAAATTGTCTGTATCTTCTGAACCAAGACATAAAAAATAATGATTAACAATTGTTAATATTTTAAGGGTGTTACTTAGGTGTAACACCTTTTTTTGTACCTATATGTTACCTAATTTTGCAACCATAAAAATAGAAAGATGCCAAAAAACGAATCCCTAAAATCCATCCTTATTATTGGTTCTGGGCCAATTATTATCGGACAAGCTTGTGAGTTTGATTACTCAGGAACCCAAGCTTTACGATCGCTTCGTGAAGATGGAATTGAAACCATTCTTATCAACTCCAATCCTGCAACCATCATGACTGATCCTACAATGGCAGATCATGTGTATTTGTTGCCTTTAACTACAAAGTCTATCATAAAGGTCTTGAAGGAACATCCTCAAATTGATGCGGTATTGCCAACAATGGGAGGACAAACTGCATTAAATCTTTGTATTGAGGCTGATGAAAAAGGCATTTGGGAAGATTTTGATGTAAAACTTATTGGTGTCGATATTGAAGCGATAAATATTACCGAAGACAGAGAGCAATTCCGAGAACTGATGGGCAAAATAGGTGTTGGCATGGCACCTCAGGCTACAGCAAACTCTTATTTAAAGGGGAAGGAAATAGCTCAAGAGTTTGGTTTTCCATTGGTAATTAGAGCATCGTATACCTTAGGTGGTGCTGGTGCTTCTTTTGTATATAAGGAAGAAGATTTTGATGAGTTATTGACTCGCGGACTAGAAGCTTCGCCAATTCATGAGGTCATGATTGATAAAGCTTTAATTGGTTGGAAAGAGTATGAGTTAGAGCTTTTAAGAGATAAAAATGATAACGTTGTTATTATCTGTACCATTGAAAATATGGATCCAATGGGAATCCATACTGGAGACTCTATTACCATTGCTCCTGCCATGACACTTTCTGATAAAACTTTTCAGAGAATGCGTGATATGGCTATCCATATGATGCGTAGTATTGGTGATTTTGCAGGTGGTTGTAATGTCCAGTTTGCAGTAAGTCCAGATGAAGAAGAAGAGATTATTGCCATTGAAATCAATCCAAGGGTATCGCGTTCTTCAGCCTTGGCTAGTAAAGCCACTGGATATCCAATTGCAAAGGTTGCTGCTAAATTGGCTATTGGTTATACTCTAGATGAATTGAGCAATCAAATTACAGGCTCTACTTCAGCCTTGTTTGAGCCAACATTAGATTATGTAGTTGTGAAAATTCCACGTTGGAATTTCGATAAGTTTGAAGGTTCCGATCGTCAACTCGGACTCCAAATGAAAGCCGTTGGCGAAGTGATGGCTATCGGTCGATCATTTCAAGAAGCGCTTCATAAAGCAACACAATCCCTTGAAATTAAGCGTAACGGGTTAGGTGCTGATGGAAAGGGATACAAAGATTACCAGCAAATTATTGATAAATTAACCTATGCAAGTTGGGATCGTGTATTCGCCATCTATGATGCCATTCAAATGGGCATTCCGCTTAGTCGCATCCACGAGATTACTAAAATCGATATGTGGTTCTTAAAGCAATATGAGGAATTACATGAGCTCGAAAAAGAAATTTCAACCTATACTATCGATACCATAGATCGTGAATTGCTATTGGAGGCCAAACAGAAAGGCTATGGAGATCGTCAAATAGCGCACATGTTAAAGTGTTTGGAAAGTCAAGTGTATAACAAACGCGATGAATTCAAGATCAATCGTGTGTACAAGTTAGTAGATACGTGTGCTGCAGAGTTTAAAGCGCAAACGCCTTATTATTACTCTACTTTTGAAAATGAAGTGGAAACAGCAGATGGTCAAAAGTTTGCAGCCAACGAAAGTGTGGTTTCTGATAAAAAGAAAATCATTGTTTTGGGATCGGGACCTAACCGAATCGGACAAGGGATTGAGTTTGATTACTGCTGTGTGCATGGTGTTTTGGCGAGTTCTGAATGTGGTTATGAAACCATTATGATCAATTGCAATCCTGAAACGGTTTCAACCGATTTTGATATTGCTGATAAACTGTATTTCGAGCCTGTATTCTGGGAGCATATCTACGATATTATCCGTCATGAAAAACCAGAAGGTGTTATTGTTCAGCTTGGCGGACAAACAGCACTCAAATTAGCTGAAAAATTAGATCGTTATGGAATCAAAATCATTGGTACAACCTACCAATCATTAGATTTGGCTGAAGATAGAGGTAGTTTTTCAACCTTATTGAAAGAAAACAACATTCCTTATCCAGAATTTGATACGGCTTCAACAGCCGATGAAGCTTTAGCCGTTGCCGATCGATTGGATTTTCCAATATTGGTAAGACCTTCCTACGTTCTTGGTGGACAAGGTATGAAGATTGTCATCAATAAAAAGGAATTGGAAGAACACGTTGTCGATTTACTTCGTAAAATTCCAAATAATAAACTCTTGTTAGATCATTATCTCGATGGTGCCATTGAAGCGGAAGCCGACGCTATTTGTGATGGCGAAAATGTGTATATCATTGGTATCATGGAACATATTGAGCCATGTGGTATTCATTCAGGAGATAGTAATGCAACCTTACCACCTTTTAATTTAGGGGAATTTGTGATGCAGCAAATCAAAGACCATACGCATAAAATTGCACTAGCACTTAATACGGTTGGGTTGATCAACATTCAGTTTGCCATTAAAGATGATAAGGTATATATCATCGAGGCCAACCCAAGAGCATCTCGAACTGTGCCTTTCATTGCTAAAGCTTATGGAGAACCTTATGTGAATTATGCAACAAAAGTGATGTTAGGACACAATAAGGTGACAGACTTTGACTTTAAGCCACACTTGGAAGGATACGCTATCAAGCAGCCTGTGTTTTCATTTAATAAATTCCCTAATGTGAATAAGAAATTAGGTCCAGAAATGAAGAGTACAGGAGAAAGTATTCTATTTATTGATAGTTTGAAAGACGACGAGTTTTACAACTTGTATTCTAGGCGAAGAATGTATTTGAGTAAATAAGTTATTTTTTTTGATAAAATGTTAATCTTAGTTATCTAAAAATTACTAATTTAGCTAATGATTAAAGTGATGCTATGAAAACAAAACTACTATCAATATTATTTTCAATTGTTTCCTCTTTTGCATTTGCCCAGAATATTGCTGCTGGACAAACAAGTGATTTTTCTTCAGGTGTTCAAGGATGGATACATCAAATTTCTAATGCAAATGATCCTGTTCAAGTTCCTACTGGTGGACCTGCGGGAGCTGGTGATGCTTTTTTAAGAGTTACCAATTCAGTTATGACTGGTTCAGCTGGATCAAAACATCTTTGTATTAACATGGATGCTGAATGGACAGGTAATTATACAGCTGCTGGTATTGTAGCTATTACATGTGATGTTCAAAATCCAGGAACCGAGACATTGCATTTGAGAGTAGCTCTCAATAAATCGTTTCCTAATTGGGCAGCATCAGCAAATCCAATAGTGGTGCCTCCTGGTACTACTTGGACATCCATAACGTTTCCTTTGAATTCATCAGATTTGGTAATATCTCAAGGAGGTGCTACCATAGCTGATATTCTTGCAGATGTAGATCAAATTAGAATTGTGAGTAATGATGGTACTAGTCCAACCGATCCTATCCACAAAGGTCAAGGAGGTGTGGCTAGAATTTCTGAACTAGATAATATAACAGCTGTTGATGTTCTTGGAGTTTCACAATTTGAAACGTCTAAGGAGTTTTCTATATCTCCAAATCCCGCCACTTCTAAGTTGAATGTATATTTACCATCAAACACCGAAAATGCTGTAATTTCAGTTTTTGATGTATTGGGTAAACGCGTTTACAAAAGGGAGATTGATGCACTTACATCTTCATCAATTGATGTGTCAAATTGGAATAGTGGCGTATATTTAGTGAGAATTTCTACGGATCACAACACACAAACAAAACGCTTTGTGAAGCAATAATTGTTTTAATTTATATACTCAAAGCCATTGACAGATGTCAATGGCTTTTTTTGTAGTTTGATTTTTGATTTTCAATCCATTAAAAAAAATTGATTATCTTGTATCAAAAATTACAACCAAAAAAATCAAACTATGAAAAAAAATTACGTAATGAAATTTGTGTTAATGGCAACGCTATGCTTTTTTGCTATTAACACCTCAGATGCCCAAATCAGAATGGTCAATGTTGATCCAAGCACCAATGTTGTTCAAATCCACAATTACGGAGGTACAACCGTAGACGTGTCTTCCTATTGGTTTTGTCACTTGTTTACTTACTCTCAATTGAGTGGAGGAACTGTACAAAGTGGTTCTTTAAATCTAGCTCCTGGAGCAGATGTTGTTGTTCAAGCAAGTTCCAACTTTAATGCTTCTGCATCCGACTTAGGATTGTACAGTACCAATTCTTTTGGTTCGACAGCTGCCATGCAAGACTTCTTGCAATGGGGAAGTGGAGGATTAGGAAGAGAGAATGTTGCTGTAGCTAAAGGTATTTGGACTGCTGGAACTTTTATTAGTGTCACGCCTCCATACGAATATACTGGAGATGGTGCTCAAAACGGCTTTCAGTTTTGGGCGACTAGTTTGGGCCTAGATGATTTTGATGACTTGTTTAAATTTTCAATTTCACCTAATCCTGCTGCAACAGAAATGAAACTTATTGTTCCTGGTAATTTCCAAAATATTGCTACTGTAAGGGTATTTGATCTTTTAGGGAAGTTAATTGTTGAACGAGAATTGAATGGAAATGAATCGACTAACTTTGATGTGTCAAATTGGACTAGCGGTTTATATTTAGTTAGAATTTCTACAGAGAATAATACTGAAACCAAACGTTTTGTCAAACAATAAGAACCTTTAATGTCATATTAAGCCATCAGTTTCTGGTGGCTTTTTTTTATTCTGAACTATCAGGAAGTTCTATTTTGATGCGGTATTTTTTGAGCTCTTGTAAATAATCTGTTGGAGAAAAGTTTTCATGTTCAAACTCTATTTGTCTTGCTTGTTTTGTCGCTTTCCTTTTAATAGCTTTTAAGAAACGTTTGACTTCTAATTTATCATTGAGTATTAATCCTGGAACATCAACACTATTGCCAAATTTGTCCTTAGCAACCATTGTGAAATAAGAGGAGTTGCAATGCTTTATCTCTCCGTTTTGAATGTTTTCTGATTCCACACGAATCCCAACAACCATAGATGTTTTACCAACGAAGTTAATAGAGGCTTTCATGGTAACCAATTCACCAACCTCTATTGGATTTAAGAAATCGACCGTTTCAACTGAAGCTGTGACACAATAGGTTTCAGAATGTTTTGATGCACAAGCAAAAGCAATTTGATCCATGAGGTTTAAGATATAGCCACCATGTATTTTACCACTAAAATTTGAATGCGAAGGTTGCATCAATTGTGAGATGCTAACTCTAGTTGAATCAACTGTTTTATAATGTTTAGGTTGATTACTCATCGTCTTCGTGAGCTCTTTTTAAAATAGATTCAGGTAAAGCTTTTTTTGCTTTGGCACCCATTTTTTTGATTTTTTCCACTCTCGAAATAAGGTTGCCTTTACCTTCCACTAATTTATTCATTGCTGAAGCATAATCGGTTTTAGCAGCATCAATCTTTTTTCCTACATTGGTTAAGTCTGATACCAGTCCTTCAAACTTATCGTAAAGAGCACCTGCTTGCTTAGCAATTTCCATAGCATTTTGTTGTTGCTTTTCATTGTTCCACATGGTGTCAATGGTACGTAAAGTAGCCAAAAGCGTAGAAGGTGTTACGATAACAATATTCTTTTCAAAGGCTTTATTGTATAAGGTATTGTCTTCATTGATGGCAACTGCAAAAGCAGGTTCGATAGGAATGAATAACAAAACAAAATCTGGAGATTCAATATCGTATAAATCTTGATAGTTTTTTTCTGAAAGCTGATCAATATGGGTTTTGATGGAGTTGAGATGTCGCTTCAAAAACAAGGAACGTTCTTCATCCTCAGCATTGACCATTTGCTCATAATGGGTTAAGGAAACCTTGGAGTCGATGATCATTTTTTTGTTATCTGGCAAATGTAAAACCACATCTGGCATGGCACGACTTCCATCTTCTCTTGTGAAACTTTGCTGAACAAAATACTCTCGATCTTTTTCCAGACCTGATTTCTCCAAGACGCGCTCCAGTACCAATTCGCCCCAATTACCTTGCATCTTACTATCGCCTTTTAAAGCTTTGGTTAAATTGGTAGCTTCCTTGGTCATTTGTTGGTTGAGGTCTTTCAAATTCAATAATTGTTGCTTTAATGCTGAATGCATACTGATACTTTCCTTTTGGGTGTCCTCAACTTTCTTTTCAAAAATTAGAATTTTTTCCTGTAAAGGATTTAAGATATTCTTGATATTCTCCTTATTCTGAAGCGTGAACTTTTCAGATTTCTCATCGAGAATCTTATTGGCTAACAATTCAAAATCCTTACGTAGCTGTTCTTGGCGTTCTTCGAGTTCTTTGTCTCGTTTTAAGTTCTGTTCATGTAGATTTTGATACTCTGTATTTGTTCTGGTAAGTTCTGTATTTAGGTTTTCTTTTTCGCGACGTATTTCCTCCCGTTCAGATTCTAATCTGCTGATGTTTTGTTTGAGTTCCTCAATAGTTTTACCCATTTGGTTTTGTCGTTCTTCAAGCGTGCTTTGTTCGCTTTTGCTTTTCAGTTTAATAAATAACATACCTAAATAGGCTCCAACCGAAGCAGAAATAAGAATGGCAAAAAGTAAGATGAGTGTATCGTTCATAAAAGAATTCAAATTTACCCAAAGATAGGCAATTTGCATTTTAAGCTAAAGCCAAAGAAGGCTATATATTTTAAATTTAAAAAGCTTATTTTTTTACTTTAAATCGACCGGTTTTATTATCAAAACCAATAAGGTCTTTTGGAAATAAGGTTTCGAAGACGCCTTGCTCAATGAGTTTGCATGGCGCATCAGAAACAACAGTATCTTTAGTCATCACAATCATTTTGTCACACAGTTGTATGGCCAAATCTATTTCGTGTGATGAGAACAAAATGGTCTTTTGTGTATCTTTTGCTAATTGCTGGAGTAACTTCAAAATATAGGCTTTATGATACATATCGAGATGCGTTGTTGGCTCATCTAAAATAATTAAATCGGTGTCTTGAGTAAGCGCCCTAGCGATCATAACTTTTTGCAACTGACCATCACTCAATTCGAAGCATCTACGCGATTTTAAATCGGTTAAATGGGTTTGTTCCAAAGCTCTTTCAACAGCTGTATAATCGTTTTCAGAAAGAGTGCCAATCCAATTGGTATAGGGTTGTCTACCTAAGGCCACAAGTTCAAATACGCTTAGGTTTTTGGAAATGATTTGTTCTGTTAAGACCAGGCTCATGATTTTAGCCAATTCGATTGGAGAATGCTTATGAATCAATTTTCCATGGCATTCAATACTGCCGCTTAATGGTTTTTGAATAGCGCTTAAGGTACGTAGCAAGGTTGATTTTCCAATACCATTGGCACCAACCAATCCAATAAGTTCCCCTTTTCTTAGTTCTATGTTGATGTCATTGGAAACAACAATAGCCTCTTTCTTTGATTTATAACCAATGGATAGCTTTTCGGTTTTAAGGACACTATGTTGTTGCTGAATATTCAAAATCTAAAAGATCATTTTACGTTGTCGTACCAAAAGCCATATTACAACTGGAGCACCAATTAATGAAGTAATTGCATTGATAGGTAAAGTGTAATCGCTCATAGGTAATTGGGCAATACTATCGCAAATCAACATCACAATAGCCCCAAAAAGAAAAACTGCTGGTAATAGAATTTTATGGTTAGAAGTATGAAATAGTTGACGTGTTAAATGTGGAATGGCTAAACCTATAAAAGCGATTGGCCCAGCAAAAGCTGTTATGGTTCCTGCTAAAAGACTGGTTGAAAAAATAATGATCATTCTACTGCGCTTGATATGTAGTCCTAAACTTCTAGCGTAGTTTTCACCTAAAAGAAAACTGTTTAGTGCTTTAATAGAAACGATTGCAAGTAATAAACCTAAAAGATATATACAGAAAAAAATAAGGAGTTCAGACCAAGACAGGTTTCCTAAGCTTCCGAATCCCCAAAATATATACTGTTGTAATTGTTCCGCAGAACTAAAGTACGATAATACACTTACAACGGCAGCAGTAATACTTCCAAACATCAATCCTATAATTAAGATAGCCATCGTATCTCGAACTTTGGAAGACACTAAAAGTACGGCCAATAAGACCAAAAAACTTCCTAAGCTTGCAGCAATGACAATGCTCCATTTGGAAATCAAAACAGACGCCAAAATACCTCCAAAAAGTCCAGAACCCAATATAACCAAAGCCACGCCTAAACTCGCTCCAGAACTGATGCCTAAAACAAATGGACCGGCTAACGGATTTCTAAAAAGGGTTTGCATCAATAATCCTGAGATTCCCAATCCGGAACCTACTAGAATTGCTGTAAAGGCTTTAGGTAATCTATAATTCTGAATGATATATTGCCAAGATTCGTTTTCCAAACTACCGAATAAGCCGGCAAATACATCAGGTATTGGGATGCTTACAGAGCCTAAGCTGATGTTTAGCAAAAAGCAAAGCAGAAGTACAACAAGAAGCGTTATAAAAGGATATGTGTAATTGCTATTCAAAAGTTGTGATTATTCTAAAAATCGAAACATTTTGTCATTCAACACAAATGTAATACAAAAAGATGGTTAACTGTCTTTGCCTATTTGAGTGGCTTGAAAAATGTGGTTTTGTATTCTGGGAGTAGATTTGGATGACAAACCTTAATCATATCCTTCAATACCAAATCTGGACGTAAAACACCCAACTCGTAATATAAAACACCACCAGTTTCACCTTTGGTATTTGAAAAGGTATAGATGTTTTTACTTTGAAACGCCTTGAATTTGGTATAATGATCGTTCGAAGCTTTCAAGTCGTCATAACTTCCATAGTAGGACGGACTAATCCATAATTCGGCATCTTGAGCTTTTTCAAATACGGTTTCAAAACTTAAAGCCAAACTTCCAGAGGCTTCAGTATCGCTCCATAGATAATTGGTGTTGGCATCTTTCAATATTTGGGCTTCTGGACTGGTGCCATTAGGTAAATACCAAATGTCCTTATACATCGCACCACATAATACACTTGGTTTTTCTATAGCTTCTGATGCCATTTTTTTAGCATCCATATAATTAGTTTCAATAGTATTGAATACCATATTGGCTTTCTCACTTTTATCGAAAAGGATTCCAAAACATTTGATCCATTCTGCTTTGGCAAGAGGTGATTTTTCAACCCAATCACCATTGTAAATTACAGAAATACCTGACGCATTAATGGTTTCCAAGCTTTTATTCGAACCTTCAACACCGAACGACATAACAAGGTCTGGACGTAATTCCAAAAGGATTTCTGTATTGATGCCCTCATTACTTCCCAGTTCGCGAACTTGACCTGTATTGATGCGTGCTCTGGTTTTTTCAGAAGACACATAATCACAACCAGGAAATCCGATCAGTCGATTTTCTACACCAAGATGTTCCAAGGCTGGGATATGAGTGGTTGATGTGACTACGATAGTTTCAATAGGAATTGTGATGATGCCATCATAATCGTCTTTGTTCAAAGTGATTTTTGATTGATTTTCCTTTGGAACAAGTGCATATTTGAATTGTTTATCAGATTTTGGCCATGGATTTGTGATGTTTAAGATTTTATAATCTTGAAACTCTGTAATTGTAAATCCGCTTGCATATTTCATTTCTATTTGTTGAGGCTCAATATCTTGTATTGGTAATGCCTTTTTTTCTTCCTTGCAGCATAGAAATAGGATGCTTAAAAAAAAGATAGAAACTAGCTTTTTGTGTAACATAGGTAACGATTTAAAGTGCTTTGATTGATTAAATTTGAGCTACAAAAACTTTCATTATGCATGATAATTCAAATGTAACAATATATATAGTGGCTGCGGTTATAATCCTTCACTTTTTGGTTGGTTTTGCTTATTTGATTTATAAAATGAATAAAAAAAAGTAGGCGTCTTTTATTCTAAATCCATTTCACCTTTTTACATTTGTTCCGAATTTAGGTTCCATTTGATTTTTTGTCAAATGGATTAAAAGGGAATCTGGTGCAATTCCAGAACTGTTCCCGCAACTGTAAGCTAGAAAGCTTGCTATTACCTTCAATGTCACTGGATTTTTTCTGGGAAGACGAATAGCAAGACGCAAGTCAGGAGACCTGCCAAATTCAAACATAGAAGTCAAACTTTCGGGATAAAAGTTTTGGTGTGAACACTCATGCTATTCCGAGTAATTTTGTTTAACAATGAACACAAAATTAAAGGTGCTTGGTATACTGTCTCTTGGTATATCAAGTCTAGGTTATGCGCAAAAGCAAGCCGATTCACTAAAAATTGAACAATTGGAGGAAGTTGTCATTACAGACTCCAGATTCAATTTAAAAAGAGAAAATTCAGGAAAGGTCATTACGAAAATCACTCAAGATGACCTTAAAAATCTTAAAGGAAAGTCTGTTGCTGAAATCCTTAATACTACAGCAGGAATAGACATCAACGGAACCAGAAGCAATGCGGCTCAAAATTTAAGCTATTTTGTTCGTGGTGGACGTAATCGTCAGGTTTTGATTATGATTGATGGCGTGCCATTGACCGATGCCTCACAAATTTCAAACGATTATGATTTAAGATTGTTATCGGTTGACCAAGTAGAAAGTATTGAAATTCTTAAAGGCGCTTCAAGTACTCTTTATGGAACTGGTGCTGCGACAGCTGTGATTAATATTAAGCTTAAAAAGGCAAGTGATGATGTATTTAACTTAAGTCTCAATAGTAATTTCGGAACCAATCAATCTCAAGAGGATGATAAATATGCGCTTGAGCATTACAAAAACAGTGTTTCAATAAATGGGACTGTAAGTGATTTTTCTTATTTGGCTAGTTTTGGACATCAATTTACAGACGGACTTTCAGCCATCGATGAAGGAGAGGAAAATGATGCTTTTAATTCCCACAACGCCTATTTGAATCTAGCTTACAGGTTTTCTAATGCATTTAAGATAAAAGCTTATGGAAGCACAGATACCTTTAAAGCCGAATTTGATGAAGGTTTTTCTTTTGCTGATGCAGACAATCAATCGGTTACAAAACAGTATCGACTGGGATTGGCACCCGAGTTTCAATACAAGCATGGAAATATCACTTTGAATGCAGCTTACAATAATATTGAACGAGATATCCAGTCGAGTTTTCCAACGCGATTCAAGGCGAAAAGCTTTATAGGTGATTTATTTAATAGGTATAATTTCAATGATACGTTTTACACAGTTTTAGGTGTCAATGTTCAAGATAATCAAATAGAAAGTTATTCAATTCCTTTTGGTGAATCTGAGTTGTCCCAAGACATCAGTCCTGAGGATGCTTCCTTTACAATCGTCGACCCTTATGCTAATGTGGTGTATGTGTCAGATTTCGGATTAAATATCAATGCAGGAATCCGTTTAAACAATCATAGTGAATATGGAAGTCATTTTGTTTATAGTGTTAACCCTTCCTATAAAAAGACAACAGGTTTTGGTTATTTAAAAGGATTGGCGAGTTATAGTACAGCTTTTATTGCACCTTCATTGTATCAATTGTTTGAGCCAACGCATGGAAATTTAGAGCTTGAACCTGAGGAGAACAGAACTATTGAACTTGGTGCTGAAGTAAATTTTAAAGATAAAGCTACAATTAGTTTGGTGTATTTTAATAGGGAGGAGAAGAACTTTGTAGATTTTGTAGATCAGGGTAATTTTGTATTCCAGTATGACAATATTGATAAGGAATTTACTGCTAGTGGTTTTGAGCTTGTTGCTGATGTTCTTGTCACTAAAAAGTTGAAGTTTTTAGTGAATGGAAGCTATACGAAGGTAGAAGATGAGTTAAATCTTCGAATTCCTGAAGTGAAAGTCAATGCCAATTTGAATTATAATTTAAATTCCAAGACATTCATGAGTCTAAGCTATCAGTTCAATGATGATAGAAGGGATGCTTTTTACAATGAAACCACTTTTGCTACTGAAGATGTGACATTAAAGTCTTACAGTCTACTTGACTTTTATATCAGTCGGAAGGTTTTAAAAGATAAATTGACTTTGTATGTTAATATGACCAATATCTTGAATGAGGATTATCAAGAACTGTTAGGATATACTACCAAAGGAAGGAATGTGCTGTTCGGATTTAATTTGAATCTATAATAAAAAAGCCACTTTCAAAGTGGCTTTTTTTATGGTTATTGTTTGAAATCGATCCGTTCAAAATTTGTTAGTTCAGAATCAATATACATTCTTTGTTCTGTTTCAGATATATTGATTTCCTTTTTAACAGGTCTTACATCTGAAAACGGTTGGCTATATCTTCCTGAACCTTGAATGTCTAAAATTGCAGCAGCAAGTAATGGTTCGTTTTCATCTCCTAAAATACCGTAGTTTCTTGGCGATTCCAATACGGTAATATCAGGAACAATACCACTAGAAGGTACTTCTTGATCGTTTACATTGATTGAATTTGCAACTAAGGGTTGAAGTGCATAGGTGTGGCTAGGGTTGATGTCGTTTGGTCCCAAATCTGGTGAATCAAAAAGAGTTACAGACGCTTGTGTTTTACCAACAGTTGTGTCACCAATTTGAACAACATCGATATAGGCACCCAAACTGTTAATAATCAACTCACTTGCTGAAGCTGATGCATCAGTAGTTAAAACGTAAACTTTGTTAAGATTTAAACTGTTAATAGAATTTCCATTGAAACTATTCACAAATTCAACATTGGTATTACTGCTTTGTAAATCTTCATTGTATACCAATTTTGAAAAAACCTCTCCATTAAATTGTCCAGTAACCATACTTCCCAATAAGGCAGCTGTCGATATGATGCCTCCAGGGTTATATCTTAAGTCTATGACCAAATGCTGCACATTGTTAGCTTGAAATTGACCAAATGCATTATTAAGGCTATTCAAAAATTGATTGTTGTCGCCATTACTAAATCCGTTATATAATAAATAACCTACATTCTCGCCATCAACGTCTATAATCTCAGTGGTATGGACTGGGTTTTCAGTATAAACCACTTTGGAAATGTTGGTGGTGTTTGTTGTAGATTCGATAGTGTCATCAGTTACTTCTGGAGTGCCATTGTCATTGTATATGGCAAAGTTTAGCGTATAAGAAGTTTGATTTAATAAGCTAGCTAAGTTGTTTTCAGTCAATGGAACCCCATCAACAGCATCAAATATTTGTCCGCGTTGCAATCCAAGCATGTCACCTGAGCTGCCGTTTAAAACCAATCGAATAATTCCAAAAACCTCAGTTGCGCTTCCAGGTTTGAAATAAAAATCAAACTCTAATCCATTCGAAAGCGAAACACCTTCCTGACTTTGAAGAAAAGCGATGTAATTAGGAATGATAAAACTGAAACGATCTACCGTTTCACGTTCATATATGAGAGTTTCAAATAAGTCTTCAGGTGCCGAATATTGATTGAGGTAATCGGCATACTCATCATTAGAGGAAAATCTATTGTTTGCTAAATCTGGAATTTCTGCTTTGTACAGATAGGCAGCATTCATGGCTTTCCAAACAAAATCGTTAATTTCACTAGCCGTAACGGCATCATCGTCTCGATCTTTAAAGCAATTGGTAAATGTCAACCCAACAATAAGGAGTAGACATAATTTCTTAATTGTCATATCTTTTTCTTTTTTACAATTTTTACGGTCTATGTAGAATAGTCTTATAAAACATAAATTTACTTACATTATTGTAAACTAAAAAATTAAGTTGTTATGTTAACTTCAATGAAATTATTGTGTTTAACAACATATAAGTAAAAAAATAAATATGTCGTTGTAACAAAACTAACACCTATTCGTCGTAAGGATAAGAAGCAGTTTAACAACGGCTTTTACTAACAACCAAACAATGACACAGACTGATTTTGTAAAATTGGTAATGCCTTTTAAGGATAAGGTCTTTCGCCTAGCCAAACGACTTCTCGTTTCAAGGGAAGAAGCTGAAGATGCTACGCAAGAGATTTTAATGAAACTGTGGCGTAATAAACAGAAAATTAGTGAATACAAAAATGTAGAAGCGTTTTCAATGACAATGACCAAGAATTTTTGTTTAGATCGATTAAAATCGAAACAAGCACAAAACTTAAAGATTGTCCACAGTAATTATCAAGACAACAACACGTCTTTACAAAAGGAAGTTGAAAATAAGGACAGTGTTGATTGGGTTTCGAAAATTATTGAAGAGTTACCCGAACAACAAAAGATCATATTACAATTGAGGGATATTGAAGAATATGATTATGATGAAATTTCAAAAGTAGTAGATATGAATCCCACGGCAATTCGAGTCGCATTGTCGAGGGCAAGAAAAACAATACGAGAAAAATTAACAAACACACACAGTTATGGTGTTAAATAGTATAGAGAAATTATTAGAGAAGTATGACAATGGTGAAACTACGCTAAAGGAAGAGCAACAACTCAAGGCGTATTTTCAAAAGGAAGATGTTCCAGCTCATTTGGAATCTTATAAAGCCATGTTTCAGTATTTCAATACCACAAAACAAGAGTTGTATACCAAAGACGTTCCATTAAAACCTAGGAAAAACTATATCTATCAGTGGATTTCTGTCGCAGCCGTTGCAATTCTAATGTTGGGAATTTTTGTTCCCAAAGTGTTGGGAGGTGATCAACCAACAACTGTAGCGCAACTATCTGCTAAAGAACGTGAAATGTATTACCAAACCCAAGAAGCGTTAGCCCTGTTAGGTGCTAATTTTCAAAAAGGTACGTCTAGTGTGAATGCTCTAGGTCTGGTTTCAGACAATTTAGACCAAGGTGCTTCAAGTTTAAATGCCCTTCAAATGGCCTCTGAAAACTTTAATCTAGGTGTACAAAATGCCAGCTTTGTTAACAAATTTGGCAAGACAACAAACAAATTATTAAAAAACACAGAACGAAAACAAGTAAACAATTAAAAACAAGTAATCATGAAAAATGTAATCGTAATACTCGCATTAATGCTATCGTCAGTAACTTTAACTGCACAGAGCGTTTTTGATAAATTTGAAAATCTAGATGAGGTCACTTCTGTAGTGGTAAACCAAAAAATGTTTAAAATGTTGGCCACTATGGGAATAGATGTTGATGATCCTGAAATGCAAGGTTATCTTGATATGGCTGAAAGCATTACTAATTTTAAGGTATTCACTACTGGAGATGAAAAAATTTCAGCCGATATGAATGCTACGGTATCAAGCTATTTAAAAAGTTCTAAAATGGAAGAGTTGATGCGTGTGAAAGATGGTGATCAAACCGTGAATTTCTATGTGAGAGAAGGGAAGGATGAAAACCATGTTAAAGAGCTATTGATGTTCATAAATGGCATCAAGGAAATGACAAAAGATCAAGACATTACCATCAATGGAAAGAAAAGAGAAATCGAAACGGTTTTATTGAGCTTAACTGGAGATATCGATTTGAGACAAATTTCTAAATTGACAAATCAGATGAATATGCCAGGTGGAGATCAATTGAAAAAAGCTGGAAAAAATTAAGATTATGAATTCATCAATCAAAACCATAATCGCTTTGTTGATCTTGGTTGTAACCTTTCAAAGTTGCAACCAAGGCCCAACATTGCAAAGCTACTACGTCGATAGTGAATTGGCACCTGGTTTTACAACTTTGGATGTGCCTACTAGTATGTTAGATATCGATGAGGAAACTCTTACTGAAGAGGAAGCTGATGCCTTAGATTCTGTTGAGAAATTAAGTCTATTGGCTTATGTTTTAGACGATAGTACTGATACTGCAGAGTTTGAAGTTGAACTAGCGAAAGTTCAAACGATTTTGAAAGACCCTAAATATGAAGAACTCATGCGAGGCGGAAACAGTACAGATGGGAAGTTTGTGGTAAAGTTTCTCGGAGAGGAAGATAGTATAGACGAGATCATTTTAATGGGTCATTCACAAGATAAAGGTTTTGCTTTGGTAAGGGTTTTGGGAGATGATATGACAGCTAATAAAATCATGACGCTTTCAAAGGTTTTTGAGAAAGCCAATATCGACGATTCAGAATTAAAACGTTTTACCAATTTTTTTGAGTAAATAAATTGGAACTATTAGAATGTTAATTTGAATCACCTTGGGTAGTATTATTCGAGGTGATTTTTTTATTGGGTTCTTTTACGGCAATCCAAACCAATAGGGCACCAAGTATTCCAAAGCCAATAAATAATAGCGCTTTAACTATTAAGTAGTCTAATACATCAAAGATTCCAGATAGAAAAAAACTAAGGAGGATAATACCTGTGTAGATAAGCGCTAAAGAGTTTTTACTGAAGCTCATATTAAATTCCTGTATAGTTACTTGGACTAATCGCTTTCAATTCCTTTTTTATCGAATCGGAAACCTCTAAGGTATCAATAAAATTGGAAATCGTATCTTGATTAATCGCCTCGTTTGTTCGTGTTAATCCCTTTAAGGCTTCATACGGATTTGGATATCCTTCACGGCGTAAAATGGTTTGTATCGCTTCAGCAACAACAGCCCAGTTTTTTTCCAAGTCTTCTTCAAACTTAGCTACGTTCAATAATAGCTTATTTAAACCTTTAAGGGTAGATTTAAATCCGATTAAGGTATGACCAAATGGTACACCTACATTTCGTAAAACAGTACTATCCGTTAAATCGCGTTGCAATCTAGAGATGGGAAGTTTAGCAGCAAGATGTTCAAATATAGCATTTGCTATTCCTAAATTTCCTTCAGAATTTTCAAAATCTATCGGATTGACTTTATGAGGCATAGCACTACTGCCAACTTCGCCTTTTTTGATTTTTTGCTTGAAATAATCCATTGATACATAGGTCCAAATGTCACGGTCTAAATCAATGATGATGGTATTGATACGTTTCAAAGCATCAAATAGCGCTGCCATGTGATCGTAATGCTCAATTTGAGTTGTTGGAAAGGAATGCTGTAAGCCTAACTTTTCTTGCACAAAATTGGTTCCGAAAGTTTTCCAGTCCATATCAGGATACGCTACTTTATGCGCATTGAAATTACCTGTGGCACCTCCAAATTTTGCGGCACTTGGGATGTCGTTCAATAAATTGAACTGCTCTTCCAAACGCGTGACAAAAACTTGAATTTCCTTGCCCAATCGTGTAGGCGACGCAGGTTGTCCATGCGTTCTTGCCAGCATTGGTACCGAACTCCATTCTTCTGCAAGGGCTTTTAGTTTTTTCAGCAATTCAAAGTATTCAGGAACATAAACATCGTTCATGGCATCCTTAATACTCAAGGGAATTGCTGTATTATTGATGTCTTGGGAAGTTAGTCCAAAATGGATAAACTCCTTATGAGTGCTGAGGTTGAGTTTGTCAAACTGCTCCTTAATAAAGTATTCAACCGCTTTAACGTCATGGTTCGTAACACGTTCTATGTCCTTGATGGCTTTGGCATCTTCAGATGAAAACGAAGTGTAAACAGATCTCAAGTCGCTAAACACCTTAGGGTCTACATCAGCAAGTTGGGGTAATTTAGCTTCACAAAGCGCTATGAAATATTCTATCTCTACTTGAACACGATACTTTATAAGTGCCTCTTCTGAAAAATAGGGAGATAGTTTTTCTACTTTATTCCGGTAACGACCATCAATTGGTGAAATGGCGTTTAATGACGATATAGACATAAACAGATGAATTTGGATCTCAAAACTTAAAGACATCAAAGATACTTCTTTTCGTTGGAAGCATGGCATTGTAGATTGTAAGTTTTTGCGGATTTCTTAAATTTGTTCGTGTAAGTTTTCTACTTTTAAAGAGAGTGAAGCCTCAGAAACAATTATCCAGATCATTACATGTCTAAACCCATTGAAGATAAGTTAGAGAAAATCCCTGTAGTCAATCTATTGGTAAAGCTCTTTAAACAAATAAAACCAAAGGTTTTGGAGGGTTTATCATTGTATGACTTACTGGAACTTTACATCATTGGAATTGTTAAAGGAGCATTGAGTACCAGAGCGAGTGCTATTGCCTATAGTTTTTTTATGGCATTATTTCCTTTTTTGTTGTTTGTGATCATTGTAATTCCTTACATCCCGATTCAGGGCTTTGAAGATGAGTTTTTAAATTTCCTGCAATCGTTTTTGCCACCAACAACCACCGATTTTTTCCATGAAAATATTTTTGAGAACATCAAAGGTGGCGGACTGATTTCTTCGGTATTTCTGATTTCCATTTTGTTGATGGCAAATGGCGTGAATGCTGTGTTTTCTGGATTTGAAAGTTCCTATCACGAACAATTGACCCGAAATGTATTTAAACAATATATGTATGCATTAGGAATCGCTTTGATTTTGGCATTTTTGTTGATTCTTACTGTGGCTGTTTTGGGATTCTTTAATATTTATGTGGTTGAGAACATTGTGGAACTTGCTCATATTAAAAACCAAAATACCAGTCTGTTGGTATGGTCTCAATACCTCTTTTTTGTTATTATGGTTTATTTGGCAACAGCTACGCTATATTATTTTGGTACCAAGGAAGGTAAACAATTCAAGTTTTTTTCTATTGGAGCTCTGTTTACCACCTTACTCATTATCTTAACCTCATACCTGTTTGGAATCTACATTGAAAATTTTGCGCAATACAATAAACTATATGGCTCTATTGGTGCTTTATTGATTTTGATGTTCTATTTTTGGTTGAATGCCAATATCCTGTTGCTCGGATTTGAGCTTAATGTATCATTAACTAAATTGCGTAAACATAGATAATATGCGATATTTAACGGTTTTCTTTATTTGTTGTTTTTCATCTTTTTATCTCAATGGTCAAGACATCTTAGGTAAATGGAAGACTGTTGATGATAATACAGGTGAAGAAAAATCTATTGTTGAGATTTATAAAAAGAATGATAAAATCTATGGAAAAATCATCGAAATATTTGATGCTACAAAACGAGATTTGTCATGTGAGAACTGTGATGGAGAAG
Source organism: Psychroserpens sp. XS_ASV72 (assembly GCF_041224425.1). Lineage (NCBI taxonomy): Bacteria > Pseudomonadati > Bacteroidota > Flavobacteriia > Flavobacteriales > Flavobacteriaceae > Psychroserpens > Psychroserpens sp. XS_ASV72. The sequence goes on along the minus strand of NZ_JBGFGL010000076.1, from coordinate 209,400 downwards.
ATTATAACAAGCCTATTTTAGGACTGGTCATAATCAAGGATATGGAAAAAGTTGATAAAGACACCTATAAAAAAGGAACCATTACCAATCCTGAAGATGGCAATATTTATTCATGTCGATTGAAATTAGACGACAATAACCCTGACAAACTTCAAGTTCGTGGTTACCTTGCATTCTTCTATAAGACACAGTACTGGGTAAGGATAGAAGGTTGATTTATTTAAAAACAATAGATTCTGAATAATTTTGTAGATGTCATATTGCCCATCCCTTTGGAAAAAAGCTTTACCTATGCCATTACGCCTGCTGAAGCTGATTTTTTACAACCTGGTATGCGTGTTTCAGTGCCTTTCGGAAAACGGAAAATTTATACTGGATTGGTGGAAAACATCCATCAAAAAGCACCTCAAGTTTACGATGCTAAGGAAATTCATCAAATTTTAGACGACACGCCAATTGTTACTAAAGTGCAATTGGAACATTGGAAATGGATTGCCAGTTATTATTTGTGTACTGTAGGCGAAGTCATGCGTGCGGCACTTCCAAATGCTTTTATTCTAGAAAGCGAAACAATTATTTACAGACAAGAGGATGTTCAGGTAAGTGATGAAGAATTACAAGATGATGAATTCATTGTGTATGAGGCATTACATCATCAATCTTCACTGAAAATCCAGGATTTGATGGATATTTTAGACAAAAAAAATGTTCTTCCTGTCATCAAGCGTCTTATCGATAAGGAAGTAATTCATGTGCAAGAGGAAATCTATGAAAAGTATAAACCGAAATTGGTTCGGTATATCAGATTGAACAATGCCTATACATCTGAAGCTGCTTTACAAAATTTACTGGAGGATTTAAGTCGTGCGCCGAAACAGCGCGATGTCGTGATGACTTTGTTTTCAATCTCAGCCAAGACTAAGAAGCCAGTAAAAGTTTCAGAATTAACCGAAGAGAGCAATGCCTCGTCAGCCATTATAAAAGCGCTTGTCGATAAGGGTATTTTAGAAGATTACCATATTCAAACCGATCGTATTCAATTTGAAGGTGAAGCAGAATCTGATTCAAAAGCTTTAAACAAACATCAAGAAATAGCTTTAAATAAAATAGAGCAATGTTTTGAAAAAGAGAATATTACGCTTTTGCATGGGGTAACTTCCTCTGGTAAAACAGAACTCTATGTAAAGCTCATCGAAAAGCAACTAAATAATCAAAAGCAAGTATTGTATCTGCTTCCCGAAATTGCTTTGACTACACAATTGGTTGAGCGACTTCAAGAATATTTTGGTGAGCAGGTTGCAGTGTTTCACAGTAAATATTCCTCTCATGAACGGGTTGAGGTTTGGAATCAGGTCTTGCAAAATTCAAAAAAGGCAAAGATTGTTTTAGGTGCCCGTTCTTCAGTGTTATTGCCATTTCAAGATTTAGGATTGGTTATTGTCGATGAAGAACATGAATCCTCTTTTAAGCAATTTGATCCAGCACCAAGATATCATGCAAGGGATACTGCCATTGTTTTGGCTACAATGTTTCAGGCCAAAACCTTGTTAGGTTCAGCAACACCCAGTTTAGAAAGTTATTTCAATGCACAACAGGGTAAATATGGTTTGGTAGAATTGAAGCATCGTTATAATAATGTGTTAATGCCAGATATTGAAATTGTTGATCTCAAGGATAAACACAAGCGGAAACGCATGACAGGGCATTTTAGTGATCGATTGATTACTGAAATACAAGACACCCTAAAAGAAAATCATCAGGTAATTCTGTTTCAAAATCGACGTGGCTTTTCACCTATTGTAGAATGCTTGACTTGTGGGCATTCACCTCAATGTCCAAATTGTGATGTGAGTTTGACTTATCATCAGTATCGCAATCAGTTGCGTTGCCATTATTGCGGTTACAACGTAGCTATGCCTAAAACTTGTGAGGCTTGTGGGAGTGTCGAATTAGATAGTAAGGGTTTTGGAACCGAGCAAGTTGAGGAGGAGGCGAAAGCCTTGTTTCCAGACCATAAGGTGGCTCGTATGGATTTAGATACGACACGTGGCAAGTATGGCTATGAAAAAATTATAACGGCTTTAGAACAAGGTGACATCGATATATTGGTTGGTACCCAAATGTTGACCAAAGGTTTGGATTTTAGAAATGTACGATTGGTTGGTATCATGAATGCAGATAATATGCTGAACTTTCCAGATTTTAGAGCGCATGAGCGAAGTTTTCAATTAATGGCACAAGTGTCAGGACGTTCAGGACGAACCAAGGAACGTGGTAAAGTAATCATTCAATCGTATAACCCTTATCATCGCATACTTCAGCAAGTATCAACCAACGACTTTGAGCAGATGTATACTGAACAGATGGAAGATCGCTATACTTATAAATATCCACCAATTTACAGAATGATCAAGATTACCTTTAAGCATAAGGATTATCAAAAGGTGAATGTTGGAGCAGAGTGGTATGCCAAATCCTTACGAACTGTTTTCCATGAGCATGTGCTTGGACCAGAATTTCCACCAGTAGCTAGAATTAGAAATCAGTACCTGAAGCATGTCTTGGTCAAGATTCCACAGAAACAGTCCTTGTCCAAAACAAAAGAAGCCATTGTTAAAATTAACAATAGCTTCTTAAGTGTGAAAGATTTTAGGGCAATTCGAGTAATACTAAATGTCGATAATTATTAAAGTTAAGTTAGGTTTAACGTTATATCTTCAAACGAGTAGTGCTCTTTGCCAATTACATATTGTTTAAAGCGTCCACAAGTTGGGTTTTCTTGTTTCTACTCAATGGGATTTCATAAGCACCCACTTCTACATTCTTACTGTTGAACCTATCGATTTTATCTAGATTCACGATGTAGGATTTATGGATTCTTAAAAATTTGCCTTCAGGCAGTTCTTTTTCAAAAGCTTTCATTGTAGACAAAACGACTAAGCTGTTTTCTTCGGTAACTAATTTCACGTAGTCACCTAGAGCCTCAATCCATTTAATGTCTTTAATGTAAACTTTACGTTTTTTCAGGTTACTCTTCACAAAGATGTGTTCACCGTCTGTTTCGTTAAAATCAAGCTTTAATTTATGTTGCTCAAGCGCTTTTTCTACTGATTGGTTAAATCGTTCCCTAGTGATAGGTTTTTGTAGGTAATCGGTGGCATCATAATTAAAGGCTTTAAACGCGTATTCGGTTTTTCCAGTAACGAAAATGATTTGGGGTTTGTTGTTGAGGACATCCAGCAGTTCGAAACCATTCAGTACAGGCATCTCAATATCTAAGAAGATCAAGTCTACTTTGTGTTTGTTAAGCCCATTTTTGGTTTCTAATGCGCTGCTGTATTCTGCAATCAAGTTAAGTGAGGAATGATTCTCAATTAACTTTACGATCGATAGACGTTGAATCGCAGAATCATCAACTACTACACAGTTTAAAGTCATAACATTATTATATTTTAGGTTAAGATATCGACAATAGTACGAAAAATTCGGATAAAAACCAAAAAACATCGGTAAACTGTGAATTTTAACAAAATTTTAAGAAATTTATCTTACCGTTATTTTTAGAGGGGAAAATGTTGTCAAATATAGAATTAATAGTTATTTTTGCACCCATTTTTAACTATAAATATACATTTAGTATGAATCATTATGAAACTGTTTTCATCTTAAATCCCGTTTTATCTGAAGATCAGATAAAGGAAACAGTAAAGAAATACGAAGATTTTCTTGTTTCTCGTGGAGCGAAGATGGTAGCAAAGGAAGATTGGGGCTTAAAGAAATTAGCGTACCCAATCCAAAACAAAAAAAGTGGTTTCTATCACTTATTTGAGTACACTGTAGATGGTGAGGTTATATCTCCGCTGGAAGTTGAGTTTAGACGTGATGAACGTTTTATGCGTCACTTAACTGTGAAATTAGACAAGCATGCCATTGCTTGGGCTGAGAAAAGAAGAACTAGAAACAAACAAAACGCGTAATTATGTCTTCAATTGAACAACAAGCAAAAGGAAAAAAAGACGGAGAAATCAGATATTTAACTCCGTTGAATATCGATACGACTAAAGCGAAGAAATATTGCCGCTTTAAGAAGTCTGGAATTAAGTACGTAGATTACAAAGATCCAGATTGGTTGTTAAACTTCGTAAACGAACAAGGTAAGATTTTACCAAGACGTCTTACAGGAACGTCTTTGAAATACCAAAGAAAAGTGTCTGTTGCTGTAAAAAGAGCGCGTCACTTGGCATTGTTACCTTACGTAACCGATTTATTAAAATAAAATACCAATAACTATGGAACTTATATTAAAACAAGACGTTGATAATTTAGGATTTAAAGACGATATTGTAACAGTTAAGAACGGTTATGGTAGAAATTATTTAATTCCTCAAGGGTATGCCATTATGGCTACTACTTCAGCTAAAAAAGTATTGGCTGAAACTTTGAAGCAAAGAGCATTTAAAGAAAAGTCTATCATTGAAGAGGCTGAAAAAACTGCCGAAGCATTGAAAGCTTTAGATATTAAAATAACAGCAAAAGCTGGTGCTGGTGCAACTGCTGGTGATAAGCTTTTTGGTTCTGTTACTAACATGGACTTGGCTAATGCATTTAAAAATGAAGGTCATGATGTTGATAAAAAGTACATCTCTATCGTAGGTGGAAATATCAAGCGTCTCGGACAGTACGATGCTGAAGTAAGACTTCACAGATCGGTTAATGTTGGCTTGACTTTTGAAGTGATTGCTGAAGCTTAATTCAAAATTTAACATATATATAAAGCCTCAACACATCGTTGAGGCTTTTTCAATTATAAGATTTAGGACAACGAGTTATGAAATATGCAAGATTGACCAAAGAACAGTTTGAAGAACTGCACCAGGAATTTATTAATTTTTTAGCAACACAATCCATTACTGCTGATGAATGGAAGGATATCAAAGCCAATAAACCAGAGGTTGCTGAGCAGGAACTGGATGTGTTTAGTGATTTGATTTGGGAAGGTGTATTGTCTAAAGTAGCATATTTGGAACATATTTCCCCTCAACAGATGCATTTGTTTCAGTGTACCGAAAAAGATATGCGCTTGATCGCTCTTAAAATCAAGAACAAAAATGTTGATATCACGACAACTGAAGGATATGAATGGTTGAGGAATAATCTGTTATCTGATGAAGTTGAGTTTTTCACTTCAAGAAAAGGGTATTCCGAAGAAAAAGGTCAGGATAAATTTAAGCTAATTCAAGAAGGCGCCAATATTACCAAAGGTGAATTATTCCAGTATTTTGAAACTATTATAGCTGGAAATTAACAGGAAGCTATTCGTAACGTAATGACTCTACAGGATCTAATTTCGATGCTTTAATGGCTGGAAGAGATCCAGATAACACGGCGACGATAAAGGTAATAATCACTGCGCTTATCATGGCTAGCCAAGGTGTGACAAATTGAAAATTGGCAATAGCGGAAATCCCTGCGCCAACTGATATTCCTAAGATTATTCCTAAAATACCACCTAATTGACCAATAATTAAGGTTTCAATAAAAAACTGCATGGCAATGGTACTTCGTTTAGCACCTAATGCTTTACGAACGCCAATTTCCCTTGTACGCTCAGTAACCGAAACAAACATCATATTAAGCAAGGCAATGGTTGAGCCAAAAATGGTAATAATGCTTATAATCCAAGCTACTGTTTCCAAAACACCAGTAATGCTGCCGATTCGATTGATTAAATCGTCACTGCGTTCGATACCAAAATTGTTGTCTTCAACAGGATTTAAACCTCTAATGTTTCTGAATAATAGGATAGCTTCATCGAGTGCACCTTCCATCATGTCTTTCTTATCCGATTTGACACTCAAGCTGTAATTAATATTGGGATTGGTAAATATAGTTCTCGCTTTTTGAAGTGGCATAAACACCCTTAAGTCTTGGTTGTTTCCAAAGGTGGATCCCTTTTCTTTTAAGACACCGATGACCTTAAATTTGGCGCCGCGAACACTGATGGTTTTGTTTAGCGGATTTACATCTTTCAGCAAAGCCTTTCTCAAATCACTACCAATCACACAAACACTATTGCTGTTTTGAACGTCAAAATAGTTCAAATCACGACCTAATTCAATTTCCAATCCTGAGTTGGTAATGTAATTTTCATTGACGCCTAAAACTTGTACTTCAGGATCTGTTTTTTCGTTTTCATATTTGACCTCAGCGCCATAAGTCCCAACAAATGAAATGGATGTTTTGGTATATGGAAAATTAAAGTCGTCTTCAAATGCCTTCACATTTCTATAGCTAATAACCGGATTGATTTTTTGTTTCTCATCATTTCTACGCTGCGTATTGAATTCATAGCGTTGAATATTGAAGGTGTTGGCTCCCATAGATGAGAAATCGCTTGAAATAGTGTTTTCCAACGCAGAAACAGCGCTTAAAATACCAACTAAGGCAGTAATTCCAATAGCAATGATCAAAACAGTGAGAATGGTTCGTAGCAATTGACTTTTGATGGCGTCAAAGGCGATTCTGATATTTTCCCTGAGTAATGAAAACATATATGCTTAAGTGTTGCTTTTTTATGTAAGACTACAAAACACCGATAAAGTTACTATAAAATTGAAATAACTTTCGACTGCCTTTAAAATTTATAATATTTTTGTGAAGAAATTAAGCTAATCCAATATTTATTCCCGCTACAATCGGAACAATTATGGCACAAAAACCAAGTATTCCTAAAGGCACAAGAGATTTTAATCCGCAAGAAGTTTCCAAGCGTAACTACATTTTTAATACGATAAAGCAACAGTTTGAGCTATTTGGCTTTCAGCCTATTGAAACGCCTAGTTTTGAAAATTCGGAAACCTTGATGGGAAAATATGGAGATGAAGGTGACCGATTGATTTTTAAGATTTTGAACAGTGGAGATTTTTTGAAGAAAGTCAAAGATGATCTATATGAAACCAAAGATTCCAATAAAATCACAGATAAGATTTCTGAAAAAGCCTTACGCTATGATCTAACTGTTCCTTTTGCACGCTATGTGGTACAACACCAAAATGAGATTGATTTTCCATTCAAACGCTATCAAATTCAACCCGTTTGGAGAGCCGATCGTCCCCAAAAAGGACGCTTTAGAGAATTTTATCAATGTGATGCTGATGTCGTTGGAAGTAATTCATTGTGGCAGGAAGTAGAATTTGTACAATTGTACGATGCGGTGTTTTCGGCTTTAGGTTTGGAAGGTGTCACGATTAAAATCAATAATCGAAAAATTTTATCTGGTATTGCTGAAGTGATTGGAGCTCAGGACAAATTGATTGATTTTACGGTGGCTTTAGATAAGCTCGACAAAATAGGAGAGGCAAAGGTTAAAGAGGAGATGTTGGATAAAGGTATTTCTGAATCTGGAATTGAAAAGCTACAGCCATTATTTAATTTGAAAGGTGATTTTTCTGCGCAAATAGAGGAATTAAAATCTATTTTAAGTGCTTCAGAAGTCGGACTTAAAGGTATTGAAGAGTTGGAATTTATAAATAATGGCGTGTCTTCTTTAGGATTGAAGACTGCTAAGCTTCAGTTGGATGTCACTTTAGCAAGAGGTTTGAACTACTATACAGGCGCTATTTTTGAAGTGGCAGCTCCTGAAGGGGTTGCTATGGGATCTATTGGAGGTGGCGGTCGCTATGATGACCTCACAGGAATTTTCGGATTGAAAAACATGAGTGGAGTCGGTATCAGTTTCGGATTGGATCGTATCTATCTTGTCATGGAAGAATTGGATTGTTTTCCAGAAACGGTTTCCGAAGGCACCAAAGTACTTTTTATCAATTTTGGAGACCAAGAGGCTATGGCATGCATAAAAGCTGTAAAAGCATTGAGGGAAAATGGGATAAAGGCTGAACTCTATCCTGATGCGGCTAAAATGAAAAAGCAGATGTCTTATGCTAACAATAGAAACATTCCTTATGTGGTGTTATTGGGTGAATCGGAACTGAATTCAGGTACGTATACCCTAAAAACCATGAAAACTGGAGACCAAGAATCACTTACTTTAAACGATCTGATTTCAACGATACAATAAAAAAAGCCTCAATTTTCATTGAGGCCTTTTTGTAAGTTAAGCTTAAGGTAGATTTGGGTCTATTATTTCACTAAAACTTTCTTGGATACTGAACCGCTCACAGTATGCATTTTCACAATATAAGTTCCAGAACTTAAGTGCTTAACTTCGTATTCAGAATAGTCCAGTTCTGAAATGTCGTTTATAGTATGTATCGATTGTCCAATTATATTGAATACCTCGATGGACTTAACTTCGGTAAAATTCGGATTGAGTAAAACCAGACTTTCTAAGTCATTAGAGTAGAAAATATCTAAAGTACTCAACTCATTTTCTTCAACGCTAAGTGTATCATTGGCATCTCTGAATGTAATTTCAAAACGATCTAAATATTCACCAGCCGAAAGGAAAATATCATAATCACTTTCTCTCAGGTTATGGTAGATATTGTTGTCAATATCGTGGACAAAAATATCTATATCGTTTGGCACGTTTTCAAGAGCATTAATACTGATTGTGTTTATTCCGTCTGAATCGGTTTTGATACCGATAGGGTAAACCGTGTCAATTTCTACGTCATTACTACCTTGTATGATGTATTTGTCTCCATCAATCATCCAGAACATGTCGTCCATTTGGGTTTCATTTAAGATTCCGTCATAACCAAGGTCAACTCCAGTAGTCGCATTTGAATCTATAGTTAATAATAACTGACGGTTGATTTCATTTACTGTATAGATACCAATTCTAAATTTCATTCTACCATCTGCATTGGCATCTGGCGCATCATCACTTGAGCTTGCTTCAGCAGTTCTCATGAATACAGAATCACCATTTAAAGTACCATCTTCCATCTGGAACACACGCTGGTCATTTTCAAAAACCACTTGTCCGCCAGAATCAGCAACAACAAAGAATCCTTGACTTACAGGTATGTATTGTCCTGGAGTTTTTCTCGCTGTACCAATGTTACTTATACCAGGAACCGGAACTCCTAAAGTTACAGCTGGTGTACCACCAGATAAGTTCATTAAGGCATATCCACCTTGATAATCTTGAAGGATGTGATTTCCTCCGCCCCAATGCTCCCAGAAGTATAGGGTTCCAGTTGTCACGCCTAAGTTATCATTGATAAACTCTACAGCATCAATAGCTGAAGGATAAGGGTTACCAACTAAGTAATCATTGGCAGCATTAAGGGTTAGATCAATATGGCCATTGTTTGGTTTTCCTCTAAACACATAGTTTTGATCGTCTACAAGCGCACCAGAACCAGGACCTTTCATTGTAAATCCTTCTCCAGCTTCAATATTGCCGTTACTTCTGATATGTTGCCATGCTGAGTAATCGCCATTTGGTAAGTTTGCAAATTTCCACACCCAATAATCAGCAATACGTAGAGGTGATGCAGTTCCATCATAACCAGAGGTTGAGAACGATACATTTTGCATAACATCAGGTAATGTATATCTGAATTCATTGGTTTCCATATCAGTTTGTCCAACAGGAGATGACCAATAGTTATAGGTATAGGTGTCAGCTGTTCCTTGTTGATCACGTTCCAATCGACCTGAACTTGCCACTAATAAGTCACTATCTTGTGTTTGGATTAGTTGTGATTCACCTTCAAGATCTATAGTTCCTGTTAAACTCAAATAGTGAGATATAGTGAGTCCAAAACCAAGATTGTTGGATGCATCTGTTAAACCATCTACTTCAAGTGTGTTACTATCAACCATAAGACCTAGCAACGATCTGTTTTTTGTGAAAGAAGGTAAGTCTGAGTTTGAATTTATGGAAACATTATGGCTTGTTCTTACAATATTCCAATCTACAGTGACATCACTATCAACTATTGAAGACGTTCCAGGTGTCGTTTGAACACCGCCATTCGCCCATGTTGTTGTGTCATTCCAATTACCAGGTTGGGTTGTTTCGTATGGTAGAGGAGCAGTTTGTCTATCAACTGTATTAAGATTTCTAAGTGCACCTTGGTTACCATTTCCTGAAGCATCTTCAGTATTGGTATAGGTGTATACTGACATTGGATAGTATCCAGCTAAGTCCGACCATGGAATTGTGGCAACCTCATTTTTAGTAATGGTAGTAGGTAATACTTTACCGCTTACAAATGAACTATTATCCTCAATTTCCTGGTTCATGATGAATCGCATTTGATCTACGCTTAGAGCGATATCCCACACACGTACTTCATCAATATTACCTCTAAAGTGCTGTGTTGGTGAACCTTTACCAGCAGCTGCAATGTAGAAGGACTCTGTTGTATCAACAGGAGCTGTTCTATTGGCTGTACTGTCTTCAATACCATCAATATAAATTCTAACCGTGGTTCCATCATAGATAACGGCAACGTGATGCCATTCATCATCAGGGATGCTGGTTGTAGATGCCAACGATTGGTTGCTTCCATTTTTCCAGAATATTTGAATACGGTTATCATTTAAGATTCTGAAATCATAACCTTGAGTAAAACCAGTATCTCTTTTTGATACAATAGACTTCGTTCCTGTATCAGCTGCATCTCTTTTGATCCATGCTGAGATAGTAAACTCAGAAGGATTTAAATCTAAAGCATCCTCCATATCCACATAGTCAACAGCACCATCGAAGTAAATTGAACGCTCTACTTCAATTTGAGGCGCATAACCAAAGGTGATATATTTAGTGTTATCAAAGTCGTATTCTGTTTCTAGGTTACCATTACCATCGCTAGTCATTACTCTATAATCAGCCGTTGGATCGAAAACACCTGTATCAGAAATAAACATATAGTAACTTCCTGGAGGAGAGATGTTTCTAAAAGCATCTTGAGGAATTCTAACTTTTACTGTTGGAATGTCTCCGCCGTTTTCAACTACTTTCCAAACACGTTGCATGGCTGTAAAAGTTACATTAGTAGTTAATGCAGGAGTAATACCAGCACTCATGTTTACGGTAACAGTCGTTGCTGCTAATGTTAAGTCAACACCGTTATTACCCCAAACAAGAAACTCTTTATCATTGAAAGTTGTTGGGTTCGTTGATTGATTTAATTTATTGGTATCATAGATATCTGTTAATCCAAAAGTTAAGATCCCTTCTGTACGACCATCTAAATCGGCAGCATTATTCACACTTCTAGATTGCTTTTGATTCAATTCTGAAGCATCATCTCTACCAATTCCAGCGATATCATAATTGTAACCGACGTTAGCAGATTGGTCCCAAATAACGGTTCCATCACTATCTACATAATCTTGAGTCGTACCATTAGTACCAAGTGTAATTCCGTATTTAATCGCAAGGTATGATTGAATTCTGTTACGCTCTTGGGTTAAGTTGGCGTCATCTTTTCTTGCAGAGTACGTAATTACTTCAGCAACTCTAGCATTAAGTGTCGCTTCCCATCCTTCTGAACGTCCAAGCCACCATCTAGAATCTTCAGTGTTTATATATTCAGCGATATCGTTTTGGTTCGTTCCAATATCATTAGCATTGTAAAACAATTCTTGTTGCGTATCTGCTGAATTATTTCTTGTGTTGATGATACCGACATTATCATAACTTGATCCTGTACCGATTTCAGCAACTGCATAACCATCTCCAGCTTCTGAAGAGGTATAAGAGTCATGTGCATAACAAATAACTTCACCGTTCACACGACCTGTATAATCTCCAAAACCAATTCCGGTTGCATCAGTTGCAGCAGTCTCTAAATGTGCATCACTACAGAATACATCCATATACCCGAAAGAGTTGTTAATTGGTGTGTCATCTGGAATAAGAACGATGAAAATATCCTGAGTGTAAAAACCGTAATCACCAGATAAGAACTCTGTTGTGGTACTATCGTGAGAATAGTTGCCATCTAAAGAGAACGAAGTATAGGTGTTATCAAATTCAACAACTGGATTAAAGTTTACATTCTTAGTGGTATTGTCATAATACGTCGGTCTTTGATTAGAGTTATTAACTCTAGCATCACTACCAAGTCCTTGGTCTACCCAAGATGATACACTTTGTCCGCTAGTATAACTTAAACCGTCATCAGCCTTAAGCCATAAAGCGAGATCTGAAGTCACACCACCAGGTGCTACTGTAGGTGTTGGTTTGTCGACCATTGATACCATATCAATAGCCATATCACTTCTTTGATTTGGACCTACTACACCTCTTATTCTAATTCTTATGGTTTGACCAACATAGCTAGTTAAATCTACACTAATTGGTGTGAATGACGATAAGCCATATCCATGCGATTGTGCCGATTGTGAGAATAGGAGCGTAGGATACGTCAATCCGTTATCGGTACTTAACTCCACATACAAATCGCCCATTGCTGAACCATACATATGATAGAAGAAGGTAAATCTTGGATTCGATGCACTTGATAGGTCAAAGCATGGGCTAACCAACTGTGCTGTATCATTGAAGTTACCATCAGATTCTGTGTAGATGTAAAACGTGCCATCTTGTGCAGAAGCTGGTCCTGTTTGACTTGTTGGCGTTGTTGAACTATTTCTAGACCAATCAAAATCGTCTGTAATGATATTTAAATCTTGTGTCCATTGTCCAAACCCAGACTCAAAACTTTCTGAATATGGATAGGCAGAAACTGTCGACGTACAAACACCTGGTGCAATACCTGTACCTTGTATGTCAAAAGTATAAGGGTTTTCATCACTGTCGTTGTTAACAATAGAAACAGTAGCAGTTCTCGTTCCAACAGCACTTGGGTCAAATTCAACATCGAATGTTGTTGAACCAGAAGCCGCAATTGATGCCGCTGGAGAAGATGTTACGGTAAAATCACCAGCATTTGCTCCAGTTATGTTAACAGCTGAAACAGATAATGATAACGTACCTGTATTTTCAATTGTGAAAGTATGTGTACTTGTTGATCCACTTATTGAAATAGAACCATACTCTGTATCATCTGTTACAGTTGGTGTTGTATCTCCATCAACAATCGTGATTCCATTTCCTGTGACATTAATCTCTGGAGAAGGCGTAATACCTGTACCTTGAATGTCAAAGTTGTATGGTGCTTCATTACTATCGTTATTTGCAATACTTACACTAGCAGTTCTTACACCATCGGCACTCGGATCAAAAGTAATGTCAAATGTCGTTGAACTTGAAGTTCCTACTGTCCCTGAAGGACTTGACGTTACGGTAAAGTCAGCCGCATTTGCTCCAGATATTGTAATCGCTCCAACTGTTAGAGAAGCTGTTCCTGTATTTTGAATTGTAAAGGTATTGACGTTAGTCCCACCAGTAGTGTTTACATTTCCAAAATCGGTATCATCAGTTACACTTGGTGTGGTATCTCCGTCAACAATACTGGTTCCGTTTCCAATAACATTAATTTCTGGCATTGGAGAGCCTGAAGCAGTCAGGCTAAAATTATCAATAGCCATATCACTTCTATAATCGTTTGTGGTTAATCCGATGAAACGGAGCATTACATTTTGACCAACATAAGGTGTCAAGTTGAGTGTTACTTGATTCCATGCCTGTCCAGAACTCGTTTGTACTTGTCCGCTTTGCGACCATAGCACTGTTGGCCAAGTCGCACCATTGTTAGTACTGATTTCAACTGACAAATCACCCATTCCAGAACCATACATGTGGTAGTAAAATGAGAAAGATGCTGAAAATTGTGAGGACAGATCAAAACAAGGACTAATAAGAATATGTGTATCGTTATAGTTTGGATTACTTCCTTCAGTATACATGTAATTTGAACCTTCATTGGCACCTGAAGGACCAGTGTTGTTGGAAGGTGTTCCGCCAGATCGGCTTCTCCAGTCTTTGTCATCACCTGAATCTTGAACCCATAAACCTAGTCCAGATTCAAAACCTTCAGCATAAGGAAAAGAGTTAACGGTTGATGTACATGTTCCCGCACATCCACCTGATACATTAAAGTACACAGGAGCTGCTCCACTTGGACTAGCTAAATCGCCATCGTCTTGATTTATGACAGTACTACCACTAGAGGTAATGGTTATATTATCTGATCCATTCCAACCATCTCCATATGTGTCATACATTATGAAATAATAGTTATTACCATCTGGAATACACCCAAGTGATATTGTTCCTGTATAACTGTTATTGGAACCACCTGTATAACCGATGTCAATAGTTGAAATAAGCGTACCTCCAGGGTTGTATATTTCAACGCGGTTTTCAGATGCCCAAGATGGCCAGTCTACAGTGACTTCAACAACGGAAGTTTGAGCAAATCCTAATTCGGATAATAAAAGCGTGCACAATATGAGTGCAAACTTTCTAAGTGAAAGTGTAGAAATTTTCATAAGCGGTTAAATTTTAGTTTTGGGACTAACTAATTTTGGTCAAATATATATACCAACTCCATAAAATGCAAATAAATTCGATGAAATACACAATGAATTTTTTAAGTAGTTGATAATCAATATAATGAAAAAGCTGAAAATTATTATAATTTTCAGCTTTTTCTGACATTCTAAATTTATTAACTATTGCTTAATCAATTGTTTAACAATTGAGCTATTGTTTTTATTATCTGTAATTTTCAGGAAGTATGATCCTTTGGTAAGGTTGTTCATGTTCTGCAAATGATACTCTCCATTAAGGATTGTTGTATTTGCTGAACTGAATATAGTTCTACCACTAATGTCATATAATTCAATATCGATATTTGATTCGGTAGTATTTGACATTTTTATAGTCACTATGTTTTTGAACGGGTTAGGGAAGACACTAACACTTTCTAAAGTATTATCTACAATTCCAAGTGTATCTTCAACAGTAACAACCACTTCCTTTCTGGCACTTTTGATATCTTCAAGGCTCCAATCATAGAAGAAATAGTAATAATCTAAATTATTGATGTTGTTGCCTTTAATCGTAATTGAACCGTTAGTATACGGATAGCTGGTACCTGCAGCAGTATTATTTCTCCACAAACTAAACCCTGAAGATAATTCTGCACTGGCAAGCCTAAGGTCATTTGCAATAGGAATCATGAAATTAAGTTCAATTTGCTGTACCCCTCCAGCTTCAATAAGAATCAAACGTGAATCGAGTACATTACCCGAACCATCTTGTAATTGTACTTCCATTTCACCTGCACTTTGCGCATTGATGGTTACTTCTTTCAGTAAAACTTCTTCTGTAGAATCAAATATTAAATAACGATCTGTAGTTCCTCCAGCAAAAAAGCTTCCATTTGCTGCATAATTTGTTGAACCTACATTACCCTTTGCAATAACATCTTCAACAAAATAAGATCTAGTTTCTGTCAAGATAGGAGTGGTGTAGCTAGCACCAGTAGCAACAGGAGAATCATCATCAATATTTTCATACCAATTTAAGGTTCCTGATCCAGTTGCTGTCAGTGTAGCCGTTTCGTTTTCAAAAATAGAAACATCATCAGCATTTGGTAAACTTGTATTGGCAACCATCGTTACATTTTGAATGGTTTGCACGTTATCTGTTATACTTACATTGATTGTTTGTGAGGCGTAACCAGGCGCTTCAAAGGTGACATTATAGTTTCCGCCTTTAAGAAGTCTGTAGTAATCACCAAAATCTGCATTTGAAAAGACAAATGAATTTTTATTGTCATGTCCAGCAATTGATATTTTAGCGACGACAGGATTTCCAGATTCATCAGAGACAATCCCTTGGAGTCCAAAATTCACTTGCTTCATAAAATCTAGAATAGCTTGTTTGTTGTAGGTCCAATGATCATTTATGGCACTACCTTGAATCCATTTGGTGTCAGATAGCTCAATGGTAACTTCTCTACCACCTCTGTAAAAATTCATATAATCTTGTCGTCCACCAAACACGCGGTACCATTCAGCACCATGCGTGACACCTGGACTTGGATACACGTCAGAATCTTCATCAACAGTCATATATCCTGAAGGACTATTATTCTGTGCATTTGTAGCATATTCAACTGAAATATATTCATACCAGTCGTGATCTGCATGTTGATCATAGGTATTATCCCATGGATAATTCACCAATTCTGTTCCGCCATGGAAATTTGCCGATAACACAATGTCATGAGCTGCTTCAAAGTTCATAAAAGCAAGGGTTTCAACCTCGTAAGTACCTTCATAATGAAGTCCAGCCATATTATCAACATAGTTTCGGTTTAAATCTTGTCCGTTGGCATTGGCACGTATCGGATTTGTAATCACATTGTTACCTGTATTTCTATAGGTTCCATCAGGATTTGCTAATGGATTGATATAGATAACCGTATTATTGACGATGCCATCAACTTCTGCATCAGAACCATAATTACTAAGTAAGTATTCTGCTAATCTGATCATTAAAGGATAGCCTGCAAGTTCATCACCATGCATTGATGAGGTATACATAAATTCTGGTTCGGCTTCGTTAGTATTGACATTATCAGAAATCTTCAACATTAGAATTTGTCTTCCGTTGTTTGTGTCTCCAATAGATTCCAAAGTACACAGATTAGGATAGGTAGTTGCAAAATAATTCATCTTATCTACATACTGAGAGTATGTTGGATAGGCATTCCAATCGACATCCCAAGCTTGGGTATCTTCTTCACTGGTTACATTTGGAGTAAACTCATTATCGTTGTCGTTGACTACAAAAGGTAATCCGTAAGCTAAAAATTGTTGAAATGTCTCTGCATTGGCAAAAGCTTCAACCTCTAGGGTTTCAGGATTCACATTATGACCAATGGATAAAAAGTTGGCGATTTCTTGAACTTGTTGTTCGTTATTAGCGGTAAATACAAAGCAAACTTCACCACGATTCGCAATGTAGTTTTGAGCTTTTTGAACGTTTGAAATTTGAGCATGTACGCTTGTAAACATAAGCAGAAGCAATACATACAAGAAAGTAGTTTTTCTCATTAGAGTAGGTGTTTAGGTAAATTTGGACTTAAAATTTGAGGCTAATATAGAATAAATTTCGCAGAATAATCTATAAAACGCATAAAAAACCGATGAAATGCACAATATTTTATAATATTGCCTACAAATTCAACACTATGTATGTGCATAGAATTATAAACTTGATTTTAGAAATGTTTGTGAATGATAATTATTGAAGGCATTTGGTCTTGGAAGATGATAATTCATCAACTCAAATTCTAGGCATCTTCACTGTTGAATTTACTTACCAATTCTGGTTTCACAGTTTTATTAAAAACTTCCAAAAAGGTATCATAAGTGATATCTTTCATGATTGGTTGTAGTTTTTTATGGAGATATGCTGGATCTTTTGTCAATCTAGGATATTTAATCAAAGTCACATCAGTAGTAGAATCTGATGTAGAAAGCATTAATTTATAGAGTTGATTTAACAAAACATGTTCTTGATTATTAGACTCAAGTGAATTGGTATGCCATGTGCCACCAGGAAAATTTACCTTATTAACACCTAATTTAATCAACATCCTTTTTGTTAGGGATTGTTTTTTGATGCCTTTCTTTGTAACGTTAATTCTACTTTGGGCTGCGGCGTTTAAGTTTCGTATAGGAATAAAAACATGCTCAACTAGAATGTCTTCACGAGCGAATATTTCATCTGCATAATCGCAAAACCAAGGGTTTTTAACGATATAAGGACAATTATCCTTTCTGATATCTTTTTCAAGTCCAGCATGGCTTAAATCATTTTTATTCTTTTTTAAGCTATCAGTGTTATAGCCAGTGTCTAAGCCAAGGTTTGTAAGAAGTTCCACAAGGAAACTGGTACCAGATCGACCTGTTCCTGAAATCATCACATGCCTTCTTTTGTTCATTGTTGTGCAGATACGTTTTGAATGTGTTTAAAAGATATTCAAAATTAAAATTTATTTGAAGAATGTGTCGTATTACTAGCTGAGATTTAAAACTATTTTTCTTTGCGTAGTATTTTTTCCATTTTACGGCCTTTAGCCAATTCATCTATCAACTTTTCCATTTGCCTACATTGCTTATACAATTCAAACTCTTCCTCAATATCTTCTATTCGATAGCCACAAACAACCCCTTTTATCATATGTTCATTTGGATGTATTTTAGCCTTTTGAAAGAAGGTTCTGAAAGTTACTTTTTCATCAATTAGAGATTGTAAAGTGTCTTGGTCAAAACCAGTAAACCATTCAATTACTTGGTCGAGTTCTTCTTTTGTTCTACCATTTTTTTCTATTCTATTAAGATAATGCGGATAGATGGAAGCAAATACCATTTTGGCAACTTGCTCATTTTTTTCGGTTGTGACTTTCATTTTATATGTTTTGTTTAGAGGTATTAAAATAATCTTTAGTTCAATGTCATTCAGAAAATCTTATTTTTCAATAATAAAAACGTGAGTATCTACATAACGCTTTGAAAGCCCATTGAATTCTGAATCGTCAATTTTTCGTCCGCCAATTTTACCCACCGCCTTTTGGGAACGTTTATTCTTTTTGTTCACTTTGAATATGATGGCATCAAAGTATTTAAAAGCGTGTTCAATCATCATTTTTTTTATGGAAGCGTTATAGGTTCCTCCCCAAAATTCCCGATCGATAAATGTCCAACCAATTTCTATCATTTTGGGAAAGCCATCAACTTTCATATATCTTGAGCTTCCAATGATGTCACCACTTTGTTTATCATAGATAATGAACGCTCCTTTTGATGCTATTGACTCAGCAAAAAAATTCTCAAAAACATCTCTAAGATAGCGTTTTACATGATGCTGTTCCCAAATCTTTGGATCTTTTGCTACTTGGTACAAAGCTTCCAGGTCAGTTTGCTCCAAAGGCCTTAAGCGCACTAATTCATTTTGTAATATTGGCTGTAAATCCATAGTTTTAAATGCAAGCATAAATCTACTGCTATTTTTTTAATTGTTTATGGGAACCATCACAATTTGGCATCCGTTTCGAAAGTCCACATACACAATCTAACATGCCTTTGCCATTGTAGATGCGCTCTTCATATTTTTCTATTCTGGAAATTATGGTTTTCGATTGCTTTGCAGCTGAAAAGTGTAAGAGATAACCTCTTTGTCTTCCTTTTGTTAAACTTGTAAAAGCCTTTTCAAGCTTAGGGTTTTCATTGAATTTTTCTATGAGTTCTTTAGGAAGTTTAAGCTCTTGATCTTTTTTATAATCAATTTTTAACCCTTTTCTTTCAATGTCTATAGCCTCATTGATGTAGCTTTTGATGATATCTTGATTTTTATCAATCTCTTTTTCAGATGTGAAGGAAAGGTATTTGGCAGATCTTGAATTAGGACCAGCTTTATGGAGTCTATTTTTTTGATCCTTTAGAAGTTCACCTTTTAGAAAACTGACTGTACAGAATTCCTTAGTGTAACCAAGTATAATGATGTTCTTTCCGTTATCTGTGTAGCAAGGGTTTCGCCATTTATATTCTTCCTCGAGTCCGCAATCTAAAATTAAATCTCGAAGTTTTGTAAGCTCCGGTTTCCATGCCTTGAGTTTGGCAAAATAGTGTTCGACTTTATCGTTCATGGTTTTATTTTTAATCTGATTTTACAAGTGATTTAAATCCACCATAGACCATTCTACTAGCATCAAAAATCAAATTTTCAGGATTAACCAAAGGTACTACCAAACTAGCCATTCTAGGATCTTCAGGCACTTTTTTATTGGCTAGATCTCGAATTTCTTTTGATGGAAATACGACCCAACCAAAAATGACTGCCTCATCTTCTTTCACGTCGATGGTTTCAATAAATGACTTGGTACCTTCTAGCGATAAGTCATCACCAATAAATTCGTTGTAGGCGATGGCGCCATATGATTTCCAAATTTCAGCCACTTTTTCAGCCACTTTTTTGTAGTCGTCAACATGAGCTCGAGGAATGGGTAAAACAAAGCCGTCAATATAGTTTTTCATATTCGTTTTTTTTTAGTCTTATAATATATCACTTCATACTTTTAAATCATTCCGTTCAGCCCATTCCGTCCAGGAGCCATCATATAATTTGGAGGTGTTTGTATATCCAATTCGGCACGCTAGTAAAACAATGCAAGCGGTCAATCCAGAACCACAAGAAAATACCAATTTTTTTTCTCCATGACATTTATGCTTAAAAAGTACTTTGAGTTCGTCTTTGGATTTAAACATACCGTCAGATAATACGTCTTGATGAGGGATGTTGACAGAATTGGGAATGTGACCACTTTTCAAATGTTTTCTCGGTTCTTGTTCAGTGCCATTGAAACGTCCTTTAGACCGAGCATCGACAATTAGGAAATCTTTTTTGATGATATTCTGCGAAACCTGTTCAAACGAAATAAGTAAATCCTTATTAAAATTGGCTTTGAAATTTCCAGTTTCGAATTTGGTAAGATGTGATTGCTCCGTTCGGAATCCATTTTGAATCCATTTTGGAAGTCCGCCATCAAGAACAGCAATGTTCTCATGTCCCATAACGTGGAATAGCCACCAAGCTCTCGGACTGGAATACATTCCATTGGCATCAAACACAACAATTTCAGAATCCTGATTGATGCCTAATTTTTGACATTCGCGTTCAAATATGTGAGGATTTGGAATGGTATTCGGAAATACACTTGAAGTATCAGAAAACACATTTTTTAAGTCGAATCGCCTCGCGTTTGGAATTGTGGATTCACTTTTCTCAAATACCTTTCCACTAGCATTAGAGGCTATGCTGGCATCGAGAATTATTAAATTCGGATGATCCAGATTTTGATTGAGCCATTTAGTGGAAACGATGTCTTTCAATACTGTGAGAAAAAAGGTTATAGGCTTTAAGTTATTTCAATTCCAGCTTCTTCAAAAATGATTTTCAATTCATTTTCGATTGGAAATGGCTTTAAAGGAGGCACATTCGCACCACCTGGATTTCCAACGGGAATTTTTCCAACAAACGATTTGACACCTCCAAAAACCAACCTAGGAATTTGACCGATGATTTCTTTCCCGTTTTTAATCTGAATTCCGAATTGTAGCATTTTCCAATGTACAAACGTATGCGCATAAGGATATTTTTGTCCAATGATATGCGCTCGTTCTAAATGATTCCAAGCATTACTTAAGTTCCCTTTAGATAATTCAGATTTATAATTATCTAATTCTGTATTATAAAAAGGCTTTAAGCCTTTTGGTATAGACGTATAGAATTTCATTGTTCCCTTTGTTTGTTCAAATATTGAAAACTGTTATGTAACCTAGAGGAAGTAAGTTACTAAAAAAGGGTAGAATAGAGGACTGATTTTAATAGAAATAGGTAATCCTCAATTTACATAGCATCAATTTTCAAAGAGGTCATGGTAAGGGAACCACCAACTGGCTTGTCATTAAAAATACTGATATGCTCGTTGTCATCTTTCAAAGCCAATGAATAGAGCAATGGTAAATAATGTTCAGGTGTTGGAATGGCGAGATCAAATGCTTTACCTTGAGATTGAAAATCTATTAAGGGTTGAAAATCACCACTCAAGATATGGCTTTTCATTTTTTCGTTTGCTTCTGTTGCCCAATCAAACGCAAATTCTTCATTAAGCCTTCTCCAAGCCACCATTCTAAGGTTATGAACCATGTTTCCACTACCAATAATCAATACGCCTTTTTG
The DNA here is from genome assembly GCF_041224425.1 of Psychroserpens sp. XS_ASV72. Classification (NCBI taxonomy): domain Bacteria; kingdom Pseudomonadati; phylum Bacteroidota; class Flavobacteriia; order Flavobacteriales; family Flavobacteriaceae; genus Psychroserpens; species Psychroserpens sp. XS_ASV72. Next base: position 187,754 of record NZ_JBGFGL010000076.1, on the reverse strand, counting down.
ACGAAGCTGACTTATTTCTTTTGCTAGCTCGTAGTGATAACGGCCAGGTTTAGTATAGTCAATACTCATTTGAATGACAGGAATGTCTGCGTTTGGGTATAGATGTTTGATAACACTCCATGCGCCATGGTCAAGTCCCCATTTATCATCCAATTGCACACTTGTTTTAGTAACTAGTTTTTGGGCTTCTTTCGCCAGTTCAGGACTTCCAGGTGCTGGATATTGTACATCGAACAAAGCTTGCGGAAAACCTCCGAAATCGTGAATGGTTTTTGGATGTTGCATGGCAGTTACATAAGTGCCTCGAGTCTCCCAATGCGCTGAAATACAAAGTATGGCATTTGGTTTCTGGATATCTTTTCCAATCTTTCGAAAGCCTTGAACAAACTCGTTTTCCTCAATGGCGTTCATCGGACTTCCATGCCCCAAGAAGAGTACAGGCATTTTGCCTGTATTACTCATGTTAGAGGTCATTTTATTTAAATCTCTTAAATTCATTGTTGAACGTTCTAATGAACTATGGCGTTAGTTTGAATATTGGCTTATAGTTCTAGTGTTCCAATCCACGGATTGGTGAATCCTCTATTTGGGCAATACGTGATGCCGTAGACTTTACCGTTTTCTAAATATCCAGAGTGATAGTAATCATTACTTTGGTCTGCGGTTGAAAACGCAAAATATAATTTTGACCAATTCTGGTTAATGATTCCGTTTTTGATTTCGCTGCCATAAAAGGTTCCTGTAAACGTGTTTTCATTGATTTCCTTTACAACAAAGAATTGGTAATAGGCTTCAGATTCTGGAGTTGGTCTTAAATCAATTTTCCAGTTTCCGATGAGTAGATCTACTTTGGTGCTAGAGTTGGTATCTAGGTCTTGTGCAATGATTGTATTTGACGATAAAACGAACAAAAACAAAAATGTGAGATATCTTTTCATGAGTACATATTTTATGATGGTGAATGCGCTATTTGTTGATATATTTTTCAAAATCTTCAAAAGAATTAAATCGAGCTTTAATGTCTCCCTTAGTATTTAGGTGTAAATAGGTTGGAAAAGACCATATTGCCATAGCTTTCGTCATGGTTTCTAAAGAATCAATTTCTCTGTAATTGTTCCAATTGTAGCCATGTTCTTTGAGGTAATCTTTCCACTTGATATGGTCTTTGTCTGTTGAAATTCCAATCAATTCGATGTTGTGTTCGTTAAGGAATTCCAGTTTTTGGGAAATGAGCTTATGGTCTTTGATGCAAGGCGGACAATTAACAAACCAGAAATCCAAAAGATAGGTTTTTGAGTTGTCTAATTCTATGGAAGACATCTCATTATTGATATCTGCTAGTTGATATTCAGAAAAATCAAGTGTATTGACTTTAAGTATGTTTTCAATTCTACTATGGACACTAATAAAATGATTTTTCAACGTGTCGTTTTGTTCTGAAAGCTCATCAAATAATGTTCTGATTTTGTGTTGGTCATTTTGATTTCGGTAAATAAATTTATTCGCAACATCAAACGAAAAGGGATTGTTGATATTTTCACGAACCTTTTCCATTAAGAAATTATCAATTGTCAAGCTATCAGCATCATCTTTAATGAGTTTGCGAAAAGTTTGAGAAAAATCAATAGCGTTGTAATAAAGATCTGAATTCTGAATGGTATCGATATGTAATTTCTCTTTAAAGGTAGCATCAACGATCAAATGGTTTCCATTCAACCAAAATTGGCTTGTTTTAGAACCGTTTTCTGTAAAAACTTCAAGATTGTACAAGTCATTTAAACGTTTCTTGAAATCAACTTTTATGGTATCCTTGATGGGTAAAAAGAAACTTTCGGTTTGACCGATATCTGAAATCCATATACTATCAATCATAACATCAGACTTTAGAATGATATTGACATCGGCTAAATCTGTTTTTTTTGGTTTTGATTCCGATTTACAACTAAAAATGAAAAGGCTAAGTAAGATGATGATTGTTTGCTTCATGATTGAATTAGTGTTAAGCTATTATTTGATTTTATAATTCGGCTGTCATTTTACCAAGATTTATTTTTTCGGCTTTGGTGAATGTAATATCTCTTACATATTCCATTTTTTTCCATAGATACGTATTGCCTTTGAGTCCATTGGTCATTTTCATTCTTCTATTGAGTCGCTCTATTTCCTTATCGGTAGCCTTTCTCTTTTCTCCAAGCTTTCCGTAAAGTTTAACAGCCGGAAAACTTTTGAATTTTTCATGAAACAAGGCTTTAATCCAAAACATCCTTCCGCTATTCACAGCAAGTAAGCATACATTTGGGTTGTTGTTTGCGTGCTCAGGAAGTTTTGAAGGAAATTTTTCAAAGTAAAATCCGGTTTGGTCATCATTTAAAAACAACGAGCCAATAGGTGTTACAGTCGGATTGTTTTCAGAATCAACAGAAGCAATAGCGACATGAAAGTTAGAGCTGAAGCTTGTATTAAAATGCTTTCTTATGGTATTCCATTCGGTTTTAATGTTCACGTATTCATGTTTTTATTCAAATTGAATAATTCCTTTACTCTCCAATATTGTTCTTTTATCAAACTCAAAATCTATGTAGAGAGCTTCTCCTTTTTTTCCATTTATTTCTTTTGATATTCTGCCCACTTCGAGCTTTTCTTTATCATAAGCCTTAACAAAAAGCGTATCGGAAAAATCTTTTTCAAATATGATATAAACCGTTAATAGGTTGTCATTGCCACCATTTGAATTCTCTACATAGTATTTTCCTGTTGAGATTCCTTTGGTTTTAAGATCTTCTGATATTTCAATTTTTAGAGCTAAGGTTTTTTCGATGCCTTCACCAATGCCTTCTATGAATTCTGTTGCCGACTTTCCTACGGTTTCGCCACCTTTATTAATGGTCTCTTTCGTCTTGTTTTTTATGCGATTGCAGGAAGTAAAAGTGAATACAATTCCTAAGAATAAAGTTAATGTCAATAGTTTGTATTTCATGGCCTTTGTTTATAAGTAGCTTTGTATTTAGAAGTATCGGAATTTGTTTGAAAGATACCAAAAAAACAGAATAGAAGTAAATTGTATTTCATGGAAATTCTGAAATATTTCTATCAAAATGTTGGTTGCAAAGGTGGTCGTGTGGAGTTATTTTTCTTTGTTTAAATATTCGATTGCTTTGACAAGAACAGGATCCTTATTCTCAATGTAGTCTGAAAGTTTTTTGGTTACCTTAATATCTGGCTGAATTCCAATTCCTACAAACTCTCTACCATCAGGATACGTGTCTTTTTTTGTGCAAACCCTTGCGATTCCACCATTTGGCAAACTAAACATTAGTGGTTGTCCGGTGCTTCCATTGGTTGGATCTCCAATTTTAGTCATGTGCTTTTGATTGTCAGCATAAATTAAAAAATCCTCTGCTGCTGATCCGGTTCCGTGACCAATTAAAATTGCTGTTGGGATAACGATTCTAGTAGTTTTGAGTAAATTTCTATCACCAATACCTAAAGTGTCTGGTTTGTATTCAAAATTGTGGTAATAAGTGTTTTGATTCCAAGCTTTTAAGGTTGGAATGTGCAATCGACTTTGCATTTTTGGGCCATAAAATATGGTGTCATTTGTCAAGTGATGAAGTATAGTTTTTCCAATTCTCGAATTTCCACCTCCATTTTTTCTTAAATCTATAATCAAGGCTTTGGCTTTTTTTAACTCAGGTAAAATTTCGTTAAATCTCAATGAAATTTCCCAATCTGAAAATGAGTTAAGAGCGAGGTAAGCAGTATCATCGAACCATTTTAGATTTAGTAGTTCAGTGGATTCAAATGCTGGATAAACTTCCTCTTCTTTTGTCTTTGAATGTGAAACAGTTAACGATTTGAGTTTTCCATTAGGTAGTTTTAATTCTAACTCATAAGTCTTTCCAACATAACCTTCAAGCATATGCTTAATGGCTAAGTCTTTACGCACATGATCTGTTGAAGAAGAAATGTAAGGCATTACAAACTCATTGACGTATTTTTTGGTTTCTAGCCCATTAACTGATATTATTTCGGTTCCGATAGGAATCTCTTTTTTCTTGCTTTTGTTAACTCTTGTAATTATTGCTTTTTCAGCAATATTTGTTAAGAAAATTCTGTACTCTCCAAAGTTGGTATTGAAAATACTATCTCTAATTTCCTCAGGGAACCAAACATTTGTGTGTCCATCTTTTAGATAAGCGCTAAACTTTTGCAGTAAACGGTAATACTCATAATCGTTTTTGGTTTTTTGTACTTTCCCAATATATTCTTTGTATAATTTGTCCCATTCAGCTTGATTGACTTTATCAAAATAGATAAAGCTATAATTGACTTCTTGCCAGAATTTTGAAAGCCCAAAGATTTTGTCTTCGTTTGACAAGTTATTTGGAATTTGTCCGAAAGTTAGATTCAATGCCAAAAAAAGAAGTGAAAAAGTTATTTTTTTCATTAGATTGTTTTCAATACTAACGTGTATTATTTTGATTTGTTATTAGTTAGGTTATTTGTAATCACCTTATAAGAAACCAACAAGACTAATCACTTAAGTTCTTGACGCAATGTTTTGCCCAATTTTCAATACGGTCACCAAAGCATTCCAATATGGCATCTACACCCATAACAGAACCTTTTGCTAAACGTCCGAGAACAGCGATTGGTGTTCCGAAATTTTCAATTTTTGATTTTACGTAGGCGTTTTCGTCCGTTTCAATACCAAGATCTGAATGGATGGGTTTTACCAAATCATTTTTGAGTAAGTCTGTTACAATATTCGAATTGACCTTAAGCAATTCCGGAGGATCTAAAACGCTATTGATCATAACGGAAACCTCGATTGATTTTTGAGTTTCATTATTTAACAGGAAACCATTTTCTGTTAGTTTGATTTCAGGATCTTTCGTGTAATTTAAATCCAGTATGCCTTCATCAACTAATGCAATCAGTTGCTGCATGCTTTCTATTGGCGGACCGTAAGAAAACCGTTTGCTACGTTCATCAAGAGCAATTACTTTTTTTAACACTTCGTCCTTAAGTTTAGAATAGGAGAAAACCTTATAAAATGTTGGTTGACAATGGCGCCACACTTGCCAGACACAATAATCTAAGCTTGTTTTTTGTGTTCCCAAAGCCATATTGACATAAGATCTCATGAGTTCATAAGTCGGAACACTTTCATCTTGAATTAGCACATCTGAATAGTTATCATGCTTTAAAAAAGAACTTATTTTATGATAGATTTTTTTGCTTTTGAAACTATGATCTATAGCCTTGTCTTTTAAATCACAATAAACTCTTGTAGCGATTTTTGAAACAGGAGAAACCAAGAAATCTAAGTCTTCAACCTTCTTCTCAGATCTTGTAAAGAATGTTAATTCTTTTTCTAAATTTTTGAGTTCAGAATCTGAAGGTTTGTACCAATCATCAATGATTTTGTTCAAAGGCTTGGGAGCAAGTGGTAGGCCATCTAATGAAAAAGGAACAATTTTTAAGTTTTGGTCTTTGCTTGCGCTATATTCAAGTTTTTTGGTTACAGGATTTTTTAATTTAAAATCACCAAAATTATTTTTCACAAGATATCTTATGACATCAATTGATGCTAAACCGAACCCTCTGATGCCAATATTGATATTTTGTTTGTTTTTTAAATCATTAAGTTGCTCAACGGGATAGGCTTCGGAGAAAACAGAGCAATTTTCATTTTTGTTTGCATGCGTAATAAAAGCGTTCAGTTGATCTGAAAGTTCTGTTGGTTGATGACCAATGGTCAAGAGGACTTCATCAAAAGTGTAAACTTGATTCTTGGAAGCAGTCAATTTTAATAGTTTATCCTTAGGTTCAATTGTAGTAATCGTTTGTTGGTGCCTTTTGTAAAGTTGCGTTTTTAACAAACCCTTTTCAAGGGAATTAAATCTTTCATGTAAATACCTTCCCATTTTATTTCTTGGTGGAAATGTATCTGCTTCTTCTTTGTCCAAAGAGAAATTGCACCATTCATGGTATGATGCAAAACTTTCGATGGTTATGTTATGGTATTTAATTTCTGGTCTTTTGGTGATTCCAGAAAGTGCACGTTCTGTAATATTTATCCAATTTGAGTTTGACTGATTCGTGTTCCAGACTTGTCCAGCACCAGGTTGATCATTAGGTTCAAACACCTCAATATGAATTTGTTTGTCATTTTCACAAAGTTCAATCAATAGGTTTTCTAAAGCATATAAACCTCTTGGTCCAAGTCCGATAATTGCAAGTCGTTTCATAGGTTATTAAAGAAACAAAATCTAAATTAAATTAGTGTTTTATTTTTTAAAAAATGAGAAGTACTTTACCCTTTGTTAATGAACTGTCTAAAATAGAAAGCAAAAAAAATCCTATACAATTTTGTATAGGATTATTAATTGTAGCGAGATCGAGATTTGAACTCGAGACCTCCGGGTTATGAATCCGACGCTCTAACCAACTGAGCTACCTCGCCATAAATTCGGCTGCAAATATAAAAACAAAATTTATGGCAACAAACATTAAAAGCCTAAAATATTTTTTTGCACTTTAGTTTTAAACTCTCAATTATTTGTATATATTGAGCAACATAATTACAATACAAATGGACGATAAAGTTAAGTTTGAAATGGAGTTTCCTATACATGCATCTCCTCAACTTTTATTTCAATATATATCAACACCTTCGGGATTATCAGAATGGTTTGCAGATAATGTTAACTCTCGAGGCGAAATGTTTACCTTTATTTGGGATGGTTCCGAAGAAAAGGCCAAATTGCTCAGTAAAAAAAGTGGTGAGCGTATTAAATTTAGATGGCTAAGCGACCATGAGGAAGGCGAATCGTATTATTTTGAAGTCAGAATTCAAGTCGATGAAATCACTAAAGATGTGTCAATCATCGTGACCGATTATGCTGAAGAAGATGAGATAGAGGAAGCTAAAATGCTTTGGGACAATCAAATTTCAGATTTAAAACAAGTTTTAGGCTCGGCATAAGAGCTCTCTATCGTATAAGTTTTATATTTGTCCTGATGTTTAATCAGGACTTTTTTTATGGTAAATCTTAACGGAGAACTCCTTCAAAATTCACAACTTATCACGACTGAGAATAGAGGTTATAAATATGGTGACGCGGTCTTTGAAACCTGTAAGGTCGTACATGGCAAAATACTGTTTTGGGAAGATCATTACTTTAGGTTGATGGCCTCTATGCGAATTATGCGAATGGAAATTCCGATGAGTTTTACGATGGAATTTCTTGAAGCGGAAATCTTAAAAACCCTTGATGCCAACACACTTTTGAATTCGTCTGCAAGGGTTCGGCTTAATGTCGATAGAGGTGAAGGCGGAAAGTATCAACCTCAGCATAATGACATCAGTTATAATATTTCTGCGGAAGCCATCCATTCAGATTTTTACACACTTCCTAATCAAGAAAACTATACCGTCGATCTCTTTAAGGATTTTTTTGTGGCTCCTGGATTACTTTCTACCTTAAAGACCAACAATAAAGCCATTAATGTTTTGGGTAGTATTTATGCCGAAGAAAACGATTGGCAAAACTGTTTACTCCTGAATACTGATAAGCACATGGTTGAAGCCCTTAATGGTAATCTGTTTTTGGTTTTTGGGGAAACCCTAAAGACGCCTCCTTTGGAAGATGGTTGTTTGAAAGGTGTCATGCGAAAACAGCTTATAGAGGTTATTGTAAATTCAGGTGACTATGTGATTGAGGAAACCTCAATTTCACCATTTGAACTTCAAAAAGCTGATGAGATGTTTATCAGTAACGTGATTACAGGTATTCAACCTGTAATGAAATATCGAAAAAAGGAGTATGTAACGACCGTTACAGCAGATATACTGAAACGTCTGAATACGAAACTGCGATTGGCTTAATTATAACTCGGATTTTCTGGTGCGTTAGACCAAAGTAAATAGTTGCCACCCAGTTCTAGCATTTTTTCCTTCCAGAACGATTCACAGCTTTTTTCAATGAGCTGCTCTTTATATACGTTTTCAGAAACAATCCATGAGTTGGAAGACAGTTCGACTTCCAATTGTTGTGAATCCCAACCAGAATACCCTAAAAAGAAACGAATATCAGATTCGGTAAGTTTGTCTTCTTCAAGAAGTTTTAAAACCACATCAAAGTTACCACCCCAAAAAATCCCTAAGGAAATTTCAATGCTATCAGGAATCAATTCAGGCACCTGATGGATGAAATATAGGTTATCTTGTTCAACTGGACCTCCATTGTGAATTTTAAAATCAGAAGTCGTTCCAGGAACCAAATCGCTTAGCGAATAATCTAGAGGCTTGTTAAGAATAAAACCAATAGAACCTTCACTATTGTGATCTGCTAATAGAATGATAGACCTGTTAAAAGACATATCACCAATGATGGATGGTTCGGCAATTAATAAATCACCTTTTTTGGGCTTTATTGTAATCATATCAAATGATTTATGAATTAAATCTAAAACTTATTTTTTTAAAAACCAATTAATAGAAGTAAAAAAGCCTTCCGTTTGGAAGGCTTTTCATATTCTGTAGAGAAAAATCTTAGTTTACCGCATTCGATAAATCAGAACCAGCCTTAAACTTTACTACGTTTTTAGCTTTGATTTGTATAGTTTTTCCTGTTTGAGGGTTTCTTCCTTCTCTTGCAGATCTTCTAGAAACTGACCAAGAACCGAATCCTACTAAAGATACTCTGTTACCTTTTTGTAACGCTCCTTCAATATCAATTAATAAAGAGTCTAATGCTTTTTTAGCAGCTGCTTTAGTGATTCCTGCATTTTCTGCCATTCCATTGATTAAATCTGTTTTGTTCATAAAATTTAATTTTTAAATTATTATTAATTATAAGTGGTTAAACATTTCTGTAAAATCCTCTACAAATTTATATGTAAAATCCACCTATGCAAGTAATAGCAAGGGAAATACGGTTATTTGTTGATAACTTAGCGCATTTGTTAATAAAGAAAGTGCATTTTATCGGATTTTTTATAATATCAATGTACATAAGGGTTTAGAGCACTTTGGCGTTTTTTTCGAAATGGTATCCGTTCATAAGAGATTTTACATCCATTTTTCGTTTTCCTGGAAGTTGTATTTCCTTAATATGTAGGTATCCATTTTTAACGGCAATCTTCATTTCTTTCTCATGAACTACTATAGAACCAATAACTAAATCATGCTTAGCATGCTCCTTTTCAATACCAAAAATTTTAGCAGTCATTGTCTCGTCCCCATTTTGAAGGTAAGTCCAAGCCGAAGGAAACGGATTCAAGCCTCTAATTTTATTGTAAATGTCCTCTAAAGACATTGACCAATCTATTTTACAATTGTCTTTATTGAGTTTGTAAGCTGTCTTTAAATCTTCAGATTTTGGCTGAATGGTAGTTTCGACCTCTCCTTTTTCGATTAGTCTTACGGTTTCTAAAACCAACTTGCTTCCAATAATCATGAGCTTGTCGTGCAAGCTTCCAACAGTTTCCTTAGAATCAATCTCTATAGATTTCTGAAGGATCATGGCTCCAGTGTCAATTTTCTCATCTATAAAGAAAGTGGTCACACCAGTTTTAGTTTCACCATTAATGATCGCCCAATGAATTGGTGCAGCACCTCTGTAATCTGGTAAAAGCGAAGCGTGTAAATTGAAAGTGCCATATTTAGGCATGTTCCAAACGACTTCAGGAAGCATTCTAAAAGCCACGACAACTTGGAGATTGGCCTCTAGTGCTTTTAGTTCATTTACGAACTCATCGGCTTTGAGATTTGTGGGCTGAAGTACATTTAGACCAGCAGAGATGGCGTATTTTTTCACAGCAGATTCCTGAAGTTTGCGTCCGCGACCAGCAGGCTTGTCAGGTGCAGTAATCACACCAACAACATTATAATCGGCTTCAACCAATTCTTTCAATGTGGCCACAGCAAAATCAGGTGTGCCCATGAACACAATTCTTAAGGCGTCTCTTGTCATATTATTTTATAGGTATTAGATGCAGTTGTTGTAATGATTCGGTGTTCTAGTAAAAGTTTTAAGACTTCAAATATATCTTCTTCAGCATACGGAAGTTGTTCAACCAGTTGTCTTGAACTCATATTTTTTATTTTCAATTTCGAAAGGATCTCGGTCTTGATATCTCCTATTTCAACATTATTTCCTTTTTTAGAGGATGTGCATACAGAACAAATTCCGCAAGGTGTATCTGTTTGTTCTCCAAAATAACGCAATAGCTGAATGCTTTTGCAAATAGCGTCTGTGTAGATGTAATCTATAACCGATTGCACTTGTTGTTTTTTGATGTCGTGCTGTTGTTCAACTACCCTCGAAATTCTATTGATGGTCTTATCGTCTTCTCTTGGTTGAAGAAAGACTACTTCCGAATCGGTATTTGAAAATTTAAAATCTACCACGTCATCTTTATGTAATTGTTCAAGAACCCTCACAATTTCCTTTTCAGAAGTTGCCGCTTTCTGTGCTATCAACGACAGGTTAATGGCCAATTGGTGTTCAAAAATACCACCATACGTCCGTAAGATGCTTTTTATAATCGTGTCAAAATTTTGATGTTGTTCCAAATAGGAAAATAAAGCATGATTGCTGATGGTAAATTGTAAAGCTGATTTATAATTGAATTGTTGGTTTAATTTAATGATGCTATTTCGATCTAATATTTGAAGCGCGTTATAGGTTTGTGCCGATTTAAAATCGTAGGCTTTACAAAAGGTGTTAAAGTTGAAATAATGGGTTGTATTTTCACCTTCACCATAGGAAATCTGAAAAAAGTTACAAAGCTTTCTATAGACTACTTTTAGAAAATCTGTTGAAGGCAAAGCCTCAATAAACTGATTTTTGAGTCGTTGTTCATCCGAAGCATTTTTAAGTAAAAAAGCAAACGCAGGTTTATTGTTTCTTCCAGCACGACCGGCTTCCTGATAATAGCTTTCCAAACTTTCTGGCAAATTGATATGAAATACAGTTTTTACATCTGGTTTATCAATTCCCATTCCAAAAGCAGTGGTAGCAACCATAATGTCCTTTTGGTTGTGCATCCATTGGTTCAATCGACTTTGTTTTTCCTTTGTGGGAACCCCTCCATGGAAGAAAGTCGATTGAAACCCTTTTTTTTCAAGATATTGATGAATCTCAATACTTAATTTGCGACTTCTCACATAGATAATTGATGCGCCTTGATGCGCTTTCAAAAGCCGTTCAAGATCATAAAGTTTGTCTTCACTTTCAATAACATTGTAAGAAATATTCGGTCGGCTAAACGAAGCCTTGAAAACTTTTGGCGAGATAAAGTCCAAATTTTTAATGGTGTCTTCAATCACCTCAGGTTTTGCGGTTGCTGTTAGGGCAATCACGTTAACACTTGGTTGTAGTTCCCTCAAAATGGTAATATTCTTGTAAGCTGGCCTGAAATCATTTCCCCATTGACTAATGCAATGTGCTTCGTCAACAGCAATGAGGTTAACATTCATTTGTTGAATGCGTTGCTGAACGATTTTTTGTTGTAAGCGTTCAGGTGACAGGTATAAGAATTTATAGTTGCCGTAAATACAGTTGTCTAACAAAGTGTCTAATTCGTTATAGCTCATACCACTTGGAATGGCTAGCGCTTTGATACCTTTGTCCTTAAGGTTTTTGACCTGGTCTTTCATCAAGGCTACCAAAGGCGAGATAACGATACAGATGCCTTCCTTTATCAGTGCTGGAATTTGAAAGCAAACCGATTTTCCGCCACCTGTGGGTAACAGGACAAAAGTATCCTCATTATCTAAAACGGCATGGATAATCTCTTCCTGAAGCGGTCTAAACGAAGTGTGATTCCAATAACGTTCCAATATGTTAATAGGATGCGACATCGCTAAAGATCTATGGTGTCTAAAATGAAATCTGTACGGTTTTCAATACTTGTAAAAGGAACATCTGTTAACTGGTAACCAAAACGAGCATAGGTGTCTAATAAGGCATCATGGATTTGAACTGCTTGGTCAAAATTCTCATAACGTTCGCTATCGCTTGTATAAATCTCTTGCCAAGGTGCTAACACAAATACTTGATCATATTTATGGTCTTCACAAACTTGGTTAAAATGATCTGGATACGTATTATTGGCGTAATCCATATATGCCACAACGTCAGGTAATCCGCGATCAAGAAATACAATGTCACTTTCGCTAGACATAGCATCATGATATTGTTGGGTTCTGGCTTTAAGTAATAGTTCACTAAATAGCAAAGGTTCGGTCAAGAAGAGCTGTTCTATGCCCTTTTGTCGAGCCTCAAGGGTTACTTGTCTAGAAATTTCCTCAAAGCAATTATAATTGCGTTTAACCAGTTCGTTTATAATGGAAGATTTACCAGTACCTGGTCCACCTGTAATGACGATTTTACGTGTATTCAAATTGGCAAGGTTTTGGTTGTAAAATTAACAATAATAATGCAAAGTAAAATGTATATTTGCCATTGAAGAAAAATGATATGAGTGCACAGAAGAAAACAGAAGAATTTTATAAAAAGCTGAGAGTCCAATTGTATGAAACAGCCAGTTGGCCTTCAGAATATCTCTATAAATTTATTGTTCCAACAGATCCTAAAAAAATAAAGCAAATCGAAGAATTATTTGATAATTTAGGTGCTGTCATCACTACTAAGGAATCTGGAAAAGGGACTTACACAAGCGTGTCTGTAAATTTACAAATGGAAACTCCTGAAGCTGTCATCTTAAAGTATAAAGAAGTTGCCGTTGAGGTTGAAGGTGTAATTTCTCTTTAATTTATAGGTAGCTGACTATTTTTTTGTATTTTGCAAACAGATGCAGAAACACTTCATGCATAAACCATAAATACTACACAATTTAATATTTTGATTGACGATTTAGAATACAATACAGAGCGTGAACAGTTGATTATTCCTGAATATGGAAGACATCTTCAAAAAATGGTGAATTACGCCAAGAGCTTATCAGATAAAGAAGAACGAAATAAAGTAGCCAAATCCATCATTAATGTGATGGGTAACTTGCAGCCACATTTAAGAGATGTTCCTGATTTTCAGCATAAGTTATGGGATCAATTATTTATTATTTCCGATTTTGAATTGGATGTGGATTCCCCATATCCTAAACCTTCCAAAGAAGAATTGTCTGAACGTCCTGAACCTTTAAAATATCCTCAAAATCATCCTAAGTATCGTTTTTACGGTAACAATATCAAGACGATGATTGATGTTGCCAATACTTGGGAAGAGGGAGACATGAAGGAGGCTTTGGTATATACTATTGCCAATCACATGAAGAAGTGTTTTTTGAATTGGAATAAAGATACTGTTGAGGACGATGTTATTTTTAATCATTTATATGAATTGTCTGACGGAAAAATCAATTTGAAGGCGACTGACGAAGATCTTTCAGATTCTTCAAGCTTGATGCGCAATAAAAAACGCTATTCCAAGAAATCACATCATAAAAAGAATTCTAACCGAAGAAAACGCTACTAACCTTAGTTCATGTCAACATTTATTATTGAAGGCGGTCACCAACTCAAAGGAAGCATTCAGCCTCAAGGAGCCAAAAACGAAGCATTACAAATTTTATGTGCTGTTCTTTTAACAGCGGAAGAAATTCAGATAGATAACATCCCAGATATCATCGATGTTAACAAATTGATTGCCTTATTGAAGAAATTAGGCGTTAAGGTTAATAAGCTAGGCAAAGGTTCGTATACCTTTAAAGCAGATGAGGTGAATCTAAAATATCTCGAATCGGCAGAGTTTAAGGAAGATGGAAAAGGGTTACGTGGCTCTATTATGATTGTCGGTCCTTTGTTGGGTCGCTTCGGAAAAGGCTATATTCCAAAGCCTGGAGGTGATAAAATTGGTCGTCGTCGATTGGACACACACTTTGAAGGTTTTATCAATTTAGGCGCTAAATTTCGATATAATAGAGAAGATTATTTCTATGGCGTTGAAGCTGATAAGCTTACTGGAACTAAAATGTTGTTGGATGAAGCTTCGGTAACTGGTACTGCCAATATTGTTATGGCAGCGGTTTTAGCTGAAGGCACAACAACCATCTACAATGCTGCTTGTGAACCTTATTTACAGCAATTATGCAAAATGCTGAATAGAATGGGAGCCAAGATCAGTGGTGTTGGATCTAACCTCTTAACCATTGAAGGTGTTGAAACACTTGGTGGCACAACACATCGTATGCTTCCTGATATGATTGAAATTGGGAGTTGGATTGGTTTGGCTGCAATGACTAAAAGCGAGCTGACCATCACTAACGTAAGTTGGGATGATTTAGGTTTGATACCTAGTGTCTTCCGTAAAATAGGAATCACTATTGAACGTCAAGGTGACGATATCCACATTCCTGCGCATACTGATGGTTATGAAGTTCAAAGTTATATTGATGGATCGATTTTGACCATTTCAGATGCACCTTGGCCTGGATTTACACCTGATTTGTTGAGTATCGTTTTGGTGGTTTTAACCCAAGCTCGAGGTAGTGCTTTAGTGCATCAGAAAATGTTTGAGAGCAGATTGTTCTTTGTTGATAAACTAATCGATATGGGAGCGAAAATCATTCTTTGCGATCCGCATCGTGCTACAGTGATTGGCCACGACTTCAAGTCGCAATTAAAAGCTACGACGATGACCTCACCTGATATTAGAGCAGGAGTTTCCTTGTTGATAGCAGCTTTATCAGCTAAGGGAACGTCAACTATTCACAATATCGAACAAATCGATCGTGGTTACGAAAATATAGACGAGCGTTTACGTGCTATTGGAGCACATATTCAAAGAGTAGAAGGGAACTAATTCTAATTAAGAGCAGTTTTATATACTTTTAGACAGCGTTCGCGAGCCGCTTTATGGTCAACCATTGGTTCAGGGTAGCTGAGTTCTTGGTATTCTGGCACCCATTTTTTGATGTATTTATGGTCTTTGTCAAATTTTTTAATTTGTGTTGTCGGGTTAAAAATTCTGAAATAAGGTGCAGCATCAACTCCAGAACCTGCAACCCATTGCCAGTTTCCAATATTGCTAGCCATTTCGTAGTCGTGCAATTTTTCAGCAAAGTATGCTTCGCCCCAACGCCAATCAATGAGCAAATGTTTACACAAAAAACTGCCTACGAGCATCCGAACACGATTGTGCATAAACCCAGTTTCATTTAATTCTCGCATGCCAGCATCCACAAGCGGATAACCTGTTTTGCCGTCACACCATTTTTTAAATTCATCTTCATTATTTCGCCATTCAATCCTATCGTATTTCGACTTAAAGGATTCGTCTTTGGTGTGTGGAAAATGCCATAATATTTGCATAAAGAATTCTCGCCATATCAATTCTTGCCAGAAGATTTCATTTTCTTCTGCGATGGCTTTTTTAACCATTTTTCGAATACTGACCGTTCCGAAGCGCAAATGTGGACCAAGACGAGATGTTCCGTTCTTAGCTGGGAAATTTCTAGTGGCTTCGTAGTCTTGGATTAATGTTGGTGTAACTGTATATTCTTCAATTTTTTGATTAGAGGTTTCAAATCCAATATCAGAAAGGCTAAGGTTTGGTAAGCGCGAGTGTTCAACCAAATTTTTTAGGTATGAATTCGTATAGTAAATTTCAAGATCATGCGTTTTGAAGGTTTCTTTCCAAGTTTTCATGTATGGTGTGAACACAACGTATGGATCACCATCGTTTTTGACCACCTCACTTTTTTCGAAAATCACTTGGTCCTTAAAGGTTTTAAATTCGATGGACTTAGATTTTAAAAAGTCTTGAATTTCTTTGTCACGATTTCTTGCATAAGGCTCATAATCATGGTTGGTGTATACTGTATCTATTTCATAGTCATTTATAAGTTGTTTATATATTTCCAGTGGCTTTCCGTGGAATATGGCAATACTGCTTCCGTAGTCTTCTTGAAGTGTATTACGCATGGTCTGAAGCGTTTCATAAATGAAGGTCACTCGAGCATCATCTTTTGGTAAGGACTCAAGGATTTCTGAATCAAAGATAAAAATGGGCAGTACAGGTTTCCCACTTTTTAGCGCATGATAAAATCCGATATTGTCATCCAATCGTAGATCACGTCGAAACCAAAATATGTTCAGAGGTTGTGTCATAAAAGGTTGTTCTAATTTAGCTATTGTAGGTTCCGAAGAGTTCTTCCAACTTCGTTTTTCTATAGTTGAAGATTTCCTCTAATTTGGGTTTTACCAAAAATGGATGAACAAGTTGACCAATGATTCCAAAGGGAACTTTATAATCTATGATGTCTTCCATTTCAATACCTCCATCAATAGGTTTAATAAAATGCTTATGATGCCACAAGGCATAAGGACCAAATCGTTGTTCGTCAACAAAATAATGCTTATCTATCACATGTGTTATTTCGGTGACCCATTTGGTTTTAATACCCAAAACAGGTGTCACGATATATTGGATGATTTGACCAGCATACATAGGTCTATCGGCTCCAGACAAGATATGAAATCCCATGTAATCAGGTGTGATGGTTTTTAAATTTTTTGGATCTGAAAGGAAATCCCAAGCCGTTTCCACTGAAATGGGTAAGCATTGGGTTTTATGTAACCTGTAAATTTTCATACGCTAGTTGTAAATATAAATGTAAAGGTTTAGTGAAATGGCGATTAAAAGCCACAAAGCATAAGGAGCAATAAAAAAGGATTTTGATTTTAAATCTTTCCAATAGGTAATCAAAATCAAGTAAACAATACTAGTTAGTAAAATTAAGTTGATAAGACCTATGGTAATCAAATGTTGGTTAAAGAATAGGTAATTCCAACTGATATTCAAAACAAGCTGAACACCATAGATGATAGCTTTTCTTGAGGTCCATTGTTGTTTGTAAAGAAAAGCCATATAAAAGGCAAAGCAAAGCATAACTGTAAACCATGCGGCACCAAAAACCCAACCTTCTGGTGTCCAAGGCGCTTTATTGAGATTGGTATACCATTCTGATTGCGGACCATTATTCATCAACCAAGAACCAATACCCAAAGCACTAAAGTTCAGAATGAGAAATACCAAAAATGCATTAAGGAAAGACTTCATTAAATTTTAAAACTTACAATACCACAATCCATTTCAAATACTTGACCTGAGATGGTATGCGCTTTTTCAGATAGTAGAAAATCGGCCATTTCAGCTACATCATTTGGCTCAAGGAATTTTTTCATTGGATGACGCTGACTGATGTTCTCAACCATTTTTTCGTTTCGCAACAATTTGGAAGCCAAATCTGTATTGGTTACTGTTGGCGCAATGGCATTAATCCTTAAAGTCGTCGCCATTTCAGCACCAAGCGATTTTACCAAACCTTCCACACCAGATTTTGCGGCAGCGATACTGGTATGGAATGGCATTCCTAACTTTGCGGCAACTGTACTAAATAGAACAATTGAAGGTTTGTCACTCTTCTTAAGTATCGGCAAGTATTTTTGAATGCATTTTACGGCACCAATCACATTAATTTCGTAGTCTTCCCTAAACTCCTCAAGGCTAAACCGTTCAATAGGCTTCAAATTGATACTTCCAGGGCAGTAAACGAGTCCATCAGCACTATTTATATCAGGTAAATCCTCTGAAAGCACATAGCAAGACAAATGTTCTAAATTAGTATGGGATTGTTCAGGAGGCGTTCTGCTAATGTTTATGATTTGGTGGCCTTCGTCTAGTAATTTTTTAACTATTGCATTCCCAATTCCTTTACTACCACCAACAATAATGTAAGTTTTCATTTAACTGATTTTGATTCTAAATAGATTCTAATTAGCATTGCTTTAAGGAAATCTTATACCATTAAAGGTTTTCCTTTGAGACGTTTTTCGACTTTTTGCTTAATAGCTGTCAAACGCTTCATGATATCCATGATTTTTTGATCCTTTTTTTGTTTGTAAATAGTATTGAGTTCAAGAATCAATGATTTGGCCTCGCGCGATATTTTTACACGATCACTGGTTGATAATGACTTTCTTTTTCGTTGTTCAAACTCTAAAGCTCTATTTATAACATCCATAATATTAATTGTTTATATAGTTGTGTAATTCATTAATCTTTTGTGAAGAATTAAATCTACCACCATAATAGGTCGTTACAGTAGCAGAGGTATCATCCTTAACGCCTCTTGAGGAGACACACAAATGCTTGGCATCGATAATCACCGCAACATCTTCTGTCTCTAAAATTGATTTAAGTTCTTCTGCGATTTGATTGGTTAAACGTTCTTGCACTTGAGGTCGTTTGGCATAATACTGAACAATTCTATTTAATTTGGATAAGCCAATCACTTTACCCGAAGAAATATAAGCGACGTGTGCCTTACCAATGATAGGAACAAAATGATGCTCGCAGTTGGAGTAGAAGGTGATATTTTTCTCCACCAACATTTGATTGTATTGATATTTATTATCAAACAAAGCGACTTTAGGTTTGTTTTTTGGGTTCAGACCCGAAAAGATTTCATCTATATACATTTTAGCGACGCGTTGAGGTGTTCCCTTGAGGGAATCATCAGTAAGATCTAATCCCATGATATCCATGATTTCCTCAAATAAAATTGCAATACGTTCTTTCTTTTCTTCATCGCTTAATTTAAACGCATCAGATTTCATAGGAGTTTCCAGACCTGTGTAGAGATGTTCATCTCCAATTTCTGAAATTGAGAACCCGTTTAATTTGTGGCCGTTTTGTTTCATTTTTAATTCACTACTCATATGATCTTCTTTTTTATGTGCTGTCTTTAAAATTTAACTTGTAAAGCAAAGCACGTTATCGTTTTGAAATATTGTTATGGGTAATTTGTTTTTGACGTGAACATTTAAATCTACCCTCTCTAAATGTCCTTAATTTTTCATGTTTGGTGGCTCTGCCTTGAACACGCTTTCGCCACATTTTGAAACTTTTGGGCTTCATTTCCTTACGCATCAGTTCGATGACTTCTTGTTCTTTTAAACCGAATTGAAATTCGATTGCTTCAAAGGTGGTGCGATCTTCCCAAGCCATTTCTATAATTCGGTCTATATCTCTAGTGCTAAGTGTTATCATAAACCTTGAAATTCAAAGCGCTTGTCATAATTCACTTTTGCTGAAAACAACTTTTTGATAAAAGCGGCATTTTCTTTAAAAGTTCTATTTTTTTTAAATCGGATAAACTTTCCTTGCGAGTGTATGCTCGTGCCATCTGATTTATAAATAACCAGTTGGTAATAAGGAATAACCCAAGTATAGTTTTTAAGTCCTTTGTTGATATAAATCAGAATGCCATCTGACCGCATTTCGATATTCGCATAATTTATATCTGAAATTTTATTGAGATACTTATTCATATTTGGGCTCACTTGTTCAATAATCATTCGTTTCGATCCAACACCACCCATTTTTAAAGATTCCCAAAAAGAGTAAGGTCTTCCTATTAAATCACGAATTAATTTTTTGTGTTCTTTATTGCTATGTGTCGTATCTAAAATCAAATTTTGCACTTCTGAATTACTCAAATGTACAAAATGTTTAATCTTTTATCATTATAATTAAACAAAAAATTAACATACTATTATTTTAAGCTTGATTAAGGTTTTTAGTCTCTGACTTTAGGAGATTTGCAATGAAGTGTTTTTGCTTCTTAAGCTATGTTTTTTAATAATGCGCTTACTTTCGCTCTGTACCAGTTTGTTTTTTCTTAAATCCCATAGAATATCTGATGCCTTCTTTCGTGATTTTTCTACATCAACAATAGGTTTAGGGTAATCTTTTCCCAATTTGAAATTATAAAATTGTTGTTCTAACTCTGTCATGAGATAAGGTTCATGTGCAAAGGGAATTTCTAATGATTTCAGTTCTGGAACCCATTGCTTTATGAAGATTGCTTCAGGATCATGTTTCCAACTGTTTTTTATGGGATTATAAATTCGAATCATATTGGTTCCAGTTTCACCAGCTTGCATTTGCAGTTGAGGAAAATGGATGCCTGGTTCAAAATCCAAGAACATTTGAGATAAATGATGAGAGGCCGCTTGCCATGGTTGCCAAAGGTTATGTGTAAAGAATGAAACGACTAATGCTCGCATTCTGAAATTGAGATAACCTGTTTCATTTAAACAACGCATACAAGCATCAATTAAAGGAAAGCCTGTTTGACCTTTTTTCCATGCGTCTTGATAGTGCATTGAAATCTCTTTTTTTAACTTCCGATAGCCTTTATTGAGACTTTCCTTTTCCATGGTGTGTTCCATTTCAAATTTTTGGATAAAATGGGCTTGCCATCGCAATCGCGACATAAAGGCTTCTAAATCTGCTTTATTGGTAGCTGATTTTTTTGCTATGTATGCTTTTCGGTAAACTTCTCTAACTGATAAATTCCCCCATGCTAAATAAGGCGATAATCTACTGCATCCTGTTCTGGATAATGCGGGTTTAGAAATGTGAGACATGTAATTTTTACAACGTTTGTCTAGGAAAGAATCGAGATATTTCAGTCCAGTTGTTCGGCCTCCTTTCTGAAATGAAGTTTCCAAAGGGGTTTCTAGGTTTGGAATAGAGATTAAGTTTTCTAAATCTTCGATGGTTTCAATATCTAAAAGTTGGTTTTGTTGAGGGTTAAAAGTAAGAGGCTCTTTTTCAAAGTATGAATTGCATAATGTGGTCCATTCAGATCGATCCTTCAAACCTCGATGTACACCATTATTGATGTTTTCATGCCAAGTGATTAGGTTGTTTTTACAGAAACGCTTAAATGCCTTATCCCGATTGTAAGTCACTAAAATTCCTGTTTCTTGATGTGAATAGATATCTCTGATTTGGTATCTCGATAATAATAAATTTACAGTCTTTATAATATCTGCACGAACTGTAAAAACTTTAGTGTTGAATGGTTTAAGCTTATCATTTAAATCCCGAATGGATTCTTTGATAAAATTCCAATGACGTTCACTGTAGTGTTTATCGTTTATAAGAAGGTCTTCAAATGTATAGAGAAGAAGCGTTTGTTCACCTGAATTCAATGCATTGTAAATAGCCTCATTGTCTTCAAGTCGCAAATCACGTTTCAACCATACGATATTTAGTTTTGGAGCTTTAGTATTCATTTTGGTTTGCTATGATATGTTGTGCTCTTTCCTTAATCATTTGTACTTGGGTTTTATCCATTTTATCCAATACACTGTACATCATTCCCATTCTATAATTAGTTCCTAGTTGCTCTCGCTTTTCATCTAAGAAATTCCAATACAAACTGTTGAACGGACAAGCATCGTCTTCAGTTTTCTTCTTATGGTTGTAATGGCAGTTAGAACAATAGTTGCTCATTTTATTGATATAAGAACCAGACGAAACGTACGGTTTTGTAGCGATTTTACCACCATCAGCATACTGACTCATACCTCTGGTGTTGGTCAACTGAACCCATTCAATGGCATCGACATAAATACCTAGATACCAATCGTCAACTTCATCTGGATGGGTTTGTGTGAGCAAGGCATAGTTTCCAGTAATCATTAGTCTTTGGATGTGATGTGCATAGCCATTGTCTAGAGAATTAGTAATAGCATGTTTCAAACAGTTCATTTTTGTGTTTCCCGTCCAGAAGAAGTCTGCTAGCTTATTGGTATTATCAAGTTCATTGAGTGATTTATAATCTGGCATAAAAGCCCAGTACATGCCTCTCATGTATTCACGCCAACCAATTATTTGTCTTATAAAACCTTCTACTTGGGAAATGTCAATGTCGTCGCCATGTTTTCTGTAGTAATTCATAACAGTTTTTACGACATCTTTTGGAGATATCAATTTAAGGTTCATGGCGAAGGATAATCGTGAATGAAACAAATACGTTTCATCGGTGTGCATAGCATCTTGATACGTTCCAAAATGAATGAGTAATGCTTCGCAGAAGTATTTAAGCTGCTCTAAAGCTTGTGATCTAGTAATTGGATAGGTAAAGGTTTGCGTTTCAAAATTTCCAAAGG
Organism: Psychroserpens sp. XS_ASV72; assembly: GCF_041224425.1. Taxonomy (NCBI): domain Bacteria; kingdom Pseudomonadati; phylum Bacteroidota; class Flavobacteriia; order Flavobacteriales; family Flavobacteriaceae; genus Psychroserpens; species Psychroserpens sp. XS_ASV72. Next base: position 165,751 of record NZ_JBGFGL010000076.1, on the reverse strand, counting down.
TTTCAATATCTAAATTCTTGATATCTTTTAGTATCTCTGAAACATCATTCTTAAACCATTTGTAATGCGGAATATCATCATCGCCATTCCATTTATTTCTATTGCTTTTATCATAATTCCATTTGCCGCCTTCGGGTTGATCTCCAACCATTAGGATATCGTGTTTTTTTCGCATATCTCTGTAGAAATTCTCCATGAGATATTGTTTTTTACCTTTAAAAAAGTTGGCTAAATCTTGGCGTTCAGTATAGAAATGTTCTGCTGAAACTGATTCAAAAGGGATTTTCAAGGTTTCACAAAATGTTTTCAATTGGTTATCCAATCGGTATTCATCAGGAAGTATGTATTCAAAACGCTCTATCTTATTTTTATCTAGGAGTTGATTCAAATTATCTGTCAGACTTTGGGTGTTTTCAGAAGCATTGATTTTATAATACACCACATTGTGACCTGCTTTTTGTAACGCTTCGGAAAAAGCTCTCATCGCAGCAAAAAAACCAATAACTTTTTGGATATGGTGTTTCACATAATCGGTTTCTTGTCGCATTTCAAATAAGCAATATAAGATGTCATCATTGGTTGTTTTAAACCAAGAATGTTTGCTATTGAGTTGATCGCCAAGTACAAGTCGAAGTGTTTTCATTTAAAATAAGGTTTCCTGAAGCCAGAGGTTTTGAAATTTTCCATTTGGGTCATAGCGTTCAGCCTGAAGCTCTACATTGAATTTTCGATCTCTCGGATCATTGCCAACACCAGCAACATACATCCAATTGCCATAATTGCTATGTACATCGTAATCTAAAAGCAATGATTCAAAATACGCAGCTCCAATACGCCAATCTAGTAGGAGGTCTTTTGAAAAGAAAGAAGCAACGTTTTGCCGACCACGATTGCTCATCCAACCAGTTTTTTTCAATTCTACCATATTGGCATTCACGAAAGCTGATGTGGTTTCACCATTGATCCATTGATTGATGCGATTTTGATCTGATTTCCATTCGTAGTCCTTTTGAAGGATGCCGCCAATTTTAAAAATTTCATTTTCATGTTTAAGCGATACATATTTGAAAAAATCTCGCCATATTAATTCAAAAATGAGCCAATAGGTTGATTGATTTTTAAAATGTAATTTTTCAAACTTTTTGACCTGCCAATAAATGGTTCTGGCAGATAAACTTCCATTGGCTAACCAAGGTGAAAATTTAGAACTGTAGTCTGTTCCGACCAGACCATTTCGAGTTTTCTTGTAAACGCCTAATTTTTTGGTTTCAAAAGCATAGGAGTGTAGTCGCTCAAGAGCTGCTGTTTCTCCACCTTTAAACGGAAATGCTGAATTTGGATGAATTCCAAAAGCTTCATAACCAAGATCTTCAATGCTGGGAATTTTGGTGTCATTGCTTATTCCTTCAATTGGTTCTGCCGAATCAATGTCAATGCAGGCTCTGACTTTAGCGTACTTTTCGATTTTTTTTCTGAAGACCGTAAACACCTTTGGGATGTTTTGAATGTCTGAAATAATATCATTTGGATGGTATAAAAACTGATCGTAAGTTTCGTGGTAGCTTACATGCTTCAGTAATTGGTTTTTTACATTTTCAAATACTTCTACTTCTTCGCTCGTCCATTCTTTTTGAAGATACACATCTGAAATAGAGTAAGATTCAATAAGAGCTTTTAAGGCTATTTCAGGATATTCATAATAAACAAAAAGCTCAATATTGTGATTTTTTAAATTTCGCTTTAAGTCGGAAATGGTTTCAATGAGAAATTTTGCCCTAAACTTTTCAGTTTTTTTGAATCCGAAGATATCTTTTTCAAATTGCCTTGGATCAAAACAATAGCAGGCTACAACCGATTTATGGTTTTGTAAGGCTAAAGATAATGAAGCATTGTCTTGGACTCTTAAATCGTTCCTGAACCAAATCAATCCTATGTTTTCTGTCTTCTGCATCGCTCGCTACAATATTTTACTTGTTCCCAATTCTTTTCCCATTTCTTTCTCCAGCTAAATGGTAAACCACAAGTTTTACAAATCTTTTTTGGTAAATATGGTTTCTTATGCATTGACATCTACCAATTTATTAATCATTCCATTGAAAATAAATCCATGAAATGGTAAAATGCTATACCAATACAATCGACCCCAAAGTCCGCGAGGTCTAAAGGTTGCTGTTTGCTTTAAAAGGCCGTCTTCAATTTTAAATTCTAACCAAGCCTCACCAGGCAATCGCATTTCAGCATAGAGCAGTAATTTTTGTTTGGTCTTATCGGCAAAAATAACACGCCAAAAATCTAAAGCATCACCAGCGTCTAGGTCTGTTGGACTCGTACGTCCGCGACGTAAGCCAATACCACCAAATAGTTTATCGATATGGCCTCTTAGTTTCCAAAGAACATTGCCATAATACCAACCGTTGTGGCCACCAATACTCCAAATTTTATCAATGGTTTTCTGTGTGTCAATAACTTTTCGCTCTTTATAATCCTTGAAGCATCCATACTTTGGTACATTCACATATTTATGAAGTTGGTTTCGCAATCGACCACTACTTACCATAGAATCTTTCCAGCTAGAAATAATGCTATTTTGCTCAATCTTTTCAAAAGCTAATTTGACGGCTTCTTTATAAGACATTGGATTGATATCGAGAAGTTGATTGATATTACTTGGTTTTCCAATAATTTGAACACCCATACTATCTACCAATGAAGTGGCTAATTTATACGACGTTGAGGTTACAAAATACAACCAATAGGAAGACAATTTAGGCGTCATGACTGGAACCGTTATAATGTAACGCTTCAAATCTCTAACATCTGCAAATTGTAAAAGCATTTCCTTGTAGGTCAAGATTTCTGGTCCGAATACATCATAGGCTTTGTTAAAAACTTCAGTTCGACCAGCGCTTTTGTGTAAAAATGAAAGTACATCTCTAACCGCTAAAGGTTGTGTTTTGGTATTTAACCATTTTGGAGCGATCATGACTGGAAGTTTTTCAACCAAATCCCTAATAATTTCAAAGGAGGAACTACCAGAACCTACAATAATACCTGCCTTAAATACAGTAAGTGCATAAGTATCAGATTTCAGTGTTTCTTCTACATTTTTTCGTGAACGTAGATGTTTTGAAAGTTCATCTTCATTTGTAATACCACTAAGGTAAATGACCTGTTTGACCTCTGTTTTTTCGATATACGATCTAAAATTGATAGCACAGCGTTCTTCCAATGATTCAAAATCCCTTGAGGAATTTGACATGGAGTGAATGAGGTAATAAGCAACATCGATATCTTTTGGAATGTTCGAGAGTGTTTCAGGTTTCAGAAAATCGGCTTCGACCACATCAATCAAATCATCTTCATTATAAGCTTTGTCTGCACGAAGTTTGTCACGAACAGCACAAACAATATGGTGTTCGTCGTTGGCCAATAACGGAATTAACCGCTTGCCAATGTACCCTGTTGCGCCTGTGACTAATATTTTCATGTTAGGATTCTTTGGGTCTTTGGTATCCGAAACGTGTCTTTAATTTTGGAATAGCGTATCCATCTAACCCGTTGATTGTTGCTATATTGGCTTTGGAAAGATTGATAAAGCCATCATCCTCCATAAGATCTTCTTTAACATAAAGTCCATTTATTTTTCCGATGACTAAAATAGTGTTATTGGCTTCGATTGGGTATTCTTCCACAAACGTCATTGCCAATTGTAATGGCGCATCTTTAACAAAAGGCGCTTTGAAATCTTGCTTGTATTCTGAAGATAGGTTTGTTTTGTCAAATTCAGAAACGTCTGCCTCATATTTGGCTGAGGTATGGTGCGCATCTTGAAGAATGTCTTGATGAATATGATTTATGGTATAACAACCGGTACTTTTAATGTTTTCGTATGTATTTCTTAAAACCGTTGTTGGTCTGAGGAAAAATCCAAGTAATGGTGGATTGGAGCCTAAGTGTGTTACAGAACTAAAAACTGCGACGTTTTCAATACCATCGTTAGAAATTGTACCGATTAGATTAGCCGACTTGTATCCCGAGCAACTATTGATGAGATTAATTCGGTAGATATGATGAAAATTGTCAATGTCTTCATGGCTTAAATACCTCATTATACTGTAGAAAAATTATTAATTTTAATGTCTTTGGCTTTTAAGTCATACATCAAATTATACAAACCGAAAAAGGTTCGGTTCATATATATAAAGTGCTTTGAGCCTCGATTGCCATTCATTTTACGTAATTCGGTGTTTTTAGAATACTTTTCACCTAACTCAGCAATCTTTCCGAAGAATTCATCATTAGAAAAGTCAAAAGTTTCACTGTGGAAAGGTTGGGTAAATAAGCTCAGCATTTCATGGAACATTTCAGTAAAAAATTCACGCTCTTGTTCAGAATCATCTTCACGCAAGATTTCCAATTCATACAATTTATCTACAAACTGTGTTTTATTGGAAATGTTTTCTTGTCTCGCCAATTCAAAATACGGAATATAAAATTCCTCAGGAATGGTTTTCATACAGCCAAAATCTAAAACAATGAGTTCTCCTTCTTTAGAAATCAAGAAATTACCAGGATGTGGATCGGCATGAACTTTTTTGAGCTGGTGGATTTGAAACATGTAAAAATCCCATAACGCTTGTCCCAGTTTATTTGAAATGTCCTGATTGTTATTATGTGAAACAAACTCAGATAGATGCTCGCCAGTCATGTAATCCATTGTAATGATACGTTCATTGGATAAGGCATCATAGTATTTTGGAAATTTAAGGTTTGGTATGTGTTGACAAGCTTTTGAGATTTCTTTGCTTTGCTGTAGTTCTAAAATATAATTGGTTTCTTCAACCAGTTTGTTTTCAACTTCCTTGAAATATTTATCAGATCCTTTTCCCTTGATATTAAACATGCTCATGGCAATGGGTTTGACCATAGCTAAATCTGAAGCGATACTTTCTGCAACGCCAGGATATTGGATTTTCACAGCAAGTTTTTTCCCATCCTTAGTTGCTACATGGACTTGTCCGATGCTAGCAGCATTAACTGACGTTGCATTAAAAGTATCGTATATTTCTTTTGGATTTTTTCCGAAGTAAGTTTTGAATGTTTTGACCACTAGTGGTGGTGAAAGAGGAGGAACTGAAAATTGCGCCAAGGAAAATTTTTCAACATAAGCCTGTGGCATGATACTTTTTTCCATACTTAACATTTGAGCAACTTTTAGAGCACTTCCTTTCAATTGTTTTAGACCATCATAAATATCTGAAGCATTGTTTTCATTTAAGCGATTTTTAGCTTCTTCTTCAGATTTAGATATTTTGTCACCATAATATTTTAGGTAGTTTATGCCAACTTTTGCACCTGTAGATACTAGCTTTGATGCACGTTGGATTTTGGAGGTAGGTATTTTATCAATCGTCTTCATAGGTTAGTTCATATGGATTTTTTCTTTATACAAAAACTTTCCTAAGTCTATTAAACTTTTTATTGGAGCTATAGCAATAACATCAAAGGTTGTGTTAACTGATTTTTCAATAAAAATATCGGTCTTTTCAAAATTAGGAGATTGATCTTCCATCCAAAATTTCATAGTTAACATTAATTGCAACCAAGCCGTATTTTTAAGAGTTTTACGTTGAAATTTGTCAATTTGTTCTTGTTTGGTTTCAATAAGCTCAATGCCTAAGTTGTCAATATATTTTGTGAAGGCATCTTTTAGTTCAGACAAAACCTTAAAATGTTTAAGACTGTTTTTGTGCTTTTCTAATGCATATATGACATAGCTTCTATTGGCCGAAAGGTTTTCAAAAAATGTAAAATAGAAACTCAACAATTTATTGCGAGCATCATAAGATTGGTAGTCTTCATTTTTTTCAAGAATAGCGACTGAATGGTCATAAAACACCTTGAATATTTGTTTTTCTATACTTTCAAATGATGTAAAAAAATGGTAAAACTTCGATTCTTCAAAGTTATTAGCCTTAGAAAAGCTATAAACATTTTTGGGCTGCTCGTTGTGCTCAAGCACATAATCCATATACATGGAAATGATATCGTTTGCGGTAATATTTTTCTTCTTTGCCATAATTAAACTATCTACTGTAAAGATATAAAATGTTTAATTATTTTTAATATTAGTTAAACAAAATTTAACAAGAATACCAATCTTTATTTGGCAAAAGTTGTGTGAAGATTTATATAACAGCTAGTAATTTATAGTTTTATTAACATCGAGAGGAAGGCTTCCTTCGTAAATTTACGTGAATTAAAACTAATCATTAAATCAAGCACAATGAAGAACTTATTACTCGCATTTGCTGTAGTTGCATTGACTTTTAATGCAAATGCACAATTTGAAACACCACAACCTAGTCCGACATCAAAATTGGAACAAAAGGTTGGATTAACTGATATTACCATTGAGTATTCAAGACCTGGCGTTAAGGGCAGAACTATTTTTGGTGGATTAGAGCCTTGGGGAACTATTTGGAGAACAGGAGCTAACAAAAATACAACTATCACGTTTAGTGATGATGTTACTATTGCAGGTCAAGATGTGAAGGCAGGAACTTATGCTATATACACCAGATTAAATTCTGCTAAGCAATGGGATGTCATGTTTTACAGTGATACCAATAATTGGGGAGCACCAAGGGAATGGGATGATAGCAAAGTTGTCGCAACAGCTAAGGTTGATGTTCAAGAAATCCCATTTAATGTTGAAACCTTTACAATTGATATCAATAACATTACAAACGATGGAGGAACCATTGATATGATTTGGGAAAAATCTTATGTAGGTATTCCTTTTACTGTTCCTACAGACAAAACTGTTTCTGCATCAATTGATAAAATTATGTCAGGACCTGGTGCGGCAGATTATTATGCAGCTGCACGTTATTACTTAGAAGCTGATAAAGACATCAATACCGCTGTTAAATGGATCGATATGGCTATCGATATGACTAAAGACGACCCACGTTTTTGGTGGTTACGCCAACAAGCTTTAATTCACGCTAAAGCAGGAAACAAGGACAAAGCGATCAAAGCCGCTAAAGCATCTATGGCTGGTGCTAAAGAGGCTAAGAATGATCAATATGTTAAGATGAATATGGAATCTCTAAAAGAATGGGGAGCTATGTAATCTGTTATAGAAGATTTAAAAAAAGCCTTTTGAATTTCAAAAGGCTTTTTTTTATGGATAGCTTAGACCAATCTTATCTCGTACACGATCTAAGAGTTTTATGAGTTTTTCACTAAAGTCAAAGGTCATGATGTTGCTTTCTGTTTTTTGGTCTCTTATGAGTTGATTGAAATGATCAATTTCATAACTATAACCAATGGTATTATATCCAAAGGTTTCAACAGTTTCTTCATGGTCTTTAATACATGTTACTGTTGAAGGCTCATGAAACCTAGAATTGATTTTAAGGGTTCCGTTTTCACAATGGAAAATCGCTTCTGTAGCAGTGTTTTCAATCAAAGTGCTTTTTAAATGTGCAGTTGCTCCGTTTTTATATTTGAAAAGCATGTTGCAGGAGGTGTCCACTTCATTATCTAAAAATGTTGCGCTAGCATCAATATCGTCTGGCTCACCTAACGTTGACAACGCAGAAAAAATAGGGTAGATGCCAATATCCAAAAGACTTCCGCCTCCAAGTGATTTTTTAAACAATCGCGATTCCATGTCTAATTCTGGCTTGAAACCAAAATCGGCTTCAATTTTCAAAAGTTTACCATAGGTTTCATTTTCAAGATGTTTTAAAACAAACTTGTAATGTGGTAAAAAGTAGGTCCATAAGGCTTCCATAAGAAGTGTTTGGTTGTCTCTAGCGCAGTCAATCATTTCCTGAACTTCATCATGGTTCATGGCTAGAGGTTTTTCACAGAGTACTGATTTTTTTGCTTTTAAGCACGCAATGGTATTTGATTTATGAAGTTTGTGAGGTGTAGCGATATAGACAGCATCAACATTTTTGTCATTGATTAATTCCTCATAGCTTCCATAAGCAATGGTTGCTTTATATTTTTTTTTGAATTTGTTTGCTTTTTTTTGATTTCTGGAGGCGACAGCATATAATTGACAATCTTCAACAGTTGCAAGATCTTGTGCAAATTTATGGGCAATTTTCCCCAATCCAATAATTCCCCAACGAATGACTTTAGGCTCTTGCATGAGTATTCGGATTTAAATATTGTAACAGGCATGCTATTGCAATCACAATTGCACATCCCACGAAATTCAACCAAAGGAATGGCAGATTGATAATTTCATATTGATTTAAGAAGAACAAACCGATCACTAGAACTTGAGTGATCAAGGCTGCCGTGAACACGGCATTTCCTTTAACAAATTTAAAAAAGAAACCAAGTAGGAAAATACCAAGCACATTTCCGTAGAAAATGGATCCAATGATATTTACCAGCTGGATTAAATTCTCGGCAAGATTAGCCACGCAGGCAACACCAATTGCAATCATTCCCCAAGCCAATGTGAACCATTTGGAAGCTTTAACCATTTCGGTTTCTGATTTTTCAGAGGTATTCCGTTTGTATAAGTCCATTGTTGTGGTACTAGCCAAGGCATTCAATTCACTAGATGTACTTGACATGGCAGCACTTAAAATCACGGCCAAAAGAAGTCCGATCAATCCTTTTGGTAGGTTTGTCAAAATGAAGTGAATAAACACATAGTCTTTATCATTGCTTTCCACTTTTATGTTTTGTTGCGTTCCAGCCTTTTCAATCAAGGTTCTTGCATCACTTCGAAGTTTTTCATTTTCAAAATTTAACAATGCTAACTTTTCTGAATTTCTGATGTCATCATTTGAAACTAATGATTCAATCAAAGCTTGTTTTTCCTTAAATAGGAGTTCTTGCTGACTTTGAATATCATTATAATCTTGGGCAAATTCTGAAGTTTGAACAATTTCAGTAGCTGCTGGATTGAAGTTTAAAGGAGCATTGTTAAATTGATAGAAAACAAATACCATAACGCCAACCATCAAAATAAAAAACTGCATAGGCACTTTCAGGAGTCCGTTGAACATCATGCCTATTTGCATCTCCTTAAGTGATTTTCCTGAGAGATAACGTTGTACCTGACTTTGGTCTGTTCCGAAATAGGACAGCATCAAAAATGTACCTCCTATAAGTCCGCTCCAAACGGTATATCTGTTATTGAAATCGAACGAAAAATCTAAGACTTCCATTTTTCCACTAGCTCCAGCGATTTCCAATGCTTTCGTAAACGTGATGTCTTCAGGAAGCTTATTCAGGATAATAACAAATGCGATGATCATACCAGTAAAAATAACAACCATTTGATGCTTTTGTGTGACATTGACAGCTTTGGTGCCACCTGAAACCGTATAAATAATGACTAAAACTCCAATGATGATATTCAATAGTAATAAATTCCAGCCTAAAACAGCTGAAAGGATAATAGCAGGTGCAAAAATGGTTATTCCAGCAGCCAAGCCACGCTGAATTAGAAATAGAATGGCGGCAAGGGTTCTAGTTTTTAAGTCGAATCTATTTTCAAGAAACTCGTAAGCTGTGTAAACCTTCAATCGATGATAAAGCGGAATGAATACCATGCAAATCACAACCATGGCAATTGGTAATCCGAAATAGAATTGAACAAAGCCCATTCCATCATTAAAGGCTTGTCCTGGAGTAGATAAAAAAGTAATCGCACTGGCTTGGGTAGCCATAACCGACAAACCGATAGTCCACCATTTTGAAGTGTTGCCTCCTTTTAAATAATCTTTTACATTTTTACTGCCACGCGATTGATAAGTGCCATAAATAACAATGAGTAGCAAAGTGCCAATAAGAACGATCCAATCTAGTGTTTGCATTCTTAAAAGGCTTTAGTGATAAAATAAAAGACGATAATGTAGATGACATTCGCGGCTAAGACTAAAGTGTACATTTTATTCCATTGGTATTTTTTCATGAAATTAATTGGTTTTAATGTCATTTTTACCCAAAGACAACATATTTGCAAATAGTCGGTAAGCGCCAGGAACACCAGCAGGAAATTCCCTGAAGAAACTTAATCCACTATAAACATAATAGCCTTTTCCATGTTTGGCTACAAGTAAGCTTCCAGATTTAGGTGTTTCCCCTTTATCGTTCATGGAGAGTATTGGTATAAATTCCTCAGACCACTCATTCGGGAAATAGAGTCCACGTTCTTGGGTCCAACCCTCAAAATCCTTAGCAGTAATCTTATTAGGATAATTGAGAACTTCATGGTCTGTTTCCAATAATCTAACTTCAGCTGTTTCATCTGTAACGCGATCTCTAGAAATCTTTAGTTCAAAAGGAGCTACTTGATCAACTTTCAAGCGACGGTTGGTGTTGTATTGAACGATCAAATTTCCACCTTGAGCCACATAATCAAATAAAGCTTGTTGTTTGAATTTTAAGTCGTCAACAGTATTGTAGGCTCTGATACCAATAACTATGGCGTCGAAAGAATTTAAAGTACTGGCAGAGATATCTTCTGGAGCAATGGTAGAAACTTTGTATCCGATTTGTTCCAAACTTTCAGGAATGACGTCACCTGCACCTTCAATATAGCCAATGTGCTGTCCTTTCGTTTTAATATCCAATCTAACGATTTTACTTTCACTTGGCAATAGCACAGTTTGTGTAGGAATATGGTCGTATTCAATTTCGGTGAGAGCTCTTGTATAGATATTATTTCCAATATGAACCATAGGTGTTATTAAACCTTCACTTTGTTCATTCGGAGGAATAACCGTAAAAATTAGTGAGGCTTCCTGTCCTTTGTTGGAAATATTCACCTTTTGTTTCTCTGGGAAAACTTTCCAGTTGTTAGGATGTGCAATTTGAACATAACCATCAATATTGTCTCGTCCAGCTTTAACAATGACTTCAACATCACGTTGTGAATCAGAATCAAAAATGATGACCTTTTCAGTAATATGAGCCGATGCTTCAGGAATGATTTCAAAAGGTTTGTAAACTTCACCTTTTACAGGGTCGTTGGTTTTATAAACTAAGGGTTTGGTGTAGCTTATATCAATATTTTCAATATTCAGATGAAACTCAAACACCAAAGGTCTAGGTGTTTCTGGTTTGCCGATTAAATTCTTGTCCTCAACTTTATACATTCCTAAAGATCCTTTTTTTGTCAACCAATAGGGTGTTGAAACGTTTTGATTTGCATTGACCTTTAATTTCTCCTTAAAATCGTAATTGACGTTATTCTTCAATTCAAGATTTTTGTCTATTGAAATGCCATTTGGGTTGTTGATCGATTTTAATACAATATTAGCATCACTTCGATTAATCACTTCCAGATTGAGGTCAATTTCAGAACCTGCAGTAGCGTGATTGGTATTTGCTGAAGCCTCTATATATAAACCAGCACAAGCCGCTATAATGTCTTTTATTTCTTTGGTTTTTATGGTCTTCCAATGTGTATCTGATAGATTTTGAATGGCTTTATAAGCTCTTACCAATTCAGGAATTGACGCTGAAGGATTATTAAAATCATAGTTTTCTTGTACAGCATGTAATATGTTACCTATTGCTTGTCCACCTTCAATACGATTCCAAGTAGTATCAATACCTTCAAAAATATTGGCTTTTTCATTTGGTAAATCACCTTTAATCAATTCAATATATTCCATTTGAGAACCACGACTTCCAGAACTTCCAAAGCCTTGGGATTTGTGCTGACTTCTACTTAAAGCTGCAATTTCAGGATTGCTCAAGCCACTGCTTGGAAAGAAAACACCTGTGTCGATTTCCAACAGGTTGGTTTTGTCAGCTTTTTCAAAGTTCTCTCGACTTCCATAAAACCACCATGAGGTGTTGAAAAATAAGCGTTTAGGTTGCCATGCTTCGGTAGTTTGTAACTGATTTGGGTATTTGCTTTTATCATTCACAATATCAAACGCCTCAATACTCAACATCGCAGAACTTGTGTGGTGACCATGGGTTGTTCCAGGATTTCTATGATTAAAGCGATTAATGATGATGTCTGGTTTGAATTTTCTGATGGCTAAAACCACATCGCTTAAGACTTCCTCTTTATTCCAAATAGCTAATGTTTCATCAGGATGTTTTGAATATCCAAAATCGTTGGCTCGGGTGAAAAATTGTTCACCACCATCAATTCGTCTGGCAGCTAAAAGTTCTTGAGTTCTAATAACGCCTAACAACTCTCTAATTTCTGGTCCGATTAAATTTTGTCCACCATCACCACGCGTTAGAGAAAGATATGCGGTTCTTGCTTTTACTTCATTGGAAAAATAAGAGATGAGTCGCGTATTTTCGTCATCTGGATGCGCAGCTACATATAAGACAGAACCTAAGAAATTAAGTTTTTTAATAGCTTCATAAATTTCTGAAGATGTTGGCTTTTGAGGTTGCTGAGCAAAAATATGTAAGGATGTAAATAGACAAAGAAGAGTAACTTGTAAAATTCTTTTCATAACAGATTAGTTAGCTAAAAATCAAATATAGCAAAGTAATCCTTGAAGTTTTTCCTTTTAAACTTTATTTAACTTAGATGCTTAATCTTGATGGATTATAAAAATTGCAGGACGCTTGTGAAGGTCTACTTTGGTGTTTTTCCATTCTTTTATAGTAAGTGTTTTTATGTATTCTGAAGGAAGTGTAATATCACAAGCCACACAAACTCTTGTTTGAGGATGGAGAACAGAGCATATGTCTTCTAGGACTTTATTATTCCGATATGGAGTTTCAATAAATAATTGGGTTTGGTTTTGTTCTTTTGATAAGCGTTCCATTTTTTTCAAATGTGCTTTTCGTTCTGCCTTATCAATAGGAATATAACCATTGAATGCAAAACTTTGACCATTCATACCTGAGCTCATCAATGCCAAGATTATCGAGGAAGGTCCGACCAAAGGAACTACTTGAATGTTGTTTTCGTGAGCTAATTTTACAATATCTGCACCTGGATCGGCAATACCTGGACAACCAGCTTCAGAAAGTAAACCCATAGGTTTTCCATTTTTACAAGCGTCTAAAAAACGAGGTAATTCTTCCGGTTGTGTATACTTGTTTAAAACTTCAAATGTGAGAGTGGATTGTTGTTTGCGGGAATCAATTTTTTTTATAAATCGTCTCGCTGTTTTTTCATTTTCAACAATGTAATGATCTACCATTTCGATAATTTTTTTCACCGAAATTGGCAACACTTCTAAAGGCGGATTGTCTCCTAATCGCGTAGGAATGAGGTAAAGTTTACCAAAGTTTGGGTTCATATTTTTAATTCACTACAAGTTTTCTAGTGCTTTTGTTTCCGTTAATGGAGTTAATCACAACAATATAAACACCACTTCTAAGGTCTTTGATGTTTATAGAAAATGATTGCTCTTCAAATCCGCTAACAGTTTTGACCTCTTTGCCTAGTACATCATAAAAACGTATGGACTCAATTTGGATAGACGTTCCGTTTCCATCAATGTTTAAAACATCATTTGCTGGATTAGGAAAAATTTTTACAGGATTTAAAGTTTCTTCATCAACACTTAGGTTGGAATCAACAATTCTTGAAATCTCTCCACTTGATAATCCGATGGTATATAGTTCTCCATTTAAATTTTCGGCAAAACCAGAGATACCTTCACCATTGAATTGAGTTTCAAAGGTCAGTTGAAAATTACCTGGAGAAATTTCTCTAACAATACCTATTTCATCACTACAGAAATCGGCAAAAAAGTATAGGCCTTGTAAAGTAGACTGTTGCGTGCCGCGATATCTGTAGCCTCCAGAAATCGAGCATCTAAAAGGGCTGCCGCCATAATTATATTCTGCTACTGGAAAAGTTAAGGTATTCATTGCAGGACATCCAGAGGTATTGTAGGTAGAATTTCCTTCATAACATCTCCAACCATAATTTTCACCACCTCCATCACTTGCGGGAACTCTATTGATTTCCTCTTTATTACTTTGTCCAACATCTGCTATCCACAAGTCTCCGTTATCGCGATCAAACGAAAATTTCCACGGATTTCTAAGTCCATAAGCCCAAATTTCATCTAGCACATTGCTGTCTGATACATAAGGATTATCCGCTGGAATCCCATAATTTCCATTACTGTTTCCATCAACATCAATCCTTAAAATTTTACCCAATAACAGTGTTGTGTTTTGCGCTCTATTTCCAGGATCGCCACCAGAACCTCCATCACCACTCGAGATATAGAGATATCCATCATTAGGACCAAAATGCATGTCGCCACCATTGTGATTACTGAACGGTTGATCGATAGTTAATAAAATGACTTCTGAATTCGGATCTGCAATATCATCAGTACTTCTGGTAAATCTTGAAACAACTGTATCGGAAGCACTATTGATATAGTTCACATAAAAGTAACCATTGTTAGTGTAATCTGGATGGAAAGCTAAGCCAAGAAGTCCTTGTTCATTTCCTGAATCATTGACTATAGATCGTATATCTAGAAATGGTGTTGGATTCGTTGCTCCATTAGCATTTAAAATTTTTATCATACCTCGTTGTTCGGCAACAAAAAGCCTGTCATCTCCTGCGTGTTTAACATTTACGGGTCTTGTAAATCCTGATGCAAAAAGCTCCAAGTCAATGTCTTGGGCAAAGCCAATAAAAGTTAAAAAATACAATAAATATTGGGTAATTTTTTTCATAGCATTTAGATTTTATGAGACTGCTTTTTGCTAAAAATACAAAAAAACCGATTATTTATTGAAGAAAATTCCTATAAAGAACTGTTCTGCAATTTATTTGCGAGTGTAGAGCATACTTTATTTAGGAGGGAAAAAACATTCTCAAAATCTGTAAGATTACCATAGTAAGGATCGGGAACTGAGGTTTCAGAAATGGTTTCATCTATATCAACAACGCATTTTACTTTGGCAATATCTGAATGACCTCTAGCTAATTTTACTACATTTTGGTAGTTGGATTGGTCCATAGTGAAGATATGGTCAAATGTATCAAAATCTGATACCTCAAATTGCCGGCCACGTTGATGTGAAATATCAATTTCATTAGATTTTGCAACAGCTATTGAACGATGATCTGGTGAATCACCAACATGATAGTTAGCTGTGCCAGCTGAATCCACATAGAAACGGTCACTTGGAAGTTTAGATTCTAAAATGCCATGGGCTAATGGTGAACGGCAAATATTGCCTAAACAAACCATTAAGATACGAGTCATGTTTTAAATATTATAAAGACAGTTTTTTGGAAAGGTCTTCTACGTATTTTCTAAATTGCTTATCTGTAGAGGAGAGGTTGTCAACTGTTTTGCAAGCATGAAGAACAGTAGCATGGTCACGTTTTCCTATTTGTGAGCCTATACTGGCCAAAGAAGCTTTGGTGTATTTTTTTGCAAAGAACATAGCCAATTGTCTCGCTTGTACAATATGACGTTTTCTGGTTTTGGATTGTAGTGTGCTGACATCCATTTGGAAGTAATCGGAAACCACTTTTTGGATGTAATCGATAGAAACTTCGCGCTTTGTGTTTTTGACAAACTTTTCAACAATTTCCTTAGCAAGGCTTACCGTAATTTCCTTTTTATTGAAAGAGGATTGAGCAATTAAGGAAATGATAGCGCCTTCAAGTTCTCTAACATTGGTTTTAATATGTTTTGCTACATATTCAATAATTTCCTCTGGCATTTCCACACCATCGCGATACAATTTATTTTTCAAAATTGAGACTCGAGTTTCGAAATCTGGACTTTGCAATTCTGCTGAAAGTCCCCATTTAAAACGAGATAATAAACGTTGCTCGATATCTTGCATGTCAACTGGAGCTTTATCACTAGTTAAAATGACTTGCTTTCCGTTTTGATGCAAATGGTTGAAAATATGGAAGAAAACATCTTGAGTTCCTGATTTTCCCGATAAGAACTGAACATCATCAATGATTAGTACATCAATAATTTGATAGAAGTGAATGAAATCATTTCTGTTATTCTTTTTAACAGAATCAATATATTGCTGTGTAAACTTTTCAGCAGAAATATATAGTACTGTTTTTTCAGGATACTTATCTTTGATATCAACACCAATAGCATGTGCCAAGTGGGTTTTTCCCAAACCAACACCACCAAAAATCAATAATGGGTTAAATGACGTGCCTCCAGGTTTGTTGGCTACAGCAATACCAGCATTTCTAGCCAAACGATTGGAATCACCTTCCAAGAAATTTTCGAAACTGTAGTTCGGATTGAGTTGCGATTCAATCTTAACATTTCTTATTCCTGGAATGATAAACGGATTTTTAAGTTCCGGACTTTTATTGTTTAAGGGAACATCAACTTCTTGCGATTTTAAAGCGCCACGATTCGAACTTGGGATTTTTTCTGTAAATGGTTGTTTGTTGCCATAGGTGTTTTCCATCTTGATGACATATACCAATTTAGCTGATTCGCCAAGTTGTTTAGTGAGGGCTACTTTTAAAATTTTTACATAGTGTTCCTCTAGCCACTCATAGAAAAATTTACTTGGTACTTGAATACTAAGGGCATTATCGGTAAGCTTAACTGCTACAATAGGTTCAAACCATGTTTTATAGGCTTGAGGTTGAATATTATCCTTTATAAAAGACAGACAGTTATTCCAAACCGATTGCGCAGTTATCTCCATTCTCCAAGTATAATTTTAAGTTGTTTGTTAGTTAGCAAAAAAAAGAGAAATACGGGTTTCTCTTGATAGAATTTTACACGACAAATATGTGAACAAATTTTTTAATAAAAAAATCAAAAAAGGTTGAATTTTAAGATTTTTTTGTGCATGTTTAAATTCCTTCGAAAATACAAAAAAAATCTGAGTATCGATGTCGAAAACGAGCAATTCTCATGAATTCCAATTTAGGGTACGCTATGGAGAGACCGACCAAATGGGCGTTGTCTATCATGGTAATTATGCACAATATTTTGAAATGGGCAGAACCGAGTGGTTAAGAAAAATGGGATTTTCCTACAAGCAAATGGAAGATGATGGAATTATGCTTCCTGTGATTTCATTGTTGATAAACTACAAAAAGTCAGCACGTTATGACGACCTTCTTAAAGTGAAAACTAAACTTGTAAAAAAACCAACTGCTAAAATCGAATTTGATTATGAAATCGTAAATGAAAACGACGAAATTTTGGCTACTGGAAATTCGGTTTTGGTTTTTATGGACATGAATAGGAATCGCCCTACAAGATGTCCAGATTATATTTTAGACCAACTGCAAAATTAATCGTTCAATGTTTTGATGTCTACTTCATAAAGTTGATCGAACACTTCAAAAATATCAGGAGCATCCATTAGTCTTACCGAAATCATCAATTCACAACTTAACTCTAGAATTTGATTTGTAACATTGATGTTTTTCTCTTTAATAATACGCATGACCTTATTCATATTTTTATAGTCAAAAGTAATACTGTAATCAATATTAATGGTTTCAGTCACAATTTTGGAAGCTTCCAATGCCATTTGTGCAGCAGTTTTGTAGGCGTTAATTAAACCGCTGACACCTAATTTGGTACCTCCAAAATAACGTACAACAACAATTAATATGTTAGTGACTTCAAACGATTGTATTTGTCCGTAAATAGGCATTCCCGCACTATTATTGGGTTCGCCATCGTCGTTGGCTTTGTAAATGAGGTTTTCATCTCGCTTCCCAAGCTGATAGGCATAGCACCAATGTCTTGCCTGATGATGTTGCTTTTTTAAGATTTCTAAATACTCTTTGATATCCTCTTCATTTTCTACTGGATAGGCATACCCAAAAAATTTACTGTTTCTATCCTTAAAGAGAACCTCAGGTGAAGCTTTAGTAATGGTTTTGTAAGTGTCTTTAATTTCCATTATGCTAAAGTTACCATTACTATTGCAATTATCGCTAAACCTATTCCTAACCAATTTGTTTTTGTTATGGATTCCTTAAACATAACGAGTCCTAGTAAGGTAGAAATCATAACTATTGCAACATTGTTAACTGTAAAAAGTGTAGAACTCTCCAAGGTGTCGTGATCTAAGGCTCTTAATAAATAGTAAATAGAGAAAAAATTGACAACACCCAATATGCATCCAGCGATAACTGCTTTAAATGTGATTGGAATAGGATTTTTAACGGATTTATATATTAGTATTGAAGCTCCAATTACAAAGGCAAACAGGAAGATTGTAGCTGAAAATAAGGCAATATCGTTTTTGCCAACATAGGTGGTTTCTAAGTATTTTATAGAAGTGTCAATAACACCAGATCCAAAAAATAATAATATTGGTAACCACAACCCTTTTGTGGTGTTTTTTGTGGTTTTAGGTTTGACAGAGGTTAGATAAACTGAAATCAATGCTAAAACAATACCGAGTATTTTCTGAAAACCAACCCCTTCCTTGTAAACATAAATCCCAAAGACAATAGGAATAATAACGCTCATTTTTGAAGCTACCGATGCCACTGAAAGTCCGTTTCGTTGGGCTGTGAGTGCCATAACATTGAATATGGCAATGAACAGGAAACCCAAACCAATGGCTCCATAAATCCATTTGGATTCAACAATAGTGTTAAGTTCAATGGGTGAGTCATAATTCCATAGTCCAAAAAGAAAAGCTGCTATGTAATTGATGACGATAACTTGAAGCGTATTGATGTTGTATCTACCTATCAATTTGAAAATGATAAATATTAAAGTGGAGGCCGTTATGCTGAGTATTAAATACATTAAAACAATTCTTTTTTGATGTAAAACAATGACCTTATGTCTTCCTTGGTTTCGTCAATATTCCAAACATGAATTCCCATGCGTTCTGCAGTATCAGTATTTTCTTTTGTATCATCAACGAATAGGCATTCCTGAGGCTTAAGCTGATTTTGGTCGAGTACAAATTCAAAAATATCCTTGTTTGGTTTTCGCAATTGAATTTCATGGGATAGATAAAACGCATCAAAAACCGATTTGAATTCCTCATAAAAAGCGACATGTTGTTTTACCCAGTCAATATGAAGTTCATTTGTATTGCTTAATAAAATCAACTGTAAATCATGGTTGCTTTTGAGCTGTTTCAAAAATTCCAATCGACCGATCGGAAAATCCTTCAGAATATAATTCCAAGCATCGATAATTTGATTTTTGTTCAACTCGGGAAAATTCTCGGTATAAAACGTCAGGAACTCTTCTGTCGAGATCAAGCCTTGTTCGTACAGTGTGTTGATGGCAATAAGTTCTTCAGGGAAAGTATCCAATTCAAAAAGCTGTAAAGCATTGTCCATAGCGCCTTGTTTGTCTAGATTGATAAACACATCGCCAAAATCGAATATGATAGATTTTAGTTTCAAATTGTTGGTATATAATATTGTAATGTATCGTTAATAATCTGTTCTTCTGACACCAATTGACCTTCAAAATGTGGTGCTTTAATTCCATTTCCAAATGAAATCTGCCCTTTAAAAACCCTTGCTTCATCCCAAAGGTTTTCGTCGATGAAAGTTTGAAGGGTTTTAGCGCCACCTTCCACAATAACCGAATTGATTTGTTCTTTATACAAGAAATCACATATTTCTTGAGCCAGTGTTTTGTAGAAATCAATGTTTTCTGAAGTCAATCGTAAGGTTCTTGCTTCTGAATTAAACACATTAAAATTTTCGGAAAGTTTGTGGTCTTTATCTATAACAATTCTAATAGGATGCTTGCCTGTCCAATGTCTGACCGTTAAACTCGGATTGTCCTCCACAACGGTTTTGGTACCCACTAAAATGCCTTGTTCTTCAGCGCGCCATTTATGAACTAATTGTTGTGAGTACACATTGCTAATCCAAACTGGTTCTTGTTTCTCTTTGCTTGGTGGTGCTATAAAACCATCTGCTGATTCTGCCCATTTTAAAATGATATATGGACGTTTCTTGTTGTGAAAGGTGAAAAAACGCTTGTGGTGTGCTTTGCATTCTTTTTGAAGAATACCAACAGTTACCTTACAGCCTGAGTTTTTCAATTTTTCGATACCTTTACCAGCAACCAAAGGGTTATCATCTAGACAGCCAATAACCACATTTGGGATTTGATGCGTAAGTATCAAATCAGAACAAGGTGGTGTTTTTCCAAAATGTGAGCAAGGCTCTAAAGTGACATAAAGTGTTGCGTCTTTTAAAAAGTCTTTGTTTTTAACAGAATTGATGGCATTGACTTCGGCATGCGGACCACCATAAGGACTTGTAAATCCTTCACCAATTATAGAATTATCAACAACAATAACACAACCAACCATCGGATTTGGAGCTGTGGTACCCAATCCGTGTTTTGCAATAGCAATGCAACGCTGCATGTATGTGTTGTGTTCGTTCAAATCAGAATTTTATTTTAAGATCTTCGGTCTTGTCAATAGAGTAGCTATGTGAAAAGCCAAAAACTTTATATTTGATGTCTCCTTTATACTGAACCTTGATTTTTTTACTTAGTAAGCTGCCTAATAAAGCCGTTAAGCTTTTGTCGCTCAACAAACTGTCAGTTGGAATTTTTGCTTTTAATGGAATTGAAAATTCCTTTTTTGCAGGTACTTCAAAACGTTCTGCAGACACCTGTGCCATTTCGTTGCCATTGACAAATACTTTGATTTCATCTGTTTGTAATTCGCCACCAATATCGTTCGGATTTTTAAAATAGGCATCAGCCGAAACTGTAATGGTATTTCTTGAAGTCTCAATGACATTAATGTTCTCAACAAATAAAAATTCTGGTTTTTCCTTAACCGAGCAGGATAAGAAAGTAACGAGCAGTGTTGATAATATTATAAGTTTTCGCATAACGTATTGTTGAGATTTGCACTATCTTCACATCGCAAAAATAGACTATTCAAGTGAGTAAAGATAACATTGTTATTAGAGAAATCCGACCAGAAGATAATCCGCAAATAGAAGCAGTGATTAAAGCCTGTTTTCCAGAATTTGATATTCCATTGAAAGGAACCGCTTATGAAGATGCCGAAACACCTTTTATGTATGAATCTTACCAAGGTGAACGTGAAGTTTATTTTGTAATTGCTAATGATTCTGAGGTTTTTGGAGGTGCTGGTGTCAAAGCATTGAAAGACTTTGAAGGCAATGTTTGTGAACTTCAGAAAATGTATTTTTCACCAAAGATTAGAGGTAAAGGTTACGGTAAGCAGTTGTTCCAAAAGTGTTTGGAAGTAGCAAAATCATTTGAATATGAGACCTGCTATCTGGAATCCGCTTCGCAATTAAAAGCCGCAATCCATATTTATGAGTCGTTCGGATTTCAGCACTTGGAACAACCTTTAGGGAATACAGGTCACTATTCATGTGGCGTTTGGATGACTAAAAAACTATGACTTTAAATTTACTTCGCCAGCGGTTTCATGATGCCTTGGATGCTCTCTACGGAAAGGAAGAAGTGCAAAGTTTCTTTTTTATGCTTTTGGAACACTTTTTAGGTGTCAATAGAATGACGTTTCATTTAGATCCCAATAAGGAAATTAATACCAACGACGAAATCAAATTCCTAGATGCCCTTGAACAGTTGAAACAGCAAAAACCCATTCAATATATTATTGGTGAGACCGAATTTTTCGGATTGCCATTTAGAGTCAATCAGAATGTCTTGATTCCACGACCTGAGACCGAAGAATTGGTCTCTTGGATTATTGATAGTTATTCAGAAAAAGCAACATCATCTCTTCAAATATTGGATATTGGAACAGGATCAGGTTGTATTGCTATTGCGTTGGCAAATCATTTTAGGTATTCGGCTCAAGTTACGGCTATGGATGTTTCTTCAGAAGCACTTTCTGTAGCTAAACAAAATGCAGAGTTAAATCAGGTTAAGATTCAGTTTTTGCATCAAGATATTTTGAAGTTTGATATGTCTTCTGAGCTAAATCAGTCTTTTGATATCATCGTTTCCAATCCGCCTTATGTGAGACAATTGGAAAAAACAATGATGCAACCTAATGTTTTAGACCATGAACCCGATTTAGCTTTATTTGTTGAAGATCATAATCCGTTATTATTATATGACGCTATATGCACTTTTTCAAGGAAAAACCTCAAACCTAATGGAACATTATTTTTTGAAATCAATGAATATTTAGGACAAGACATGATGCAACTGTTAAAGTCTTATGGTTTCAAGAATGTAGAGCTTAAAAAGGACTTGTTTGGTAAAGACCGAATGCTAAAAGGAACTCTTTGATTATTGAATAAATTGATTTAGCGTTTTAATTTTTAAATCGTCTAAGATGTCGCTTTCAGTATTAAAATCAATAGTGAGTGTTTCATTCGGAAGCAGATCAAAATAATTATCGCTAAAACGTCCTTTGTTGTTGGTGTATAGAAATACATTCTTTTGAAGTACCTCACTTTGTAGCGTGATACTGAATCCGTTTTCTGTTTTCTGAATAGTTTGTTTGATAGGAGCTTTGGTTAGTTTTAAAAACTTAGGTTTGACTAAAAAGGTATACGATGTTTGTGTTCCAATTGAGGTTATAACCACAGTATTTTCTCTATTTACTTCAATAGTATCTAAGTCCAATTCATGAATTTTGGAGCTGGAATTGGCAGAGACTGAAACCGTTTTTTCATCGCTCCAAATGTTGTTTCCATAAAAATCTATGATTCTAATGCTGAAAAGGTCTTCAAATCCTTTTCTGTTGTCATTGATGATGTAAGTAGATAAAATGTTGTCATTGATTTCAGAAGACGTTATGGTATTTTTAAACGCCTTTTTGGCGTGATAGTGAAGTGCTTTCCAATTCCCAAAGTAATCGATGCTCGACCATGATACAGCTGGCCAGCAATCGTTGAGTTGCCAATATAAGGTGCCCATATTATAAGGCTTGGCTCTGCGATGGGCTTCAATGCCTTTGCTGATGCCATAGGCTTGCAACAACTGACTCACATAGACATAATCCTCAGTGTTTTCAGGTACTGGAAAATCACGTGCCATATAGTCTTTTATGAGTTGAAATCCGCGTACATGCTTTTGATGGTTTTTAAAGCCTTCTGAAGATATATCAAGACTGTCCTTCTGACTTATGTATCTAATGGCTTCATAACTTGGAAAAGATTGAAATCCGAATTCACTCATAAACCTCGGAACGTTAGCTTCAAAATGTTCAAACGGATAGCCATCGTGCCAAACCCACCAATCATGTGCATCGCCTTCTGTTTTGTACTTCGAATTGCCTCGACCGTACTTTGGTGAGCTTTCCCAATAGTCAGTTTGAGAGAATTTTTCAACAGTTTGAGGTAAAATGGAATCAAAAACCTTCATATAATTGTTCCAAATCTCATCTCTTTCAAAATCATTAAAACCATCTTGCCAACCCCAACGATGCCAACCTTCGGAGCTTTCATTGTTGCCGCAAAATAAAGCTATACAAGCATGATTGCGTAAACGCTTCACCTGTTGTTGGGCTTCAATCGAAACATTTTTCAAGAAATCCTCATCACCTGGATAAATGGCGCAGGCAAACATAAAATCCTGCCATACCAAAATGCCTTTTTCATCGCATAGCTCATAAAACTCCTCATTTTCATAAATACCGCCTCCCCAAACCCGAAGCATGTTCATATTGGCAGCAACCACATCGTTCAGTAGTTGATCGTAGTGCGTCTTTAAAACTTGATCTTGTAGACTGTGTTGTGGAATGTAATTGGCACCTTTTATATAAACAGGCGCATTGTTTACCTTAAAATAAAATGATTGTCCGATGCGGTCATTATCGGTTACGAGTTCAACTGTTCTTAAACCTTTTTTTGTCGATATACTATCCAAGATTTTTTGACCGTCTTTAACCACAACCTTGATATCATATAGGTAAGGTTCTCCCAAATTATGAGGCCACCACAACTTCGGCTGTTCTATTGTTATTGGAATTTCAGGGTAACCTAAGTTTTTTGAATACAGTGAATCATTGACATAAACATCATAGTTTAGTTTTTCATTGCGAGATATGTCTTCTTCCAATCTCAGTGTTAAAGATGCTATAGACTCATTTAGCTGGTCTTGCTGAACATCAATGGCTTTAATTTTATAGTCATTCCAAGCTTTTAGCGTTATAGGTTTCCAGATGCCAGCTGTGTTGAGTTTTGGTCCCCAATCCCAACCATACTGAAATTGTGCTTTCCGAGTAAAAATACGATTGCCTTCAGGTAATTGATAAGGTAATGCTGATTGTTTTTGTTCTTCATGAATTGAAGTACGTTCGAATATAATATGTAATTCGTTTTCCAGTTGAAGTAGAGGTTTGACTTCAATCTTATAATTTCGAAACGCATTATCGGTTTTAAGAATCAAACTGTCGTTTAGGAAAATGGAGGCATAAGTGTCCAAACCTTCAAAGTTGAGTTCAATATGTTTTTTTTGAAGCATGTCTTCCGATATATTGAAACTCGATTTATATTCCCAATCGGTTTCAGAAATCCATTGCAGATCGTGTTCATTGTCACCAATAAATGGATGTTCAATAAGCTTGTTTTCCAACAAATTGGTGTGGACTGTTCCAGGAATAGTGGCTTTATGCCAAATGGAATCTGAAGTGGACTTGAATTCCCAATGGTCATCTAAGTTTATAGTTATCGGAAGGTCGTGTTTAGGCTCACAACTTGATAGCAGAAGAATTAATAAGAGGAAGCCTACACTAATCCGCATCAGAAATAACTTTTAAAAGTTCTTTAATGGTATCATAATTCGACTCTGTTTGTTGAACATTTCCAAACATATCTGATGTTTCTTTCAAGATTACTGTTGAGGCTGAGGCATGGATTTCAGTAAAACCAGAATCTCTAAATGCTTTCACATTTTCAGGATTAACTCCGCTGCCAACCAAAATGTTAATTCTGTTTTTAGCTTGCTTTTGCAAAACTTTGAGGTTTTCAAGTCCATCAATAGCTTTTACTGCCTGACCTGAAGTTAAAATACGATTAGCTCCTAATTTGATAAGTGTTTCAAGAGCCTCCAACGTGTTAGGAACCAAGTCAAAAGCACGATGAAATGTAAAGGGTAGAGGTTTTGAAAGTTCAATTAGGTCTTGGGTTCTTTTGATGTCAATAGTTCGGTCTTTGTTTAAAACACCTGATACAATACCATGGCAACTAAATGTTTTACAGATTTGTATATCTGATTTCATGATTTCAAACTCGACCTCGGAATAACAAAAGTTTCCAGATCTCGGACGAATCAGCACAAAGGTTTCAATATTTATTTCAGAGAGAACTTTTTTTATCAATCCGTAACTTGGCGTAATGCCTCCAACGCTTAACTCTGAGCAAAGTTCAATTCGATGTGCTCCAGCTTTTACTGCATTTTTAGCCGATTGGTATGAGTTTGCACAGATTTCTAAGGTCATAATTAATTGATTATGATTTCATCGATAAAGGTCCAGGCTTTATGACCTGCACCTTGTTTGCCTTCAGGAATCATTCCGTAGTTTGGGATTTTCAATGTAACGGATTTCACTTTTACCTCAAGGCTTTTTGGTGTTTTAAACTCGTAATTTAAATCTACCAGTATTTCATTATCCGGATTTAGATGAATGACATCCGTAACATGAGAACCGTCATCGAGTGTAAAATCAAAAGCAACCTCTCTTGGTGTGTAAATCCATTGTCCGTGGCCATTGTGAAAACGAGTTTTTATAGATTCCACTTCAATAGCATCACCAAAATCGATTTGAATTTCAATGTCCTTGCCCCAAAACCCTAACCACTCTTTGTCACCATATCTTTTATCACTCCCGGAAATTCCATTAATCAAACCACTTGCTCCACTTCCAGAATAGGCTTCGTTCGGTGTTTCATTGATTTGTATGGTCTTCCCAACAGCCTTGTGGTAATTGATGGTTTCAGAAAAAACTTTTCCTAGTTGTGTTTCAGAATCAAATACTGCAGCAGTAATCGTTATGCTTGAATCGATCGGAATAGGTGTTTTGTATACAGTGGATCTGAAGTTTGGGATACTACCATCTAATGTATATCGAATCTGTTTTCCTGAAGTAAGTGTTTTAAGAGTGTAAGACAGTTGACCATTGTTAGAAACCAAATCACCTTCAATGTCATAGAGATGATTGGCGTAATTGATGTTTAAAGCATCTAACCGCTTGTTGAAGTGCTCCAGTCGCAAAACAAAATCATTGTAATCCTTGTGATTAGGTTGTGTCCAGATCACTTCGCTAAGTGCCAACATTCTAGGGAATGCCATATATTCCAATTGTTTTTCCGTTGAGATGTATTCTGTCCATAAATTGCCTTGTGCGCCAAGGACATATTTGGATTCTTCTTTCGACATTTCTTCTGAAACAGGATCAAATCCATAGACTTTTTCTAAGGGTAAAAAACCACCAATGGCAATAGGTTCAGTAGGATTTGTAGATTGATAGTAGTCAAAATAACAGTGTGAGGTTGGCGTCAAGATAACATCATGCTTTTGCTTGGCAGCTTCAATCGCTGAGGTGGTACTTCGCCAAGACATGACAGTTGCGTTTGGCGCTAAGCCTCCTTCCAAAATCTCGTCCCAACCTATGATTTGTCGTCCTTTACTATTCAAGTAGTTTTCAATTCGAGAAATAAAATAGCTCTGCAATTCATTCTCGTCTTTTAGATTTTCATTTGCCATCAAGTCCTGACAATGCTTACAGTTTTTCCATCGGACTTTAGGAGCTTCATCGCCACCAATATGAATGTACTGTCCAGGAAATAAAGTCATCACTTCATCCAAAACGGTTTCCAAGAACGTAAAAGTGTTTTCTTTTGGACAATAAATGTCTTCAAAAACACCCCATTTGGTGGCAACATCAATAGCTTTTCCTGTACATCCTAATTCTGGATAGGCAGCAATGGCAGCTTGTGCATGACCTGGCATTTCAATTTCTGGAATGATGGTAATATGTCGTTTAGAAGCATAATTTACAATATCTTTAATCTCTTCTTGCGTATAAAAACCACCATAAACAGTATGGTCAAACTGATGTGGTTGATCACTGTAATGACCAATAAGGGTTTCTTTCCTAAAGGCAGCAACCTCTTGAAGTTTTGGAAAGGCTTTGATTTCAATTCGCCAACCTTGATCGTCGGTTAAATGCCAATGAAAGGTGTTGAGTTTAAGCATGGCGAGTGCATCAATATATTTTTTTATGAATTCTACAGGAAACATGTGCCGACTTACATCCAAGTGCATGCCGCGATATTGGAAACGAGGTGCATCTTCAATAGTCACACAAGGAATAAAAACATCATCAACTGTGGATTTGGTTTCAAATTCAACTGGAAGAAGTTGCCTCAAACTTTGCACAGCATAAAACGCACCTTGGTCGGTTTTGGCTTTGATGGTAATTCTTTTAGGTTGAATGTCTAGAGAATAGCCTTCATTATGTTCTAGAGTCGGATCTTTAATAAACCCAATGGTGTTATTCTTTTCTTGATTTTCATTGTCTTTGGGTTTAATGAAATCCACAAGAAATTCACCAGAGATTTTGAACTCATCTGGATAAGTAACTTTGGTATTGGAGTTTAAAAGAAATTTGCCTTTACCTAGAACAATGTTATTGGGAGCAGGAATAATTTTTGGCGGATCGGT
The DNA here is from genome assembly GCF_041224425.1 of Psychroserpens sp. XS_ASV72. Taxonomy (NCBI): domain Bacteria; kingdom Pseudomonadati; phylum Bacteroidota; class Flavobacteriia; order Flavobacteriales; family Flavobacteriaceae; genus Psychroserpens; species Psychroserpens sp. XS_ASV72. The sequence goes on along the minus strand of NZ_JBGFGL010000076.1, from coordinate 138,164 downwards.
GTTTTGAACTTCAGAAGAACAACTGAATAAAAAGCTTATAAAAAGACATAAAACTAGAATTCTCTTGACGTTCATTTTAGTATATTAGTGTGCTCTAAATATAAGTCAAAAAAGCTAATTTTTACGCCAATTTAATGAGTATAGAATCACAGATAAAAGCACTTCGGGAAGAATTGCGTGAACATAACTACAATTATTACGTTTTAGATAATCCAACCATAGCCGACTTTGAGTTTGATATGAAACTCAAGCAGCTTCAGGAATTAGAAGATCAATACCCAGAATATTACGATCCAAATTCACCAACCTTACGTGTTGGTGGTGAGGTGACCAAGAATTTTGAAACGGTTACCCATGATTACAGAATGTATTCCTTGGACAATTCCTATTCGAAGGAAGATTTACTGGATTGGGAAAAGCGTATCGAAAAAATCGTTGATGGTAAGGTTGAGTTTGTCTGTGAATTGAAATACGATGGCGCTTCCATTAGTTTGACCTATGAAAATGGGACTCTTTTACGAGCTGTGACAAGAGGAGATGGTACCCAAGGCGATGATGTAACAACGAATGTAAAAACCATTAAATCTGTGCCTTTACAACTGAAAGGTAATTATCCTGAGCGTTTCGATATTAGAGGTGAAATTGTGTTGCCTTACGACGGATTCCATAAAATGAATGAAGAGCGATTAGCAGCAGGAGAGGAGCCTTATAGAAATCCGAGAAACACAGCGTCTGGAAGTTTGAAGTTACAGGATAGTGCTGAAGTAGCTAAACGTCCGTTGGAATGTTTACTGTATAGTATGAAAGGTAGAGATCTCGGATTTGAAACCCAGTTTGAAGGTTTGGATAAAGCACGCCAGATGGGATTTAAGGTTCCAGAAGCGTCAAAGTTGGCAACATCGGTTGATGAGGTTTTGGAATTTGTAGAATACTGGGACGTGCATCGTCATGATTTGCCTTATGAAACCGATGGTGTTGTGATTAAGGTGAACAATCTTCAGCAACAAGAAGAATTAGGTTACACCGCAAAAGCACCACGTTGGGCCATGGCTTACAAATTTAAGGCAGAGCAGGTGTCTACGAGATTAAATGAGATCACCTACCAAGTTGGACGTACTGGAGCCATTACACCTGTGGCTAACTTAGAGCCTGTTGAACTTGCTGGAACTACAGTGAAAAGAGCCTCTTTACATAATGCCGATCAAATAAAGAAATTGGATGTAAGAGTAGGTGATGAGGTGTATGTGGAAAAAGGAGGAGAAATTATTCCTAAGATCATCGCTGTAGATTTCAGTAAGCGTCCTGCAGATTCCAAACCTACCGAATATATTACTCATTGTCCGGAATGTCAGACGGAATTAATTCGACAAGAAGGAGATGCCAAACATTATTGTCCGAATGAAAATGGCTGTAAACCACAAATCATTGGTCGTATCCAGCATTTTATTTCAAGAAAAGCGATGGATATTGAAGGACTTGGAGGTGAGACTGTAGCACTTTTGGTCAATGAAGGTTTGATTCAAAACTATTCAGATTTATATGTATTGACCAAAGAGGATGTGTTACCTTTAGAACGCATGGCAGAGAAAAGTGCGGAGAATTTGATTAATGGCATTGAGGCCTCGAAGCAAATTCCTTTCGAACGTGTCTTGTTTGCACTTGGAATCCGTTATGTTGGTGAAACAGTCGCTAAAAAATTAGCCAAGCATTATAAAAGTATTGAGGCGCTTTCTCAAGCTCCTATCGATGATTTGGTTTCTGTAGATGAAATAGGAGATAGCATTGCTGAAAGTGTTGTACAATTTTTCCAATCTGAAGAGCACAGAGGTATTGTATCCCGATTAAAGGATTATGGCTTACAATTGAAACTTTCAGAAGAAACACTTGCCAATCAAACAGACAAACTCAAAGGTTTATCAATTGTAGTTTCAGGAGTCTTTGAATCGGTCTCGAGAACTGAACTAAAAAAGCTAATTGAAGACAATGGAGGTAAGGTGTCCTCGTCTATATCTTCTAAAACCAATTATTTAGTCGCTGGCGATAAAATGGGTCCAAGCAAACGAACAAAGGCTGAATCGCTCAATATTCCAATCATAACCGAGAATGATTTTTTAGAATTAATTAAGTAAATTCTTACTTTTATTTACATTTTGTCGATTAAATAAGATTTTAATCGTTTATTTTCAGGTAATTAATATATTTGCTTCACTATTAATTCGATAATTACATGCAAGTAGGGAAGTTTTTAGGGGCTCTTGTATTAGCTCTTAGTTTATTTTTTCTTGGACTTCAGTTCAAAGGACTAGAAGTTGATGCAGCTGGTGTAAGGGCTTTAACTGTTACACTGCTTACAATATTATACTTACTAAGTGTAAAGAAACGTCATCCGCTCTTTTTAGCTTTTTTAATTGTTTTCACCATTTCTGAAATTCTAAATTATGCCACTTGGAATTTTACTCTTGAAACGGATGTTGATTATTTCTATTACATAGGTAATGGCTTGTACATTACGGCTTACCTCTTTTTAATTGCGAGGATCATTCTGCCTCTTGAAATGACCAAGGCAATTTCAAGGTTTCCAATACAAACTGCTTTGTTAACAATTTTAGGTTTATTCTTTGTGTACTATGTATCAGATACCACACGTAACGAATTACTATATCCTGAATATTACTTGGAATTACTATACAATTCTGTGATTATGTTCTTAATGGCAGTAGCACTACTTAATTATATGTATAGAGATGACAAAAAATCTATGAACCTCTTGATTGGCACGATATGTATTGTGTTCTCTGAAGTGATTCAGCTGGCCTATTTTTACATCTCAGATATGAATCTCTTGAATGTACTTTGTTCTATGTTTTTGGTTTTTGCCTTTTTATTCCTTTTTATTCAGTCGAAACTAGAACACCGACCAATTTTGCGTTATCAACAGCAAGATGTAAATGTATAATTTACAGTCTTTTTCCCAATAAAGGAATGTCTTTTCGGTACAGGTAAGCTATAATTCCAGAAAGTACAAACGTTACTAAAGCTGTTGTAAAAAGAACACCTTTATCGTTGTTGACTTCAATTCCTAGAGTTGTTAGATGCATCATAATAGCACCACCTAATATCCCTAAAGTTAATAGTGCTCCAGCCCAAGCTGTTTTTCTGAAAAGCAACAAGATGCCAGCAATCAATTCTGCTATCCCGATACCAATTCGACCAAAAGGTTCTAATCCAACCTTTGTAAAAATATAAACACTGTCTGGATGTGCAGTAAACTTAAAGCGTAAGGTTTGTATTAAAATGATGGCTACGATGATTCGTAATGCCAAAGGAAAGTATTTCTTCATGATTTTTATGGTTGTTTTGGGTTTAGACGAAAAAATCATTTAAACCTATTGCTAGATGAGTAATTTTGTGAAATAATCGATAAAATGTATAAAAACATCGTTGAAATTCATATTTTTTCATATATTTGTAGACCTGCTTAATTTAAAATACTATGAGAAATGCCCTCAGATCAAAGCCAAATTTTATATTGGCTACCATACTTTCAGTAGTTATTCTATGTTCTGCTGTGGCTGTATTTTTTAATACAAGCTTAGTTCCGCAAACGGTCAAGTTAATAACCATAACCATTTTGTTGACATTCTATTATTGTCAGCTAAATAAAATGGCCAATGTATTTTTGGTAGTTTTTTTATTGTTTTTTGTAGGAGATGCTTTTTCAGTATTTGATTTTGGAAATACTTCAGTTATTCTAGCTAAAAGTTTTTACATAGGTGCTTATTTATTGCTCATTTTTGTGTTATTGGGCAAGCTTAAAAAGATAAAATTTCAAGGTCTAGTATCGTATTACCTGATTTTTGTGTTGATATTGAATTCCTTCTTTTTATACCAGCTTTATGAGGTTTCCAAAGATAATTTTATAGATGACACAAATATTGTTGTGTATACTTTTCATGGTATTACTTTAGTTGCCTTGATGTATTTTGCTTTTGTGGTATATTTAAGTAAGGAAACAGGACAGTCTATTACCTATTTACTTATGGTGTTTTGTTTTGTGTTTTCAGATGTGTTGAATTATATCTGTAATTTATATATCCACTTTTGGTTGTTTGAGGTGTTTGAGAGAACCCTGCATATCCTTGGTCTTTTCATGCTTTACAAATATGTGTATGACTACCACACTTTAACCGATGAAGAGCAAAAGATGAACTTAAGTGAATACTTCATCCATACAACACAACAATTACGTGATATCAATGTAGAAAGTTCTATTGAAACCTGAATTAAACTGAAATAGAAATGCCTTTGGCCGACTTATTCTTGTCAGAATCAAAATAGAAATCAATTTTTCCTAAGTTAATACCATAACAACCTACCTGGTTAACCAAAACATCTTTTCCTTCTGAATTTTTTATAACGGTAGGTCTATCTAAAAATGTATGTGTGTGACCTCCAATGAATAAATCAATATTTTTCGTGATTTCAGCTAGTTTAATGTCACAGATTTTGTTTGGGATGTGAGTATAGCTATAACCAAGATGCGACAAACAGATTATAAGATCGCATTTTTCTTCTTCTTTCAAAACCCTACTCATATCTTGAGCAATTTCTGTAGGGTCTAAATAAACAGTTTCCTTATAAAGATTTTTATCCACAAGACCTTGAAGTTCAACACCAAGTCCGAAGATTCCAATTTTGATGCCATTTTTAACAATCACTTTATAAGGTTTTACATGCGTATCCATGATGGTATTTGAGAAATCGTAATTGGCAGATACAAAATCGAACTTAGCGTGTGGCAATTGCGCAAACAAACCATCAATACCATTATCGAAATCATGGTTGCCAATAGTTGCCACATCATATTTTAGCATGCTCATCAGCTTGAATTCCAATTCGCCACCATAGTAATTAAAGTAAGGTGTGCCTTGGAAAATATCACCAGCATCCAGCAATAAGGTATTTGGATTCTCTTGTCTAATGGCTTCAATCAAACTCGCTCGTCTAGCAACACCGCCTTTATTTGGATTACGACCATCATTCGGGCCAAAGGGATCAATATGGCTATGGACATCATTGGTATGAAGAATGGTGATTTTTTTAACATCAGATGAAAATGATGACAATCCGAGACCTCCAAGGGTTATTAAAGCACCAGTTGCTGTCGTTTGTTGTATAAAAGTTCTTCTGTTCATACTAGTCTTTAATTTGGATGAAGCGGTTATCTATTTGAGGAGCGATGGTGTCTTTTTTTGAAAAATAATCAATCAACACATTACGTATCTTATAATTAAGCATATGTAAACTATCGTTAGGTTTAAAAAAGGTCATACGATCTCCACCATTGTAGAGATAGTCGTTGGTAGCTACAAAATAAGTGTCATCTTGATTAATTGCCTTGCCATTTATAGTGGCAGATTTCAATTCTTTATTCGCGTCTAATGTAATTTGGAGGTTTTTAATTGGGTGGGCACGTTGCTCCTTAACCAAATAATCAACCAGTTCAAGTACCTTGTTGCCTTTCATTTGTACTACAACTACAGAGTTTTCAAATGGCATCACATTAAAAGCGGTTCTAATGGTAACATCTCCTTTAGAGATGATAGATCGAATACCACCATGATTGAGTAAAACCATATCAATATTCTTGCCTGTTCTAGAATTAAAGACCGGATTGCTCTCCTCAAAAACGGCATCAGCCATCATATTTCCAATAGCTGTATTGTATTCGCCATCAGCTTTTGAATAAGTGTCTTTGGCATAAGAAATAACACTGTCAAGACTTTCATTGATTCGTATACGATAAGGCTTAATGAAATTTTCAATATCCTGATTTGTCGCTAAACTATCGCTAATTGCTATTTGTTTGCCTTCAATTTTATAGAGTGTATTTGTTTTGCAAGCAGTTGCTAAAAGCAAAACGAAAGCAATACATATTATAGGGTTTTTCATAAGTTATTTATGCAAGTGTTAACAATAACTTGCAGTGACTTTTTACTACATTTGTACAAAGCATAAATATAAATGATTTTAAAGGCATTCAAAGCAAATTCAAATCAAAAATATGTTAACAAATTGCTTAGTGCTAGACAAGTTGCGGTAAGCAACCAAAAGATGGATAGCGTAGGCGTGATTTTGAACATGGCTGAGTTTTCAGACTTTGAAGCTTTTAGGGTTTTCTTTAAATCCCTTGGGTTACTGCCTTCACAAATTAAAATCATTGCTTTTGTAGAAGATGCCAAAGAAGCCAATCCGCTTTGGGATACTTATTTTAATCCAAAGGATTTTGGCTGGAAAGGAAAAATAAACAACATTGAACTGCAAACGTTTGTAGATACCAAATTCGATGTCCTTATAAGCTATTATACAAAGGATTCGTTAGAGCTTAAACTGATAACAGCTGCTTCAAATGCAAATTTCAAAGTAGGATTGACGAAACAAGACACACGTATGTTTGATTTGATGATAGATGTCAAAACAAAAGAATTCAAGTTGTTTTCCAAAGAATTAAAAAAATATTTAACCGTTTTAAATAAACTATAATGACAAAATTTAAAGGTACAGGAGTTGCGATAATAACACCTTTTAATGACGATTTAACCATTGACCATAAGGCATTGGCCAATTTGGTAAATTACAATATTGATAAAGGAACCGATTATATTGTGATTTCTGGTACGACAGGCGAAAGCGTTACCATAACGTCTGAAGAGAAAAAGGCAATCATTGCTACTATCGTTAATGCAAATAAGGGTAGAGTGCCTTTGGTTTTAGGTATTGGCGGTAATAATACAGCTCAGATTATCAATGAAATTGAAAATACCGATTTTAGTTCTATTGATGCTGTCTTATCGGTTTCACCATATTACAGTAAACCGACTCAAGAAGGCATATACCAACATTTTAAGGCCATATCTCAAGTGTCTCCTGTTGATATTATTCTGTATAATGTTCCTGGGCGAACCTCTTCAAATATGTCACCAGAAACAACCCTTCGCTTAGCAAAGGATTTTAAAAATGTGATTGCAGTGAAAGAGGCTGGGAATAATGTTCATCAGTATTTAAAGTTATTAAGGGATAAACCCGAAGATTTTCTTGTGATTTCTGGAGACGATGATTTGGTTCTTGGTGTTGTGCTTGCAGGTGGAGCAGGAGTGATTTCGGTTATCGGTCAAGCGTTGCCAGAGCAATTTTCAAAAATGATCCGACTTGGCTTGGAAGGAAAAGCAAAGGAAGCTTACAAAATCCATTTTGAATTGATGGAAATAACCAGTTTGATTTTTTCTGAAAACAATCCTGCTGGAATTAAAGCCGTACTGGAAGCTTTAGAGCTTTCAAAGGCAACGGTTAGATTGCCATTGGTTGAAGCAACTTCAGAGCTAAAAGGAAAAATAAAACAAGCACTTCAAACGATTAAAAGTTAAATAATACTTAAACATACAAAAGCTCTATTTTTAGCGTTTATTTTAGTGCTGATTTTTAGTTTTTATAATACGTTATAAATACGTATTTTTGCATCCTGTTTTTAGATATGAGAAAATTTATTTGCATCACATTATTAGCGCTAGTCACTTTATCTTGTAGTGAATTCCAAAAGGCATTGAAGTCTGAGGACACAAAAGTAAAGCTTGATATGGCTTCCAAATTATTCGAAGCCGGCAAGTATTCGAAAGCACATAGGCTATACAATCAGTTATTGCCTAAGTACAGAGGAAAGCCTCAAGCAGAGCGTTTGATGTTTAGAGATGCGATGTGTTCTTATCAAATGAAAGATTATCATATAGCTGCTTATCATTTTGAGCGTTTTGAGAACAGTTACCCTCGAAGTGATAAAGCGGAAGAAGCGGCTTTTCTTTCAGCTAAAAGTTATTACGAATTATCTCCTGTCTATTCAAAAGAGCAAAAGGAAACCATAGAAGCATTAGATAAATTACAGCTTTTTATCAATAAATATCCTGATTCTGAACATTTAGCTGAAGTAAACACTCTCATAAAGGAATTGGATTTTAAATTGGAGCGTAAAGCTTTTGAAATTGCTAAGCAATATAATAAAATTGCCTACTTTGAGTCTTCAGATTACGAAGCAGCCATTAAGGCATTTGACAATTTCTTGATTGATTTTCCTGGAACCAGTTTTAGGGAAGAAGCTATGTTTTACAGATTGGATTCAGCCTATAAACTAGCTGTCAACAGCGTAAGAAATAAAAAGGAAGAGCGCTTAAATATTGCCGTTAATTATTACAATACATTCCATAAATATTATCCTAATTCAGAGCGAACGGAAGCCGTTGAAAAGATGAATGAGGAAATGCAAACCCAATTAAAAGAAATTAATACAGAAAGTTAATACACGCATAATATCATGACAGATTTAAAGAAAACAAATGCACCTGTAACGACATTAACTTATGATAGAAATGTCATTGATGCGCCAACTGATAATATTTACGAGGCCATTTCAGTAATCTCAAAAAGAGCTGAGCAAATCAATACAGATATCAGAAGAGAGCTAGTAGACAAGCTTGAAGAGTTTGCTACTTACAATGACAGTTTAGAAGAAATCTTCGAAAACAAGGAGCAGATTGAAGTTTCTAAGTTTTATGAAAAACTACCAAAACCTCATGCGTTAGCTGTACAAGAGTGGTTAGAAGATAAAATCTACTACAGAAATACAGACGACGACGCTACGGAATAACATTCAATTATGTCAATCTTAAGCGGCAAAAATATATTATTGGGCATAACAGCCGGAATTGCTGCTTACAAGACACCTAATCTGGTTAGGTTACTTATAAAAGCAGGTGCTAACGTTAAAGTCGTTATGACACCTGCTTCTAAAGACTTCGTTACCCCTTTAACACTTTCCACTTTATCTAAAAACCCTGTACATTCTTCTTTTGTAAATGAAGAAAGTGACAACGCTATGTGGAACAACCATGTAGAGTTAGGGCTTTGGGCTGATTATTTCGTTATTGCTCCAGCAACTGCCAACACCTTATCTAAAATGGCTAATGGCACTTGTGATAATTTATTGTTGGCGACCTATCTTTCTGCTAAATGTCCAGTATATTTTGCCCCAGCAATGGATTTAGATATGTATAAGCATGAATCTACAAAAACTTCCTTTGAAACTTTAGAATCTTATGGAAACACTATGATTCCGGCGACTTCAGGAGAATTGGCTAGCGGATTGGTTGGAGAAGGAAGAATGGCTGAACCTGAGGATATTGTAGAGTTTATCGAAAATGATATTTTAGATCAGTTGCCATTACGAGGTAAGACTGTTCTCATTACTGCTGGTCCTACGTATGAAGCTATCGATCCTGTGCGTTTTATTGGAAATCATTCCAGTGGAAAAATGGGTTTTGAAATTGCAAAAGCAGCAGCAGATTTTGGAGCGAATGTAATATTAGTGTCTGGACCAACACATGAAACGGTTTCCCATAGTTTAATTGATGTCAAACGTGTTACCAGTGCTTCTGAAATGTATGATGTAGTCCATCAGTTTTACACGACGAGCGATATTGCTATTCTGTCAGCAGCCGTTGCAGATTACCGACCAAAAAATGTGGCAAGCCAAAAAATAAAAAAGAAAGAGGAAACGTTTAGTATTGAATTGGAGAAGACGAAAGATATATTAAAGTCCTTAGGCCAAGCAAAATCAAATCAATTCTTGGTTGGGTTTGCATTAGAAACCCAAAATGAAATCACTAATGCTAAAGGAAAACTGAAGTCTAAGAATTTGGATTTGATTGTACTCAACTCCTTAAATGATAAAGGTGCAGGTTTTGGTGGTTCGACAAATAAGGTTACATTTATAACGAAATCTGAAGAGATTATTGAACATGAATTAAAGTCTAAAGCTGAGGTAGCAAAGGACTTGATGCAACAAATTATTAAACAGCATGCGTAAAATTGTATACTTGGTAATATTGGCTTTCTCTTTGCAGTCACACGCACAAGAGCTCAATTGTGATGTGATTGTCAATGCACAACTTACAGGTAATGAAAATGTTCAGATTTTTAAAACCCTTGAACGTCAATTAAAGGAATTCATTAATAGCACCTCATGGACTAACAAATCCTTTAAACCACAAGAGCGCATCAATTGTAGTATGGTCATCAATGTTAATGATTATAACAATGATAATTTTCAAGCCACAATTCAAGTGCAGTCTTCAAGACCTGTTTATGGGTCTACTTACAGTACACCTGTTTATAATTATAATGACAAGGATTTTAATTTTCAATACCTTGAATTTCAAAACATGGTTTACAATCAAAACCAGTTTGAGTCCAATTTAATTTCGGTTCTCGCCTTTCATGTGTATATGATTTTGGGCATGGATGCTGATACATTTACTTTTAAAGGTGGTGACGAATACTACGCACAAGCACAGGTGATATTGAATTATTCCCGTCAAGGAAACTATAAAGGATGGAAACTAGAAGACGGTCAACAATCACGCTTTATTTTAATAGATAATATTTTATCAGACACTTATAAGGAATTCCGAAGTGTACTATACGATTACCATAGAAATGGATTAGACCAAATGCACAGTGATACTAAGGAGGGAAAACTGGCAATAGCTCAAAGTTTGTCTGGCTTATTGGCTATGAATAACAGACGTCCAAATTCCTATTTATTGCGTGTGTTCTTTGACGCTAAGGCCGAAGAGATAGAAGATATCTTCAGTGGAGGTCCAACAGTAAATATTTCCGATTTGGTATCAACACTTACCAGAATTGCTCCAATGCACGCTTCTAAATGGAGAAATATTAATTTCTGAAACAGTGTTTTTTATTAATTTTACTTTTTGATGGCTTCTTCTAAGCTATCTTTGTTATTATTTTAAATCACACTTGCATGCTAAATGGTTTAACCATAAAAAATTATGCACTAATTGATAACTTGAATGTGAATTTTCATTCTGGATTAACAATTATTACTGGTGAAACTGGTGCCGGAAAGTCCATTCTTTTGGGAGGCCTCTCGCTTATCTTGGGAAAGCGAGCAGATTTGAGTCATGTGAAGGATGCTTCCAAAAAATGTGTGGTTGAAGCTACATTTGATATTGCCAAGTACAACCTGAAACCTTTGTTTCAGTTGCATGATTTAGATTATGAACCGCAAACTATCTTGCGTCGTGAGATATTGCCCTCTGGAAGATCTAGAGCATTTATAAATGATACACCTGTTAATTTGGATAGCCTTCAGGTTTTAGGAGAACGACTTATCGATATCCATTCGCAGCACCAAACCTTACAATTAACAAACGATGATTTTCAATTTCAAGTAATTGATGCCTTAGCTGAAAATCGTAAGGATTTATCAGATTATGCCGAATTGTTGAAACAATATAAAGCTCTTAAAACTGAATTGAACCTGCTAAACACTCAAAAAAGTGCGCTTCTCAAAGAATTGGATTACAATACATTTCTATGGAATGAATTGGAAGAAGCCAAGTTGGTTGCAGGTGAATTGGAAACTCTTGAATCTGAATATGAAACCTTGAACAATGTTGAAGATATCAAGGAAAAATTAGTCTTATCACATAATCTGCTCAGTAACGATGATGTAGGAGTAATTCATAACCTTTCTGAAATCAAGGCATTATTTGCCAAACTTTCAAATTATGGCAATTCTTACCAAAGTATTTATGAACGTATCGAAAGCAGTTTGATTGAGTTAAACGATGTGTTTTCAGAGATGGAAGATTTGCAAGAGCAATTAGAAGCTGATCCGAATCGGTTAGATCAGGTCAATTCAAAATTGCAAATTCTGCATAACCTTACCAATAAGCATTCGGTTTCAACAGTTGAGGAATTAATAGAGATTAAGGAAGTCTTGGCTCAGAAAGTTTTTGACAGCGAACACTTGGAAAGCCGAATAACAGAAAAACAGAATCGTATAAACGAGGTTGAGTCGCATCTGAAATTAAAGGCAAAAGCAATTCACGATAAGCGTGTAAAAATAATTCCGAATTTAATATCACAGTTAGAATCGATACTTGCGGTTTTAGGAATGCCTAATGCTAAGTTTAAGATTGACATAAAGTTGACAGCAAATTTTCACCAAAACGGCTCTGATGATTTACAGTTTTTGTTTTCGGCTAACAAAGGCGGACAGTTTAACGAGTTGAAGAAAGCAGCTTCCGGAGGAGAATTGTCAAGATTGATGTTGGCTATCAAATCTATTTTGTCAAAATACACACAACTTCCAACGATAATGTTTGATGAAATTGATACAGGAGTTTCAGGTGAGGTTTCTAATAAAATGGCTAGCATCATGCAAGACATGAGCAAATCGATGCAAGTGTTCACCATAACGCACCTTCCACAAATTGCCGCTAAAGGAGATACGCACTTCAAGGTATTTAAGGAAGATGTTGATAATGAGACACAAACACAATTGAAGCAATTATCTACTGAGGATCGTGTGGTTGAAATTGCCCAAATGCTTGGAGGTTCAAATATGAGTACATCGGCAATTGCTCATGCCAAGCAACTATTAAATTAGTTGTAATTGTTAATAATGCATCGTCATTCAAAAAAATAAGGTTAACTTTGATTGCTAATACTAACACATCAAAATATTAAATTATAACATCTATGTCGTACAATTTATTAAAAGGAAAACGAGGAATCATATTTGGTGCTCTAGATGAAAACTCTATCGCTTGGAAAACAGCCGAACGCGTTCATGAAGAAGGTGGTACTTTTGTACTTACAAATGCGCCAATTGCTATGCGAATGGGACAAATTAATGAATTGGCTGAAAAAACAGGTTCTAAAATTATTCCTGCCGACGCCACATCAATTGAAGATCTTGAAAAATTGGTAAATGAATCCATGGAGATTTTAGGTGGAAAGCTAGATTTTGTATTGCATTCCATCGGAATGTCTGTTAATGTGAGAAAAGGGAAGCCTTATACGGATCAAAATTATGACTGGACACAAAAGGGAACCGATGTTTCTGCAATGTCTTTTCATAAAGTCATGCAAACGCTTTACAAGGCAGATGCCATGAACGAATGGGGCAGTATTGTAGCGCTGACTTACATGGCTGCACAACGTGTGTTTCCAGATTATAATGATATGGCAGACAACAAGGCTTATTTAGAAAGTATTGCACGTAGTTTTGGGTATTTCTTCGGAAGAGATAAAAAGGTTCGTGTCAATACCATTTCACAATCTCCAACGCCAACAACAGCTGGTCAAGGTGTTAAAGGATTTGATGGGTTTATTTCCTATGCTGAGAAAATGTCACCTCTAGGAAATGCAACAGCACTAGATTGTGCTAATTATACTGTGACTTTATTCAGCGACTTGACAAAACGCGTAACACTTCAAAACCTATATAATGATGGCGGATTCAGTAATATGGGTGTTAGTGATGCTGTCATGGAAAAATTCACGGAGTAGATATTCATATGTATTTAAAGATATTAAAAGGGTTTTGTTGAGTGCAAAGCCCTTTTGTTTTTTTGGGTTTTATTAGTAATTTCATATAATCTAAAAAAAACAAAGTGAAAAAGAGATTAGCCGTTGCTTTACTGTATTGCTTTTTTATAAACTACAATCAGGCACAAATAAATTTTGTGGATATGGCTACTGATTTGGGTATTGGAATTAGCTGCGGAGATGTTCCAATAGGAAACGGAATTACCTTTTACGATTACAATAATGACGGCTGGGATGATATTACATTACCAACAGAAGCTGGTCAGCCAATACGTTTTTTCAGAAATAATAATGGAGTTTTTGTAGAAGATTTTTTGAACCTGCCTGCAAATACCTTTCAGACTAAGCAGGTCAATTGGGTAGATTATGATAATGACGGTGATTTGGATTTGTTTGCTACGAGTAATGTCAATGGAAACAAACTATATCAAAATGATGGCGCCTTAAATTTTACCGACGTAACCGTTGTGTCCTTGCTTCCTACAAATAACATATTTACATATGGTGCTTCTTGGGGTGACTACAATAATGATGGTTTTTTAGATGTGTTTCTCAGCAATCGTGATGTTGCTGAAGTCATCCCTAATTATCTCTACAGAAACAATGGTAATGGAACATTTACAAATGTTAGCGAGTTGGCGGGAATTCTAAATACGAGTAATTTGTCTTTTTGTTCAGCTTTTTTTGATTTTAATAACGATGGTTGGCAAGATATATATGTATCTAATGATAGAGTGAACCATAGGAATGTACTTTATAAAAACAATGGTAACGGTACGTTTACCGATGTAAGTGAATCGTCAAATACAGGTTTGTATATCGATGCCATGTCGGTGACAGTTGATGATTACAATGCTGATAATTATTTGGACATGTATATCACCAATACACCAAGTGGTAATGTGTTTTTGCTGAATAATGGTGATGGGAGTTTCACCAATATTGCTAATACGAATGGTACTAGCTTTAATAGTATTGCCTGGGGAGCCGTGTTTTTAGATGCTGAGAATGATATGGATTTAGATTTATATGTTAGTGGATTGCTTGATGGTACAGTCTCTAGTTTATTGTCTGCCGCATTTTATGAAAATGATGGATTGGGTAATTTCTCAATACCAAATAATGGCTTTGTAAATGACGATCGAGAAAGCTACTCAAATGCCATTGGAGATGTTGATAATGACGGATTTTCAGAAATAGCTGTTAGTAATACTGACAACGATAATATTTTTATTTGGAAGAATACACAACCACAAACGAATAACTGGCTTAAGGTGAAACTGGAAGGCGTTCTTAGTAATAAACAGGGAATAGGATCAAAAATTGAAATTTCAATTAATGGGCAAAAACAATACCGCTATACGCTTTGTGGTGAAGGATATTTAGGCCAGAATTCCGCAACAGAAATTTTTGGTTTAGGAACAAACACGACGATTGATTATGTGCGTGTTTACTGGTTGAGTGGTGTGGTTGATGAAATTCTAAATGTAAGCTCCAATCAAGTACTGAATATCCAAGAAGGCAGTAATCTTTTATCAATAAAAAACTATGATAAACAAGATTTTCTGTGCTATCCAAACCCAGCCTCTGATTATGTTCATTTGGTGTCTAAGGTAACAATCAAATCACTAAAACTCTATAATGAATTAGGCCAATTGATTAAGACCAAAGAAGATATCAATGACTACCATTATAAACTCTTGCTTGAAGGTTGTAATAGTGGCTTATATGTTGTTGAGATAAATGCAGGGGAAGAAATATTCAATTATAAGTTCATAAAAAAATAATCAAAATACTGATAATTAGTCAGTTGTGCTTATTTAAAAATTTTATAATTCATATTATTTTTAAAAAGTTAAAATCTAATTTTTGTGCATTTTGTCGATTAACTGCATTATAGGTTTAGTAATTTATAGATTATCAATATATTTACTAAATTGTAAATCAATATTAACAAACAACTTAATTAACATGAAAAAAATTACTCTTTTATTATTTTCTTTGATTTTTTGTTTTAGTCTGAATGCTCAGGTTTTAAGCGAAAATTTTGATGCATTAGCCTTACCGGCTGGTTGGTCAAATGAATATGTGTCTGCTACTGTAGATTGGCAATTCACTGCTACAAACCAAAACGGTACTGTTGCACCTAGAAATGGTGCAGGTATGGCAGCATTTTGGTCTAACAACTATAATAGTGATGCAACAAGACTTGTAACACCATCGATGGACCTTTCAACATTGCCATCTCAAGTACTTTCTTTTTACTACACACAAGAAGATTGGGGAGGTGACCAAGATGTGTTAAGAGTTTACTATAAGACTTCTGCTGCTGGAGCATGGGTGCTTTTAGCTGAGTTCCTTAATGATACAAATCCAGTATGGACAGAAGTAAACTTAGTTTTACCTAACCCTTCTGCAGATTACTATATTGCTTTTGAAGGAACATCTGGTTATGGTCGTGGTATTACTGTCGATGATTTAGTAATCGACGATGCACCTTCATGTTTAACTCCTGGAAGTTTGAGTGTATTCGCTACATCTCCAACTGAAGCTGATCTAAGATGGGTAGCTGCAGGAACTGAAACAGATTTTGACTACGAATATGGAGCACCTGGTTTCACAGTTGAAAACAGTGAAGAAATAGGCTCTGGAAGTGTAACTGCTGAAAGCGCTTCAATTTCTGGATTGACTGCTGGAACGGATTACGAATTTTATGTAAGAGCAAATTGTGGAGGCGATGGAAATAGTTCTTGGGCTGGTCCTTTTGCTTGGACACAAGCTGATGCAGGAGAATCTTGTGGTACTGCTTTTGTAGCTACCTTAGAAGCAGATTGTGGTGTTGCTACACCAATTACTTTAGATTTTACTGGAGCACCAAGTAACATTTCTACAAGTTGTGATACGTTCAATAACTATGGATTATGGGTTACCGCTACAACAGATGCTAATGGTGGTTTAACCGTTAATGCTTCTGATGCTGTTGACATGGCTGTTTATGACATGTGTGGATCTGTAGATATCGCTTGTTACAATGCAGGAATTGATCCTTCTGTAGATTTAGTATTATCTCCAAACACTCAATATTATTTATATTTCTGGCAAGAAGGTACAGGTTCAACTGCAATGGTTGACATTTGTATTTCTTCTTATAGTCCGCTACCTGCACCAAATTGTGCTGAAGCTCCTATTTCACCAGCAGATATGGCTACAGGTGTATTGATTCCTAACGGTGAATTAACATTGACTTGGACTGCTCCTTCAGCAGGACCAGCGCCAACAGATTATGAGTTTTTCTTTGGAACAGCTTCAGGAACTCTTGTATCTCTAGGATTTGTAGGTTCAACAGATACTTTTATTGACTTAATCAATCTTGATTTCGAAACAACTTACTATTGGAGTGTTGTTCCTTATAACGGGTCTACACCAGCTGTAGGACCGTGTGCTGAGTGGAGTTTCACTACTGAAGATGCACCACCACCACCATCAAACGATGATTGCTCTGGAGCAATACCTTTAACTCCAGGAGCTGCTTTCGGTTCAAATCCAGTTGACGGAACTGTAGTTAGTGCTACTGCTGATGCAGAAGCTGCTAGTTGTGGATTAGATGGTCCAGGTGTTTGGTATTCTGTCGTAGTACCAGGTGATGGAAATATTACTATTGAAACAGGACCAGATGCAGCTACAAGTAATGGTGCGTTTGATTCAGTTATTGAAGCATTCTCTGGAACTTGTGGAAGTTTAGTGTCTATCGATTGTGATGATGATGGTGCTGATACAGGAAACTTCTCTATCTTAAATTTAACTGGTCGTACGCCTGGTGAAACAATTTATGTGAGAGTTTGGGAATACTTAGGTGATGAGGAAGAGCCATTCTCAGTTTCTGCGCATAACTCTACGTTATCAACAGTTTCTTTTGAGAATGAAAATGCATTCACATATTTCCCTAACCCAGTGAAAAATGAATTGACATTGAAAGCTCAAAGTAATATTCAAAACATTTCGGTTTACAACATGCTAGGACAGGAAGTTTTAAGAACTGCTCCTAAAGCATTAGAAACCAATCTTGATATGAACAGTTTAGGACAAGGTGCTTACTTTGTTAAAGTTACTATCAACGATGTAACTGAAACTGTAAGAGTTATTAAGCAATAAAAGCTTATAAATATCTTTTCAAAAGCCACCTTATAGGTGGCTTTTTTGTTTTGTTTCTTTACTTTTGTATAGCATGCAAACACTATCTTATTCCTTTATTATTCCTGTATTTAATAGACCTGATGAGGTTCAGGAATTGTTACATAGTTTTACGACCTTAGAGTTTGATCGTCCTTTTGAAATCGTTATCGTTGAAGATGGTTCAACTACAGATTGTAAAGCCATTGTAGATTCGTATCAAGATTATTTTAACATCGCTTATTACTACAAGCAAAATTCAGGTCCTGGTCCTTCAAGAAATTATGGAATGCGACATGCTAAAGGGAACTATTTTATCATATTAGACTCTGATTGTATACTACCACCTCAGTATTTAAGAAATGTTGATAATCAACTTCAAAAGAACTTTGTTGATTGTTTTGGAGGTCCTGATGCAGCACATCCTTCATTTTCAAATCTCCAAAAGGCCATTAATTTTTCAATGACCTCAATACTAACCACAGGAGGTATAAGAGGAGGAAAATCTAAAGATCAAAAATTTCAGCCTAGAAGTTTTAATATGGGACTTTCCCAAGTAGCATTTGAAGCGTCTAATGGTTTTGGAAATATTCATCCAGGTGAAGATCCTGATCTTGTGTTGAGGCTTTTAAACCTGGGATTTAAAACTCAATTGTTTCCTTCGGCATTTGTATATCACAAAAGAAGAATTTCATGGTCTAAATTTTATAAGCAGGTCTATAAATTTGGATTGGTCAGACCTATATTGAATCATTGGCATCCACATAGCGAAAGGCTTATATACTGGTTGCCAACACTATTTTTAATGGGATTTTGTTTTTCGTTGGTATTTGCAATTTATGGCTTTCCATATTTCTTGTTTATTTATGTGCTGTATTTTGGCATCTCTTTTTTGATGGCTTTACTTCAAACAAAACGAATTGTTATAGCCTTAATGTCTATCTTAGCAATAGGAATTCAATTTTTAGGTTATGGCTATGGATTTTTAAAGTCCACCATTGCTATCAAATTTTTGAATAAGGAACCTGAAAAACGATTCCCTAATCTGTTTTTTGAAGATGTTAACTGATATCAAGTCAATTTGGAGAAAATCACTGCAGAACAAGAAGCTTAATGTTTTTGGACTGTTTTTGTTGTTTTCGTTTTTGATTTTGATTTTAAGCAAGTTATCAAAATCGTATAATGAAACTTTGTACCTCAATATTAATCATTTCAATGTTCCCGATAACCGTTTATTGACTTCCGAAGATAATAGCAATAAACAATTGGAGGTTTCGGTTGCTACCTACGGATTTAATTTATTGGCGTTGTATTTTTATGATACTTCTGTTGATCTGGATTTTGTAAAAGAAACTTATGTTGATGGGAATAGTTACGTATGGATCACTGAAAAAGCCATTCCTAAATTAGAAACTCGATTGGGTAGAAATTTTGAAATCAAACAGGTTCAACCAGATACTATGAGATTTCCTTTTAGCACTATGGCCGTAAAGAAAGTCCCAATTATACTACAATCTGAAATAACTTATGCTTCAGGTTTTGATTCTTTGGAAGGGATTCGTATCGAACCAGATTCAGTAGATATTATAGGTTCTGAAGATGACATTGCAGTTATTGAACAAATACAGACATCAAAACTATTGTTGAAATCTGTTAAAAAGAATATCGAATCCAAAGTCAACTTGATACTGCCTGATCAAGGTTCGAGCTTAAAGTTGTCTGAAAACGAGGTGCTTGTCACTGCTCAAGTTGAAAAATTTACAGAAGGAACTATGGACATCCCTGTTGAAATTGAAAACTTACCATTACAGCAAGAAATCAACTATTTTCCTAAGACCATTAGAGTTACTTACGATGTCAGTCTAGACAATTATAAGTCTATCAAACCTTCAGACTTTAGGATACTCTGTGATTATCAGGACGATAGGTCTCGTCAGCAATCATTTTTGGTTCCACAGCTTGTTCAATTTCCCAAAACGGTCAAGCGTATAAAGATGAAACAAAACAAAATAGAATACATTATTACACAATGATTATAGTAGGTCTTACAGGAGGAATTGGAAGCGGGAAAACAACAGTATCACAATTGTTTAAGGGTTATGGTGTTCCTGTTTATATAGCAGATAAAGAAGCAAAGCTTTTAATGAATCATTCCGAAGAACTTAAGCAAAAGCTTATTGTGTTGTTTGGGACAGAGGCCTATAAAAACCAAGAGTTGAATAGAGCTTATATAGCGAGCAAAATTTTTAAGGATAAGCATCTGCTAGATCAGATGAATGCTATTGTTCATCCTGAAGTCGGAGCCCATTTTAAGGGCTGGTTAAAAACGCAGGAAACACCTTATGTGATTAAAGAAGCTGCGATAATATTTGAGCAAAACATGCAATCTGAATACGACTTAATTATTACGGTGATTGCAGATGAAGACGAACGTATCAAACGTGTTGTTAATCGTGATAAAAGTAATTCTGAAAAAGTCAAAGCTATTATTAAAAATCAACTGAGTGATTCTGAAAAAGCAAAGCAATCTGATTTCGTAATAGTAAACAATCACTTAGAAACTCTTGAAAATCAAGTAGCTAAAATACATAAGTCTATTTTAGAATTTATCAGTGGTTCTCCCAATTAGTTTTAGTGTTAATGTAAGGTTAAAGGGCAGTACATGTAAATGTTAAAATGTTAAATTTGAGCGATGGGCAAAAAGCTATTCATTTTATTGGTGGTTTTGATGAGTTTGTCACTCATAGGCATCATCTTTGTACAGGCGTTTTTTATTAATAATACTCTAAAAAACGAAGAGAAGAATTTCACACTTAATGTGAAAAGATCTTTGAGTTCTGTTTCTCGAGCAATTGAAGATAAAGAGTTTGAAGTGTACACCAATAAACTTCAAAATCTTATTGAGAGTGGTGTGGATCCCGATTCAACCACAATCAGACAGGTTTTTATTCTCGAACAAGATGATTTATCGAATGAAACTAGAGTTTATGGAAATTCCATCTCTGAGGAAAGTTTTAAGGTCCCATCATTGTTCTTTGACATTGGTTTAGACAGTTTTAATTTAAGTCGTGTTAGAAATACCAGAATTACTGAAACCTACGATAACGCCACTATTGATGGAAGTAAAGCTGTAAGCTTGCAAAAATCGATTAAAAATATCAGTAATCTTACGTATCTGGAAAAAGCTCAATTTGAATCTATTACTAGAGATTATTTTAAGAATATTCCTGTTTATAAAAGGGTTTCTGCAGATCAAGTTTCAGCGCTTTTAGCACTTCAGTTAGATAATAATGGAATCAATACCGATTTCGAATTTGCCATCTATGATCGCGATCTTTCAACGAAAGTACAGTCTGAAAATTTTGATTTAAATCCAGATTCAACCATTGGAGTTCCTGTGTTTTTAGACAACAACAATAATAGTGATTATATGCTTTATGTAGATTTTCCTCAAAGACGAAAGTTCTTACTATCGTCTATTTTAGGAATGATCGCACTTTCAATATTGTTTACTTCTGTTATTGTTATCGCCTATTCAAGTGCCATTTATCAGTTGATAAAACAACGTCAGATTTCTCAAATCAAGACTGATTTTATCAATAATATGACACACGAATTCAAAACACCGATAGCAACCATTAATTTAGCTTTGGATTCGATTAAGAATCCTAAGGTAAGCGGAGATGAGGAAAAATTAAAGCGCTACCTTCAAATGATTAAGGACGAAAACAAGCGTATGCATGCGCAGGTTGAAAACGTCCTTCGGATTTCAAAATTAGAGAAAAACGAACTTAACATCAGTAAGGAACGAGTGAAGCTTCACGACTTAATCGAAGATGCTATTACGCATATCGAGTTGATTGTTGAAGATAGAAAGGGTTATGTTAAAACGCATTTAGAGGCTGAGAAATCATCGGTTTTGGCTAATGACACCCATTTTACAAATGTGATTGTCAATATTTTAGACAATGCCGTAAAATATAGTGATGAGGCTCCTAAAATTGATGTGTACACTGAGAATGTAGGTAATAATATTTTACTGAAAATCGTAGATCAAGGTAATGGAATGTCTAAACAAGTACAAAAACGTGTGTTCGAAAAATTTTATCGAGAACATACAGGAAATGTACATAATGTTAAAGGTCATGGGCTTGGTTTAGCCTATGTTAAAAGAATAGTTGATGACCATCAAGGTCATATATCAGTAGAAAGTGAAAAAGGAAAAGGTAGTGAGTTTACAATCAAGCTGCCATTAATATCATAAATTATGGAAGAACAAAACAAGAAAATACTTTTAGTAGAAGATGATCCAAACTTCGGAACAGTTTTAAAAGACTACCTTAATATGAATGACTATGATGTTGTTCATGCAAAAAATGGAATGGAAGGCTTTGAAAAGTTTAAAAAAGATGATTTCGACTTATGTATTTTAGATGTCATGATGCCATATAAAGACGGATTTACCTTAGCTAAGGAAATTCGGGAAAAAAACACAGATGTGCCAATCATTTTCTTAACCGCAAAAGCGATGAAGGAAGATGTTCTAAAAGGTTATAAAGTTGGTGCTGATGATTATCTTAATAAGCCTTTCGACAGTGAAGTGCTGTTGATGAAAATTAAAGCCATCATGCAACGTAAGGCTACCGATTCAATTGCAGATAGCAAGCAGTTTGAATTTAAGATTGGTAAATTTGATTTGAATTCTAAATTGCGCTTTTTGAAATTTAACGGAAAAGACCCTATCAAATTATCTCCAAAAGAAAATGAACTGTTACGTTTGTTGGCTCTCCATGAAAACGATTTAATGCCAAGAGAATTAGCATTAACTAAAATATGGCGTGATGATAATTATTTTACGTCACGTAGTATGGATGTCTATATTGCCAAACTGAGAAAATACTTAAAGCTTGATCCAGAAGTGGAAATTTTAAATATCCATGGTGAAGGTTTCCGTTTGGTTGTGAATAACAAGGAAGCTTAGGCCTTACGAAAATATGATATTAAAGCCAATCTTAGGATTGGCTTTTTTCGTTTAATTCGTTAGTTATTTTAGAAATAATTGAGCTTACATCTGTTTCGAAATCAAACCAAAGCGTTGTTTCATTCTTTCTGAACCATGTTAGTTGCCGCTTAGCAAATCGCCTCGTGTTTTTCTTGATTTCTGAAATAGCAAAATCAAGCGTCCATTCTCCTTCCAGATAAGAGAAGAGTTCTTTGTAACCTACAGTATTTAATGCATTCAAGTGTTTTTTTGGAAGTAGTTGTTTGACCTCCTCAAGCAAACCTTCTTTAACCATGAGATCAACACGTTGATTGATTCGGTCATAGATAATGTTGCGATCTGCTGTCAAGCCTATGGAAATGGTCTCGAACTCTCTTGGTTTTTCTTTCGAAGTTAAAAATGAAGAATAGGGCTTTTTACTTCCTATACTAACTTCCAAAGCCCTAATGACACGATGTGGATTATCGATAGCGATTGTACGATAAGATTCAGGATCTAATTTCTTAAGTTGTTCTTGAAGGCTTTCCAATCCTTCAGTTTCTAAGATAGTATTTAACTGTACTCTAATTTTGGAATCTACTTTAGGAAAATCGTCAAGACCTTTGGTTACAGCATCAACATACAGTCCAGAACCACCAACCATGATGACAATATCATGCTTTTGAAATAAGTGCTCTAATGTTGTAATGGCATCTTTTTCAAAATCACCAACTGTATAGTTTTCTTCAATCGATTTATGATGGATAAAATGGTGTGGCGCTGCATGCAATTCAGAAGATGTTGGAGCAGCAGTGCCTATTTGCATTTCCTTATAAAACTGACGGGAATCAGCCGAGATGATTTCGGTATTAAAGTGTTGCGCAAGCTTAATGCTCAAGTTCGTTTTTCCAATTGCTGTTGGACCAATAATGGAAATAAGGGTTTTAGTCATGATGTAACTTGCAACCACATTTAAAACAATACTCGGCACCATCTCTGTGCGTTTCTTCTAAGCAGTTGGCACAACATTGGGTATTGAGATGCACCTCCTCCAATATGTTAATTTCCTCGTCAGATAAACCATTGTCATCTGTATTGGTTGCCTTGGTATATTCAGCAGAAACGATTCCAGTTGGAACAGCAATAATACCATAACCTAAAATCATTATGATAGTAGCTATGAATTGACCAAGAGGTGTGGCAGGAGCAATGTCACCAAATCCTACAGTGGTAAGCGTTACAATACACCAATAGACACTTTTTGGAATGTTTGTGAACCCATTTTCTTCGCCTTCAACCATATACATAATCGTTCCAAAAATGACTGAAGCAATTAGAACAGCAAATAAGAAGACAGCTATTTTTGCTCTACTGGCTTTAATGGCATTAGCCAAGTGGTTTGAAGCACCAAGATATCGCGCCAGTTTTAAAATTCTGAAGACACGTAACAATCGAAGTGCTCTTAATGCAATGAGCGCATGGGTTCCAGCTAAAATCAAAGAAATGTATTTAGGAACGGTTGATAAAAAATCAATGATGCCGTAAAAGCTGAAAATATACCTGATAGGCTTTTTAACACTAATGATTCGAGCAATGTACTCCAAAGTAAACAAAATGGTAATAATCCATTCTGAAATATTTAGGAATGTATGATACTTAGTATCAAAGCTATTGATACTTTCTAGCATTACTAATACTATACTGGCAAGAATTGCTATTAGTAAAATGATATCAAATAACTTTCCGGCAGGCGTATCTGCTTCATAAATAATTTCATGAAGCTTTTCTCTCCAACCTATATTTTCATTTTGATTGCTCACAATACCAAATGTACTAAAAAGATCATTCTTTTTTGCTAAATACAATTAAGGTGTTCTTTTGTTTATCAATCACAACACTCATAAGTTCCTTTAGAGATTGATAAAAAGCAGGCTCGTAAATTGCTTTGTTAAACGTTAATTTAAAATATATGGTGACATCAGTTTCACTGGCTTGGTAATTTACAGTAAGTAAACCAGACTTTTCTGGCAGACTAATATTTTGTGTTTCAGGAAGTGACTCTACGGAATAATTTTCACCAAAACTAATCTTAGCTAAATAGGTATAACTTTGTTTATAACCAAAATCTACAGGATAGCTACGTTCCTGAAGATTAAATGGATTCTCTTGAAAGAAGTCAACGATATAAGGGTTTAAATACAGCTTATCACCAATAATTTCTGGTGTAGCTGAAATATCAAAGTTGATTTTGACGTTATCGTCGCTTTTTTGCATTTCGTTGTAATTCACATTATCAATGGAGACAATACCTTTACTATTGACTAAATTGTTGATAAAGTTTTCAGAATCACTAAAGTATCTTTTCTTAAAGAAATAGGCTTTATAGTCTGAAGCTAGCAATTCCAAGTGTCCATTTAATTGTGCTGATTCATCTAAAAAGAGCTCACCACGATAACTCATAGAACTTATTTGACTAGGCTCAAAATCATACCAAGAACTTCCACTTTTATAATTAAATCGCCTCCCGAATTGGTTTAGGCATTGAAACGGAATTTGGCCAAAACTCAAGTATTTATCGTTTGCATCTAGAATATAGTTCTCTCCACCAATACTAACATGCACTAGAGTGTAATTGAAATCAGATAAAACTGGGTAAAGCCTCGTGGCAAAGCCATGTTCTCTTGTTGAAATCAACAGAGGTTTAGCATCAATGTCATAAGATACCAAAATGTTGTACAAGAGCATATTGATTTCGCTGGCACTACCACTTTTGTCATTTATTGGGTTTCTAAGAGACACCTCATTGAAAAGATCATATTTGCCATTCCAATTATAATGTTCTCTCACAAAATCATAAATGAATTTTGTTTTATCTAAATCACTTTTTCCAGCTAATGATTCTTCTTCAATTAGGTTTTTGGCAGTACTGGTTTTTCTAATCATTCTTCCAAAATCGGTTTCTCGTCTAACCTCTTGATCGGTATCGCTCCATGATTTCGTGATATGATCGATTGAACCATCAAATCCTCTCAGTGTTTTTAATTCGTATTCGATTCTAGCCAAATAATTGGTTTTGGCAGTCATAAAACTTTCGTTTGTAAAGGCAGGAATGTCTTTCATAACATATTTGCTAACCATACAGTTTGCCGAACCATTAGAAACTCGTAAGCACCTTTCTTCAAGATGCGATTTTGATTCAGAAAGTTTTCGTCCACCAACTAGTTTTACATGATAAGACCAATTTCCAGGAATACTGGTATTGTATTCGCTGTATAATTTTGGTATATCAGCTTGAAAATTCCAGCTTTTATATTTGTACATAAAAGGTGAAATAAAATTATAGCTATACTTTACGATGCTTCCTTCCTTGACATTAGGAAATGTAAACTTGACGATGGTGTAATTATCATTGTATTTTTCTTCAATGATATCATCTTCAGAAAGCTCCGTTTTTTCAATAACGTCACCATTTAAATTATAAACTGTAGCGCTAATGTTTTCTACGATTTCTTTTCTGCCCTTATCGTTTTTATATAACCATATTTCTTCTGTAGCATGATCAAATCCTTCTTTGTTAAGGATTTTTAGTTTGCGATGCAATTCAAAATGGAGTTTAAAATCATCTTTACCAACATTGCTATGTCCTGTTTCATATATAACAAGCGCATTTGCTGTGCTATCTTTTGGATAGATGTTTTGTTTCAGTTCGGATTGGGTTACCAGAAGGCTTTCAGAATTAAATCCATTTTGGGCATAAAGGCTCGAAATGAATATAAAAGAAAAAACCAAATAGAATAGATGTTTCATTAATTAGGAAGCTTTATGATTTTAACGTGCTTGCTACGTCTGATGTAACTTTGAATAATATGTTGTGTATCTCTATTGTTTTGCATTGGTGTAATAATAGACTGAAGCACTTCTTGATTGGTGATTTGATAGTTCAGATCAAAAAAGCCTAAACCTTTAAACTGACCGTTTTCAATATATACCAAACTGCGTTCATCAATATCACGACCTCTATCAACAATAATCATGTTTTGGTTTTCGTAGCTATAATTATGTATTAGTTGCTCTACACGTTTATTGTAGATGTCTGAAGGTTCTTTTGAAATACATGCACCATGGCATTGTTTTATGGTATAGTTGAAACAATTACTTTCAGAAGGGTAGAGACCAGTTAGTTTCTGACAGAGTTCATAGTTTTCAAGAACATTGTTTAAAAAGCTTTTTGCCGATTGTATATTCCCGAATGTTGTGATAGGCTTGTGTCCGTTTTTAGCTTTATCAATCTTTAGATTGAGATATCCTGAATCATCAATGAAACTGTATAGCGCATGTGTAAAAATATTCCGCTTTAAAGCCCTATTATGCATTGGCTTATTGCGTTTGATCTCTTCACTTTCCTTGAGTAAAGCTATAAGTTCACTACCAGTTTTCTCATAGGTCACCGAAGCGACTTGAAGCTGGATTTTTTTAGATTTAGGATTGGAGTCTGTAAGGTGCTGATTGATTCTGTGTTTGATATTTTTACTTTTTCCAATATAGATGATCCGACCTGTATTATCATGAATATAATAGACACCAGTTTCCGCAGGTAAACCTTCTATAATCGATTTATGATTTGGATGTAAACGCTTTTCGGAAACCGCTTTTTTTACATTGTCCTTAATAATATTTTTGTCTAAGTCTTTGCTCAAAAGCATTTTGAACAACTTGACCGTAGCCATAGCATCACCATTGGCACGATGTCTGTCGGTAACTGGAATTCCCAACGATCTTGTCAGTTTTCCTAAACTATAAGACGACTGATTAGGAATTAGTTTTTGTGAAAGCTCAACAGTACAAAGTGTTTGTCTTTTAAATCCGAACCCTAGACGTTTAAATTCAGTTCGAAGGATTCTATAGTCGAAATCGGCATTATGTGCAACAATGATACAATCCTCTGTAATTTCAACAACACGTTTGGCAATTTCATAAAATTTGGGAGCCGATTTCAACATGTTGCTATTGATGCCAGTAAGATTTACTACAAAAGGCTGGATTTCCCGCTCTGGATTTACTAGACTGATAAACTTATCAACTACTTTATGGCCATCAAACTTATATATGGCAATTTCTGTAATGCCTTCTTCATTGTACTTGCCACCAGTAGTTTCTATGTCTAATATTGCGTAAATAATCGTGTTTTATCGGTTTAACATTGAGCTGCTATTTTAGCCGTAATTTCTAGCTCCAAATATACTACTTCCAACACGAATCATGGTACTGCCACAGGCAATTGCAATTTGATAATCGCCACTCATGCCCATTGAAATGGTTTTTAGCTTACAATTATCGGAAGAATAGACTTTAAGCTCATCGAAAATATGTTTTAAGCGTTTGAACTCTTGTTCAATTTGTTGATTGTCTTCCGTAAATGTCGCCATTCCCATCACACCTGTAATACATACATTTTTTAATCCAGATAATTCTGAAGATGTGATCAACGTTTTGGCATCCTTGGCTGACATTCCAAATTTACTGTCTTCTTCAGCAATTTTAA
Organism: Psychroserpens sp. XS_ASV72; assembly: GCF_041224425.1. Taxonomy (NCBI): domain Bacteria; kingdom Pseudomonadati; phylum Bacteroidota; class Flavobacteriia; order Flavobacteriales; family Flavobacteriaceae; genus Psychroserpens; species Psychroserpens sp. XS_ASV72. Next base: position 110,004 of record NZ_JBGFGL010000076.1, on the reverse strand, counting down.
TTTGTAAAAGACAATCAATGATGCGCTCATGTTTTTTGGCTTGCTTATCAATTTCTTTAAGAAGTTTTAGCTTATCCACACCATGAATCAAACTTACAAACTCAGCCATATATTTGACCTTATTACTTTGTACATGTCCAATCATGTGCCATTGCACATCTTTAGGCATCTGTTCATATTTCTCAACCATTTCCTGGATCTTGTTTTCACCAAATACGCGTTGTCCAGCTTTATAAGCTTCCATAAGCTCTGGAACAGGTTTTGTTTTTGAAACTGCAACTAAGGTAACATGCTCTGGTATGGATGATAAAATGGTTTTGAGATTATGTTTGATGTCTGTCATAATTCGTAAATCGTAATTCCACTGCGTAATTTAGGAAGAATGTAAGTGCTTTTAGGAGGCATTTTTAAGCCTTCATCGGCAATTTGTTTCATTTGTTCTACAGTAGCAGGACACATGCCAAAACCAACTTCAAACTCACCACTGTCGACACTGCTTTTAATAGTGATCATTTCGTGACGACCATTCACATATTCAATTCGGTTGTCATTTCTTAAATCCTGTATTCCTAAAATAGGCTGTAAAACGGTTTTATATAATAATTGGGCATCCAAGCGGTCTAAAGCTGTATGAAATTCATAGCGAGCCTTTCTTAAATATAATGAATAAAATTCACCATCCAAATACATACTGAAATGATGCTCTTTTGAAGGACTGTATGGTATGTCACCGCGATTTTCTATGCGATACAATTCATCAAGTTTAATTAGAAATTCCTCTTTACTTAAACCATTTAAGTCTTTTATCAGTCGATTGAATTCATGGATCACTAAATCAGATTCAGGTATAAGATACGACATGAAATAGTTGTAATTTTCTGTCCCTTTATGATTCGGATTGTTGGCTTTTTCATCGAGGTAAAGCAAACCAGAAGAAGCCGATCTGTGGTGACCATCTGCAATATAGATGGTTTTCATTTGTTCGAATTCATTTTGAATGGTCGCTAAAGTATCAGCATCGTCAATTTTCCAGAGGTAATGAGTATCTCTATAGGTCATTGTAAATTCAAATTCGGCATGACCTTTTTGGGTGTTTTTGATAATTTCAGATAAAACGGAATTATCAGGATAGGTAAGGAGGACAGGTTCAGCATTAAAACCAACGGTTTGTAAATAGGTTTTAAATGTTTTTTCCCGAACGGTTATGGTGTCTTCGTGTTTTTTGATGACATCATTTACATAATCCTCAGCACTTGTAGCGGCAATGATGCCATTAAATTCTTGTCCGTGACGATTTACAATTTTATAGACATAAAAAGAGGGCTTGTTATCTTGAATGAAAATGCCATCTTCTTTAAATTCCAAGTATCTGTTTTTTACCAATTTATAACGATCTTCTCCAGTAATGACTTGATCATATTTATATCCAGGATTTACAATGTGAAGAAAACTAAACGGGTTGTAATCCATTCTAGATTCACGTTCATAAACGGTATAGCTCTGATAAGGTCGTGAAGCGACTAAGCCAACAATGGCTCTTGTAGGTCTGACCGCTTTAAATGGAATGACTTTAGCCATAAAAAGTAATAACTTTTAAAGGTGCTAAATAATTGTTTTTAGGCAAATTGCTTAGATACTTTTTCAGCTTTTCTACTTTCTGAATAATCATAAAATCCTTCTCCAGACTTCACACCTAATTTTCCAGCACGAACCATATTAACCAAAAGTGGACAAGGCGCATATTTTGGATTTTTGAATCCATCGTACATCACGTTTAAAATGGATAAGCATACATCCAATCCGATAAAATCAGCCAGTTGCAATGGACCCATTGGATGTGCCATGCCTAATTTCATGACGGTATCAATTTCTTCAACACCTGCAACACCATTGTATAAGGTTTCGATAGATTCGTTGATCATTGGCATTAAGATTCTATTAGCAACAAAACCAGGATAATCATTTACTTCAGTAGGAATCTTACCTAATGTTTTGGACAGTTCCATAATCGTTTCAGTAACTTCATCGCTAGTATTGTATCCACGAATGATCTCTACCAATTTCATAATTGGTACTGGATTCATAAAGTGCATTCCGATGACCATTTCTGGTCGAGATGTGACCGCTGCAATTTGAGTAATAGAAATAGATGAGGTATTGGTAGCGAGAATGGTATCTTCAGGACAAGCCTCGTCAAGTTGTTTGAAGATATCTAGTTTGAGATTGATGTTTTCTGTAGCAGCTTCAACAACCAAACTGGCATATTCAACACCTTCTGTTAAGTTGGTAAAGGTTGAAATATTATTTAAAGTCTGTTGTTTATCCTCTTCGGAAATCTTTTCCTTAGCAACCATTCTATCCAAGTTTTTTTCAATGGTTGCCATGCCACGTTTTAATGAGGCTTCGCTAATATCTATGAGTTGAACTTTAAATCCGGATTGGGCAAACGTATGGGCAATTCCATTTCCCATAGTTCCAGCTCCAATAACTGCTACATTTTTCATATCTGTATTTTGGTTTATTCTTTTAAAATTGGTTTATAATCATGTTTGCAACACGTAAGGCTTCTGTACCATCTTGAAGTGTTACAATAGGTGTTGTGTTGTTGTTGATAGCTTCCGCAAAGGTTTCCAATTCGTCTAAAATGGCATTGTTGTTGGAAATATTTGGATTGTCGAAGTAGATTTGCTTTTTGATCCCTTCTGCATTTTGAAGAATCATATCAAAATCGCCTGGTTGCTCTGGTGCATCTTTCATTTTGACCACTTCACATTTTTTTTCTAGAAAGTCGACAGAGATGTAAGCGTCTTTTTGGAAAAATCGCGTTTTGCGCATGTTTTTAAGGGAAATCCGACTAGCTGTTAAATTGGCAACACATCCATTTTCGAATTCTATTCGAGCATTTGCAATATCTGGTGTGTCACTAATAACGGAAACACCACTGGCAGATATATGCTTTACTTTAGATTGTACCACACTTAGAATGATGTCAATGTCATGAATCATCAAATCCAAAACCACAGGAACATCGGTTCCTCTAGGATTAAATTCGGCTAATCGATGGGTTTCAATAAACATCGGATTGTTAATCTGTTCCCTTACAGCAATAAATGCTGGATTGAAACGCTCTACATGACCAACCTGACCTCGAATATCATGTTGAGCCAAAAGCTCTCTTATGTGTTCGGCCTCCTCAACTGTATTAGTAATGGGCTTTTCAATAAAAATATGTTTCCCTTTAGCAATAGCTTTTTTGGCACACTCGTAATGAGAGAGTGTAGGTGTGACAATATCGACCATATCGACAGCATCGATTAAGTCTTCAATGTTTTCAAAATACTTGTAACCAAACTCGTCAACTACCTTTTTGGCATTGACAGGGTCGGCATCATAAAAACCAACCAGTTCATATTTTTCAGATTGATTCAACAACCTTAAATGTATCTTTCCAAGATGACCAGCACCAAGTACTCCTGCTTTTAACATCGTTTTGCGTTTTCAACAAAAATAAGATTTTTAAAAGTAATTTTATGAGATTTATGCATTAAATCAATGCAGTTTTTAATAGGTTGATAAATCTCTAAAATTTAATTTTCAGCATCGCTTTCTTTGGTTTATTTTTACAATGAAAAACCGGAATTTTGAAAGATACATTTAAACATAAAGGACTTCGTCAAAAGCTAGTAGCTACTATAAAAGCTAAGGGAATTACTGATAAAAAGGTTCTTGAAGCCATTGGTATCATACCAAGACACTTGTTTATGGACTCTGGTTTTTTAGATCATGCCTATCAAGATAAAGCGTTTCCAATTGCTGCAGACCAAACTATTTCACAACCTTTTACTGTTGCCTTTCAAACGGAATTATTACAAGTGCAACCTGGTCATAAAATTTTAGAAATAGGTACAGGTAGTGGTTATCAAACCGCTGTACTTTGTGAGCTTGGTGCAAAAGTGTATAGCATAGAACGTCAACACGAACTGTATAAAAAAACTAGTAAATTTTTGCCAAGACTAGGATATAGGGCTAAAAAGCTCATTTTTGGCGATGGCTACATCGGTTTGGAAGATGAGGCGCCTTTTGATGGTGTGATTGTGACTGCTGGTGCACCATTTGTTCCAAAACCATTATTAAGTCAATTACGCATTGGTGGTCGACTTGTGATTCCTGTTGGTGAAGAGGTTCAAGTCATGACTTTATTTATTCGTAAAGGACCTAAAGAATTTGAACAGCACGAGTATGGTGAGTTCCGATTTGTACCTTTATTGGAAGATAGAAATTAGAAGAATTTGAGTCCGAAAACGATGGCATCACTTATAAAACCACTTTGGTACGAACGTACGTAATCAACTCTTAAAAAACGCCATTTTCCCCAACCAATATTATCCAATCCAACCGTAAACTCTTGATAAGGTTTTCGATTGGCTGTGGCTAAGGAATGGGCACCAACCACCAAATTGAAATTTAATTTTTTCAATAATGGCACGCGACTTAAGATAAATCCATTGAAGTCGTGTTCAGCATGAATTTCAAGATAGGAATCATTAGTGCTTAGGTCATAATAGCCAAGATTATTAAACACGTCTGTGTAATTTCCTCGTCTGCTGAAATGCGTTTGATTTCCATTAAAATGTTGGAAATCCATAAAAGCGATATCGTCGGCATTGAAAAATTTTCCAGCTCTAATATTATAGCTCAATCGACCTTTATTGGAAACGGTAAACGATTGGTATAATCGTGCTTTGATTTGATCAAAGTTGTAATCGTCAATATTGGAAGCCAATCCTTTCTCATAGCCTAATACCAATGTTGGATAATCACTATTGTTCATATTGAATTTGCTATCAGGATAGCTCAAATATTTTTGTCCGAAATTAATTCTTGCCAACACATTTAATTTAACTATGTTGTGGGTTTCAAAAGGTGCTATACCATAAGCGGTTTCATCGATTGGATTGTTACTTGTATAAACATCATCACCTTCAGGGAAAGCCACCTGATCTGTGGTATTAAATAAAGCTTTTCGCCTTTCATAACTAAGGGTAGAAAACAATCGAAGTCCGTTGAAAATTTCTTCGGAATAACTAGCTTCCACAAAACTTCGGTCGTAAAGTTTCATATAATTATCCTCAAAAAATAAGGAGCTCACAGTATTTTCTAGTCTTGAAATAGGCTGTGAACTATTAAATTGGCGGGTTTCAACACCACCAGCAATGGACAAAAAAGGCCGACTTATATCGTTGAATTTATATGTGGCCGAAAGTGTACCGCGTAAGCGATCATCGCTAAACCCATAATTTGCGTTTCCATTAATACGCAAAAAGCGTCGGTACTCATCAAAATTTTTCATAAAAAACCCTCCAATGTTACCATTCCAACCTTGCACAGTGTTAAAAGCTACAGCTTCTAGTGGAGAAGAAAATCCAGCTCTCCAGTTTTCATAGGTGTTAGAGTAGGTGTAACCACTTATGATGTTACCTAGTTTAAATTTGTTATTAACACTATCAATTGAATCTTTATAGGTTTTGGAATCCCTTACAACTTGGATGCTGTCTTTTTTGATGTAATCTTTAATTTCCTCGTCGGTTAAAGGAACAGGTCGGATAGAACTCCAAAAGACAGAATCTTTTTTGTTGGCTTCTCTTTCAAAGGAAACAATTTCCTTGGTAAAATCTTTTTTGGTCAAACCTAGATTGATGTCATAATTACTGTATACAGCTGTAAATCGACCATCGCCATTAAAACCAAACAATCCGTATTTAAAATCGATATTTTGTGAAATTTTTGTCCATAATTTATTCTCTTCCGAAAACGAATAGTTTTGGGTTACTCTGATTTTATCAACGGCAGGTAATTTGGCTTGGATTCCAGTAACGTCCAATTCTGCTGCATAGATGGTCCATTGGTCTTCAACAATATATATGAAACCTTCGAATACAGGATCGTTTTCACGTTTTGGAGTCACTTTTATCTTGTTGATTAAATGCGCTTTGTCATCATAAAACACGCCTTCCAGTTGGTAACGATAATATCCAAAGGCATTATTCGCAATTGGTGAAATGATTTGATTACCAAGTTCTATGGTTTTGTGATACAGGTCAAATTCGACATCTAAAGCTGTATTGAAACTAAATCCGTTATCATCACCACTTACCTTTGAAGCGATGATATTTTCTTTGAGATTGTCCGGTCTCAGAAACTCTAGTTTCGAGATGGTTTCAGATAAATAGATGACACCACTTCTGGTTGAATCAAGTCCACCACCAAGATCTCCTATTTCCTGGCCTAATATTTTCTCTGGCGCATCCTTGATACGAATCAAGCCACGTGAATAGAAATCAGCCTTATAGCTTCGAATTTTCTCGAGGTTTTCCTTACGTTTTTCAATAGCTTTTCTAATAATAGCATTTGCAGGATTTTCCTCAGAATTGATAACTACTTCATTCAGGGTAATTTCTTCATCTTCTAGAACTGTATCAAGAGTGAAGGGAAATGAATCTATTGAAATCGTTTTCTTGACTGTTTTATAGCCTAAATATTGAAATACAACAGTATAGGTATTCGGCTTTGAGATGTTGAGTTCATAGATACCATCCTCATTTGTTGTGGTACCTTTGTAGGTGTTTTCAATATAAACATTGACAAACGCTAATGGTTGGTCTTTAGAATCGACAACGGTTCCTTTGATTTGACTATAACCAAATAAAAAACTAAAGAATGTAAAAAAGGTAAGTAGTGTTAATCTCATAAACTAATTGGTATTTTATATCTAGACGTTTGGGATTTGAAAAGGGTTGCCTGTAAGTTGAATTATCTGTAAACTTTTTGGATACGATCAAGATTTCGTTTATTGTCTCTATCTTTTATAGTTTCTCTTTTATCATATAGTTTTTTACCTTTTCCGAGAGCAATTTCCAATTTAGCCAAACCTTTATCATTGATGAACAATCGAAGCGGAATGATAGAATTTCCTTTGATATTGACCTGTTTTTCAAGTTTTTTCAATTCGCGTTTGTTCAAAAGAAGTTTTCGTTCTGCCTTAGGCTTGTGGTTGTAATAGTTGCCATGAATATATTCTTGAATGGTCATATTGATGACAAACAATTCACCGTCTTTGTTAAATTCACAAAAACTTTCAGCAATGGAAGCCTTACTATCTCTAATCGATTTGATTTCGGTTCCAGTAAGGACAATTCCAGCAACGAATTTATCGAGAATCTCATATTCAAATTTTGCTTTTTTGTTCTTTATGTTAATTGGTTTTTGCATAAAGTCAAAGGTAATTATTTTAAGATTTAATCAATCGTTAGAACTTGATCTGTTTTGTACTCACCAACAACAGTCACGATAAAAAGACTGCTATTGTCTGATTCAGCCATGTTTTGATATTTGCTTTCTCCAAGTATTGCGTTTACGAACATAGGCGTGGTATTGCCATGGCCCACAACCAAAACTGTTTTGCCTTTGGTGTTCTCAACAAAATCTTTTGGGTTCAGTTGTCTTGGATCGTAAATTTCTATCTCTAATTCTTGCCCAGTGGCAGTAGGTTGGGCTGTTTGAAGCGTTCTGTTGTAGTTTGTGGAATAGACAAGATCAAAATCAACCGTTTTAAAAACCGTATTCCATTTTTCAGCTCTGGCTTTTCCAGTTTCAGTAAGATTTGGATTCCTATTGCTTTTATCACTTGTATCCTTTTCGGCATGGCGAATAAAATAATACGTTGTTGCATCAGTTTGTGATTCTTGTGCAGACACTGAAAAAAATGTGCTAAAAACAATAGCTAAGAGTAATAGTGGTTTCATGATAAAAGGTTGTTTTGGTAAAAATAGAAACCACTTCTTTTTAGACTGCCAAAATGTTGTTAAAGTTCAGTTTATGCCAATTCTAAGGCAATCTCTATCATGTTTTTAAATGTGGTTTCCCTTTCTTTACTGGAGGTGTGCTCGCCTGTAACCAAGGAATCAGAAATGGTAAGTATGGCAAGAGCTCTTACATTGTGCTTTGCTGCTATGGTATATAATCCAGCAGCTTCCATCTCGACACATAGCACACCAAATTGGGACCATTTTTTGTAAGAGTCTATACTGTCTTCATAAAATTCATCAGAAGAAAGGACGTTGCCTGCTTTTATTGGAATGTTTTTGTTTTTAGCAATTTCCACAGCTTTTATGAACAATTCAAAATCTGCAGTTGGCGCATAATAAGCACCTTCAAACCTTGAGCTATTAATACCGGAGTTTGATGAGGCAGCCATGGCAATGACGATATCGCGTAGTTCAACATCTTTGTGGTAGGAGCCAGCACTTCCAACACGAATAAGATTTTTAACACCATAGTCAACAATCAATTCGTGCGTGTAAATTGAGATGCTCGGAACACCCATTCCTGTTCCCATTACTGAAATAGGGTTACCTTTATAGGTTCCAGTATAACCAAGCATACCTCTAACTTTATTGAAACATTTAGGATTGTCAAAAAATGTTTCAGCTATCCATTTAGCACGTAAGGGATCACCTGGCAATAGGATGGTTTCTGCTATGTCGCCTTTTTTGGCTTCGATGTGAACGCTCATGGTCTAAAGATAGAAAAAAAAGACGATAAAATTAGGCTTCAGATAATTGTTCGTTTACAATATTGACACCTTTGGAAGTTCCTATGCGGTCAACACCAATATCAATATACTTTTGGGCTGTTTCAAAATCACCTATTCCTCCAGAAGCTTTAATTTTAGCTTGATCCTTAACCGTCTTTTTCATGATTTTTACGGCTGTTAATGTAGCGCCACTTTTTGAAAAACCAGTTGAGGTTTTTACAAAATCGGCTTTCGCATCCAAACAGATTTCACAGGCTTTTACAATATCGTTTTTAGAAAGTTCACTAATTTCAAGAATAACTTTTAAAGTAGTTTTTCCGATGGCTAATTTAACATCGCTAATATCTTTAAAGACTTCAAGGTAATTTTTACTCTTTAAAAAGCCGATATTGATTACCATATCGATTTCTTGAGCACCAGCTTCAATAGCTTGTTGGGCTTCGAATACTTTGGTTTCTGTAGCAGTGGCTCCTAAAGGAAACCCGACAACTGTACATATTTTAACAGAAGAACCTTTTAGAAGTTGTTTTGCTAATGGGATATAACAGCTATTGATACAAACTGAAAAAAACTTATACTTTTTTGCATCATTACAAAGGTCTATGATATCTCGTTCGGTAGCTGTAGGCTTTAGTAGAGTGTGGTCAATATATCTATTTAACTCCATTATTTTGTGTTAGTAGGTTTAAACAATATAACTATTCAAGTAGAGGGATTACTTGGATAATTAATTAATATTAAAATGTGAGTTGGAATTAATAGCGCTTCAAAGTTAATATTTATCTATAAATACTAATGTTAAAACTTATATTTTATTGTGCACTTAATCGATTTTATGATAAAATTAGTAGCTCAATACATCTTAAAGCCTTAAAACACAATTGGTTGGTTATAGCCTAAAGTTTCTTCTAAAAAACTAGGGTATTGATTGCTTGAAAATCCTAAAAAACATTATTACCAAACAATGACTTTTGTCAGTCTTTACGGACTATTTCAACTATATTTTTGTAATAAATATTAAATACATTTATTATGAAAAAACTATTCTTAGGATTAATTTTATTTGGTTTGGCAATATTTAATGTTCAAGCCCAAGATGATACGCAATCTGACGATTTCAGCAAATGGCAAGCCCGATTTAGAATTATATCTATTGTACCTTCTCCAGATGATGACATTGATGGTGCTGATGTTGATATTTCTACTGCTTTTGTACCTGAATTGGATTTCACTTACTTTTTTAATAAAAACTTAGCTGCCGAATTGATTTTAGGTACGGCCAAGCACAATGTTGAGATTGAAAATGGCGCCGATTTAGGGCATGTATGGTTATTGCCGCCAACACTTAATTTACAATATCATTTTTATGCTGATGGTTTCAAGCCTTATGTTGGAGCTGGTGTGAACTATACCATCTTTTACGGTGCAGACGCAGGTGATTTAGATGATATCGAATACGACAGTGCCATTGGATTTTCTTTGCAAGCAGGTTTAGACTATGATCTTAACGACAAATGGTTCTTGAATTTGGATATTAAGAAATTATTTTTGAAAACTGATGTTACAGTAAATAAAACAGCTGAAGCAGAAGTTAATATTGATCCTTTAATTATAGGCTTGGGTGTTGGAATGAAGTTTTAGTTGAAGGAATTTGAATACTCATAAAAAGCCTCATTTTTGAGGCTTTTTTTATGGTTATCTATTTTTGTGCTATTGGTTTTTATTTAAAAATATGCATGTTATCCACGGTTTAATGCATTTTTTGAGTTAAACCTTAAAATTTATTTTTTTTTATGTTTTATACGATCAATATTTGTATTAAAATTTAAATCACATATATTGTAATCAAAATAAAATATTAATTATGAAAAAAGTTTTCCTTTTTGTGCTTTTAGTAAGCTTATTTGCTGTAGATGGACAGGCTCAAGTTGTTAAGGCTGAGTATGAATGGCAAGCACGTGTTAGGGCTGTTTATGTTGCTCCTGCACCATATTTTTATAGAAGTATTAGTAATGTTGAGGTAAACATATCTGAAACGGTTGCTCCAGAGATTGGTCTTTCTTATTTCTTAAGTAAAAAAATGTCAGCCGATTTAACTGTATCAATGTCTACTCATGATGTGGAAGTTGAAGGCGGTTCAAATCTTGGAAGCATTTCATTATTGTCACCAACACTTGCTCTTCAGCATCATTTTTATGCCAATAACTTTAAGCCATACATTGGAGCAGGAATCAATTATACCTCATTTTTCAATGAAGATCCTGGAGATTTAGATAGCATTGAGTACAAAAACCAAGTTGGTTATGTGCTTCAAGCAGGAATTGATTATAAAATCAGTGATAAATGGTTTATCAACCTAGACTTCAGAAAAATGTATTTAAAGACTGAAGTTACTGGAAACAACGATTCTGATAATTCCTCAGAAGTAAATGTTGATCCATTGATTTTAGGATTTGGAGTTGGGATGAAATTCTAAATAGTATTCTAGCAAAAGATATTGAAGACCACATTTGATGTGGTCTTTTTTTATGCTTAAAAACAGAAAAGCAACACATGTTTTTTTTAGAACACATATTGCTTTTCAACTAACCAACCACTTAAAAGACTATTTCATAATCTATTTGTTACAATAGAAATTAAAATTCCTCTGTTACTATACTAGCTTCATTTCTAAAGACTAATTTATCATCAAAGGCATCTAAAAGTATGATGCTATCAGTTGTTACTTTCCCAGAAAGAATTTCCTTACTCAAAGCATTTAAAACTTCTTTCTGAATGACTCTTTTTACTGGTCTTGCACCATACTCTGGATTATATCCTTTTTCAGCTAAATAAGCTTTAGCTTCTGGTGTCGCGTCAAACGTAATGCCTTGTTTGGCAATCATCTTCTGAACACCCTTAAGTTGTAATCCAACAATATCTTCAATGTTTTCCTTGGTTAAAGGGGTAAACATAATAGTATCATCAATTCGGTTCAAGAACTCAGGACGCACACTTTGTTTCAATAAGCCTAAAACATCTACTTTGGCTGCTTCCATAGCGGCATCAATATCCTTAGTAGCTTCAAATCGCTCTTGAATGATATGGCTTCCCATGTTTGAGGTCATGATGATGATCGTATTTTTAAAATCAGCAACACGCCCTTTGTTATCCGTCAAACGACCTTCATCTAAGACTTGCAATAAAATGTTGAAGGTATCAGGATGTGCCTTTTCAATTTCATCCAAAAGGACTACTGAATATGGTTTTCTACGAACCGCTTCAGTCAATTGCCCACCTTCATCATAACCTACATATCCTGGAGGCGCACCAACCAATCTGCTTACACTATGACGTTCTTGATATTCACTCATATCAATTCTGGTCATGGCGTTTTCATCGTCAAATAAATATTCAGCCAATGCTTTGGCCAACTCGGTTTTACCAACGCCTGTGGTTCCAAGGAAAAGGAAAGTTCCTACTGGTTTTTGCGGATTCTGTAAACCTGCTCGAGAACGTCTTACAGCATCACTCACAGCTGTAATGGCTTCTTCCTGACCAATGACACGTTTGTGTAATTCATCTTCAAGTTTGAGTAATTTATCACGTTCACTTTGAAGCATTTTGGTTACAGGTATACCTGTCCATTTTGCAACAACTTCTGCAATATCATCATAGGTTACCTCTTCTTTAATCAAAGAACTTTCACTTTGACTTTCTTGAAGCTCTTTTTGAAGTGCTTCAAGTGTTTCTTGGGCTTCCTTGATCTTTCCATATCTGATTTCAGCTACTTTTCCATAATCACCTTCACGTTCGGCACGTTCCGCTTCAAGCTTGTATTCTTCAATGTTGGATTTAGTCGTTTGGATGTTGTCTACAACTTCTTTTTCACTCTTCCATTTCGCATTGATTTCATTGCGCTCTTCCTTAAGATTCGCCAAATCAGCTCGAAGCGCTTTCAATTTCACTTCATCCTTTTCACGTTTAATGGCTTCAATTTCAATTTCCAGTTGCATGATTTTTCGATCCAAAACATCCAATTCCTCAGGTTTTGAGTTGATTTCCATACGCAATTTTGAAGCAGCTTCATCCATAAGGTCAATGGCCTTATCAGGTAAGAAACGATTAGTGATATAACGTTCTGAAAGTTCCACAGCACCAATAATGGCCTCATCTTTAATACGAACCTTGTGGTGCGTTTCATATTTTTCCTTGATTCCTCTTAAGATTGAAATCGCACTTTCAGTATCAGGTTCATCAACCATTACCTTTTGGAATCGACGTTCTAAAGCTTTATCCTTTTCAAAATATTTTTGGTATTCGTCAAGTGTGGTTGCACCAATAGCTCTTAGTTCACCTCTTGCCAATGCTGGTTTCAAGATATTTGCAGCATCCATAGCTCCTTGTCCGCCACCTGCACCAACTAGTGTATGGATTTCATCTATAAACAAGACAATATCACCTTCACTTGTGGTCACTTCCTTGATGACCGCTTTAAGTCGTTCTTCAAACTCACCTTTAAACTTCGCACCAGCAATCAGTGCGCCCATATCGAGTGCATAAATTTGTTTGTTGACCAAGTTTTCAGGTATATCACCATCGACAATTCTGTGTGCTAACCCTTCAGCAATAGCTGTTTTACCAGTACCAGGTTCGCCCACTAAAATCGGATTGTTTTTAGTTCGTCTTGACAAGATTTGAAGAATTCGTCTAATTTCTTCATCTCTACCAATAACAGGATCTAGTTTTCCATCTTTGGCCAATTGATTCAGGTTTTTAGCATACTTATTCAATGAGTTGTATGTGTCTTCCTGACTTTGGGAGGTTACACGATCACCTTTTCGCAATTCTTCAATAGCAGCATTCAACCCTTTTTCTGTGACACCTTGGTCTTTGAGCATTTGAGCAATTTTGCTGTTGGATTTAAAAATGGCTAAGATCAAATGTTCAACAGAAACAAAGTCATCATTCATTTTTTTGGCAATGATAGAAGCTTCATTAAGGGCTTTTGCAGCTTCTCTCGAGATCATGATGTCAGCACCAGACACTTTAGAGAAGCTTTCAATTTGCTTATCTAATGCTAGTTTTAAAACATTGACATTAACATTGAGCTTTTTCAATATGAATGGCAACACGTTTTCATCAACCTCAAAAATGGCTTTGAAAATATGCTCATTCTCAATTTGCTGATGTCCCAAGCTTTGAGCAAGCTGTTGGGCTTGCTGGATTGCCTCTTGGGATTTTATGGTATAATTATTAAAGTTCATATCTATTAATCAGTTTTATTTGTAATTTCGAAAACATTAAGTCAATAACCTTACCAATTCTGAAGTATAGAAAATAAGCGACAAAATGACCGCTTTTTCATGAATTGTAATGACGTTTCGACAGATTAGTAAGTATTAAACTGTTTGCTGACTTTAATATTTGATTGAACCCAAAATATGTTATTCAATTCCATTGATTTTGCAGTTTTCCTACCAATATGCTTTATTATTTATTGGTTGTTTAGAAAGCATTTGAGACTTCAGAATGTATGGATATTAATAGCCAGTTATGTATTTTACGGTTGGTGGGATTGGCGTTTTTTGTTTTTGATTTTCTTCAGTACAGTAGTCGATTATTTTGTCGGTCAAAGATTGATGAATCGCAAGTCTGAAAAAGGAAGAAAACACTTACTTTATATAAGTGTTTTTGTGAATATAGGCTTATTGGGATTCTTCAAATATTTCAACTTTTTTCTGGATAATTTTGTTACAGCCTTTACTTTTTTTGGTGCTAAAATAACACATAGTTCTCTCAACATAATATTACCAGTAGGTATCAGCTTTTATACCTTTCAGACCTTAAGTTATACCATAGATGTATATAAAAAGAAGCTAGATGCAACTCGTGATTTTGTTGCTTTTGCTGCCTTTGTTAGCTTTTTTCCACAATTGGTTGCAGGTCCTATCGAACGCGCGAAACATTTGTTGCCACAATTTTTCAATCATCGTAAATTTAATAAGGTATTGGCTAAAGATGGTCTGAGGCAGATGCTATGGGGTTTTTTTAAGAAAATGGTCATTGCCGATAATTGTGCCATTTATGTAAATGATATTTTTAATAATTCATCAGATTACTCAGGAAGTACCTTGGTTTTGGGTGCTTTTTTGTTTGCTTTTCAGATTTATGGAGATTTTTCAGGTTACTCAGATATTGCCATTGGAACCTCACGTTTGTTCGGATTTGACTTAATGAAAAACTTTAATTTCCCATACTTTTCTAGAGATATTGCTGAATTTTGGAGACGATGGCACATTTCTTTATCTACCTGGTTCAGAGATTATCTGTACATACCTTTGGGTGGAAGTAAAGGGAGTAGAAGTAGGATCGTTCGAAACGTGTTTATTATTTTTCTGGTTAGTGGGTTTTGGCATGGCGCTAATTGGACCTTTATAGTTTGGGGATTTTTGAACGCCTTATATTTTTTACCATTGCTATTGACCAATAAAAATAGAAAACACATTCATGGAATAGCTGAAGCCAAAATGTTCCCAAGCTTTCGAGAAGGTGTAGGTATGTTATTTACATTTGGTTTGACGGTTTTTGCATGGATATTCTTTAGAGCGGATTCCATTGGACATGCGTTTCAAATCATTTCTGAAATCCTATCGCAATCGTTGTTTGTTTCGTTTGAAATTCTACCTTCGGGAGTACTCATTTTAATACTCATTTTTGTAATTATTGAATGGTTTAACAGACATAGGGAATACGGTTTGGAATATTCACAAACCACTAATAGAGTGAAAAAAATTGGAGATATAGTATTGGTGTCATTTGTATTTTGGGCTGTCGTGGTTTGGCATGCCAATAAAGAAGTTGAATTTATTTATTTTCAATTCTAGATGAGGAAAAATATTAAAATAATAGGTACAATTCTTATTTTCTTGGCTGTTGGTGAACTTCTAATAAGACTCAATAAGACTTATGATATTTTAAGTGATGCGCCTGAGATTATTTCTATCGAAATGGAAAACTCAGAACTTAAGAATGCTTTAGATCAGAATGCATTTAACGTTAATGAAAATCAGTTGCGTATTTTGGTGCTTGGCGATTCATACATTAATGGAGGAGGAGTAAACCCAAAGGATAAGTTTTCAAGGGTCTTAGAGAAACATCTGAATACTTCTGATTCGGTTAAAAAAGATATTTTGGTCTTAGATGTTTCCAGACCAAGCAACAATACATTCGATAATTATCAAACCTTTAAATTCTATCAAAATAGATTTCAGCCACAGGTGGTTTTTTGGGCGTATAATTTTAACGATGTACTTGGCTCATTTAAAAGCAAGGATTCTATAGATACATTGCGCACAGGAAAAAAGCAACCTAAGCGACAAAAAAAACAATTCAGGAATAATTCCAAAGCCTTTGTGAATAATATTTATTCCAAATCTGAATTATTGCGATTTATTTCTGTCAATACACAAAAGGAACTCAAATTAAAAGGTTGGGTTATGCCTTTTGGAGATTTTTATTATCTAACAAATGAAGCCTACGTTGATGATGGTCCGAAATGGAAACAAACCCAAGATCTATTGAAGGATGTGGCTAAAACTTGTAAAGCTGATTCGACGACATTTATTCTGTATAAAATTCCAGAATTTAATCTTTTAGGACAAGCGAAACTCTTTTCGATGGTAAATTCAAAATTGAGTTCCTTTTGTGAATCATCAAACATTTTGTTTATTAATGGGGACGATGATTTTTCAGACCCTGAAAACGGACTTTTCAGACTATCGCGATATGATGGCCATCCAAATGCATTAGCCCATAAAAAAATGGCTGTTAAAATGAAAGACTATATCTTAGAACAATTACAAAGAACAGATTAAATACATCGATACTAAAAACTATTAATGATTATGGGTTTTTTTAAAAACATATTTGGCGCTTCAGAACCTAAGGAAAAAAAGGTCTTACCTTGGCAAGAGCTGACCGAAATTTCTCAATTGGATGAAATTGCGAAACGATCTCAAACCAAAACACAAGTGATATTTAAGCATTCCACAAGATGTGGAATTAGTAGTATGGTATTGAATCAATTTGTTGATGCTTATGATCTTGAACTTAATTTCGATTTGTATTATCTGGATCTTTTGAGTTATAGAGATGTTTCCAACGAAGTAGGTTACAGGTTTCAAGTGATGCATCAATCACCACAACTATTGATTATTAAAAATGGAAACACTGTATGGCATGCTTCCCATGGTGCTATTAATAATATTCAGTTGGAGCAGTTTGAATAAAAAACTCCCTAAGAAAATCTTAGAGAGTTTTATGTTAGCTTCGTCTTAATTGATAAGAATTAATAAGCTTTTTTAATCTTAGCTTGATGTCTTCACCGGTGTCATAAACCATTTGAGCATCTGTTGGAAAATACAATGGTTGCTGTTTCGTTAAATCGTATTCTCTATTATTTAAAGCTCGTACATCGCCTTTAAAGGTGGCATAAACGTGTTCAAAAATGAATTCGCTATCAATTGGAAACACATCCATGACATGATTGTTTTTCAAGTCTGTATAAGCTACATCTGCAACAACATGAGCAGATTTGAATTGATGGGTTTCAAAGTATCTGGCTCTCACGTTAATGATTTTATCTACTTTAATCTTATTTCCTAGACTATCGGTCACTATTTGTCCGTATTCGTCCTTCAAGAACTTCCAGCCATCAACAATCTCCTTTTGCTTCAGTACTTGTGTTGTATTTACTTGCTCTGGAGAAACATTGATTTGCTTCAGTTGCAGTTGCATGGCATAGTCATAATCAATCTGATTTGATGGATTGGCATGATAAACACTCCAAAACTGATCCAATCCATACGTATTGAAATTCAATAAATCTGCTTCCAATTGTTGTGGAAGGATTTGATGGGTTTGATTTTCAATGGTGACCAACACATAATCCGTTCCCTTTTCATGGGCTTCACTCATTAGTGCTCTAGTCTCCTCAAAATTTGGATTGATCTCTTCAATGTATCGAAATATCTTATAGGCCTTTCTAGCATTAGATTTATTGTCTGTATCTAAAAGTGCAATACCTTCATCAATTAAATAGTCTGAGGTTTTGTATCTATAATCTACAATTTCCGAAGAATAATCATTGAATTTAAGATTAAGGTCTTTACCATCGATTTGTAATGGTAACACTCGTTTGATGGCATTCTGCCTTGCATCTAAATCCAAATACATTTCATAAATGATTTTGTATTGCTCCGGATTTCCATCTTTTTTAAGATGCGCAATATCTCTTAAATCTTCAGCTAAGACTTTGTAATAGGCATCTTCAAGCATGATGATGAAATCCTGCTTTCTTTTTTTGTCCTTGTTATTTTCAAGTTTGCGTAGCGCGTTTGCAATAGCTTGGTCATAGTTACCATGGCTAATGGCTTTTTCAATTTGCTTTCTTCCGCTACACGAGGTTAGTACCAGAAGAAGTGCTGCTGTAAATAGTAGTAGTTTTTTCATAATTCTGGATTTTTAATGATTATACCTTTTAAAATCCAAATATGGTGCCAAAAAAACACCTTCACAAGAGTGAAGGTGTTCAAAGCCCTAATAATTAACTAACTAGCTAACCAAAAATAATCCATACACTAATAGCTATTAATGCATAGAATAAAAATAAAAACAACTCCAATTTATATTTCAATTGTTTATTATTACTCATTATTCAGAAATCATAAGTTTTTTTGAGATGACTCCTTCTAAGGTTTTAATCTTCAGGATATACAAACCACTACCTAATAAAGAGATGTCATAGTGGTTTTGATTTTTGTTAAAAACTTTCACCTGTTTTCCTAAGGTATCGAAAACTTCAATACTCACTATCTCTGTTTTCGAATTGATTTGAAAATAGGAACTTGTTGGGTTTGGATAAAGTTTTATTCTAAATCCATCATTCTCAATGTTATTTAATCCCAATACGGCATCATTAAATTTATAAATACTGTTAGTGGTTGAAAATATTAGTTCCCCATTGAACGCAGTCAAGTAATCAGGAAAACTTGATGCAGAGCCAGGCTCTAGATCGGCAACCATGGCAGTTCCTGTTACTGTGCCATTGGTCACCCAAAGTTCTCTTCCATTTGTGCCATCATCTGCAGCAAAATATATTCGGTTATTAAGAAGTGCTCCGATAGTTGCAAAAGAAGATCCTGTTGGGTTGATATCAAAAATTGAAACTTGATTTGTGATGAGGTCAAGTTTAAATAATTCAGCTCCATTAATGCCATCAGTAGCAGAAAAAAACAAATTACCATTTAATTCCATAAAACCATTGGGAAAAGAATCTCCACTTGAATTTATATCTGCAACCATTTGAACTGAATTTGTATTGCTGTCATAAACCCATAATTCTCTACCATTGGTACCATCATTGGCTTCAAAGAACATTTTATCCTGAACAGAATAAAATTTTGTTTCGGCAATTAACCCATCAGAGGCACCAGGATTAATATCGGCAAACATAAATGTCCCTGAAGTTGTTCCATCTGTAACCCAAAGCTCAAGACCATTTACTCCATCATCAGCTTGAAAAAAAAGGAGTCCATTATGGACATGTAATGATTGTGGATAACTACTGGAATTTCCGGGATTGATATCGTAGAATAAGTTAGTGCCTGAATTTGTCCCATCAGTAACCCACAATTCAAATCCGTTATTTGATGCACCACCTCCATTGCTGGCATTAAAATAAACTAGTCCATTAAATAAAGTCTTTAAACTTGGATTTGAACCGTATTGAGAACCAGGTAAAATTTCTTTAAGTAGCGTTGTGCCAGTTTCTGTACCATCACTTGTAAACAATTCAGCATTAGCGCCATTTTCCCTTGCGGTAAAAATCAAATCATTATTAAGTATTATAAAATCACTTGGATAGCTACCATCAGTTGGTGATAAATTGATTTCCTTGAATAGAATGGTGCCTGATTCAGTTCCATCAGTTATATAAAGCTCTGAATTGTTTGCCGTATTAATGGCATTAAAGTAGATTTTTCCTTGGTATTCAAAAAAACCGTTAGCCCAACTGTTGGAAGTGCCTAAATTAATATCTTTCAGATTTACAACATCTGTACCATCGAAAAAATAGGGTTCAATACCAATATCTGCATTAGATCCTGTAAAATAAAGGCCATTAGCTGTTTTTAATGGTTGAAAAGTCATGTTGACTTCTGAATTGACAATTTCTACTTGTGCTTCAAGACTAAACAGTGACAAAATAAAAAGAATGAAGTAGAATTTTTTCATAATATAAATAGATTTAAGTGTGATTTGGACTTAAAACTATCTATAGATGAAAAATTGGGCAAGAGTACTTAAATAACTGTTAAGCAGAAATTGATAACTGCTATGGCTTATTTTATAACTGTTAGACAATAAAAGCAATATTTAAATAGAAATTATTGTTAACATAGGTTTTCAAGATACGATGTGATCGTAGTTGATTTTCTCGAAGAAACAGGTATGGTTTCTCCATTTTTAAGTGTTAAGCCGCATTGGGCATGTCTGTGAAAGGTTTTTATGAAATTTGGATTGACTAAATGGGAGTGGTGTACTCTTAAGAAACTAGATTCTTTTAATAGTTCACAAAAGTGTTTTAAATTTTTAGACGCTAAGTATTTTCCGTTTGTGGTCAAGATCTTTGTGTAAGCACCATCAGCTTGGAGCCTAATAATGTTTTCGGTTTCCAATACAATGGATTTATCTTGATTTTTTACAACTATTTTTTTAGAATCTTGTTGGGTTGTTTCTTGAGGTTTTTCAGATAAAATAAAATTAATGATTTTTATTAAATCGAAAGGGTTGATAGGTTTTAGTAAATAACCATAAGGTCTAAGCTTTATGGCTTTTAAAGCATATTCCTTATGCGCTGTGATGAAAATCAATTTAAAGTCAATATTTGAAAATAGATGGATTAAATCCAATCCAGTTCCATCTCCCATTTCTATGTCTAACAAGACAATATCTGGTTTAAATTCCAAAATCAATTGATGACCTTTCAAAACACTTTGAGCCTGTTTAATTTCAAATAAATTTTTGAAATTATGTTCTAAGATGCTTGCCATAGCACTCCTTACCGATTTATTGTCATCAATGATGGCTATTTTTCTCATTTAGTATTTGGAATTTTTAAAATTACCTCGTAACCAGTTGCTAATTTTCTGCATATTAAAAAATTTTTGGCCAAATGGTATTTTGAATAAGAATTTATGATACGCTGTTTTATAATATCCGTCGATCTCGATTTATGTGAGGCTATATGATTTTTAATCACTTTTCCATTGTCGTTAATTTGGATTTTAATATTAGAGTCTTCCTCAGAGATTTTAATGCTTATTATGGCTTTTTCTATCAGATTGGTAAACCCATGAACAAATGCGTTTTCAATGAATGTTTGTGTGACTAATGATGGGATGTTTACTTCAAAAAGAACTTCCTCGCAATCAATATGGAGTTCAAACGGAATATCCATCTTAAGCTCCTGAATTTTACAATACTGCTTGATGAAATCAAGTTCCTCCTTTATGGTCCAATGTGTTTCAAATGTAGAATCCAATATACTTCGTATCATTTGAGACAAGTCAGACAGATAAGCTGCCGCTTTATTGGGATCTGATTTGTCGTATAAAAAAGGGTAAATGGCATTGATGCTATTGGAGATGAAATGCGGATTTATTTGCGATCTTAAAAGTTTGGCTTTCGTATTTACTAAATCTAATTCCGTAATCAATACTTTGTTTTTCTTTTTAAAATATAAAATACTTAATACTGAAAGGCTCAGTATGGCAACGATACCAATGATAAAGTAGTTTGTTCTAGCTTTGTGCTTTAGGGTTTCATTCTTTAATTTTTGTTTTGCTATCTCTGCATCCTTTTTCTCGGTATTGTATTTAACTTCTAGTTCATTTAAAGCTTCAATTTGTTTTTTGTCCTTAGCTAGATTGAAATAATGATTCATTTTTTCAAAATACTCTATGGCCAGATCTATCTTTTTCGCATGAATACTGATGTAGTAAGCAAATCTGTATAATTCTCCTTTCCTATACAAGCTTGTTTCTTTTTCTGCATCTTGTAAAATAATGTCTTTGTAAGCAAACCCTTTTTCGATATTGTTTTTTTTAATGTATAAATGCGCCAATTGATGATAAAGATTCAATAAGGACAAAGGCGGGATGGATTCTTTGTATTTTAGAGCTTTGTAATAAAACTCTTCAGCTTGATTCAATTTATCAGCATTGTATAGTAATTTTCCCTTGAGTCCTAAAAGTTGCACTTTAACAATTGGATAATCAACTGTATTTGTAAGTATAAGTCCTTCATCTATATATAAATGAAGCGAATCAATGACCTTTTGGTCTTTTGGATAGTTATATCTTAAATGCTCAAAATAATCTACCATATTGGCATAAATTTCAAGTGTGATGTATGGGTCAATAAGAGTTGATTCGTCCTTAACTAATCTAAAAGCTTTATCTATATAGTCTTTATATTTAAAGTTATCGTCATAAAAAGCGAACACTTTCGAAAGTGTGTTGTATGCATCAGCCATGACACTTTTATCTGTAGTGCGTTCAGCAATTTCCACACTTTTAATTCCAAATGTTGTTGCTAATTCTAAGTCATTGTTTTTAACATGGAAATGATTAAATTGAATAAGTGCTTTTGCTATTGATAATGTGTCATTTACTTGTTTTGCAAACTCATAGGCTTTATTTGTGTATAAATAAGATGAATCGATATTGTTTTTGTACAAATAAGCAGCTCCAAGATTATTATAGGCTTCAAATAATGCGTTTTGATTTTCTGATTTTTTTGAAAGATGAATTATTTGCTTTCCTACAGATATTATAGAGTCTAATTTATAGTGAGTACGATTAGTAATCAGTTCATCTAGAAGAAGCTGAAGCTTTAAACTGTCAGTTGTAACATTTTTTATCTTATCGTCAATAGTTTCATGTTTTATGACGCCATCTTGAGAAAAGATAAACGAAAGTTGTAAAAACAAAGCAAATAGACTCAAAAGTTTTTTGTAACAAGTATTTATGTCTTCTTTACACATTTATAGATATTCGCTATCATATGAAGTTTGCAATCAATAATCTGAAAATAGTAATAAAAAAACAAAACCTACAAACAAGGTCTGTAGGTTTTTGATAGTAGATGTGAAAAATGTTACTTCTTTTTCTTCGGATTAAAAACAGGTAACAATTGTGTTTTAACCTGTCCGAAGCCAATTCGTACGTCATCATTTTCGCAGTGTGCTCTCATAATTACTGTATCATAATCATTAATGAACTTGCGTTCTGAACCATCCTTTAATTTGATAGGCTTGCTGCCTTTCCAGGTTAATTCCAACATAGATCCATAGGAGTCTTCTGTTGGACCAGAAATGGTTCCGCTACCCATCATGTCACCTGAATTTACTGGACAACCATTAACGGTGTGATGGGCTAACTGTTGTGCCATGTTCCAGTACATGTATTTAAAGTTGGTTTTGCATACCAAAGTTTCTTTGCCGCCTTTTGGTTGAATACTTGCTTCCAACTGAATATCAAAACTCTTTTTTCCTTTCGTTTGAAGATAGGGTAAAGGTTTAGGATCTTGTTTCGGACTTTCAACACGGAAAGGTTCCAAGGCGTCTAGAGTTACAATCCATGGCGACATAGAAGACGCAAAGTTTTTACCTAAAAACGGTCCTAAAGGAACATACTCCCATTTTTGGATATCTCTTGCAGACCAATCGTTGAATAACACCAACCCAAAAATATACTCTTCTGCCTCTTCTACAGGAATCGGTTCACCTAAATCATTGGCGTCGGTTGTAATGAAAGCCATTTCTACTTCAAAATCGACTAATTTACTTGGACCAAAAACTGGTGTGTCAGCACCTTCAGGCATTGTTTGCCCTTGTGGTCTATGAATAGGAATGTGTGTTGTAACTATGGATGAGCTTCTACCATGATAACCAACAGGCATGTGAACCCAATTAGGCATTAAGGCGTTTTCAGGATCCCTGAACATAGAGCCTACATTGGTCGCATGTTCCTTGCTGGCATAAAAATCGGTGTAATCGCCCACAAGAATAGGCATCTGCATTTCGATTTCATCTAGTCTAAAGCAGATGATTTCCTTATGCTTTGTGTTATTCTTTAGCGTATCATTATTGGCATCGAAAATTTCAGCCACCCGATTTCTGACTGCTCGCCATGTTTTTCTTCCGTCAGCAATAAAATCATTTAACGAATCTTGAAGAAAAATATCATCTGTTAATGGAATTCCATCAAAATAACCTAATTGGTGTAAGGCACCTAGATCAATTGCGGTATCTCCAATTCTAGTACCTATAGTAATAATATCTTCTCTGGTTAAAAAGACACCAAAAGGAATGTTCTGAATTGGAAAATCTGAATATTTATTGACGTATAACCAAGATGTTCTATTGGGATCATTAGCTGATAAAAGCATAATTTTTTGAATTGAATAGTTTATTTTTTCTATTCAAACCTACATATTTTTTTTGTTTTTGAACCTATAAAACCTCAAAATTTTAATGTTAATAACCTGCTCATAAAACATTGTATTAAACCTAGGTTTTTAAAATGGTTTGAAGAGATGATTTACTATTTTTGATAAATTTTAATTTTTACCATTTATGCAACGCGATCAACAAATTTTTGAACTTATTGAAGCCGAAAAAGAACGACAAATTAACGGATTGGAACTTATTGCGTCAGAAAATTTTGTCAGTGACCAAGTTATGGAAGCTGCTGGTTCTGTTCTTACCAATAAATATGCTGAAGGATACCCAGGAAAGCGTTACTATGGTGGTTGCGAAGTTGTTGATGAGGTCGAGCAAATAGCGATCGATAGAGCAAAAACCTTATTTGGTGCCGCTTGGGCAAATGTACAACCACATTCTGGAAGCCAAGCCAATACAGCCGTTTTTGCTGCGTGTTTAAAACCTGGTGATAAAATTTTAGGATTCGATTTGTCCCATGGAGGTCATTTAACCCATGGCTCACCAGTTAATTTTTCTGGAAAGCTATACAATCCGGTATTTTACGGTGTTGAAGAAGCTACAGGTCGATTGAACTACGACAATATTCAAGAGATTGCATCAAGGGAAAAACCGCAAATGATTATCGCTGGTGCTTCAGCTTATTCACGTGATATTGATTTCAAGCGATTTAGGGAAATAGCCGATAGTGTTGGTGCTTTGTTATTAGCCGATATTTCGCATCCTTCAGGATTGATTGCTAAAGGGATTTTAAATGACCCTTTACCACATTGTCATGTCGTAACAACGACGACTCATAAAACCTTACGCGGACCAAGAGGTGGATTGATTATGATGGGTCAGGATTTTGAAAATCCATTTGGTATAAAATTAAAAAATGGGAACCTAAGAAAAATGTCTTCCTTATTGGATTCAGGTGTTTTTCCAGGCAACCAAGGTGGACCGCTTGAGCATATCATAGCCGCTAAGGCAATTGCTTTTGGTGAAGCCTTAACCGATGAATTTATGCACTATATTCTTCAAGTCAAGAAAAATGCAGATGCCATGGCCAAAGCTTTTGTGAATAGAGATTATCACTTGATTTCTGGTGGAACCGACAATCATATGATGTTGATTGATTTGAGGAATAAGGACATCACAGGTAAAGCTGCTGAGGAAGCACTTGGTAAAGCAGATATTACTGTAAACAAGAACATGGTGCCTTTCGATGATAAAAGTCCGTTTGTAACGTCTGGAATTAGAGTAGGAGCAGCTGCTGTAACAACAAGAGGCTTAAAGGAAGATGACATGGAAACGATTGTTGGTTTTATTGACGAAGCTATTCAAAACCATGAGAATGATACCAAATTAGAAGCCATTGCAGGCAAAGTCAATGAAATGATGTCGGGAAGACCGTTGTTTAGTGTCTAGGGCTATATTTCAACTCAATTCTTATTTTTTGTTATTGATGGTGTTCCAAAAGGTGTCCTTGTAAGTGCCTCCAATAGGAATGTGCTTACCATCGATAACAATGCGATTACGTTCTACATATTCAATATGTTCCAAACTAACAATATAGGATTTGTGTACGCGTAGAAATTTTTGTTTGGGCAGCGTCTGTTCAAAATCTCTCATGTTTTGAAGCGTTAAAATCTTGCCTTCCTTAGTTTGGATAGCCACATAGTCACTTAGTCCTTTCAGGTATAATATGTCTGAAAAAAACAGTTTTTGATGACGGTATTCCGTTTTAATAAAACAATACTCAAGATCTTGTTGCGTATTGGATTCTTGAGGTTTGTTTCTGATTTTTTCAATAGCTTTTAAAAAGCGTTGAAAACTAATCGGTTTCAGCAAATAATCCACAGCATTAAGCTCATAGCTTTCCAAGGCATATTCAGAATAGGCTGTGGTAAAAATAACCTTAACGTTAGGGTTTATGATCTTTTTAAATTCCACACCAGTAATTTCAGGCATTTGAATGTCCAAAAAGAGCAAATCTACTTTAGTTTCCCTAAGCAATTGAAGCGCCTCTAATGGATTATTATATGATCCAAGGAGTGTGAGGTCTTCAATTTTTGAAACGTAAGACACCAGTAAGTCAATCGCTAAAGGTTCATCATCTATAATAATACACTTCATATTGGTATTTGTAATTGTGCCTTAAAGATATTGTTATTTGTTGTACAAGAAAAGTGGTGCTGTTTTGGAAACAATAATTCTAATCGCTTTTTAAGATTGTCTAGACCTAAGCCACCAACTTTATCTTTTTCCTTTTGTTCAATGGCATTGGTAACCTCATAAAATAAATAGGTTTCTGTTGCTTTAATATGTATCTGAATGGGATCTGTTTTACTTTGTAACTTTCCATGTTTGAAGGCATTTTCAATAAAAGGAAGTAAAATGAATTGAGGCACTTGAATGGATGGCTTAGTGCCCTCTATTTTGATATTAATCTGAGGCGGTTCTTTGTGCCTTAAACTTTCTAGATCGATAAAGTTTTTAATTTGCGAGATTTCATCATCAAGTGCAACCTCTTTTTTGGTGCTGTATAGCGAATATCGCAATAAGTCGGATAACTTTTCTGTAGCGTATTGCGCTTTGTCCTGATCTTTGTGAATCAAGGCATAGATATTATTGAGCGTATTGAACAAAAAATGCGGATTTGTTTGGGAGCGGAGTAGGTCTAATTCCATTTGTTGGTTCTTGAGCATTAGCTGGTTGCTGCGTTCGTCCTTAAATTTTGAATATTGCCAAAAGTAAAAGATGATACCTAAGGCACAATATTGAAAGACATAATAGAAGTTGTCTAAAAAATAATAGGAGAGTGATACACCTTTTTTATAATTGCCGAAACCAAATACATTTCTAAAGAATATTTCTTCAATAAAAAATCTCAACCCAACTATAACTGCTGCCGAACAAATAATGATTATTATGTTTTGCCAAAAGGAATGTGCTGAGTGCCATTTGAAAAAAATGGTGTATGAAGAAAGCGCATACAGGAAGAATATAAGACTTACTGATAGCGTCAGTGCAATCATCCAAGGTTGTAAATGATATTCAATGGCTTCCGAGATGGATTCAGCATCAAATAGTTCACCAATCACATCAGTTACTACATAATAGATGAAAAACCAAGCACTAAGTTTTTTGATATCAAATTTCATACACGCTAAACTAATAAAAACAGAACTTGAATTGTAAAACGATCTGTGTAATGGCTTTTTTTATCTGTGAACTTTTATAAAGTTTCCATAACAATCTCTCGACATAAATTTACAGAAGTCTTTTGCTTGTTTGCAGATTACCTTTTCATAAAAGGATCTTGTTTAAGAATTTTGTATAAGACATTAAATATAAAAGCTATGTTCAAAATATCTAAACTATTAATAATCCTATTCGTATTTAAGTTTGTTTCAGTAACAGCTCAGGAACAACAAGAAATCTTAATTGTTGGTGATATGCATCAATTGCCAGGCATTGTAAAACGAGCCTATAAACCAATGGTGAAAAAAATCTTAAAATACAATCCACAGTTAATAATGGCTGAGTACTCTAAAACTGGTGATACGGCAGCTATGGGAGAGTGGAATTCAAGATTTAAGGACGCTTATCTCAAAGCAAAGGATTCCCTCAAATTTGACAAAAATGAAATCAGAAAACTAATAGCGCTCCCAAATAGGGATTTAGATAGTCTATCGTTTAGAAAGCTCCAATCATATTTTTTAAGTATTGGAGACCAAGGAAACCATAGGATGTATGGGTATTTTTCTAAGCATGGAGTTACTAATAAGTTTAAGCCTTATGGTAATCAAAATCCAGATTTGACTTTTCGGTTAATGCGTCAACTCGATTTGAAAAAGGTTTATGGTGTAGATAGTCATGCAGGTTACCAAGGCTATTGGCCTGCGTGGCAAAGGGCTCTAAAGTCTGGAACAAAAGAAGGGCAAAAGGCCTTTAAAAAAGCTATGCGAAAAGATTCTTGGGGAAATATTTTTGCAGGCTTAACAGGTTCTCTAGGAAGGTATGTCAATAAACCTTCAACCTTAGATTCGTATTTGAGAATCAATTCTTTACGTTATGAAGGGTTTTCAGGTGAGGATTATAAAACGCAAATAAAGAAATGGGATGATCGCAATACGAATATGGCGAAGAACATCATAGAAGTTTTAAAATCCAACACGGTAAAGCGAAGTGTTTTAATAGTTGGAGCTGGTCATGCTAAAGCTGTTAGTGAAGAATTACAACGCTTAGCTCCCGAACTTAAAGTCATCATGTATAACAACCTAAAACAACATTTAAAATGAAAAAATTGATACCATTCATTATCCTGCTTGCCCTTATTCCTTTTGGAAGTTTTGCACAAGATAGTTTGACAATTGAACAATTGAAGCCATTTACGTATACGTTTGATGTTGTTGATGGAGAAATTGTTGGTGAAGCCAAAGCCTTTTTTGAGCAAGAGATGGCAAAAGCACAATTTACAATGTTAGGAGAGTACCATGGTTCAAAGCGTATTTCTGAATTTACTACTGCCATAATTCCAATTTTAGACAAGATGAATTATAAGACTATGGCTTTGGAAGTTGGTCCAATTACTGGTCATCAGTTACACCAGATGGAAAGTCCAGTGACATCAAAAATTAATCAGATGCATAAACAATACCTGACGTTGGATGTCGATGGCGATGAGAATTTAGCTTTTCCTTTTTTCAGTATTAAAGAAGATGCTAAATTCCTTGATAGGGCAAAACAGTTTTCGTGGAATGTATTCGGAATCGATCAGGAATTTTATAATGCCTATGTAATGTTATCAGATTTGATGTTTGAAAACTTATCAGAAAAACAAAAAAATGACTACAAAATCTTGCATTCAGAAGTAAAAGAACAGCTCTATGAATTTTACAAAAATGACGACAATGATGTTGAAAATTTCCATGTTGCCTTATCGCAATCAAATACCTTTAAGGATTTTCTTAAGGCCATGCAACAAGTTGAAGAAAACAGCCCAATTATTGATGCCATGCATGCTAGTAGTGCCATTTATTTATTATACCACCACCGAAAATGGTACGAGAATAACGCTACACGTATAAAATATATGAAATCACAATTAAGGCAAGGGTTGTCCAATTTTGGTTTTGACCTTTCGAAAGATAAGCTTCTTATAAAAATGGGCAGCTATCATTTAGGTAAAGGGTTTTCTCCCTTAAGCCTTTATGAGGTTGGAAATACACTTAATGAAATTGCAGCATACCATGGAAATTCTGCATTGAATATTGCATTTACATCAAGGTTTTGGGAAAATGATAATAGAGTAGAAGATAATTTGAATTCTGAAAGACAATACTTCAAAAACCAAAGAGAATTACTGCAAATGGGACAGGAAAACCAATGGGTTGTCATTGATTTACGACAATTGATAAAAGGGTATTTTTATCATCCTAAACAATACAATTTCAATCCTACAATTGAAAAACTTGTTGAGCGTTATGATTTGATTGTGATCCCTAAAACCGAAGTTGAGGGAATTCCAAACTATGACTGAGTTGTGAAGATACTATTGAAAAGCTTTAGTCTTCTTCAGGTACAAATTGATAGGCTCCCAAATCGATGTTTGGACTAATTCTGGCTTCTCCAAGAATGTCGTTAGGGACTTGACTCGCAAATATTGAATTTCCAATGCCTATAGCTGCTGAACTTTCATTGAGTCGCAGATCATTTTCAAAAGGAAGCTTGAATTCTGGATCTTCATTAAGAGTGATATTGTTGTAGTGTACAGGATCATCAAAATCAATCGGATCTCCAAAGGCTTCAAAACGAATCAAACAATCTGTAAACAGATAGTTCAAGGCACTTTCACTTTCGCCTGAGATGTCTATTTCAGCATTGTCATTTCCATAGATAATGCAATTGTTGAAATTGGCTTCCTCTAAATCGTTTGTGAAAATTGTGTTGTCTTCATTCACAATAAAATTGTTCAATAATAAGGATGGGAATTGTCTAAAACTTGTATTCCAATAATTGGCAATGGTACAATGTGTAAAATTGTATTTTCCTCCTAAAGTCCCTGCAAAAGATGATTGACCAGAATTGTTAAACACTACATTTTCAGCTCTTATTGAAGTTGCTCTACCTAGAATACCGAAATTACTGGAGTTGTAAATTTTAGAATTTCTAATAGTTAGCTTGTCTGAAACGGCATCTTGGTTACCTTCACATAAAATTCCAACAGTACTATTCAAAATGGTGGCATAATTAATTTCATTGTCAACGCTTCCGTTAAATAAATAGATGGTAGACCATTGTCCGGGAATATCAGTGTACAAAGGTTCTAATCGATCACCTTCAAAAATCACTTCGTTTTCCAAAAGATCTTGATCCATACTAAGGTCGCCATTCACTTTAAGAGAGGCATTGTTGGTCACCAACAATCCAGAATTGGCATGAAAATGCACACGAGCTCCAGCTTCAATAGTTAACACATCACCTTCATCAACAGCTGCAAAACCATAAATAACATAAGGTTTTTCGTTGGTAAAGGTCAATTCGTCATCTTCCAAAAAACGACCTTGCAAAGCGGTTTCATCAGGAGTACCATCACCATCAACGTCAAATTCTAAGGTTTCAATAACTCCTGTGTTATTATCGCGATTCGGATAGATAAACACAGCATCTTTAACCAAAGTCACCAATTCTACTTTTTGGTAATTATCACCACTATCAAATTCAATAGCATCTGTATATAGAAATTGATTATCGGCAGCCACTACAGATTGAATATCGAACGTTGTTTCAATAAAGATAAAAAGACTATCATTGGCTAAAAGCTCAACATCTTCAAATACTTTCCCAGGCATTCCATCAACATTTAAGCGATAACTTGAGCTTTCGCCTTGAGCAAGTCTAACACTGGGAATGGAGATGTCATCATCACTTCTATTATAAACCTTGAGATTGTAAGTGCTGGAACCAATATTGGTAAAAACGGTATCGAGATAAACCGTATCTTTTGAAAAGCCTAAATTTCCAGTACTTGGAGAAAAGTCAAAATCCTTACGACATGAACTCCATAGCATGAGTATTGCAATTGAAACAAAAAAGTAGAGTAGTCTTTTCATAATTATAAAAACATTCGGTTGTAACACATTAATTTTTATATGCATTTTGAAGCACTAAAAATATAACTTTTGCTTTCAATATAAATTATAAAAACTACTTTTTAAGTAAAATAGTATGCCTAATGGTCTTTTTTGGCTTCTTCAATAATATTATGAAACTCTTGACTTGCTACGACGATTTCTTCTAACAGCTCCATCTGTTTTTTGGAATCTAAAAGTTTAGTGTCGATGTTTTTGGTTTCCAAATAATCAAAAAACAAGTAGTGATAGTCTTCGGGAATATTGAGATCGACCATTAGAAGGGTCTTGTTAAAGAAATTACTTTTAGAAAAAAGGGAATCCATACGCTTATAGGAAATCGGTGTAAAGAGTTCTTTTTTGCGTTTCTTTTTGAAAAGTTTGCCAATCATCTTGGCAATGGCAACAAAATCAATATTACCACTGGGCTGGTGACCATATTTCCAAGGATTTCTTTTAATGTCTTCAGCGATTTGGTTTTTGACTTGGGTATTAAATCGAATGGTGTCGAATTGTTTTTCGCGTTCATCACGTAATAAAACAGCATCTAGTTCATTGATGGCTTTTTTTACTTCAATAATCATGATGTCTTCAAAATCTGAAGCCTTGATGGCAACTAATGCTTTTGTATGAAACAAGGAACTCACATACAAGGTATCTTTAATTTGAGCTGAAATGCTAAAGTCACCTTCATCATTGGTATAGGTCATGATATTTTGTGAGATGTTGACGACCAGTGCACCTTTTACAGTACTTTCAGCATCATAAACCTTACCTTTTAAGTTTTGGGAACTTAAATTAGACGTAACAAGAAATAAAATAAAAAATGGTAATAATCTTTGCAAGACTTAGTTGGTTTGATATTTCAAATATGTATAAATATCGACAGAAAGTATTGAGGATTAAGATTATTTAACACAGAGGTTTTCATTTTTTTAACTAAAAACAGAGATGATTTCTTGTGTGATTCTTGCAGGTCTTTTTGTTTCGTGTGAGATCAAACACCAAATGGTTTCTGATGTTGTCAAAAGTTTCCCTGTGTCCTTGTTGTATATATCTACCATACGGATAGATTTTACGCCTTCTGATGTTTTGACATAGGTTTTTAATAGTAGAACATCACCTAGAACAGCTTCCGATTTGTATTGAATGTGGTGACTTATCATGACCCAAAAAAATAGGGATCTTAGGTCTTCTGAAGTATTTGAAGTCCAATCTGCTTCAGCGATATCTTGAACCCATTGTACATAGCGTACATTATTCACATGGTTTCTAGAATCAAGATCACTTTCAGTAACAGTTATGGTTTTTTCGTAAACCTTCATAATTATTTCTCGAATACTTCAACTTCAAAAAGTTTATCCCAACGTTTTCCAGTAATGAAAAGAGTTTGTGTTTCAGGATTATAAGCAATTCCGTTTAAAACGTCCAATCCTTGATGTTGGGTAACCATAGACCGCAAAGGAGAAAAGTCAATGACACCTTCAACAGCACCATTTTCTGGATTGATAATGGCTACACCGTTTTTTTGATAGCGATTGGCAAAGATTTTACCATTGACCCATTCCATTTCGTTGATGCCAATAATTTTCCCTTTATTGGTGTATACTTGAATTTTAGAGTCTTCAGTTAGAGTCTCTGGATTGAGCAACCAGATATTTTCGGTGCCATCACTTTTGTAGAGTATAGAACCATTGTTGCAAATTCCCCAACCTTCTTTGCTTTGGCCATATTTAAAACTATTGGTTTTTTCGAAGGTATTGACATCGTAAACGAATCCTATATTTTCTTGCCAAGTGAGTTGGTAAATCTTATCATTCAAAATCGTTAGTCCTTCACCAAAATAAGAACTGGATAAGTCAATATTTTTAAGCACTTCTCCAGTTTTGAAATCAACTTTTCTCAATTTTGATTCTCCATACTGTCCTGTGCTTTCATATAACTCGCCATTGTAAAATTCTAAACCTTGGGTGTAAGATGTGATATCGTGTGGATATTCATTTATGATCTTATAGCCATAAATTTTTGGTAATTGATTGTTCAAGATGGTAATTTTTGTACTGATAGCTTCGGAAGTATCTCCAAGATCAATCGTTGCAGTAACGGTTTGGACTCCCAGTTTAAAATTTGAAACCTCTAGGTTTTCTTGTATGGGCTTGTCATCAAGTTTATAGCTTACTGATTTTATATCAATGTTTTCAGGATTATTGATTGAAAACTTGATGGTATTTCCAAGAGCGACAGCGTTGTCTTTAGCATTTGTACTAATAGATAAGGATGAAATCTTTGATTTTGAGTCGCCACAAGACACAAAAAACAAACCTATTACAATGATTATGAGAAATTTATTGATTGACATTTATGTTTGAATTTTAATGCAAGGTATTTAATAAAATTCGCTTTAAAAAATCATTGTAAAAGTATTAAAAGATTGTATCTTTGCAGTCGGCAAGTCCTACACAACCAGCTCCTGCTTAATCCTCCAGGTCGGGAACGAAGCAAAGGTACGCGGTCGTAGCGGTGTGATGTAGGTAGCTTGCCTTTTTTTGTGCGCTAAATTCAGCATTTATTCATAAAATTGAATTTTGAATTTGTATTTTACCAACAGAAACGCAGTATCATGTCTAAAGTTGTTTTAATAACAGGAGGATCTTCAGGAATAGGTAAAACTGTTGGTGAATTTTTATTTCAAAAGGGGTTTAAAGTCTTTGGTACCAGTAGAAATCCAGAACGTTATAAAAATTCAAGTATAGATTTAGTGGCATTGGATGTGACCGATTCTAATTCTATTAAAAAAGCGATAGCTACTGTTGTCGAAAGAGCTGGACGAATTGATATTCTTATCAACAATGCTGGAGCAGGTATAACTGGTCCGATGGAAGAGATTCCACTACAGGAAATGAAACGCAATTTCGATACTAATTTTTTTGGTCCGATAGAAGTCATTAAAGCCGTGCTTCCTCAAATGCGCTCTCAAAATTCAGGTTTAATAATCAATATCACATCAATCGCTGGATATATGGGATTGCCATATAGAGGTGTGTATTCTGCAAGTAAAGGTGCTTTGGAATTGATTACGGAAGCCTTCAGAATGGAAATCAAGGATTTTAATATCAAAATGACCAACTTGGCACCTGGCGATTTCGCTACAAATATTGCAGCTGGAAGGTATCATGCTCCAGTAGTTAAAGGGTCGCCTTATGAAACTAAGTATGGAGAGGTTCTGAAATCTATTGATGAAGATGTTGATAGTGGTAATGATCCACTTATGGTGGCAAAAGCTGTTTATAAAATCATAAACACGAGTACACCTAAAATTCACTATAAGGTGGGTGCTTTCATGCAAAAATTTTCAATTGTTTTAAAGCGCATTCTACCAGATAAAGTTTATGAAAAATTATTGTTGAATCATTACAAGCTCTAGTATGTGGTATGTTTTTTGAGGTAGATTTTTTAAATCTTTCATCATGAAAAAACAGCTACTCTCATTTTTTCTTTTATCCCTTTTTTGTTTTACCAGTTGCGATAATGTATTGGAATGCGTTTTCAATAAGCGACCAGAAATTCACGATACCACTTTTGGAAGAGGTCAAGTAGGTGTGTATTATTATGCCGAAGTCACGACTGAAATTAAAAACGAAGCTAACGATGACGATTATGGTTACAATTATGAACTTTATGGCGACCTTCCCGATGGCATCCAAATGTTTGTAAATTACAGGACAGTTTCATTTGAAGGATTGCCCGAAGTAGCTGGACGATATACGTTTACATTATTGTTGTACGTGGATCCACCTTTGGTTTATGATGAGTATTCAAATTCCTATCAAGACAATATGTGCTCGCATTCGACTTCCAAGGATTTTTCAATCGTCATTGAATAATACCTGTTGTTAATATATTTTTATAAAAACTTGGAATGAAAGCTAGGTTAAAGTTGTAATTTCGCAGCAATAATTAACACAACAGAATCGCTTAAAGCTTTTTATAGTTCTAATGCGATTGAATTCAAATCAATCTTTATGAAATTTTTTATTGATACTGCAAATCTTGATCAGATCAAAGAAGCCCAAGACATGGGTATCTTAGATGGTGTTACAACCAATCCATCATTAATGGCTAAAGAAGGTATTACAGGCCATGATAACATTATGAAACATTATGTAGATATCTGCAATATTGTTGATGGTGATGTTTCTGCTGAAGTCATCTCAACTGATTTTGAGGGTATGGTTAGAGAAGGGGAAGCCTTGGCTGAACTTCATGATCAAATCGTCATTAAATTACCAATGATCAAGGATGGTGTCAAAGCTTGTAAATATTTTAGTGATAAAGGCATTAAAACCAATGTAACTTTGGTGTTTTCTCCAGGACAAGCACTATTGGCAGCCAAAGCAGGAGCTACTTACGTATCGCCATTTATTGGTCGTTTAGATGATATCTCTACCGACGGATTGAATCTAATCGCTGAAATCAGAATGATTTATGATAATTATGGATTTGAAACTGAGATTTTAGCTGCTTCAGTTCGCCACACGATGCACGTTATAGATTGTGCTAAATTAGGAGCTGATGTTATGACTGGACCTTTAAGCTCTATTGCAGGATTGTTAAAACATCCTTTGACAGATATTGGTTTGGAAAAGTTTTTAGCCGACTATAAAAAAGGAAATTAAGCGTATTGAATCAACAATACTTTTATAAGCGCTCTTTACTTGGTTATTGAGCGCTTTTTAAATGTTCTGGAGTTAAGCTTATTGAGATAATCATATATATCATCACTGAACAAACTTACATTGGAGTTGACAATTTGTCCGCCTCCATTTACAATAAAAATCTTGTGGGTAAAGGTGATAACATAAGTATCTATAGCTTCATTTGGATTTGAGAACTTGTACTCTTTAATGGTTGGATAGTTTAAACTTCTAACTGTTTTTTTCCAATATTTAAAATCGTTGTCATTAAAATTAATAGCCACAAAATTGATGTTTGGGAATTCAGATTTTAGCTTCTTGATTTTATAATGACTATTTCTTGAGTGTAGCTTGAAGTTTGAAGACCAACAATAAAAAACGGTTGGTGAATCTATTAAATTTATGAGGTTTGTTTTAGTACCATCAATGCTGATTAATTCAGTGTCTGGGATAATATTGCCAGGTCTTAAGTTATTGACACGTACAACTAAATTTTGTAATTCTGTCTTGTCATCAGTATTTGTGCTTTTCTTCAGATAAAAATCGGCTATCTCATTGGTTTCATCTTGATCATCCGAATTAAGTACAAAATCTCTTGTGATGTGTTTCAGTAAATAATTTTTAATAGTAGAATTGGTTAGGCTGCTATCAACAAGTCTTAGCTTTTCAATATTATAGTCTAAAGCCATTCTATCAAAAGTATGATGTCTACCTTCTTGGTAATACTCTTTTAGGGCGAGATTGTTAAAATGCCAAAATAAGAATCGGTTGTAGACATACAATTCTTTTAAACTTTCATCATTTAAATCAACGTCTTTTCTAAAATCATAAAAGCCCTCTGGTAAATCCTTAAAATGAATCAACTGTTTATTGCCATAATATCCGAATGGATACATTTCGTGATAGGCGTAATAGTTGTAATTAATGCTATTGGTTGCAATGGTCTTGAATAGGTCTGTGCCAGATTTTTTTGAAAGAAACTCGTCTAAGTACTCAAGTTTACGTTCGCGAAGTTTGTCCATGTGCTCCACAAATACTTCAGGTTCAAAATGACTGGTTTTTCTGAATTCTTTATTTTCAGCTTCATTATCTAAAAAAGATTGAATAAAGTAATTGTTCTTTTTTGAACCAATACCAGTAAAAACAAGAGATTCATCAAAATCATTGGTGTTTAGTCTAAATAATAAACTATCCTTAGGTTCAAGAAGAATCATTTGGTATTCACCACCATGTGTAAATGTGTATAATCCAGGTTGTAAATTATCAACTTTATGAACAAAGCGGTTATTGTCGTCAAGATATATCGTATCCTTACCTCCAGAAACTCTACTAAGCGTCACATAGTTATTACTCGGATTGATAATTTCACCACCAAAATAAGCGTAATTTCCTTTAGCAGAATCGGTGTTTCCACAACTCACTAAAACGAAAGCTAAGAAAGTAATAAACGCGAAATGTTTCATGTACATGATGTAGGCAGTTCAATATCGTAACAAAAATAGAGTATGCAAGTGCAATCTCTTGTTAATACGTTGTTAAATATTGTATTTGCAAGCTTTTCGAGCGCTTCTGTAGAAACTTATTAATGTTATTGTCTTCATTCAATCAATAGAATTTTCTACTTTTGCAAAAAATTTAAATACACATTTATGTTATCAGTGTCAAACCTCTCTGTGCAATTTGGAAAACGAGTTCTCTTTGATGAAGTGAATACGACATTCAATAATGGAAATTGCTACGGAATTATTGGAGCTAATGGTGCCGGAAAATCAACGTTTCTGAAAATCCTCTCAGGTAAACAAGAACCAACTTCAGGACATGTACATTTAGAGCCAGGAAAACGTATGTCTGTTTTAGAACAAAATCATAATTTATATGATGAGCATACGGTTTTGGAAACTGTAATCATGGGAAACAAACCTTTGTTTAAGTTAAAATCTGAAATCGATGCTTTGTACGCAGATTATACAGATGAGAACGCAGAAAAGATTGGTGAGTTGCAAGTGCAGTTTGAAGAAATGAACGGTTGGAATGCAGATAGTGATGCTGCTGCATTACTTTCTAATCTTGGGATTAAAGAGGATTTGCACTATTCCATGATGAAGGACTTAGATGGTAAACAAAAGGTTCGTGTCTTGTTGGCACAAGCCCTTTTTGGAAATCCTGATGTACTGATTATGGATGAGCCTACCAACGATTTAGATTATGAAACGATTTCTTGGTTAGAGAACTTTTTGGCAAATTATGATAACTGTGTTATAGTGGTATCTCACGATAGACACTTTCTCGATGCGGTTTGTACACATATATCAGACATTGATTTTGGAAAAATCAACCATTATTCAGGAAACTATTCGTTTTGGTACGAATCCTCACAATTAGCTGCTAGACAACGTGCTCAGCAGAATAAAAAAGCTGAGGAGAAAAAGAAGGAATTAGAAGAATTCATTAGAAGGTTTTCTGCCAACGTCGCTAAATCAAAACAGGCGACCAGTAGAAAGAAAATGATTGATAAATTGAATATTTCAGATATCAAGCCTTCAAGTAGAAGATATCCAGCGATTATATTTGAGCGAGAGCGTGAAGCTGGAGATCAAATCTTAAATATTGAAAACTTATCGGCTTCCATTGATGGTGAAATCTTATTTCAAAATGTAGACATCAATCTAGCTAAAGGTGATAAAGTTGTAGTTTATTCAAAAGACTCAAGAGCTACTACTGCTTTTTATGAAATTATAAATGGTAAGGAAAAAGCAGATTCTGGATCGTATTCTTGGGGTGTCACGACCACGCAATCATACCTTCCATTAGATAACAGCGACTATTTTAAGAATAAATTGACCTTGGTTGATTGGTTGAGACAATGGGCTACAACTGAAGAAGAAAGAGAAGAAGTATATATAAGAGGTTTTCTTGGTAAAATGATTTTCAGTGGTGAGGAGGCCTTGAAAACGGCCGATGTGTTATCTGGTGGTGAGAAAGTACGTTGTATGTTGAGTCGTATGATGATGGTAAGAGCTAACGTGCTTATGCTAGATGAACCAACCAACCATTTAGATCTTGAAAGTATTACGGCATTCAATAACTCTTTGAAGAATTTTAAAGGAACAGTAATGTTGACAACACATGATCATGAGTTTGCTCAAACCGTTGGTAATAGAATTATTGAATTAACACCTAAAGGTGTTATTGATAGATATATGACATTTGATGAATATATGGCAGACAAAAAGCTGAAGGAACAGCGTGACAAAATGTATGCTGTGACAGCTTAAATAAAAAACCCTGAAAATATTTTCAGGGTTTTTTATTTACTGGTTTGCTTCTAGTTCATTTCGAACAGTATCTATTATAGGCTTTGCTTTTGTAAGTTCTTCATCACTAACATAAAGCTCTTGAAAACCTTGAATCGAAGCCCCAAAACCGGCAAGTCGACCTGATTCTGATTCGTCCTTTATAATGGCGTTGATACCAGCATCTTCTAATCGTTGCTTAACAAGTTGTACCATTATAAAACTACCTGAAAACACTTTTATATAATCTTGATTTGTCATTGTTATCATAAATTAAATGTAACTGTAATTTACGAAAAAAATCTTGTTTATGTAAATAATTAAAGATTGGAATGAATGTTAAATATTTGATAATAGATATGAATTTTTGTTTAATTATTATGTATATTTGTTGAACAAAATATAATTATCGCTAGATAATATTTTGATTGATTTAGTTAGGTTGTTGAAAAGCCATGTTCTTTCGAGCATGGCTTTTTGAGTATTTATCTGTCCGTTTTTAATCAATATCCAATAAGTTTCTTAAATAATTACAGGATTAATAAATTTTGTCAATTTCAATATTAGATATTGGAATCTTTCTTCACTGTAAATTCGTTTTCAAATGTTTTAAATTTATGGAAACAAAAAAATAATAAAATGGATAATACACACAACTACGACATCAATGAAAGTGATGCCAACAAATGCCCTTTTTTAAGTGGAACACAAAAGAAAGTAGCAGGTGGTGGTGTCAAAAACAGAGACTGGTGGCCAAATGAATTGAAACTTAATATTTTGCGTCAGCATTCTCCAGAGTCAAATCCTTACGGTAAAGATTTCAACTATGCCGAAGCTTTCAACAGTATTGATTTTGCAGAACTTAAAAAAGACGTCATTAACTTGATGACTGACTCCCAAGATTGGTGGCCAGCAGATTATGGACATTATGGTGGATTTATGATTAGAATGGCTTGGCATAGTGCCGGAACTTACAGAGTAGGTGATGGACGTGGAGGTGCAGGTGGTGGAAATCAACGATTTGCACCGATCAATAGTTGGCCTGATAATGGAAACTTAGATAAAGCACGTTTACTATTGTGGCCAATAAAGAAAAAATATGGTAAGAAAATTTCTTGGGCCGATTTGATGATTTTAGCTGGAAACTGTGCATTGGAATCTATGGGATTCAAAACTTTTGGTTTTGCTGGTGGAAGAGAAGATATTTGGGAACCTGAGCAAGATGTGTATTGGGGAAGTGAAACAGAATGGGGAGCTAATGATGATCGTTATGGTAGTAGTGATGATTATGAAAATCGTGATTTAGAGGATCCTCTTGCAGCTGTAATGATGGGTTGGATTTATGTGAATCCGGAAGGACCAGATGGAAAACCTGACCCTATGGGTTCAGCTAAAGATGTAAGGGAAACTTTTGGTCGTATGGCCATGGATGATGAAGAAACTGTTGCGCTTGTCGCTGGTGGACATACCTTCGGAAAGGCTCATGGTGCAGCAGATCCAGGAAAATATGTTGGGGCAGAACCGCATGGCGCTTCCATTGAGGAAATGAGTACAGGTTGGAAAAACACCTTTGGAACAGGTGTTTTAGATGATACCATTACTAGTGGTATTGAAGGTGCTTGGACGCCAAACCCAACACAATGGGATCATGATTATTTTGATGTACTTCTTAATTATGACTGGGAATTGACTAAAAGTCCAGCGGGCGCACATCAATGGACACCAACAAAAGAATCTAATGCAAGAATGGCTCCTAAAGCTGGAGATCCAAACGGAAAGCAAGCATTGATGATGACAACAGCAGATATCGCACTAAAAACAGATCCTGCTTATCTTGAAATTTCAAAGCGTTTCCATAAAGATCATAAAGCATTTGAAGATGCCTTTGCTCGTGCTTGGTATAAATTGACACATCGTGATATGGGACCTATCGATCGTTATTTAGGTCCAGAAGTTCCGAGTGAAGAATTATTATGGCAAGACCCAATTCCAAAAGTAGATTATAAACTTAGTGATGCTGATATTGACAAGCTTAAAAACATGATTCTAGCGTCTGGTTTAACCGTATCACAATTGGTAAGAACCGCTTGGGCTTCTGCTTCAACATTTAGAGGATCAGATAAAAGAGGTGGTGCCAATGGAGCAAGACTTCGACTAGAACCACAACGTAGCTGGGAAGTAAATAATCCTAATGAACTAAATAAAGTATTGAATGTTTATGAAGGCATTCAAAAGGATTTTAGTAGTGAGGTCTCAATTGCCGACTTAATCGTGCTTGGTGGATCTGTAGGTGTTGAAAAAGCTGCTAAAAATGCAGGTTACAATATTGAAGTGCCTTTTTCTCAAGGTAGAGGAGATGCTACTCAAGAACAAACCGATATTGAAGGGTTTAACTATCTTCGACCGCTTGCTGATGGATTCAGAAACTATATTAAGAAAGACCTAGAAGTTGCAGCTGAAGATTTATTGGTTGACAGAGCCAATCTTTTAACATTAACGGTTCCAGAAATGACTGTTTTAGTTGGAGGATTAAGAGTTCTAGGCGCTAACTATGATGGCTCAAAATATGGTGTGTTTACGGATAATGTTGGTAGCTTAACCAATGATTTCTTTGCAAACTTATTGGATTTCAGTATCACTTGGAGAGCGACTTCAGAAGACGACAGATATTTTGAAGGACGTGATCGTAAGACAGGTGAAGTGAAGTTCACAGGTACTCGTGCCGATTTGATCTTTGGTTCTAATACCGAATTGAGAGCGGTTTGTGAAGCTTATGGAGCTAGTGATGGAGAAGAGAAATTTGTAAAGGATTTCGTTGCTGCATGGACTAAAGTCATGAATTTAGATCGTTATGATCTAAAATAGATTTCTTTAGAATAGTAATAACCTTAAAAGGAATGAGAGATAAATTATCTCATTCCTTTTTTTATAAAATTTTAAAATGGACGATATTGATTTGTTTTTCGAAGCTATAAGATCTAATGATAAAGACCGAATTGAGGCCTTGTTGAACATTAATCCATCATTGGTGAATGGAAAAGACATGAGAGGGTTTACTCCTTTAATCTTTGCTTCATATTTTGATAATCTTCAAGCTGTTAATATACTTTTAAAGCACAAAGCTCAGATTGATGGAAAAGATACTTCTGGAAATACGGCTTTAATAGGAGTTTGTTTCAAAGGAAATACAGAAATTGTTGATACTTTGATCCAAAATGGCGCAAATGTGAATGCTGTAAACAATAACGGAACGACACCTTTGATGTTTGCAACAATGTATGACAAGAAAGCGGTTATTGAAAAACTTCTCAAAAATAAAGCGGATACTTCAATTAAAGACAATGAAGGTAAAACAGCTTATCATCATGCTAAGGAAAAAGGATTTGAACACTTAAGTGAGCTCCTGGAAGCATAAGCATAATAAAAATAAAAGCCACTTCATATGAAGTGGCTTTTAACTTAAGATAATTATAATTTAGTTATCAATAGAACCCATAACACGTTGCATAAATGCATTTAGAGCGTCCTTTTTAGGTTGGCCTTCACGCATCATTTTGTGCACTTCAAGAGCACCATACATATTAGAGATGAGCTCTCCAATAACATCTAACTCTTCATCTTTTAATGAAGGAACTTCAGTTAGGTTTTCAAGAGTTTCAATACTTTCAACCAAAAAGTCCTCATCATTGTCTTCAATAAACTGTGTCAGGTGTTTAATTACTGGTAACTTCATTGACTAAATCTTTTAAAACTTCAAACTTGTTGGTTTGGGTTTGGTTTACAAAATCACCTTTCTTAAAGGTTGCAAACGTAGGTAAATTATCTACGGTTGCTAGCTTTCTTGATTCAGGAAATTTTTCTGCATCAGCCAAGATAAAAGCCACACCTTCATTTTCAGTTGCTAGCTTTTTGAATTTAGGCTTCATGATTCTACAGTTGCCACACCAACCAGCTGAATATTGAACTACCACAGTATCGTGCTCAGATACCAATTCAGATAAATTGTCTAATTCTAATTCCTTGACCATAAGTTCTTAGTTTAAATGTGCTTTAAGGTAATTAGCAGTGTCTTTAGCATTAGGCTTCATAGCTTCTTTACCTTCTTCCCAGTTTGCTGGACAAACTTCTCCTTTTTCCTGAACATGAGTATAGGCATCAATCAAACGTAAAAATTCATTGACGTTTCTTCCTAATGGCATGTGGTTCACACTTTCGTGAACAACCGTTCCTTCTTCATCAATAATGTATGTTGCTCTGTACGTTACATTGTCACCTTCAACAGTCACTAGGCCTGTTTCCTCGTTGTAAGTTTCGTTCGTGATGTCTAAAATTCCAAGTGCAGATGCTAAGTTTCTGTTAGAATCGGCTAAAATTGGATATGTAACACCTTCAATACCTCCATTGTCTCTAGCGGTATTCAACCATGCAAAGTGCACTTCAGGAGTATCACAAGAAGCTCCAATAACAATCGTGTTTCTTTTTTCGAATTCAGCTAAAGCGGCTTGGAAAGCATGTAATTCTGTCGGACAAACAAATGTGAAGTCTTTTGGGTACCAGAACAGTAATACTTTTTTGTTGTTGTTAACGGCTTCTTCTAAAACATTTAGTTTGAAAGTGTCGCCCATGTCATTCATTGCATCGACGTTCAAGTTTGGGAATTTTTTTCCTACTGTTGCCATAATTTTGTATAGTTTAAGTTGTTTGTTACAATTTTCAGTACAAAACTACTTACAAAAAAAGGCCTTCTATATAAGTGTTAATTATATAATGTTATTTCAATATAGCAATGGAATATGGCTTCAAAATGAAGGTGTATATTTTATCGATTTGATAAAATGAACATTGAGAAAATAACAACTTGACAATAATGATGGCAATTCAGTAAAAGAATCCTTAAGCCGTTCTTCTAAGT
This sequence comes from Psychroserpens sp. XS_ASV72, assembly GCF_041224425.1. Classification (NCBI taxonomy): domain Bacteria; kingdom Pseudomonadati; phylum Bacteroidota; class Flavobacteriia; order Flavobacteriales; family Flavobacteriaceae; genus Psychroserpens; species Psychroserpens sp. XS_ASV72. Next base: position 65,850 of record NZ_JBGFGL010000076.1, on the reverse strand, counting down.
TGCTTGATCTTAATTTGAAATGCAGCAAAAAATAAGGTTGTGAACGGACTCAACCAGTTGAAAATGGCGTACACAAAATAGTCATCAACTCCTACACCAAGTACTCCTGATTGGTAAGCGCCACAAGTGTTCCAAGGAATTAATACCGAAGTAACTGTTCCCGAATCTTCAAGGGTTCTACTCAAGTTCTCAGGTGCTAATCCTTTATCGTCAAATGCTTTTTTGAACATTTTACCAGGAATAACAATCGCTAAATACTGATCAGAAGCAATTGCATTTAAACCTAGGCAGCTAAATACGGTGCTTGCAAACAACCCGAAAATTGTGGTTGCAACCGACAATAAGGCTTGAGTGATTCGCGATAAGGCACCAATAGCATCCATAATACCACCAAAAACCATAGCGCATATAATTAAAAAAATAGTCCACAACATACCTTGCATGCCACCTGCTGAAAACAAATCATTTAAGGTTTCATTATCTGTTTCAATAGTTGTGTCGGTTAAAATAGAAGTGATGACAGCATCCAACTTTGAAGTCGATAACTGCGTTAAAATTTCAGACTGGAAAATAAACGCAAAAATGGCAGCTAATATCACACCAGCTCCTAATGCTATTAAGGGCTTTGTTTTCAAAAGTATTAAAGCAATTACTACTGTAGGAACTACAAATAGCCATGGCGTTATATTGAAAGTTGTCCCAATGGAACCTAATAAATTACTAATATCTGTTTTTCCAGATGTTTCTATAGTGAAGCTCAAGATGCTAAATGCAATTAATGTGATAATAATGGTTGGTACAGTGGTAACTGTCATATAACGAATATGCGTGAACAAATCTGTTCCAGCCATTGCTGGCGCCAAATTTGTGGTGTCACTCAATGGCGACATCTTATCTCCAAAATAGGCACCTGAAATGACAGCGCCAGCAATCATTCCTGGATGAATACCAAGTGCAGTACCAATACCAACAAGTGCGATGCCAACGGTTGCTGAGGTTGTCCATGAGCTTCCTGTTGCTAACGAAATGATGGCAGAAATCACTACTGAAGCAGGTAAGAAAATTTCTGGACTTAAGACTTTGAGTCCGTAATAGACCATAGCGGGAATTACACCACTCACGAGCCATGTTCCAGCCAAAGCACCAACTAGTAAAAGAATCATGATAGGGATAAAAACACTTTTTAAATTTTCCCAAACTTCAGCAATCATTATAGAGGGTTTGACTTTATTCATAAAGCCACCAATCATAGCCACAAAACCGCCAATCAATAAAATAATTTGATTGGTATAAGCTCCAAACCATTCTTGATCTTCAACAAAAAAGATATTGTAAGTCAACAATCCCATTAAAATCACAACCGGAACAAGCGCTTCAAAAATATTGAGCTCTTTGTTCTTTACAATGTTTTGTTTGTCGGCTTTAAATTTGGAAATATTGTCGTCTTGCATAGTTGGTAACTTTAAGTTTTGTAATGTTACGATTTTGTAAAGCGAATTGCAAATACAAGTGAGAGTTGCCCATGTTTAAAAAACAAATTTGTATAAAGTACTTAACTACATAATCACCATTATGGTCAGGTAAATGATTTTAGGTATATTAGTTTGGTGCTAAATACTTTAACTCACTTGAATATGTACTCCTTTTTAAAAACCTTGAGATCAAAAAATGTAATACTTATAAGTTTGTTTTTGTTGATTTCGTTAATGGCTAACAGTCAAAATCCAGATAAACAAGTTAGAAAAGGATTGAAGGAGTTCATGCAAACCGATAATCCGAGAAAAGGAATTGATAATTTACGGTCATTAGAAGATATCATCATCCAAACCAGTGATTCGTTACAAGGTCAGTTTTATCTTAATTTAGGAATTGCTTACGGACAAGTAAACCATGCGGATTCTTCTTTTTGGTATCTTGACAAAGCTGAAAAAATTGCCCAAAAGACAGATTCAGACTTTTTGATGGCTATGATAAATAACACTCGTGGATTAGTGTATATGGGTAAAGCGGATTACGAAGCGTCTTTAAATTCCTATCAAGAAGTTATGAAAATAGCTGAAGGAAAGAATGACCCACAACTGAATGATGTGTTGAGTAAGACTTATGGAAATTTGGGAGGTGTTTATTACCAATTGGGTCAAGTTGACAAGGCTTTGGAAACCACAAAAAAGTGTTTAAGTCTTTCTGAAACCATTCAAGATACAACTGATATTGCACTTAATCATTTGCGATTGGCAATGGTTTATAATGATTTGAATGAATTAGATAACGGAATTAGTCATTTAACCATGGCTAAAGATTTTTTTGAAAATCTCAACAATCCTGCAATGTTAGTCTATTCTGAAAGTAGCTTGGGTAAAATATTCTTAAAAAAACAATTACTCGATAGTGCTTATTCACATTATGAACAAGCGTACAAATATTCTAAAGTTCTGGGAGACCAAGAAGAGAGTATTACCACCTTGTTGGCAATGTCGAATGTGAAATTAGAACAATCAAAAGTTTCAGAAGCTCAAGAGTTTGCTCAAAACGCACTTCAAAAAGCAAAATCAAATGGATTTGCCAATAGCGAGCAAAAAGCTTACGAATTATTGTATAAAATCGCTCGTAAAAAAGGAAATACCAGTGAAGCTTTAGACCATCTTAATGCATCCATAGTACTAAAAGACTCATTAGGCAATGTAGATGTCAAAGCTCGAATAGCTGAATTGGAAACACAATATGAAACCACTAAAAAAGAAAAGGAGATTCAAAAGCTCACTTATGAAAGTCAGTTGAAAAGTGCCAATCTAGAAAAAGCTAGAAATGAAAAAATAATGCTGATAGTTGGAAGTCTTGCAATTATTGCTTCACTCATATTATTCTTTATAACAAAACACAAAAAAGAAAAAGCAGAACGTATAGCTCAATCATTACAAGTTGAGGCGTTGCAAAAGCGCTTTATGGAATTGCATAGTAGTCCATCTGAACTTTCTGTGGATTTGAATATGGATGAATTGAATCATAAACTTCAAACGCCTCTTACAGAAAGAGAATTTGAAACACTTAAGCTATGTATTGCTGGAAAAACGAATACAAGCATTGCAGATGAGATGTCTGTTACGGTAAGTACTGTAAAGTTTCATTTGAGAAATGCCTACAGCAAATTAGGTGTGAACAATAGGAAGGAAGCCTTCAAATACATGTTGGAGTCCATTTAGATGATATTTTTTTGTGTATTTATGATCATTTTGCAAAGTTTATTTCTATGGTTATAAATAACTGACAATCAATCGGTTAAATATTGATTTTAAAATACTAACCCATAAGGTTAGGCTCTATTATAAGAAAAAAAGGCAGTTTTAGTTTCAAAACGAACTAAAATCAAGTTGCCATCCAATGAAACATTTACTGCTAGTTGCTGTTTTTTACATTTTACATATCTCTGTCTTTTATGCTCAAGTAGGAATTGGAACCACAAATCCTGAGACGTCATCCATTTTAGATATTACCTCAAATGATAAAGGTGTGTTGGTTCCGAGAGTTAATTTAATTGATGTCACCAATGGTACAACACCAATAGCTACACCTGCTACCGGATTATTAGTGTGGAATACTAATGCAGGTGTCACAGGAGGAAATGGTATTGGTTTTTATTTTTTTAACGGATCCCAATGGGAACCAATTCAACAACCTCAAACAAATGACCATGATTTTTATGAAGAAGGCACTTCAGCTGCTCCAGACAATATCAATGATGATACATATACATTTGGTAATGTTGCCATAGGTAAAAACACAGCAGATTACCCATTGGACATTCTAAGTGATACGGCTCCCATTGGCGTACAACTTGCACTAGGAGGAACTGATAACGCTAATCGAACAGCTTATAACACCGTACTTTCCAACACAGGTGATGGGAGACATTATGGTGTCAGCACATTGTTAAATGGGAGTGGTTCGGGAGAGCATGCTGGTCTATATGCTATTTTGGGAGGTACAGGAAATGGTAAACAGGCTGGAATGATTTCTGCCATTAGTAATTTGGGATCTGGAGCGCACTTTGGTGTAGACAATTTGATAAGTGGGCCTGGTTCTGGAGAACACTATGGTGTTAGAAACCGGATTTTAAATAATGGGAATAATGTCCACTATGGTGTGTCTAATTTACTCTCTGGAACGGGTAGTGGAAGGCAATATGGAATTCACACTGAAATAACAAATAACGGAAACGCAAACCATTTTGGGTCTTACAGCATTCTCAGTGGTACAGGAACGGGATCGCATTATGGCAATTGGGTAACCTTGGAAGGTAATGGTTCTGGAAATCAAATAGGAGACTATAATTACATTAGTAACTCTGGAGATGGTACTCATTATGGTGAGTTTATCAGAATTGAAGGTAATGGAACTGGAACACATAATGGAACTGAAATACAGATGTCAGGATCAGGATCTGGCGCTCAGTTGGGTACTATCAATGTCATTGATAACAGTGGTGATGGGTTACACTATGGCTCTTATAATGTGTTAAGAGGAACTGGAACTGGAACACATTATGGTAATTGGGCGCGACTTCAAAGTACTGGAGCAGGTAACCAAATAGGGAATTTTGTAAATATTTCTAATTCAGGTAATGGTAATCACTATGCAAATTATGCAGATATGAATGGCTCTGGTACTGGGGGGCATTATGGAAGCTATTATAGATTTTTTAATAATAACAGTATTGTTCAAGTTGGGTATTATGCGTTGTTTAATAATAGTAGTACTAATAGTCAATATGGATTAAATCTTCAAATAGGTGGTGATGGTGATGGCGAGAAGTACGGTACAACTAATACAGTTTACAATTCAGGTAATGGTCAGCATTATGGCATCTACAATTGGCTTACTGGTACAGGAACTGGTAATAAATTTGGTAGTTTTAATCTCATTCCAAATACAGCTGGTGGGAATCATTACGGAGTGTATTCCAATGTATTGAAACCAGGAAGTTACGCAGGTTATTTTCTTGGTAATGTTTCTATAGGTACAAATTCTGGAAATAGATATATTTTGCCGGCTTCAAGAGGGGCAGCGAATCAAATCATGCAAACTGATAGTGTAGGTAATGTAAGTTGGGTTGACGATCCATCACCTTCCTATTGGTCGCGTACAGGATCTGTGCTCAATCTTCTTAATTCTGGTGATGATATTACCTTTACAAGTGACCAAACCTCGATTACATTTCCATCAACTACAGCTACTGCTGCTCCTATGTTCTATATGTTTGCAAGTGGGTTTAGTAATCCAGATCGAATGATCTTTTCGCATTCAACTGGTGCTCCTAATTATGGATTGTTATATGATGATGTTGATGATTCTTTTCAGTTCTTGAGGAATGGAGTCAATGTTGTTGAAATTGACATATTCGGGACAACAGATGTGCTGACGGTTAATGGTAATATTAGAGTTAATGGTGATATTATTACAGATACGACTACCTATCCTGATTATGTGTTTGAATCCTATTTTGATGGTAAATCAGACATAAATAAAGATTATAGTTTTACATCACTTGAAGATCTTGAGTACTATTTAAGGACCCAGAAACACTTACCGAATGTCAAATCCTATAAAGAAATTAAAGACAGCGGAATGTCAATAAGTGTTGGAGATATGGCAATTACCAATCTCGAAAAGATTGAAGAAGCTTATCTGTATATTGTTGAGCTCAAAAAGGAGAATGATGTGCTAAAAAATAAACTAGAAGCCCAACAAAACGAAATTGATGAGGTCAAGCGTTTGTTGAAATCAATAAAAGAAAATTAATTTCAATATAAATGAGTTGCGTATTTTAGCACGCAATGGATTCGTTAACTCAAATTGTTTTAGGTGCTGCTTGTGGTGAAGCGGTTTTAGGAAAGAAAATAGGGAATAAAGCCTTACTTTTTGGTGCCATAGGTGGCACTATTCCTGACTTAGATGTCATGATTGGCAGTCTGTTGTATGGTAATGAAATAGATGCCATGCTCTTTCATAGAGGGTTTATGCATTCCATCGTTTTTGCCATTTTAGCTGCTTTTGCCTTGGGTTGGCTTACGTTCAGAATATACAATACGAAAAGTAGGGTTGCTCAAACAACAATGAAAGATTGGGTTCACCTATATTTTTGGGCTTTATTCACGCATCCTATTTTAGATTGTTTTACACCTTATGGAACACAGCTGTTTGCGCCTTTTTCAAATTACCGAGTAGCTTTTAACAATATTGCGGTTGCTGATGTGCTCTACACAATTCCTTTTTTGCTGTGCATGATTGTCCTCATGTTTTATAAAAGAAGTCATAATCGTAGAAGATTGTGGCTTAAATTAGGTATTGGAATAAGCGCTGCGTATATGTTGTTTACCATTGTCAATAAAATCTATATTGATTCTGTTTTTAAGGATTCGCTTTCTGATATAAAGCTAGAGTATTCACGCTTTAGTGCTCAACCGACCATCCTGAACAATATTTTGTGGTATGGTATCGCTGAAACAGAATCCGATTATCAAGTGGCGTTTTATTCTTTACTAGATACTTCCAATCGTTTTTCTGAATGGATGGTAATTCCGAAAAAGCGTCTAGCAGATTCAAGGTTTGAAAAGGATATGTCTTGCCTGTCTTGGTTTAGCAATGGCTATTATAATATAAAGGAAACTTCCGAAGGTGATTTTACTTACTACGATTTAAGATATCCAATGGTTCACACTAAGGAAGGGTATAAGCCTGTTTTTAATTTAAATCTTTATGAATCCAATAACCGTTTGGATATGAAACCTTTTGAGCCTGAGACAGAGGATTTGAAGTTTACAATGACCTCATTATGGTATCGTTTAAAAGGTAAATAAAAAAGCCTCTCATATTAAATTGAAAGGCTCTCTTTAAAAGTCTAAGACTTGAAATTTTTATACGGTTGTAAAAGACTCTTTTGGTTCCAAGATGTTTAGTTCAACCATACAGGCTCTCATCATGTTGTAGGTACGTTCAATATCAGCATCCAAACCAATAGAGAAACGAATCAAACCATCGCTTAATCCCATGTCTTTTTGCTCGTCCTCTGGAATTTCCGAAGAGGTTGAACTTCCAGGAGCTGAGAACAGGGTTTTATAAAACCCTAAACTTACAGCCAAATAGCCTAAATTCTTTTCTTGCATCATTTCCATCAAAGCATTAGCGGTATCCAATGATCCAACATCAATGGTGAGCATACCTCCAAAGCCATATTTGTCGTTCATCATTGATTTGAATAACTCATGTGACGGATGCGATGCCAATCCAGGATATACGGTTTTTAATCCGTCTTGCTCAAACTTTTCAGCTAGATATTTAGCGTTTAAACTGTGTTGTTGCATCCTGATATGAAGTGTTCTCAAGTTTTTCAATACGGAAGCCGAGCGTAAACTGTCCATGGTTGAACCTAATAACATAGAAGCACCATCGTTTACATTTCGAAGTTGGTCTATAAATTCTTGAGTACCACAAACAACGCCACCAACAGTGTCACTTGACCCGTTGATAAATTTTGTCAAACTGTGAATGACGATATCTGCGCCGAGTTTTGCTGGAGAAATCGATAGTGGCGAAAACGTATTATCAACTACAAGTTGTAGATTGTGGCGTTTTGCAATGTCTGCTAACCCTTTAATATCAGCGACTTCCAATAACGGATTGCTCACCGATTCACAGTATAGAATTTTTGTTTTTGAAGTAATAGCCTGTTCTACAACATCGAGGTTAGTGATATCCACAAAACTGGTTTTGATATCAAATCGAGGCGTAAAATTTTTCAAAAAAGCATAGGTTCCACCGTAAATGGTTCTGCTCGATACTATATGGTCGCCAGCTTCACAAAGTTGAAGAATGACAGGTGTGATAGCTCCCATTCCTGAAGCCGCAACATTTGCGGTTTCAGTGCCTTCCATGGCTGCTAAAGCTTCACCTAGATAAAGATTGGAAGGTGAGGAGTGTCTGCTGTACAAATAACAACCATCTGCATTGCCCTCAAAAGTATCGAACATGGTCTTGGCAGATAAGAAGGTATAAGTTGAAGAATCTGAAATAGATGGATTCACGCCTCCAAATTCACCAAAATATTGAAGGTCTTGTATGTTGTTGGCAGGTTTAAAGCCCATTAGATTAAATTTAAATAGTTTCTATAACACCAAAATTCAAAAATAATAGACAATAATTCAATTGAAATTTTATATATTAGAAAATAAAACTTTATTTGATAAATATTGCAGATATATTTTCATTTTTGAATTAAATATAAGAATAGGTTTAGAAATATTTTCACATTATGATGTTAGATGACACAGATAATACACTACTTCAATTATTACAATCTGATAGTAAGCAAACCAATAAGGAGCTGGCTAACAAGCTTGGGCTTTCGGTTACAGCGGTTTATGAGCGCATAAAAAAATTGGAACGGGAAGGTGTGATTTCCAAATATGTGGCTTTGGTCAATAAAGAAAGTGTGGAACGTAATTTTGTGACCTTTTGCAGTATCAGGTTGGTCCAACATAGCAAGGAGTATGTAGTCAAATTTGAGAGGGAAGTCACTAAACTTGAAGAGGTTTTAGAATGTTATCACATTAGTGGTGACTATGATTACTTGTTAAAAGTTGTGGTGTCAGACATGGAAGAGTTTAGAGCATTTATGGTGAATAAATTAACAACGATCAATCACATCGGAAATACGCACAGTGCTTTTATGATCAATGAGGTAAAGCATACAACAGCTATCCAACTTTAGATTTTAACTATCTTTAGAATATGAAATCAATAGGATATAGGCTTACGGAACTTTTCTTCATCTTTGTTTTGATACCTATTGGTTTTGCGATGGAAATTCCTTTTTGGATCAAGGGCGCAATTGGAGTCTTAGGATTTTTATACATTCTCTTTATCATGTTACGTGTGGAAAGAATCAAGGTTGCATTAGCACCAAATCTAAACTGGAATACATTTTATAAACGCATCTTATTTCAGTTTTTGGGAATTATGGTTGTAACCACTTTGTATGTGTGGATCGTTGATAGGTCGAACTTATTTGTTGTGGTATGGAACAAACCCTTACTTTGGTTGGTAATTCTTTTCGTATATGCTTTCTTTTCGGTGTATCCTCAAGAATTGATTTATCGCACTTTCTTTTTTAAGCGTTATCAAGAGTTGTTTAAAAATCAGAATCTATTTATCCTGATTAATGCAACACTTTTTTCCTTAGGTCATATCTTTTTCAAAAACAGTCTGGTCATGGTGCTCACATTTGTTGGCGGATTGCTTTTTGCCTATACCTTTAAAAAAACTCAATCTACTATTTTGGTGTCTATTGAGCACGCCGTATATGGATGCTGGCTATTCACGGTTGGCATGGGAACTATGCTTGGTTTTCCTTCATGAAGCTACTACTTCTGTTAATTCTATACTAATTAACAAAAAGAGAATAAAAAGAATGATTAGATTAAGTGATGTAAATCAACCAATTAAGAATTTGACATGGATAAGACACTTATCTCTAGACGAACTTTAGTCAAAAGCTCACTTTTCGGAATGCTTGCAGCATCCATACCAAGCATCGTTTATGCCAAGAATATGTTTTCGGACGTATCAGAGGTTCCAAAGCTTTTTCATCGGTATCCTTCTATTGATGATGCGATTGTTAATGAAGTAGTCGGAAAATCCCATTTTGATTTTGACGGACTTAAATCCTTGGTAGACAAACGTCCCGAATTGGCTAGAGCAACTTGGGACTGGAGTTTTGGCGATTGGGAATCTGCGATTGGTGCAGCATCACATGTTGGTCGACGTGATATTGTTCAGTATTTAATCGAAAAAGGTGCTAGACCAACCATGTTCACCTATGCGATGCTTGGTGCTTTTGAGGTGGTTAAGGCGATGATTGAAATGACGCCAAATATTCAAAAACTGTCGGGTCCTCATGGCATAAGTTTATTAGATCACGCCAAGGTTGGCCTAAGAATGAAAGACAACATGACTTCGCAAGAAATATTGAATTCAGAACAATTGATTGATTATTTGGAAGGTTTAGGTAATGCTGGTGGTAAGACTTACCAGTCACTTACAAATGATGAGAAGGAAAAATATTTAGGTGATTATAAATATGGTGATGGTGAAACAGATGGTTTTTCAGTGAAGCTCAATATGCGAAAAATGATTGCTTTGGGTAAACTTGGAAAGTTTGGTGGCGGATTGTTACCGATTGGTGACCATAAGTTTTTATATAATGGCGTGTCTTCGGTTTACATCGCTTTTCAAGTTGAAGATCAAAAGGTCAAGTCGTTGACAATTCATGAACCTGATCTTACTTTGGTGGCTAGAAAAATCTAATTTTTCAGACTTTATAAGACTGCTGATTTTTTATTGAGTTCCCATAAAACATTCGTATTTTTGTAATCGTTTTAGTAAAATCTTGATAAAAATTTTCATATGAAATCATACGATGTAGCTGTCATAGGATCTGGTCCTGGTGGATACGTAGCCGCAATTAGATGTGCACAATTAGGCATGAAAACAGCCATAATTGAAAAATACCCAACGCTTGGTGGAACCTGTTTGAATGTAGGATGTATTCCAAGTAAGGCGCTTTTGTCATCTTCACATCATTATGAGGAGGCTACAAAACACTTTGAAGAGCATGGCATTGAAATTCCAGGCGATATTAAAGTCAATTTAGAAAAAATGATTGCGCGCAAGCAGGCTGTTGTAGATCAAACGACGAGCGGTATCGATTTCTTAATGAAAAAGAACAAGATTGATGTTTATGAAGGTCTTGGAAGTTTCAAAGATGCAACCCACATTAAGATTGATGGCAAGGATGCTGGTGAAATAGAAGCAAAAAATACCATTATCGCTACAGGTTCGAAACCATCAAACTTACCATTTATCAAGCTGGATAAGGAACGTGTCATTACCTCTACGGAAGCACTTAAACTAAAGGAAATTCCAAAGCACATGATCATTATTGGTGGTGGTGTTATCGGTTTAGAATTAGGTCAGGTCTACAGGCGCCTTGGTGCTGAAGTGTCGGTTATTGAATATATGGATCGTATCTTACCAACTATGGACGGATCTCTATCCAAAGAATTGAATAAAGTCTTCAAAAAAGCCAAGTTTGGAATACATGTGTCTCATAAAGTGCAATCGGTTGAGCGTAAAGGTGATGAGGTCATTGTAAAAGCCGAAAACAAAAAAGGTGAAGTAGTTGAGTTCAAAGGCGATTATTGTTTGGTGTCTGTTGGTCGTCGACCATATACCGATGGATTGAACGCTGAAGCTGCAGGCGTAAAAATCAATGATAGAGGACAGGTCGAGGTAAATGACCATTTGCAAACCAATGTAAAAAATATCTATGCGATTGGAGATGTGGTAAAAGGAGCCATGTTAGCCCATAAAGCTGAAGAGGAAGGTGTTTTTGTTGCTGAAACTTTAGCGGGTCAAAAGCCGCATATTGATTACAATTTGATTCCTGGAGTTGTCTACACATGGCCTGAAGTTGCTGCTGTTGGAAAAACGGAAGAAGAATTGAAAGAAAAAGGAGTAGAGTATAAGTCCGGACAATTTCCATTTAGAGCACTTGGAAGAGCAAGAGCAAGTGGCGATATTGATGGGTTTGTTAAAATATTAGCCGATAAAAAAACGGATGAGGTTCTTGGAATCCATATGATTGGTGCGCGTTGTGCCGATCTGATTGCTGAAGCGGTTGTTGCTATGGAATACAGGGCATCTGCCGAAGATATTTCTAGAATGTCGCATGCACATCCAACATTTGCTGAAGCTGTTAAGGAAGCTGCTTTGGCAGCAACCGATGACCGTGCATTACATGTGTAATTTTCGATTGAGGATTCAGCTGAAATAGAAGAATCTAATATTATAAGATCAAGGCGAACTCAATAGGTTCGCTTTTTTTAATTTATTTAATTATGAGTGAACTTACATTAACCACACCAGCATTATTGTTTTCTGCAATCTCATTGATCATGCTTGCCTATACCAATCGTTTTTTGGCTTATGCGGCTGTGATAAGAAATCTACATGATAAATATCTAGAGCGCATGGATGATTCCTTAATTGAACAAATCAAGAACTTAAAGCTACGCTTGAACTTGACACGATGGATGCAAATCTTCGGAATTACGAGTTTATTGCTTTGCGTACTTACCATGTTTTTAATTTATGTAGAATATAAAATATTGGCAGTTTGGATTTTTGGAATTGCTTTGATACTATTGATTTTGTCATTGGCGCTTCTAATCAAGGAAATCCAAATCTCAATTCGTGCTTTGAGTTTACATATCAGTGATATTGAAAGCTATTTAAAAAAGTAAGACTACAATTCCCTAATCAAGTCTACAATTCGTAAACGTTTACTGTAATCACTTTCATTGACATCGCGTACAAAACAATACGCACTAATCTCCTCCCGTTTTACTTTTTCAGAAAGGACTTCAACTGAAAATGGCCCAAATTCCTTGGATTTTTCGATATAATAAAACTCATGTCCGTAGATGAGTTTTGAAACTTTCTTTTTATACTTTTCCTTTAAATAAACTTGAATATCCTCAATGTTATTTAAGTCTTCTTCATGGTTGGCTGTGTTGATGAATAAAGCAAAGTCTTTCTTATCTTGATGATTCAGTACTAAAATATCATCGTCTCGAAAGAAAGCTTTAACGGTTATTATGCCATCTTCGGTTTCCACTGTGAAAACATTGCGTATGCTTAAATCCCATGACGTTTTGATCAGACTGTTTTTTCTTTTTATTTCAAGAATATTGTCCTCCTTAAAGGTGTAAACGGATTTTTTTTTGGAAATACCATTTACCAAAACCCACGCTTTATTAATAAAATGAGCATTGTAATGACGTTTATAGTCAAAAGGTTTAAGGTTGGGAATGAGATTGCGTAGATAATCGTCCATAAAAGTAGGTTTCCTTCAAAAATACGAAATAATAAAATTAACGGTTTTAAAAGTAATTTATTTGATATGCGGTAATAACATGAAAATCAATTACTTTTGCACGATTTTTTGCCTGATTTTGAGTTTGGGCAATCTTTTTAATTGAAAAGATTGTGACTTTATTGAAATGTTTGTGTCAAAATAACAACCTTTAAACTGTCCAATTTTTTGGAACCCATAGAAAGAATAAAAAAACTAACTGACGAAGAACTGGTAAGTGCCATTGTGAAAGACAATGATACATTGCTGTTTGAAGTCCTTTATGATAGATATGCCTCACTGGTATACAATAAATGCTATGGTTTTGCAAAGGATGGAGATGAGGCCAAAGATTTGACTCAAGATGTATTTTTAAAACTGTTTGTCAAATTGGCGAGCTTTAAGGGGAAATCAAAATTTTCAACATGGTTGTATGCTTTTACCTATAACCATTGTGTGAATTATGTGACGAGAAACACGGCTAAAAAAATTGAAAAACAATCTGTAGATTATACAGATATTGAAAATATTTCTGAAGATCCAGATGATTCTGGCTTGATAGATATGCGTTTAGATAAGCTTAAAGAGGCTTTAGAGCTCGTGTCTCCTGAAGAAAAAATGATACTATTGCTAAAATACAAAGACAATCTCAGTATTAAAGAGATTGAAAGTGTTTTAGATATTGGGCAAAGCGCTGTTAAAATGAGAATTAAACGCGCTAAGGATAAATTGATAACGGTATACCATAATGAACTTGTGTGATGGAAAATCCATTTAAAGACATAGACAAGCCTTTACAGTCGGTTCCTCCAGAACTGAAATCAAAGGTGATGAACGACATTGCCATTGCAAAGTTGCTTATGGAATTGGCCGAGCTGTTTTCATATAACTTAGGTGATGTTATAGAAACTGTAATAAGTAAAAGAGATAAAAAATAATAGCTGTTAAAAACTAATAATCAAAATCATGGACAAAGTTAATGAGTATAAAAATATAGCGATGGATTCCCTAACGGCTATGTGGTTGGAAATCACCAAGATTTTCCCAAGCATCATAGGCGCTTTAATCGTATTGTTTATCGGTTGGTTAATAACCAAAATAATGGTAAAGCTTATAAAGAAAGCACTTAAAATGGCAAAAGCTGATAAACTGGATGAAAAGCTTAACGAGATTGAAATCGTTGAAGGAAAGCAACTTAACTTCGATACGGTAAAAGTGGTTTCCACTTTCGTGAAATGGGTGATGTACATCATGATTCTGATCATGGTTTCTGATATTCTGGATTTAAAGATCATTTCAGAACAAATCAGTGATTTCCTAGGGTATTTGCCTAAGCTTTTTGTAGCGCTCATCATTTTTACTCTTGGTCTTTTGTTTGCCAATTTTGTAAAAAAAGGGCTTCAGTCGTTTTTTGAATCCATGGACTTGTCTGGTGCTAAAATCATCAGTCAAGTGGTGTTTTTCTTGTTGTTGATTTTTATTTCAATAACAGCACTTAATCAAGCGGGTGTCAATACGGAAATCATTACAAGTAACTTAACCATGATCTTGGCGGCATTCTTGTTGTCTTTTGCGATTGCATTTGGTTTGGGCGCAAGGGAAGTAGTTGCAGATTTGTTAAGGACTTTCTACACGAGAAAAACGTATGAAGTAGGGAATAAAATTGTTCTCGACGGACAAACTTATGAAATTGATAGTATCAGTAATATTTCGGTAGTATTAAAAAACCAAAACGGAAAAATGGTGGTCCCAATTAAGGATATAGTAGAAAATCAGATAAAAGTTATAGATTAAGTATAATTTAGGGTTAAAGGTTAGTATAATTATATGCCTATAACGATTTGAAGATTTTTTGCTTTCCCTTTCCTTTTTGGAAAGGGATTTTTTTATCGCTTCTTGCGTCGCTTGGCATTTTTATCACCACGCGTTTTAGGTTTTTTGTACTTTGTTGAGATTTTCCTTTTGTAAGAGCCTCCTAAATTGACTTTTTTGTTTTTGTCCTTTTTTTCATGGAACGCTGGCCCAGGAGTGTCTTCCGTTAAGCGTTTTGTCGGATTGTTACGTTCCTTGATTTCTGGACGCTCTTCTCTTATCAGTTGATCAGAAATTTTAACAGCTTCAGGAAATTCTACTATTGGAATTTCCATGTTCATGTAGCTTTCAATAGCACTCAAGGCTTCTTTTTCATTTTCTGTGGAAAAAGTCAAAGCAACACCTTCTTGTTCGGCACGACCTGTACGTCCAATGCGATGCATGTAGTTCTCAGGATAATTCGGTGTGTCAAAATTAACGACATGGCTTATATTGTCAATGTCCAAACCTCTAGCCATAACATCTGTAGCAATTAAAATACGATGTTCACCTGACTCAAATTGCTCAATGCTTCGTAATCTGTAATTTTGTGTTTTGTTAGAATGGATCACACAAGTTTCACCAGGAATACGTTCTTCCAGTTCGTCAAATAACATATCTGCCATTTTCTTGAAGGCGACAAATACCAAGACTTTATTAAATTCTTCAGAAGATTTCAGGAGATATTCCAATAGATTCACTTTCGTGTGGAAGTTTGGAACATTATAGCGCTGCTGCTTAATGTTGTTCAAAGGTGTTCCTGAAACGGCAATGGTAATGCGTTGCGGATTGATAAAAAACGATTGAATCAATTGGTCGACATCTTCGGTCATGGTTGCCGAAAACATAATATTTTGTCGTCTTTCAGGCAGGAGATCAAAAATATTTAAAAGCTGATGCCTGAACCCGAGATCCAACATCACATCAACTTCATCAATCACTAATTTTTGAATGCTTTTCAATTGTAAAACATGGCTAACTGCCAAATCAAATAAACGTCCTGGTGTTGCAACAATAATGTCCTGTCCTTGGGCAACGGCTTGTTTTTGGGTATTGATATTAGTGCCTCCATATACGCCTAAAACCCTAACATTGATATAAGCTGCTAGCTTTTCAATATCATCAACAAGTTGAACTACTAGTTCTCGAGTAGGAACCAAAATCAAAACTCTCGGATTGTCTTGAGTAGAATATTTTAAGTGCCTTAAAATAGGCATCATATAAGCAAAGGTTTTTCCTGTACCAGTTTGCGCAATGCCAACCAAGTCCTTCCCAGAAGCAACAGGATTAAATGCCTGTGCTTGGATGGGAGTGGGTTTAGAAAAACCTAAATCATCCAAGGCATTTTGCAATGGTGTGTTTAAGTTTAAATCTTCAAAACTAAGGACTTCTTCCATATTGCAAATGTAATTCTTTACTTGGGTTTCAAGGCTTTTATTCAGTATTTTTGTGCTTCATTCAAAACTATTGAGAACACTAACGCAGCATCATATTTCAGATTCTGAGGATTTTAAAAGAAAACTTTTAAAGTGGAGTACTCAGTTCCATGAGGTTATCTGGTTAGATTCCAATACTTACGAACAACAATTCTCGAATTTTGACGCTGTATTGGCTGTCGATGCCTTTACAAGTATCCAGACCGATTATCACAATGCTTTTGATCAACTGAAAGAGTATCAAACCATAACAAATGATTGGGTTTTCGGTTATTTATCTTATGATCTTAAGAATGACGTTGAACAGTTAACATCCAATAATTACGATGGATTGAAATTTCCGGAACTGTACTTTTTTCAGCCTAAAAAGGTGTTTTTGTTAAAAGGAAATAATCTTGAGATTCAATATTTGAATATGGTTTCCGATGAATTGGAAGCAGATTTGAAATCCATTTATGACCAAGATTTGAAGGAAACTAACGCTGCTTCAAATCAAGAACACAAAGTAAAGATAAGTCTTCGTATTCATAAGGATGCTTACTTTGAAAAAGTTAATAGCATGCTGGAGCATATTCATAGAGGTGATATTTACGAAGCTAATTTTTGTCAGGAATTTTATGCCGAAAATACCGAAATTAATCCCTTGCATATCTACAACAATCTAAATGCTATTTCTAAAGCGCCTTTCGCTACGTTTTTAAGAGTTAACAATAAGTTCTTGTTGTCTGCATCGCCAGAACGATATATAAAAAAGGAAGGCAGTAAAATTGTATCGCAACCTATAAAGGGTACTGCTAAACGTTCTGAAAATCCAGATGAAGATGCCGTTTTAAAAGCCAATTTATTCACCGATGAAAAAGAGCGTAGTGAAAATATCATGATTGTTGATTTGGTTCGCAACGATCTCTCTAAAACTGCAGTAAAAGGAAGTGTTAAAGTTGAGGAGCTTTGTGTTGTGTATACATTTGAGCAAGTGCATCAGATGATTTCAACAATTACTTCTGAAATTACTAAAGATACACATCCTGTTGAGGTTGTTAAAACGACATTTCCTATGGGAAGCATGACTGGAGCGCCAAAGATTTCAGCAATGGAAATTATTGAAGAACTGGAAGAAACAAAACGCGGATTATATTCTGGAGCCGTAGGTTATTTTAAGCCTGAAGGCGATTTTGATTTTAATGTGGTAATCCGAAGTATTTTATATAATGCAACGCAAAAGTATGTGTCCTATTCGGTAGGTGGTGCTATCACAGCTAAAAGTGATCCCGTTAAGGAATATGAAGAGTGTTTGATAAAGGCAAGGGCAATGCGACAGGTTTTGGAAGATTAATGTCGGTTTTTATTTGAAAAAACACATACCTTTGATTTGTGTTAAGCGAATTCAAGAAACATATTGATGCGTCACTTCCCTTTTTGAAGGAAGGAAAATTGCTAATCGCTATTTCTGGTGGATTGGACAGTGTTGTGCTAACACATCTTTGTAAATCGGCTAACTTAAATATAGCTTTAGCTCATTGCAACTTCAAGTTGAGAGGAGAAGAAAGCGATGCTGATGAAGATTTTGTATTGCAATTAAGTGAAGATCTAAATCTTGAGGTCTTCATAGAGTATTTTGATACGGAAAAATATGCTTCCAAACACAAGCTCTCCATTCAAATGGCAGCTAGGGAGTTGCGTTACCATTGGTTCGATACGATGTTGAACGATTTAGATTTTGATTGCCTTTTAACGGCTCATCATGCTGATGATAACCTAGAAACATTTTTGATTAACTTGACAAGAGGTTCGGGTTTGTCTGGTTTAACAGGTATTCCTGAAGTGAATAATGCAGTGGTTCGTCCGCTATTGCCATTTTCTAGAGCGCAGTTGGAAGCCTATGCAAAGCAAAATGGCTTGCAATGGCGTGAAGACAGTAGCAATGTTTCAGATAAATATCTTAGAAATAAACTACGTCATCATATCATTCCGCAGTTAAAGGAAATAGCACCTGAATTATTGTCTAATTTCAACACGACCATATCCAATTTAAAGGATGCTTCAGATATCGTTGATGATGGTCTTGATGCATTATCTGAAAAGGCTATTTCAGAAATTGATGGACATCAGATCAAATTTAAAATTTCTGAATTTGAAAGATTTAACAATCCAAAAGCTTACTTGTACGAGATGTTCAAGGGTTACGGATTTACAGAATGGAACGATGTTGTAGACTTGTTGACAGCCCAATCTGGAAAACAAATTTTTTCAGATAGTTATCGATTATTGAAAGATCGAGAGCATCTGATTCTAACTGATAAAGCTAACGACGAGGAAGCGGATAATGCGAAAAAGATTTTAATCTCTGACGATGTCAGATCGATTGAAACACCTTTTGGTGTGTTGCTTTTTGATGAAGCCGATTCAGTTATAAAGTCTTCAGAAACAACTGTGTTTGTTGACAAAGATTTGTTGGACTTCCCATTACACATAAGAAAATGGAAAGAAGGTGACATGTTTTATCCTTTAGGAATGAAGGGTAAAAAGAAGTTGAGTAAATATTTTAAAGATGAGAAACTCTCTTTGGTAGCTAAGGAAAAGAGTCGTCTTTTGGTTTCTGATGGCAAGATTGTTTGGGTCATTGGAATGCGTGCAGATGATCGTTTTAAAGTCACCAATTACACAACAAATATTTTAAAAATACAATTAATTGCTACTTAGAGCAAAGTTGATAGCTTACGCAAATGATAATCAAAGGACAAATAGTTGATGTTAAAAACCGACGCATTTTCAAAGGTGAAATTGAAGTTGAGAATGGTAAGATAAAATCTGTTGTAGAGAAAGAACATGATGTTGAACAGTTTATAATGCCTGGCTTTGTTGATGCACATATTCATATTGAAAGCTCAATGTTGGTGCCAAGTGAGTTTGCGCAACTTGCAGTAAACCATGGTACTGTAGCAACAGTTTCCGATCCTCATGAAATTGCTAATGTGCTTGGTGTTGAAGGTGTGGAGTTTATGATTGAAAATGGAAAGCAAACACCTTTTAAGTTTAATTTTGGAGCACCATCATGTGTGCCAGCTACAGCGTTTGAATCGGCTGGCGCTATTATAGATTCGTCAGGGATTAAATATTTATTGTCAAATCCAGATATCAAATATCTCGCCGAGATGATGAACTATCCTGGCGTATTGTTTGATGATGAAGAGGTCTTGCAAAAAATAGCTTGGGCAAAGCATTTTAATAAACCTGTAGATGGTCATGCACCAGGAGTTCTTGGTGATGATATTACCAAATATATTGGTGCTGGAATCTCAACAGATCATGAATGCTTTACCTATGAGGAAGGTTTGGAAAAACTTCAAAAGGGAATGAAAGTGTTGATTCGTGAAGGTAGTGCAGCCAAAAATTTTGAGGCACTCATCGACTTGTTGCCTGAATACTATAATGACATCATGTTCTGTAGCGATGATAAACATCCTGATGATCTTATACTTGGTCATATCAATAGTTTATGTGCAAGGGCTGTAGCAAATGATATTGATGTGTTTAAGGTTTTACAAGCAGCTTGTGTGAATCCTGTTGAGCATTATAATTTAGATGTTGGATTGCTTCAGGAAGGTGATTTCGCCGATTTTATTGTGGTCAAGGATTTGAAAGACTTTGAAGTAATTCTAACTTATATCAATGGAAATTTGGTAAGCGAAAATGGACAATCCAACATACAATCAGTGGGATTTAAGAACTTGAATAATTTCAAGGCAACGAAAAAAACGGCTTCCGATTTTAAAGTTTATTCAGATGCAAAAGAAATACGTGTTATAGAAGCACTTAACGGACAATTGGTTACCAATGAGCACATAGAACAAGTGACTTTGGATACAGGGAATCTAGTTTCAAATGCCAAATCTGATGTTTTGAAAATAGCTGTCGTGAATCGTTATAAAGATGAAAAACCAGCTATTGCTTTTATCAAGAATTTCGGACTTAAAGAAGGTGCTATTGCGTCTTCGGTAGCGCATGATTCCCATAATATTATTGCTGTTGGCGTTTCTGATGAGATGATTAGTAAGGCTGTTAACGAAATTATTGAACATAAAGGCGGAATCACTGCTGTTACCGCATCAGAAGCCAATACTGTTCCTTTGCCAGTGGCTGGTATCATGAGCGATCAAGATGGTGAAACCGTTGGTAAGGCTTATGCCAGCTTAGATAAAAAAGCAAAGCAAATGGGAAGTTCACTTGACGCACCTTACATGACCTTGTCATTTATGGCATTGTTGGTGATCCCATCTTTAAAGTTGAGTGACAAAGGCCTGTTTAACGGAACGTCTTTTGAATTCACGAACCTAAAGTATAGCTAATGCCAATCGTTGAATCGACTTATAAGCCGCCTTTTCAGTTTAAAAATGGATTTGTAGCCACTGTGTATTCGGGTTTATTTCGAAAAGTGAAAGGCGTGGAACAAAATCGAGAGCGTATTGAGACTCGTGATGGTGATTTTTTGGATTTGGATTGGAGCTATGCCACCAGTAAATCAGATGCAGTCATCATTTTATTACATGGCTTGGAAGGACATGCGCAGCGACCATACATAACAGGAACTGCTAAATTGTTTAATACAAATGAGATTGATGCTGTAGCTGTGAATTTTAGAGGCTGCAGTGGTGAGGGTAATCGTTTCTACCATAGCTACCATTCTGGAGCAACTGATGATTTGGATGATGTAGTACAGCATTGTGTTCAAAAAGGCTATTCAAAAATTTATATCAAAGGCATCAGTTTAGGTGGAAATATTACCTTAAAATATTTGGGAGAGGACCGAGAAATTCCATCAGAAATCAAATCGGCAATCGCGATATCTGTACCAGTTCATTTGAATGGGTCTTCAAAGGAACTTCATAAATTAAAGAACAAGGCCTTTGCGATTAGATTCAAAAAACACTTGGTTGACAAACTAAAAGTTAAAATATCTCAATTTCCTGATAGTATTAGTGTTGCAGAAATCAATTCAATTAAAACTTTAAAAGATTTTGACGAGGTTTACACGGCTAAAGCTCACGGATTTAAGGATGCATTAGACTATTATGAGCAATCGAGTAGTCTTCAGTTTTTAAAGAATATCTACGTACCAACACTTCTTATCAATGCGCTTAATGATTCTTTTTTGTCACCAGAATGTTTTCCTGTAAAAGAAGCCAAACACAATCCGAATCTCTATTTGGAAATGCCGAAATTTGGGGGTCATGTTGGGTTTATTCAAAAGGGAAAATTTTACTACAATGAGCAACGAGCTTTGAAATTCGTAATTGGATTATAGATAGTAATTTTGCAGCTTTTGAATTTGTAAATAGTCTATGAACGAAAAAATTTATAAAAAACTAAGCGCTATTAGACTATTAGGAAACCCTTCAACTATAATATTCCAGGCTTTAGGCAATACAAAGTACACAAAGAGCGTAACAATAATGATGGAAATCACATTCATTACAATGCCTTTGCCAACCATATCCGGAATTCGCAGATAGCCAGAACCAAAGACCACAGCGTTAGGAGGTGTAGCGACAGGTAGCATAAATGCACAAGAAGCTGCAACGGCTGCACCTACCATCAACACAAATGGATGTATGTCAACCGTTAATGCCATTGGTGCCAATACGGGCAACAACATGGCTGTGGTGGCTAAGTTAGAGGTGATTTCTGTTAAGAAGTTAATGGCAGCTACTAGTAAAAAGATCAAAAGTATTGTGGTAACACCTTGTAAAGTGGTCATTTGATTGCCAATCCATAATGCCAATCCGCTAATTTCAAAACCTATTGCCAAAGCCATGCCACCACCAAATAACAAAATAATACCCCAAGGCAATTTTGTGGCTTCTTCCCAATTGATAAGTCGTTCTTTTTTGTTTTTTGAAGGAACTAGAAATAATAAAACAGCAAAGAAAACTGCGATTATGGTGTCATCTAATGACGGAAATATACTTTGTAAGATGAACGAACGTGTAATCCAACAAAAAGCTGTTAGAGCGAAAATAAAGGCCACCAGTTTTTCTTCATAGCTGATGTTGCCCAAGTCTTTTAATAAACGTTTAATTTCTTGCCGTCCACCTGGGAATTCCTTTTGTTTGAAAGTAAATGCAAAACGCGTCAAGTATTGCCAACATATGATAAGAAGTATGACCGATATTGGAAATCCAAAAATAAACCATTCTAAAAAGGTAATCTCATAATTATAAATATCTGAAACGACTCCAGCCAATACTAAATTAGGAGGTGTGCCAATAAGGGTTCCAATGCCTCCAATAGAAGCACTATAAGCAATAGCTAGCATAAGTGCTTTCCCAAAGATGAGATTTTCATCTTCTTCGGTTTCTGGATTATCCTTGAGTTGCTTGATGATAGCAATGCCAATTGGTAGCATCATCACAGAAGTAGCCGTATTTGAAATCCACATGGATAAAAATGCCGTAGCAACCATAAAACCTAAAATGATCTTTCTCACATCACTTCCTATGATGTTAATGATGTTCAAGGCTATTCGCTTGTGAAGTTTCCATTTTTCAATCGCTATAGCAATGATAAAACCGCCTAAATATAAGAACACGTATTTATGACCGAAAGCGCTTGTAGTTGTCGACAAATCCAAGCCGCCAGACAAGGGAAATAGAACGATAGGTAAGAGTGCAGTGACTGCAATTGGAATACATTCAGTAATCCACCAAACAGCAATCCAAATCGTGCTTGCTAAAACTGCATTGGCTTGAGTTGACAAGCCTTCGGGTTTAAAAAAAAGAAGTATCAAAATAAACAATAATGGACCTAAAACTAATCCGATACGTTTTGTAATGCTCATGTTTTATGCAATCTAAAAGTCTTGCTAATGTAATGAAATTACAGACTTATTGATTTATATGCTTCCGTAGAAATCAAACTATTAGAATATTTTCTATATTTGAGTAAATATTCTATGTATGTTAAAAAAGGTTTATGGCAGTGCTGTCTTTGGCGTAGAAGCTACTACGATTACTGTGGAGGTCAATGTCGATTCTGGAATTGGCTATCATTTGGTAGGTTTGCCAGACAATGCTATTAAGGAAAGCAATTATAGAATTGCTGCAGCACTTCAAAACAATGGTTATAAGATTCCTGGAAAAAAAATCATCATTAATATGTCTCCTGCCGATTTAAGGAAGGAAGGTTCTGCTTACGATGTAACCTTGGCTGTTGGTATTTTGGTCGCTACAAACCAAATTCAAGCTGAAAATTTAGAGGACTATTTGATAATGGGTGAATTGTCTTTAGATGGAGATCTTCAGCCTATAAAAGGCGCTTTGCCTATTGCTGTGAAAGCAAAAGAGGAAGGCTTCAAAGGCTTTATTCTTCCGAAGCAAAACGCCAATGAGGCAGCTATTGTTGATGGTCTCAAAGTTTATGGAGTAGAGAACATAAAAGAAGTCATTGAATATTTTGATAAAGGGATAGATATTCCACAGACCATAATCAATACCAAAGAAGAATTCTATAAAAACCTTGAGGTTCCTGAGTTTGATTTTAGCGATGTCAAAGGCCAGGAGAGCATTAAACGATGCATGGAGATAGCGGCAGCTGGCGGACATAATATCATCTTGATTGGTCCTCCAGGCGCAGGAAAAACCATGTTGGCAAAGCGATTGCCGAGTATTTTGCCTCCAATGACTTTGGATGAAGCCTTAGAAACCACAAAAATACATTCGGTTGTTGGTCGAGTGAAAGCACATGCTGGACTTATGTCACAACGTCCATTTCGAAGTCCTCATCATACAATTTCTAATGTCGCTTTGGTTGGTGGAGGAAGTTATCCGCAGCCAGGAGAAATCTCTTTATCGCATAATGGCGTTCTGTTTCTAGACGAATTGCCAGAATTTAAAAGAGAGGTTTTGGAAGTGATGCGCCAACCTTTGGAAGATCGAGAGGTAACGATTTCCAGAGCTAAATTCACTGTCACGTATCCGTCATCATTCATGTTGGTGGCAAGTATGAATCCGAGTCCAGGAGGTTATTTCAATGATCCCAATGCACCTGTAACATCCTCTCCAGCTGAAATGCAACGGTATCTCAGCAAGATTTCTGGTCCGTTGTTAGATCGTATAGATATTCATGTTGAGGTCACGCCTGTGCCTTTTGATAAGCTATCAGATGATAGAAGAGGAGAGTCATCTGTTGAGATAAGAAAACGTGTTACTGCTGCTAGAGATATTCAGACACAAAGATTCGAAGAATCTAAAAATGTGCATTACAATGCCCAAATGAATACGAAGTATATAAGGAAGCATTGTAAACTTGACAAAGGCTCGATGGAGTTGCTCAAACACGCTATGGAGCATTTAAATTTATCGGCAAGAGCCTATGATAGAATTTTAAAAGTCTCGAGAACCATTGCAGATTTAGAAGGTGCAGAGCAAATTAATGGAACACACATTTCTGAAGCAATTCAATATCGAAGTATGGATCGGGAAGGTTGGTTAGGGTGATTAGTTGTTCTTTATAAAATAATTAGTATCTCCATCTAAACGGTTCCATGTCATGTCATCGACAGATAATGAATACGGAACACTAGCTAATTCCTGTTGATCGTTCTCTTCAAACTGCATGATGGTGCCGAGTCTAGTTAAGTACATGTATCTATTTTCAGAAATTGGCAAAAGTTCTACCTTAGGCAAATCAATATTCTCACCTTTTCGCTTGTAATAGAATTTATCGTTTTCAATCCAAAATTTTCTTGGACCGTAAGTGCCTTCAAAAGACTTGTGCTGCGCTAATAAATGTTCTTTGTCGTTGTTGCTTACATAGGTAATGTGCGCAAGGATGTTGTTGATGTATTCATGGTTTGGATTTTCCTTCAAGGCAATTTCATAATAGTGCTTAGCGGTATTGTAGTCGCCTTTATCAAATGCCTCTTCGGCTTTAGTTATATGGCTATCTATTTTCCACAACCAGCCGGTGTTTTTTCCATTCCAATAGTAAACATCGCTCTTGATACCTATAGGTTTTCCAAGAGTATCTTTTACTAATTGAAGTAACCATGTTTGATCGCCTACATATCCACCTCCAATAGTGTTTGGTCCAACAGGAATCATGCGTTGCATGCGTTGGTGGGAAACGTATCGAATAAGTCGATTGTCTTCAAGCCAGAATTCCGTAACTTGTTCGTTTGTGTTGGAGATGTACTTTCCTTCAAACTGTTTAAGGTTTTCTATTTTTGGAGTATTGTTTTTGAGGCGTTTAATAATAGTGTCATAAACCTGAAGCCTGTCATTTCTGTAGTTTCCAAATTTCAATTCCTCTAATATTTTTTCGGCTTCTCGAATCTTGCCAGTTAAAATAAGAGGAGCTAACTTCAACTTCTTTATTTCGGGACTAATGACCTCATAAGGCTTTAAAGCTTTGAGTAGCTCTTCTTCGTCACCGTTAACTAAAGTTGCTATGGCTAAATTCATTCCGTTTTCAGCTTTTGGGTCTTTTTCAAACAGTTCTTCCGATTTTTTCAAATAAGACTCAATTTGTTTCGTGTCTCCATAAATTGAAAATAAAACACGATTGTAAAAATCGTTGCTAGGATCTACTTCTAGTTGTAGATTGACTTGTTTTTCGGCTTCTTTGTAGTTATTGTACGCTAAATTTCGTTGAATAAAAACCTCTAATTGTTTTTGGAGAGGCAGTTTGTTTTTTAGAGCAAAAGCTTTATCAATGATATCTTGAGTTTCTAGCTTTCCGTGGTTGTAAAGGCTTTTTCGTTTGGCGTTCTCCAAATAAGCAAGTGCAAAATTCTTATCAATTTCGTATGCCTTGCTGTAATTTCCATTGACAAATGCTTCTAGTGCTGGTAATGAATTGCTCATAAATTCATTAATTGGCAAATCAATATAGTTCAAGCCATTTTGTTCAACAAAACCTGCTTCAGAGGTTATAAAGACACTGATTTCATCTAACAGAGGTAACACGTTGGCGCCTCTAAAAGTTTTTTCTGTTAGAATTTTGCCATTACTGGCTTTTCTGATATAGGTAGTGATTTCGAATCCATCGTTAGTTTTTTTATACCTGCCATCAATGTAAAAATCATAAAACAAAGATGCTTCTCTAATTTTATCAGTGGTAGAAGTAAGTCGCATAAAGTCCGGACTTAAATTTTTGTTTTGCAGCAAGTCTTCCATTAGGATTCTACCAATACCATACTGCATCCAGCTTGTCGTACTGTCTTTAACTTCTTGCTTAAAATCAAAAATTGGAAATCCAACCCTGAACTCTTCCTTGGTAATCGTCTTGGTTTCTACTTCGCCATCAGAATTTTCAAAGGTGATATTTTTAGTAGTGGCTCCAAGATCGCTGTTTCCAAACCCGAAATAAAGCACTAATGCCAGCAAAATAATATTTAGAGGAAAAATAATTTTTTCCCTTAGATAAAGAATTCTCTTGTTGATACGCTCTTGGTTGTGTAAGTAAATGAGTAACGATGGAATAATTCCAACGAAAAACCATAGCAGCACATCAACCCAATAAGGTGAGATGTTGTAGCGATTAAGAATCCAATCAATAAACTGTAAAAACGTCCATGCAGCTACCAAATAGGCTGCCAGAAACTGTAAGGTTCTGAACCATTTTTTCTTTTTCATTGAAGCTTGTCGTGTTTTAAGGCATTACAAACGTATTCGAAGATAATAATATTAATGTAAACATTATAATATAATTCTAAATGCGATCTCAAAAGAAATCCCTTATATTTAAACTCGGTTGTTAATATCTTTAATTATGGTTTTGAGAAAACTTAGCTGTTTGCTTTTATTGATTGTATTCTTCTCTTGTCTCGATTCTGAGGATTCATCACAAAATAAAGAGTTGTCTGTAGAAGCGATGGAAGTTGTTCCTAGACTTAATCTAGAACAAGCAAACAAATTAGCACAATTACCTTTGGATTGTATTCAAACCGAATATCCAAATAAGCTCAATCAAGTTATTGGAGGCGATACCGATTTGAAATCGCCTCAAGAGTTGCATCCAGCGTTTTATGGTTGTTTTGACTGGCATTCGGCAGTACATGGTCATTGGAGTTTGGTGAGCTTGCTTAAGCAATTTCCACAGTTAGCGAATAGGGAAGTTGTTATTGATATGCTTATGGAGAATATGTCTGAGGAGCACATTAAAACCGAAGTTGCTTATTTTTATGGAAAGCACAATGCAACTTACGAGCGAACTTATGGTTGGGCTTGGCTTTTGAAGCTTGCTGAGGAACTTCATACTTGGGAAGATACTAATGCGGAGGTATTAGAGCAAAATCTGAAGCCTTTAACCGATTTAATTGTTGGTAAATACCTTGAGTTCCTTCCAAAGCTTAACTATCCTATCAGAGTTGGGGAACACCCAAACACGGCTTTTGGCTTGTCGTTTGCCTATGATTATGCTAAAGCAGTCGGTCATCAAGAATTGGCCTCACTTATTGAAAAGCGAGCTAAAGATTTTTATAGCAATGATAAGGGTTGTCCGTTATCTTGGGAACCTAGCGGATTTGATTTTTTGTCGCCATGCCTCGAGGAAGCAGCGTTAATGAAACGTGTGTTGGAGCAAGAGGAATTTAAAACTTGGATGTCTGACTTTTTGCCTCAGCTTAAAGATACATCTTTTGAAATTCAGGTTGGTAAGGTTTCCGATAGAACTGATGGAAAGCTTGTGCACTTGGATGGTGTGAATTTTTCTAGAGCCTGGAGTTTGAATAAAATCGCTGAAGATTTACCTCAATACAGTCACTTAAAGAACCTGGCAAATAAGCATATCAATTATTCATTACCTAATATTGTTGGCGATAGTTATGAAGGAGGTCACTGGCTGGGAAGTTTTGCCATTTTTGCTTTAAACTCTGTTAGTCGTGATTAAAAAATGGTTGTCACAAATAGGTCCAGGACCTTTGGTTGCTGCAGCGTTTATTGGACCAGGAACCGTAACGGTTTGTACTTTGGCAGGTGCTAATTTTGGATTTTCATTGCTTTGGTCTTTGGTGTTATCAGTTGTTGCGACAATTGTGCTTCAAGAAATGGCAGCTCGTTTAGGAATCGTGACCCAAAAAGGATTATCTGAAGTCATTCGTTCAGAAATACGTCACCCAATATTTAAATGGCTGTCATTAGTTCTTGTTTTGTCAGCTATTATTATTGGAAATGCTGCTTATGAAGCAGGAAATATCAGTGGAGGAATTTTGGGTCTGGAGACCATTTTTGGAACTCAGAATTTGCATTATGGAAATCGATCGTTCAACCTTTTAAGTGTTGTCATCGGACTTATAGCTTTTGTCATATTATACATTGGAAATTATAAAATATTGGAAAGGACATTAATTGCAATGGTTGTTGTGATGAGTTTAGCTTTTGTGGTTACCGCTTTTTTGACCAAACCAGATATATTTGGTGTTCTTAAAGGAATGTTTGTGCCAAATTTGAATGCTGAAAGCTTGTTTACTGTAATCGCATTGGTTGGTACAACAGTAGTGCCTTACAACTTGTTCTTGCATGCGGCTTTGGTAAAAGAAAAATGGAACAATACAAGTGATTTGAAATACGCTAGAAGAGATACTGTTTTCGCTGTTGTGTTGGGTGGTATTGTCTCAATGTGTATTGTAATCTCCTCTTCGGCAATAAATTCAATTGAAATTCAAAGTGTAGGCGATTTGGCCAAAGGTTTAACGCCTTTATTTGGGCGTTTTGCTACTTATGTGCTCTCTGTGGGATTGTTTGCTGCTGGAATCACCAGTGCTATTACAGCACCTTTAGCTGCTGCTTATGTAGCTTCGGGTTGTTTGGGATGGACATCCGATTTGAAATCAAGGCGATTTCGCATGGTGTGGATGTTCATATTAGGTTTAGGCGTTTTGTTTTCTTCTGTAGGATTTAAATCCATTGAAATCATAAAGTTTGCGCAAGTGGCTAATGGACTTCTATTGCCTGTTATAGCGGGATTTTTATTATGGATTATGAATAGAACTTCGGTTTTGGGTAAATTTAAGAATGGTGTCTTTCAAAATAGTATTGGTTTGGTTATTCTCGGAATAGCGGCCTTCTTAGGTATAAAAAGTATACTGACTGTTTTTAATGTGTTCTGATGAATAGAAAACGAATTGATATTAACTGCGATCTCGGTGAAGGTTTAGGTAATGAAGCGCAGCTCATGCGTTATTTGTCCTCATGCAATGTGGCTTGTGGAGGTCATGCAGGAGATTTAAAGACGATGAAAACTGTTGTAGACTTGGCTAAGCGTTATGGAGTTAAAGTAGGCGCGCATCCTTCTTTTCCAGATAAGTCCAATTTCGGAAGGGTGGAAATAGACATGTCTCCTTCGGAATTAAGTGCTAGCTTAATGTCGCAAATAGAATCTTTAAGAAAAGTGCTTTTTGATTTTAATTTAAACATGCATCATGTAAAACCACATGGCGCACTTTATAATAAAGCTGTAAATGATGTTGAAACAGCTGAAATTATAGTTGATGTGATAAAATCTTTTGATTCTAGATTGGTATTATATGCGCCTTACAGATCTGTGATTTCTGATGTTGCATTAAATAACAACGTTCAGGTGTTTTTTGAAGGATTTGCAGATCGGAATTACAATGAAGATTTAAGTTTGGTGTCTCGTCAAGACTCAGATGCCATTATTTCGGACTCAGAATCTATTTTTAAACACGTTTTTGAGATGGTTCAAATGGGATTTGTTAGGACAAAAAATGGAGTAGAGAAGCCTATCAAAGTAGATACAATTTGCATGCATGGAGATCACAAAAATGCTGTAGAAAATTTAATGTATTTAAGGCGGGAATTAGAGGTTAAAAATATTTAGATTCTTTAAGGTACTAGATGGGTTTTGAATTGACATATCAACCGTATTCTGAGCGTTCAATTTTAATAGAATGGCCACAAAAAATTGACCAAAATATACTGTTTGATATCTTAGATTTTAAAAAAACACTTCAGAATTCAAATATTAAACAAATACTTCAAATAAATAATACATATAGCTCGATATTAGTGTATTATAAATACACTATTGATAATATCTATAATGAAATATCGACCTTAAAATCACAATACGATTCAAAAATATCATCAAAATCAAATGGTATTAAGCGATGGAAAATTCCGGTGTGTTATGATGATCAATTTGCTTCTGATTTAGAGCAAATATTGATTGAAAAACAGTGTTCAAAATCTCAAATTATTAAATGGCATACCAAGCCGATTTACACGGTTTTTTTTATTGGGTTTTTGCCTGGTTTTTTATACTTGGGTGGATTGGATAAACGGTTGTATTTTCAAAGAAAAAATAAGCCAAGAATGAAAGTCGAAAAAGGAGCTGTCGGCATTGGAGATTTTCAAACAGGAATTTATCCCAATTCAAGTCCTGCAGGTTGGAATATTATCGGCAATTCACCTTTAGAATTTTTTAATATGAATGTAAATCCACCTTGTTTTGCTACTGCAGGCGATCAGGTTAAGTTTTATCCTGTGGACTTAGATCAATATTATGACATCAAGAAGAGGGTCATTTCGGGTGAATTTAAATTAGAAATGGAAATAATTCATGGTTGAGGTCTTAAAATCTGGTTTGTATGATACCATTCAAGATCTTGGACGCTTTGGTGTTCAGGAGTATGGTATTCCATTTTCTGGAGCTATGGATATGCTTTCAGCTCAAATGGCAAATAAAATAATAGGAAATAATGCTCATGATGCAGTTCTTGAAATCACATTGATAGGACCATGGCTTAAATTTCACGTCGATTCTATCATAGCGATATGTGGAGCTGATCTTAATGCTATGATAAATGGAATTGGCATCAAATTGAATACTCAAGTAGTTGTGAAGAATGGTGATACCCTTTCTTTCGGAAAGCAGCAAAAAGGATGTAGAACTTATTTGGCTGTTAAAAATGGATTTCAGACAGAAATGGTTATGAATAGTCGAAGTATGTATAAAGATGTTACTCCAACTAGTACTGTCAAAAAGAATGATGTGCTCCCAATTCAGGCGTTTGAGAACAAGACTGGCTTGACAAACTCATCTATCAAGATAAAAGCTATTCATTTTGATTCTGAAATCATTGAAGGCTACAGAGGACAAGAATTTTCTAGACTTTCAGAAACCGAACAAAATTCTTTTTTGAATACTGATTACAGCATATCAAAAGATAGTAATAGAATGGCCTATCAATTTGAGCAACGTATTAGCAACACAATAACACCAATTATTACATCTGCGGTGTTGCCAGGAACAATTCAGTTGACACCATCTGGCCAGCTTATGGTTTTGATGCGTGATTGTCAAACCACTGGAGGCTATCCAAGGATTTTTCAGCTTACGGAAGAATCGATTAATAAGTTGTCCCAAAAGACTGTAGGTCAGAAAATAAGGTTTAAATGTAAAGATTGGTAAGAAAAGACTTAAAAATTTAACTTGTTTTTAGTTTTATGTAAAGAATTTCAATATTTTAGAGCTACTATTAATTAAACTAACCGGTTATGAAAAAACTAGTATTACTTATTTTGGGATTTATTTTAGGTGCCTTGGCCATGTATTTTTATTGTCAAAAGGAAACACCTATTGAAATGTTACCGCCTCCACCAAAAGGAATGATTACACCTGCAGAAGCAACAGTTTTGGATAAAGCTTATAATGAGCGTTATCAATTAATTAGTGATTCTATTGTGACTCGAAAAGGAGGTGATAATCGCTCTTCATGGTATGCATTGGAGGACGTGCAGGATTTTCTTCAAATTGCACAATCTCAAGCAAAAGATTTAGGGTATACCATGAATGGGGTCAGAATTTATTTAGGAGCAAAACCAACTGATAGCCAAGGAGCGGGTTATACCACAGTGTTTATGATGCCTACTGGTTATTTGAATACTTCAGAGGGAAATATGTTTAATTTTATGTTCCAAGGAGGTAAAAATGATATTCCTGGAGGTAATGGATTAGATAATGGTGAAGATGGAGATCCGCCTGGAGCAAATTACCCTCAATAGATGAATTTTGAATGAGTTTTTGTATGAGAATAGATCGCTTATAGCCAAGTCTTTTGAGCTTTTGGCAGCTATTTCAGCGTCAATATATCTTAAAAGGACCAAAAATGAAAAGCTCAGAATATTTGTTTATTACTTATGGTTCACGTTCATAATCGAAACCATAGGTGCTTATAAGCATTTCCTGCAATACAATTATGATTTCGATTGGTTTATAGCATGGAAGAACAGCGTGTTATGCCAAAATATTTGGCTTTATAACATTTATGATTTATTGACTATTGGGCTTTTAGGTGTCTTTTATTCTGATTTAATTAGCAATAAGGTATCAAAACTCGTTATTAGGTTAGTGGTAATCCTATATACAGCATTCACTGTTTTTTACTACTTATTTACAGATGCTTTCTTTGTTAATGGGTTGCCTTATGATCGTATATTGGCCTCAGTAATCACATGTATTTATGTGTTATTGTATTTTAAGGAGTTAATGAGTAGTGATTTTATACTTCAGTATTACAAATTACCATCTTTTTATATAAGCATAGCTTTGTTATTATGGCAATTATGCGCAACACCTTTGTTTATTTATAGTGAATATTTCACACCCTTTAATACAGAATTTGTAAATTTCAGATCATTAGCTTTATTGTATATTAACATATTTACCTATTCATGCATTGCCTTCGGTTTTTGGTACTCGCTCAAGAGGCACAAACAATAGACAAGGAAGAGGTGGCTTTAATTGGCTACGTTATCTTTGCTATGTTGTTACTGTCTGTTATGATCATCTTGTTTTTTGTGACGTTTCAAAAGCGAAAGCATAAGTTATTGCTTGAACAAATAGAACAGCAGAAGCAATTTGATGAGGAAATCTCAAGAACGCAATCTGAAATACAAGAACAAACCTTAAAACATATCGGACGTGAATTACACGATAATGTCGGACAACTGTTAGCGTACGCCAGTATGCAACTCAACATGCTGACTTCTAAAGTTCCTGAGGATTTAAAGGAAAAAGTTGATGATACTTCAAGTATTGTCAAAGATAGTTTGAAAGAAGTGCGTGCGCTTTCAAAATCTCTAAACAATGATGTGATTTTGAATATGGGACTCGAAGATGCCATCACCAATGAATTGGAGCGATTAAAACGAATGAAGTTTTCTTCAGCCGAACTTGTTATCGAAGGGAATCCCTTTACACTCAAAAATGAAAAACATGTCTTGATACTTTACAGAATTCTACAAGAGTTTTTCTCGAATTCAGTCAAATATTCTGAAGCTGAAAACTTAAGAGTAATATTAAAATATCAACCCAATAATTTGCTTATTTCCGCTTCAGATGATGGTAAAGGGTTTGATGTGTCCACAGTACAAAAAGGTTCAGGATTAATTAATATGGAAAGTAGGGCAGAACTCATTGGTGCCGATTTCAAGCTTACTTCTGAAGAGGAAAAAGGCACCGTTTTAAATATCGAATATCCAATCTCCTAACTAACTTTCCATACAGGCATTCCAAATAGGGTCTTCAGCTGGATCAGCTTCAATATCAATTGGTTCTTTGGAAACAGGATGTATGAACTCTAAACGTCTTGCGTGTAGATGAATACTGGCATCTGGATTGCTTCTGTCAAAACCGTATTTCAAATCACCTTTTATAGGAGAACCAATACTTGCCAACTGACATCTAATTTGATGATGTCTTCCGGTTTCTAGATTGATTTCCAAAAGTGTGTAGTTATCAAGGGCTTTTATAGTTTTGTAATGTAAAATTCCCTTTTTACTGCCCTTAATCTCATCTGAATACGCTGTAGATTTGTTGTTCTTCGGATTTTTCTTTAGCCAATGCTTCAAAGTTCCATTTAGAGGTTCAGGAGCTTTTTTAACGACAGCCCAATAGGTTTTATTTGCTTTTTTTTCTGAAAATAATTTGTTGAGTCTAGGTAAAGCTTTACTTGTTTTTGAAAACAGAACAATTCCTGTGGTTGGACGATCCAATCGATGTACAACACCTAAATAGACATTTCCAGGTTTATTGTATTTTTCCTTTAGATAAGACTTTACAACATCACTTAGTGGTTTGTCGCCAGTTTTATCACCTTGCACAATGTCTCCAGCTCTTTTGTTGACAACAATGATGTGATTGTCTTCGTAAAGTACTTGAAGGTTCGTCTTGTTGGAAAGGACTTTATCTTTAGACAAGTTTAGAAGTCTTGATTAGTATTGCTCTTTTTCGTTCGGAAAGTCAACCGATTTCACATCGTCGACATATTGACCTATAGCCTTGGTCATGTCTTCGTAAAGATTCATATAGCGTCTTAGAAACCTTGGGTTGAATTCATGTGTCATTCCAATCATGTCATGAAGTACCAAAACTTGTCCATCAACGCCTGATCCAGCACCAATACCTATTACAGGAATTGAAATACTTTCTGCGACTTCTTGGGCCAGTTTGGCAGGAATTTTTTCTAAAACCAATGCAAAACAGCCACAACGTTCTAGCATTTTTGCGTCTTCTTTTAAACGTTGTGCTTCCTCCTCTTCTTTAGCTCTTACAGTATACGTTCCAAATTTGTAAATAGATTGTGGTGTCAAGCCTAAATGTCCCATTACTGGAATTCCAGCATTCAATATGCGTTTTATAGATTCTTTGACTTCTTTTCCGCCTTCCATTTTAACGGCATGACCTCCAGATTCCTTCATGATTCTAATGGCTGAACGTAAAGCTTCCTTAGGATC
Organism: Psychroserpens sp. XS_ASV72; assembly: GCF_041224425.1. Taxonomy (NCBI): domain Bacteria; kingdom Pseudomonadati; phylum Bacteroidota; class Flavobacteriia; order Flavobacteriales; family Flavobacteriaceae; genus Psychroserpens; species Psychroserpens sp. XS_ASV72. The sequence continues at coordinate 30,841 of NZ_JBGFGL010000076.1, read as the reverse complement.
ACTTTGGTAACTTCCAAAAGGTAAATCAACCACAACCAAAGCTCTATCAATTGCTCTTACCACAGAAGAAGCATGATAAATCATTTGATCTAAGGTGATAGGTAAAGTAGTTTCGTGTCCTGCCATGACATTACTCGCAGAATCACCAACCAAGATGACATCAACACCAGCTTCATCAACAATTTTAGCCATGGTGTAATCATAGGCCGTAAGCATGGATATCTTTTCCTGATTCTGTTTCATTTCCACAAGGGATTTCACGGTAACGCGTTTATAACTTTTCTTTGCGGTGGACATAATTTCAGTTGTTTTAATAGAGTGTAAAAATAGGAATATTATATGATAAGAACGACTAACAGTCGGTTAAATGAACACCTACAGCCAAACCACCTTCAGAGGTTTCTTTGTATTTGGTATTCATGTCTTTGGCAGTTTCCCACATGGTGTTCACAACCTTATCTAACGGAACTTTTACATTGTTATGATCGGTATCTAAAGCTAATTCACAAGCATTAATAGCCTTTATGGCTCCCATGGCATTGCGTTCAATACAAGGCACTTGAACGAGTCCGCCAATTGGATCACAGGTCAATCCTAAATGATGTTCCATAGCAATTTCTGCAGCAATTAAAACTTGTTCAGGTGTGCCACCTGACAATTCACATAAAGCAGCAGCTGCCATAGCGGAAGAAACACCAATTTCAGCTTGACATCCACCCATTGCAGCACTTATGGTAGCGCCTTTTTTGAAAATACTACCAATTTCACCAGCAACCAATAAAAAACGCTTGATATCTTCAAAGTTGCCATCGTGGTTTTCAATGACTAAATAATACATGAGTACCGCAGGAATCACACCAGCACTTCCATTCGTAGGAGCTGTGACCACTCGACCTAATGATGCATTAACTTCATTGACCGCTAAAGCAAAACAACTGACCCACTTTAATATTTGTCTAAATTTAACTTCAGTATCTCTTATGGAATGTAGCCACTCCACAGGTGTATCATAGGGTTTTTCTCCTTTCAGACTTTGATACATATCATAAGCTCTACGCCTTACTTTAAGTCCGCCAGGTAAAGTGCCTTCCGTGTGGCAACCAACATACATACACTCCAGCATGGTGTCCCAGATACGTTTCAGTTCGGCATCAATCGTTGCTTCATCGCGAATGGATTTTTCATTTTCCAAGACAACTCCTGAGATGGGTAGGTTTAGTTGATGACAAAACTTGAGCAGTTCTTCGCCATAAGAGATCGGATAAGGAAACGTACAGTAAAAAATGATTTTATTCGCTTTCGAAACTTTGCGTTCTTCTTGAACTACAAAACCACCACCAATAGAGTAGTAGGTAGATCTATGTCGTCTTCCATTGATATGAGCTGAAAAGGTCAACGCATTGGCATGAAATGGTAAAAATTTTTTATTGAAAATGATATCGGATTGCACATTAAAGTCTAATGGCTTTTCATTATTAAAAGCTAAGATGTTAGTGTTTTTAATGGCATTGATAATGACATCTATGGTATCAACAGGAATCGTCTCAGGATTCGCTCCACTTAAACCTAAAAGTACCGCGTAGTCTGTAGCATGACCTTTTCCTGTTAGGGAAAGGGAGCCATAAAGATCAACCGTGATTTTTTCGACTTTATCAAATTTGTTTTTGTCTTTAAGCTCTTTAATCCAACGTTCTGCCGCTCGCCACGGTCCCAAGGTATGTGAACTTGAAGGCCCAACACCAATTTTGAGCATGTCAAAAACTGAGATACACTCCATCTACGAAATCGTTTTAGTGTGCCAAAGATAGCGTGTTTTAAAACACAATATCATATTTTTTAAAAAACTTTAAACCGTATAATGACATCATGTCATATTTTTTTCCATGGCATAATGATTGACATATTGTTATCGAAATTAAAAATGAACACAACGTTCCTGGAAACAGGAATTTATAAAACTAATAACATATTATGAGTAAGATTATTGGAATCGATTTAGGAACAACCAACTCATGCGTTTCTGTAATGGAAGGGAATGAGCCAGTGGTAATCCCAAACGCTGAAGGTAAAAGAACTACGCCTTCGGTTATTGCCTTTGTGGAAGGTGGAGAAATCAAGGTTGGTGATCCTGCAAAACGACAAGCAGTAACCAATCCAACAAAAACCGTTTATTCTATTAAACGTTTTATGGGTAACAAATATTCTGAATCTAAAAAAGAGGCAGAACGTGTACCTTATAAAGTTGTTAAAGGTGATAACGATACACCTCGTGTAGATATCGAAGGTCGCTTATATACACCTCAGGAATTATCAGCGATGATTCTTCAAAAAATGAAGAAGACTGCTGAAGATTATTTAGGTCAAGATGTCAATCGTGCAGTAATTACTGTGCCAGCATACTTTAATGATTCACAGCGTCAAGCTACAAAGGAAGCAGGTGAGATTGCAGGTTTAAAGGTTGAACGTATCATCAATGAGCCAACTGCTGCAGCTTTAGCTTACGGATTAGATAAAAAAGGACAAGATCAAAAAATCGTTGTATTTGATTTTGGTGGTGGTACACATGATGTATCTATCCTAGAGTTAGGAGATGGTGTATTTGAAGTATTGTCTACAGATGGTGATACACACTTAGGTGGTGACGATGTTGATGAGAAAATCATCAATTGGTTAGCAGAAGAGTTCAAATCTGAAGAAGATATTGATTTAAGAAAAGACCCAATGGCTTTACAGCGTTTGAAAGAAGCTGCTGAAAAGGCTAAGATTGAATTGTCATCGTCTTCTCAAACTGAAATCAACTTGCCTTATGTAACGGCTACAGCTAGTGGACCAAAACACTTGGTGCGTACATTGTCACGTTCTAAATTTGAGCAATTGATTGACGATTTGGTAAAACGTACAATTGAGCCATGTGAATCGGCATTGAAATCTGCAGGATTGTCAAAAAGTGATATTGATGAAATCATTTTGGTAGGTGGTTCAACACGTATACCAGCGGTTCAGTCTGCTGTTGAAAAATTCTTTGGAAAAGCACCAAGCAAAGGTGTGAATCCAGATGAGGTGGTATCTTTAGGTGCTGCTATTCAAGGTGGTGTGTTAACTGGAGATGTGAAAGATGTCTTGTTGTTGGATGTTACGCCTTTATCTCTTGGTATCGAAACTATGGGTAATGTAATGACCAAATTGATTGAGGCTAACACGACTATTCCAACAAAGAAGAGTCAAGTGTTCTCAACAGCGGCAGACAATCAGCCATCGGTTGAAATTCATGTCCTGCAAGGTGAGCGTCCAATGGCAGCAGATAACAAAACGATTGGTCGTTTCCACTTAGATGGTATTCCACCAGCAAAACGTGGTGTACCTCAAATTGAAGTGACATTCGATATTGATGCCAATGGTATTATCAAGGTATCAGCTACAGATAAAGCGACTGGTAAATCACAGGATATCAGAATTGAGGCCTCTTCAGGATTGACTGAGGAAGAAATCCAAAAGATGAAGCAAGAAGCTGAAGCCAATGCAGAAGCTGATGCTAAGGCTAAGGAAACTGCTGAAAAATTGAATCAGGCTGACGCTATGATTTTCCAAACGGAGAATCAGTTAAGTGAGTTTGGTGATAAATTATCAGAAGATAAGAAAAAGCCTATCGAAGAAGCTTTGGAAGAATTGAAAAAAGCTTACGAAACTAAAGACATTGCAGTCATTGAACCTGCTTTGGAAAAGATTAACGAGGCTTGGAAAGTGGCTTCCGAAGAGATGTACAAAGCACAAGCTGAAGCACAACAAGGTGGTGCAGAAGCTCCAGGACCAGATGCAAGTTCTAATGGGCAAGCAGAAGGAAATGATGTAGAAGACGTCGATTTCGAAGAAGTTAAATAAAGAACGTCATGCTGAACTAATTTCAGCATCTCACATAAATTACTTAACATTTTAAAAAGCGCAATCAGAAATGGTTGCGTTTTTTTATTTGAGTTTAATTTTTGATGTAATTATTGATGACCTTTCTTCTTTTTCCAGATGCCAAAGTCGGGATTTCATCTACATAGATAATTTTAACATCAGCATCTTCACCAAAGTGCTGTTTTATTTTTAATAAAAGCGCATTTTCAAACTCAAAAGTCTTAGTGCCAATATTGAGTCTTACCTCATACGCTTTTTCTCCTTGCTGTATGAATTGATATTGTTGAATGTATTGATAAAACTCATTAAAAATAGCATGAGTAATAAAAGACGATACAAATTTACCGTTTGTATCATAAATGACATCCATTTTACGACCTACCACTTGATCTAGGTACATTACATTATCCACCAGTTTGAAGCTAGCTAAATCTCCAGTATCGTATCTAATGATGGGCATGGCATGATTGTGCAGGTCAGTTATGACAACTCTTCCCAATTCACCTTCTTTGGCAGGCGTATCAGATTCTATGTTCAGAATTTCAACATTATAACTCGCATGATTAATCTCGAATAATTTCGAAGCGTTACCAGTTTGTTGTGCTAGCATTCCCATTTCTTCATTTGAATACCTCGAGTAAACAGGGATGCCTAAGCGTTTTTCTAAAGTGTTTTTAGTGAAATCATTTAAAAATTCAGACATGGCAACCACAGAGTTTAAGCTATGGGAATGTATGTTTAGATCGTTTTTCTCTAAATAGTTGGCAATTAATTCCAATACAGAAGCATAACATTGAAGGACACCTTTTTTAGAGTTGTCATGTTGTATTAGATGAATGAATTCTTCAGTGCTTTTTTCATCAAAGTGAGACACATCCCATTGGTACATATTTAGTAGCCAAGCTTGAAAATTACTTTTTTTGTTGTTACTATGCCAAACAATAAGTTTATAGATCTTATTTCCAAAGGTATAATTGGCACGTTCGTAAAAGTAAATGCCATCAGCAGAATTTCTATGGCGTTTGTTTTTATTCTGAAATAGAAAAAAAGAAAGGCCTGTAGATCCACTTGTTGAGACTTTATGGTTTTTGGAATCTTTGAATTTAATTGATTCAAACGCTTGAAAGTGCTCTCTAATTACGGATTTGTTGATGACTGGGAAGTCTTGAATTACTTTAGCACCATGCCATTTTTTGTAATAATCTGATGTAGTTATGGCGTGAGTAATTAACTTATGGATGTAGTCTTCCTTTAAATGAATGGCTTCACTTGAATTTGGATTTTTCTGAATAGTCTTGATTTCCTTGAGATGCTTTTTTACAGGATTGCCTTGCAAATAATCCTTAACCCAAAAGCTTTTATTTCTTAACAAGTTTAGAATCATATACGCTATCGAAATCTTTTATATAAGGATCTATTGTTCTGTTTTTTATGGTATGTATCGGTACTCCAAAAGCAAGCTTTTTGTTTCCGATGGATTTGAGTACCAATGAAGATCCACCAATGGTTGTATAATCACCAATTGATACACCTTGACTAATAGAGGCACTCAAACAAATGGTAGAACAATACCCTATACTAACATTGCCTGCTACAGTAGCACCAGAAGCTAAGGTTGAAAAGTCTGACATTTTAGAATCGTGACCTAAAGAAGCTTTGGTATTTATGACACAAAATTTACCAATCTTAGCATTGGCATTAACAATGGCGCCAGCCATAAGTACAGCACCTTCAGGAACGACAACATCTTCTGCTAGGATTGCATTTGGATGTACAATAGGGACAAACGCGATTTTGGGCGCTATTTTTTTGATGTCTTTGTAAATTCTTAACCTCAAATCATTGTCACCAATGCCGATAGCCATAGCTTCAATGTTGAACTTTTTTATTAAAATTGAAAAAGCGTCTAAATTTCCAATGACTTTATGTCCATATACGGTTGAATTTACTGGTTTATATGAATCAATGAAACCAATTAGATTGTAATCATTATTCTTTTGAATAATATCCACAATCATTTTACCATGGCCAGAAGCACCATAAATAACTATGTTTTTCATTTCTTTAGATCTGACAAATTAATGTTTTAGGGTCAACAATCGAATTGTCAAAGTCGATATGGTTAGATTTCGAAGATATCCAAACAATCATAAATAAAGCAGTATTAACGCTAAACAGTGTGATTTCATCCGTTAAATGTTAAATCTTGTGCTATTTAGGGCTATTTTTACAGTAAATTCTGATTACTAAGTTTTTACACTCTTGTATAAATTATGACATTTAACAGTCCATTTTCAGTACAAAAAAAAACCAAACGTTTAGCTGTAAAGCTTACAACAAAAGGGGAGAATTATGTGCAAAAGGGACATCCATGGGTGTTTTCCGAAAGTATTACAAAAATCAATGTCGATGCTAAAACAGGTGATTTGGCTATAATTTTCGGGAATAAAACCAATAAAATGATGGGTATTGGGTTATATGATGCAGCTTCACCTATTCGAATCAAAATGTTATACCAAGGAACAGCTCCAACCAAAATTGATGCATCTTTTTTCCATCATAAAATTAAAGATGCCTATAAAAAAAGAGAATCCTTATTAAAAACGAACACCAATAGTTATCGATTGCTTTTTGGAGAAAATGATGGATTTCCTTCTTTGATAGCAGATGTATATGCTGATGTTTTAGTAGTTAAGCTTTATTCTGAAATCTGGCTACCATACTTAAAAGACATTATAGAGAACTTGATTGAAATTTCAAATGTGAAAACCGTTGTCATGCGACTGAGTCGAAGTATGCAGCAATTAGAATCACATCAATTTGTAGATGGTCAAGTTGTTTTTGGAAAGCTAGAACAGCCTGTTGTGCAATTTATTGAACACGGAGTCCATTTTTCAGCACATGTCATTAAAGGACATAAAACGGGCTACTTTTTAGATCATCGTGAAAACAGAAGGCAAGTAGGTTTGATGAGTAAAGGTAAAACAGTTTTAGATGTCTTTTCTTATGCTGGTGGATTTTCGGTACATGCTTTAGCAAAGGGAGCAAAACAAGTAACAAGTGTCGATATTAGCGCCCAAGCCTTGGAAATAGCAAAACAAAACGGATTATTGAATTCTTATTCTGGCAAACACATTACCATTGCTGGTGATGCCTTTGAAGTATTAAACAGATTAATTCTTGAGAAGACTACTTATGATATCGTAGTTATTGATCCACCAAGTTTTGCTAAACAGCAAAAAGAAGTCGCACTAGCAAAGAAAAAGTATGCGCAATTAGCTCAGCTGGGAATCCAGTTAACATCCAAAGGCGGAATTTTGGTACTAGCATCCTGCTCTTCAAGGGTTTCAGCAACTGCTTTTTATGATATTAATGCGCAGACATTGCAAGCTTCAAAGCGGGCTTTTGAAACTGTTAATAAGACACAACACGATATGGATCATCCTATTGGTTTTCCTGAAGGGGCCTATCTAAAATGTGGCTATTATCGTTTTTTGGATTGAATGAATTGATAATACCTAGTAAAAGGTATTTTTAATTAAAAGCTAATTTGTAGTTTTAATTATTAATAAAAACCACCTAATTATGAAATTAAAGTTAATCGTATTACTAATTGTATTTTGCTTTAGTAGACCTATTCAAGCCCAAGACTTTAAGGTAAGTGATATAGTGACATTCAAGGTTCCTGTAGCTGTTGGAAATGTTGAAGTTGCAAGTTTCGCAAAAAACGATACAAATTCCCTTTATCTTGAACCGAATATCAAATTCTATATTATTGATTTTAATGATAAAAAGGATTCCGTGAAATTGAGAGCTGTCGATTTTAAATCTATTCGAAAAGATAAAAAGGAAAAGTTAAAACAAAGCAAGGGCACGTTAAAAAGTGAGCTGTATGAAAACAAAGTCTATCAGATTTCTTATAAAGATTTAGTATCCTATGGAAAGATATTTGTTCCAAAAGACAAAATTTCTGTGGGACTTTTAACTTTACCATTTAAGGCTAGACCTCAAGAAGAGTTCGCGTTTGATACAGAGTTTAATCTCAACTCGACCTTGAATATTTTATTTTCAGGACAAAAGAATGTATCGTGGTATTACCAATTCGGAGCAGGAGTAGGAAGTGTTAATTTAAATACAAGTAATGCCAGAGGTCTATCAGATACTGAAGCACAAGATGTGTCGATATTGACTTTTTTTAATGGGGTAATGATAGAATATAAAAAAATACAAATAGGCTTATACGCAGGAGTTGATCATATCAATAATCAAAAAAATTATGATTGGAATAGCAATGGGAATATATGGTTAGGCTTTGGTATAGGGTACAATTTGTTTAAGTTATCTAGTCCAGATGCAGAAAACTCTGATGATTAAAATATTAGAGTTATAAACCCTTGAGTTTTCAAGGGCTTTTTTTATCTTTCTATGGAATCGAAATCTAGATAGATGCAATAGAATAATTATGCCCAATCAAAATGCTATAATTAAAAATATACAACAGCTTATCGAAGCCATTTTGAAAGCCTTAGGTCATGATGTAGCTAAAAAGCGAACTTGGCATCAACACGTTGTTCCTTATCAAAATGGATGGGCTGTAAGACGTGAAGGTAACGAACGTATCACTTCAAAACATCGTAAACAAAGCACAGCAATTAACAAAGCTAAACGATTAGCAAAACGCTACAAAGCAGATGTGGTCATTCATCGAGAGAGTGGCGGGATACGAGATCGGATAAGTTACAGAGATGATTAACCTAAGCACGTACAACAGTCCGTCTTCGTCGAACTATCATAAAAACAAAAACGGATAATACGCCAAAAATTGAAAAGCCAACAAACAGCGGTAATACAGATGTGCTTACATAACTTCCGATATAATTAGCTATTGGTACCGCCATTACTGTAGATACAAAACCATTTATAGCTGAACCTATACCAGCAATATGTCCTAATGGTTCCATGGCTAAGGAGCGTAAATTTCCAAATAGAAATCCAACAGCAAAAAATTGTATTAGAAAAAAACTAATCAACACAGCAATACTTGGATTTTGTCCTGAAAAAAATAGAATAACATACAGCAATGATATGGCAGCATAGGCCAAGGCAGCAGTAAATGCGATATTAAAAGCTCCAAAACGCATAACGAGTCGGCTATTGGTAAACGTGGCAAAGCCTACAGAAAACGCAGTACTTGCAAAAATGTAAGGAAACATATCGCCTAAATGGTACTGCTCCTGAAAAATTTGTTGAGAGGTGCTCAGATAGACCATAAAGGAACCAGTAATAAATCCGGAAACCAAAGTAAACGCTACAGCTTCACGATATCGAATGAACTCTTTGGCTCCTGTAATAAAGATGGCAGGAGTGAACTTAATTTTGTTTTTCGAACTCAAAGTTTCGGGTTGTCTTTTCCAAAACCAAAGCACTATAATCAAACCAATAAAGAGGTTTCCGTTAAAAATGGCTTGCCAATTAAATAAATCCAATAACCATTGGCCCAATGTTGGTGCTACAATTGGTACCAAAATAAAAAACATGACTATGATCGAAAGTACTTTAGCCATTAAGTCTCCACTATAAGTATCACGAGTTATAGCAATGGCAATAGTACGTGGAGATGAAAGTCCAATACCTTGGAAAATCCGTCCAATTATCATCACCTCAAAACTGTTGGTGGTTACACAAACCAGACTCGAAATAACAAATACTGCAAAACCAAAATATACCATAGGCTTGCGGCCAAAGCTGTCCGATAATGGTCCAAAGATTAACTGGCCAAAGCCTAGGCCTAAAAAAATCATGGTTATTAGCAGTTGGTTGTCGCTTGGGTCTGTAACACCCAGAGCCGTTCCAATCTTGGGTAAAGCAGGTAGTAAAGCATCAATTGATAAGGCTACGATAGACATCAAAGAAGCCATGAGTGCAATAAATTCTACTCTGAAATTTGGTTGGTTTTGCATAGCGCAAAGGTATAACGATTTGAAATCTTATTGTTTTTTTAGCTCATAAAGTCTTCTTAAAAAGCATAAAAAAACTCCCATTTAGGGAGTATTTGTTTTTTTGAAAAATTAAAAACATTTATCCTTCCCTTGTATACATAATTTCCAAGGTTTTAAACTCATTTCCATCTGTAATCATATACATCTCAAACTTATGCTCGTTATCACTAACAAGGGTAAGTGTTTGTTTGATTTTCATGTCTTTTCCAGAGATTGGATCTTTCATCATACCATAAAGGGTAAGTATTTTTTCATCTTTAGAAAGTTCACCTTCCATAAAAATAATTCCGGTTCCCATATTGTCAATCCATGTCGAAACAAACTTTTTAGAGGCATTGTCATAACCCATAATGCCTTCGCCAACAAATTCTTGTTCCATCATTCTTCCTGTATTTGTTGAACGTTGGTAACGTCCTTCTAAGATCATTTCATTTGTTGTGACCATCTTAGACTCCATTGGTGGTTGTTTTGGATCCATCCACATCTTAGATTGACCAGACCACGTGCCATCAAATTGAGCAATCCACTTGTGGAATTTGGAAGGTTTCATGTTTGTATTCCAGACTTCCATTTCCTCTTTTGATTGTCCGTTAACATTGGCAATAAATACCATTAAAAGTATTGGTAGAATAAATTTTTTCATCTTGTGCTAGATTGTGATTAATAGGATTTAAAGATATTAAAAATTACAATGGAATATTACCATGTTTTCGTTTTGGTGTGCTTACTTTTTTATTTTTTAACATAGCAAATGCCTTAATAAGCTTACGTCTTGTGTTTCTAGGTAAGATGACTTCATCAATATAACCTCGTTCTGCAGCACTATACGGGTTGGCGAATAATTCGGCATATTCGGCTTCTTTTTCTTTCCATTTAGCTTCTGGATCTTCTGCATTGGAAATATCACGCTTAAATATGATTTCCGCAGCACCTTTAGCTCCCATAACGGCAATTTCAGCATTTGGCCAAGCAAAATTCATATCAGAACCAATATGTTTTGAATTCATGACATCATAGGCACCACCATAAGCTTTTCTTGTAATAACAGTAACCCTTGGAACTGTTGCTTCACTAAAAGCATAGAGCAATTTGGCGCCATGAACAATGATACCATTCCATTCTTGATCTGTTCCGGGAAGAAAGCCAGGAACATCTTCAAAAACTAAAAGAGGAATATTAAAACAGTCACAGAAACGAACAAAACGCGCTGCTTTTTTGGAACTATTAACATCTAAAACACCAGCCAAAAACATAGGCTGATTAGCTACAATACCTATAGATTTGCCGCCTAATCTTGCAAAACCTACAATAATATTTTCTGCATGGTCTTTATGGATTTCATAAAACGAATCTTCATCAATAACATTTTCAATTACCTGATGCATATCGTAAGGCTTGTTCGGATTGTCAGGAACAATATCTGCCAAGCCTTCACGCATTTCTTCTTGAAAATCAAAATCTAAATCTTCAGGGTTTTCACGATTGCTTTGAGGTAAATAACTCAAAAGTTTTTTTACATCTTCTAAGCATTCTACATCATTAGCTGAGGTTTTATGGGCTACTCCAGATTTCGTGGAATGAACACTTGCTCCTCCAAGCTCTTCGCTCGTAACTTCCTCATTCGTAACGGTTTTAACAACATTTGGCCCTGTTACAAACATGTAGCTGGTATCTTGGACCATGATGGTGAAGTCTGTCATTGCTGGAGAATATACTGCGCCTCCAGCACATGGACCCATTATAGCAGAGATTTGTGGAATTACACCAGACGCTTGTACATTTCTGTAAAAAATATCAGCATAACCTCCTAAAGATCGAACACCTTCCTGTATTCTAGCACCACCAGAATCATTAAGGCCTATAATTGGAGCCCCAACATTAACAGCCATGTCCATAATCTTGCAGATTTTTTCAGCATGGGTTTCAGAAAGTGATCCACCAAAAACCGTAAAATCTTGAGCAAAAATATAAACTAATCTGCCATCAACAGTTCCATAGCCTGTGACGACACCGTCGCCATAAAACTTTTGGTCTTCCATTCCAAAATCTTTTGTTCTATGGGTTACCAAAGCACCAATTTCTTCAAAAGACCCTTCGTCTAGAAGATATAATACACGCTCTCTTGCAGTGAGTTTTTTCTTTTTATGTTGTTTGTCTATTCGAGCTTGTCCACCACCAAGTTTGGCTAGTGCTTTTTTGTCGTTAAGTGTTTTTATTTTTGAATCCATAATGTCTAGTTTGGTAATCTTAGTAATTTTTGGTCTTCCAAGTATTGCTTTAATGCAATTTTAGCGGCAATTTCAGCTTCATTCTTATGGCGTTCTTCCAGTAGGCTAGGTGAGTAGTACTTCTTCACAAAATGCGTGTCAAACTTGCCTGTTCTAAATGCCTCATGCTCACAAACAAAACGACCAAAAGGCAGCGTGGTTTCTACACCTTTAACAACATAATTGTCTATGGCTTGTATCATTAGTTCAATAGCTTCAGAGCGTGATTTACCATAGGTAATTAGTTTTGAAAGCATTGGATCATAATAAATTGGAATATCCATCCCTTCTTCAAAACCGTTATCCACACGAATATTTTTACCTACAGGTAATTTGTAAGTTTCTAATTTACCGACACTAGGTAAGAAATCGTTCATTGGGTCTTCAGCGTATACTCGAAGTTCTAAAGCATGACCATTTATCTTCAAATCTTCTTGCTTGATATCTAAGGCTTCACCACGTGCGACCTTGATTTGCAATGCTACTAAATCAACACCAGAAATCAATTCTGAAACAGGATGTTCAACCTGAAGTCTTGTATTCATTTCGAGGAAATAAAAATTGTGGTCAGCATCCAACAAGAACTCTACTGTTCCAGCGCCTAGGTAATCACATGAGCGAGCAACGTTAATAGCAGCTTGTCCCATACGCTCTCGTAATTCTGATGTTAAGACCGCTGAAGGTGCTTCTTCGACCACTTTTTGATGGCGACGTTGAACGGAACATTCACGTTCAAAAAAGTGAAGGATATTACCATGACTATCAGCCATCACTTGAATTTCTATATGGCGAGGTGATGTGACGTATTTTTCAACAAAAACAGAGCCATCTCCAAAAGCTGATTTAGCTTCACTTATGGCACGTTTCATTTGCTCTTCAACATCTTTTTCCTTTTCAACTATACGCATTCCTTTTCCACCACCACCTGCAGCAGCTTTAATCAAAATAGGAAATCCAATGTCTTTAGCAATCTGTACCGCTTCCTTTGGATCTGTAATGGCATGGTCAACACCAGGAACCATAGGAATGTCATAGTCTTTTACAGCATCTTTTGCAGCAAGTTTGTCACCCATCATTTTGATGGCTTTGGAACGCGGACCAATAAAGGTAATATTGTTTTTTTCGACCATTTCGGCAAAATCGGCATTTTCACTTAAAAATCCGTAGCCAGGATGAATACCATCTACATCAAGATCTTTTGCTACTTTTATAATGGTGTCACCCTTCAAATAGGACTGATTTGAAGGCGCAGGCCCAATACATACCGCTTCGTCGGCATATTTTACATGAGGAGCATTACGGTCGGCTTCAGAAAAAATAGCCACCGTTTTAATTCCCATTTGTTTTGCTGTTCGCATGACGCGAATAGCAATTTCACCACGATTGGCAATTAATATTTTTTTCATTTGAAATAGTTTATCTTTTTTATAGAATGGATTAAAATGTAAGCTCTCGACTATTCGAATTCAACTAAAAGTGCATTCTTGTCTACTGTTTCCCCTTGGTTGATATTTACAGATTTGATAATACCTTCACGAGGTGACGTAATTACATTTTCCATTTTCATGGCTTCAAGAATCAACAGAGAATCATCTTCTTTAACTTCCTGACCAACTTTAACATTGATTTCCAATATTAATCCTGGCATTGGCGCTTTGATATTGTTGACTTGTTTGGATGCGCCGACTTCAAAACCTAGTGCCTTGATCTGCTGATCTAAAGTATCATTGATAACAACCGTATAGGTCGTGTTGTTGATACTGACATCATAAGTTTTTTTGTTGAAATCTGAATTAAGGATTTTGGCTTTTACAGTCTTGTTTTGACTTAGTATGTGAAATTGATTGTTTGAGGTTTCAACGACATCCAGTTGTTTTGAATCTTCTTCTGAAATATCAAAACTGAAAGCGTTGTTGACTTGTATTTGATACATAAAATAGAACTTTTTATTGGTGTTTAAAATTAGAAAAAAACACTCTTCTAAAATATGAAAAATATCATGTTATATTGTTATTTTCATTAAGTTTTAAAATGTGAATTCTCTTGGTGTCTCTTAATAGCTTTCCTAGAAAGTATGATGCCGACAATGAGTGATACAAATGCGCCTGTCCAAATTCCAGGGATAAAATCTATAAATAGGAAAAAGTCATAAGCGCCGTGAAATAAGACAGCCAATCCCAATCCCATCAAATTTGTTTTGATACGATAGCCATTAAACTTAGCCTTTCCCATAAAATATCCCATTAATATTCCGAAGGTTGCATGTGCAGGAACAGCTGTGAAAGCTCTAAGCAAGGCTACTCTTGGACCACCTTCAAGCACGTAAAAAATATTTTCAGTAGCAGCAAATCCCATTGATACCATAACGGCATAAACAATGCCATCAAAAGGTTCATTAAAAGCTGTTTTTGGTTGCGCGAAATAGCGAACTATGACATATTTACTGAATTCCTCTACCAAGCCAACAATAAAGAAAGCTCTTATAAATTGTTGGAATACACTGTAGCGATCTGGTTCTGGAAAAAAGATATCAAAACCTAGATACAAAATAGTAGTGATGATAATGCTCACAATAGCACCAAAAACAAAGCTCATCATGAGTAAACCTCTTGGCTCTTTCTCGTACTTGTCTTTAAGATAAATGTAGAGGATGATAATCAAGACTGGTGCAATGGCGAGTAAGAGGTTGTTCATGCCTAAAGATTTATAGTTTTGCTTTAATGGCTTTTAAGACATTTAGATAATAAGGTCTGTTACTGGCTACAAAATGATTGTTCTCTTCACTGTGTTTCAAGAGCACTTCAAATTCAGTAAGAGTTACGAACTTTAAATCCTCAACTTCATCTTTTTGAGGAGTGAAGTCTTCAATACTTAGCGTTGTTTTGCAAATAAAAGTATGATGGAATTCATTATCTGTAATCCCATTGGCATAGGATTGAAAACAGTCAAAAACACCTATTTTATCAAGATTTGGATGAGATATATTTATACCAATTTCTTCCTTAGCTTCTCGAATAGCAGCATTCTCTATGGTTTCTCCAGCATCAACATGACCAGCAACGGAAACATCCCAAAGGAGCGGACAAATAGTTTTTGAAGCTGCGCGTTGCTGCAAAAGAATAGAACCATCAGATCTGTATAACCAAACATGCGCTGTGTTGTGTAAATGTCCTTTACTATGGATTTCAGATTTAGGCACAGAAATTCCAATTGGAATATAGTTCTGATCTACAATGTCTATGAGTTCATCCATATAAAAAAGCCTCAATAAGAGGCATTTTATGATTTATTTAAAATAAGAGAAGGTATCTCCTTTTTTGATTTTCAATAACGTTTCGTAAATCATTCTGATCACATTTTCAACATCGTCTCTATGAACCATTTCTACGGTGGTATGCATGTATCTTAATGGAAGTGATATCAAAGCTGAGGCGACACCACCATTGCTGTAAGCAAAAGCATCCGTATCTGTTCCTGTTGCTCTAGACAAGGCTGAACGTTGAAACGGAATCTTTTTGGCTTCAGCAGTATCTGTAATCAAATCCCGAAGCTTTTGTTGAACCGCAGGCGCATAAGCAATCACAGGACCTTTGCCAAGTTCTAGATGACCTTCTTTTTTCTTGTCGATCATAGGTGTTGTGGTATCATGCGTAACATCTGTGACAATGGCAACATTAGGTTTTATGGTTTCAGTAATCATTTGAGCGCCTCGTAAGCCAATTTCCTCTTGAACGGAATTTGTAATATAAAGACCAAAAGGAAGTTTCTTCTTATCTTCTTTCAGTAATCTTGCCACTTCAGCAATCATAAATCCACCCATTCGGTTATCAAGAGCGCGACAAACAAACTTGTTACCATTCAGAATATGGAATTCATCCGGATAGGTGATGACACATCCAACATGAACGCCTAATTTTTCAACCTCGTCTTTTGAAGTGCATCCACAATCTATAAAGATGTTGTTAGGTTTAGGAGCTTCTTCCTTTGCTCTATTTCTTGTGTGAATGGCAGGCCATCCAAAAACACCCTTCACAATTCCATTTTTAGTATGGATGTTTACAACCTTACTTGGCGCAATTTGATGGTCACTACCACCATTTCTAATCACATAAATCAAGCCGTCATCAGAAATATAATTGACGTACCAGGAAATTTCATCGGCATGTCCTTCAATAACTACTTTGTAATCTGCCTTAGGATTAATAACACCAACAGCAGTTCCGTAAGTGTCTGTAATAAACTCATCAACATATGGTTTAAGGTAATCCATCCATATCTTTTGACCTGTCCATTCATAGCCAGTTGGAGCTGCATTGTTTAAATAAGATTCAAGAAAATCAATTGATTTTTTATTGAGTAAGGTTTTTTTTGCCATTTGAAATAATTTTCCACTAAATTAATAATATTAATACGAATTTAAGGTTTAACAGAATGTAAATATTTAATTTTGAATTGAGAATATTTCTGTCTTTGGAACAGTTTTTGGCAATCCTCTAGCGATGAAATTTATTAAGTATATATGGCTTCTTTTTCCGTGTGTTGTTTTCGGACAATTAGAACCTGTCGTACAAGACAGTACTGAAGTGGAGTATATTTTAATTGAAGGCGATTCCATTCCAAAGAGAGCGATCGATTTAAACGAGGTCTTACTGCTTCAAAGACTTAAGTTTGATAGTAAGGAAGATCGTATTAAATATCTTATTTTAAAGCGAAAAACAATCAAGGTGTACCCTTATGCTAAGCTGGCAGCAGAACGCTTGGTGTCGCTTAATGAACGTTTGGCGACGCTAGATTCCAAACGCGATAAACGTCGCTATGCAAAAATCATACAAAAATATATCGAGGAAGAATTTTCAGCTGAACTTAAAAAATTGACACGTACTGAAGGTCAAATTTTGGTCAAGCTTATCCATAGGCAAACTGGAAGTACAGCTTTTGATTTGATTAAAGAATTGAGAAGTGGGTGGCGAGCATTTTGGTTCAATACCACAGCTAGCTTATTCGATATTTCATTGAAACGTGAATTTGATCCCATCAATGTAAAAGAGGATTTTTTGATAGAAGACATTCTTGAGCGTGCTTTTCAAGATGGTAGGCTTAAACGTCAAGAACCTGCTTTAGAATTTGATTATTATGATTTGACAGACAAATGGGTCAATAACACTACTGATAACCCAACTGAAACCAAAAAACAATAATGCGTATACAATCGCCTCTTGAAGAACGTTTAAATGCTTGGAGCCATGGAATTGGTGCAGCTTTAGGAATAGCTGGACTGGTGTTACTGATTGTCTATTTGGAAAAAAGTACACCTTTTGCACTTTTTAGTGTGATTGTTTACGGTATCTCCATTATCGTTTTGTTTTTGGCGTCAACATTTTACCATGCTGTGGAAGGTGAACGCCGTAAACACTACTTCAGGATTGTAGATCATATCAGTATTTATTTTCTTATTGCTGGCACATATACGCCAGTACTGCTCATTACTTTACCAGATAGTTTAGGTTGGATTCTGTTTTGGGTAGTTTGGGGAATTGCCTCTTTTGGAGTCATATTAAAGTTGTTTTTTACAGGAAAATTTGAAGTGTTTTCAACCTTGCTGTATTTGGTCATGGGTTGGTTAATTGTCTTTGATTTTTCCACTTTGGCAGACCGAATGGCCAATAACGGATTGTTATTGTTGTTTGCTGGTGGATTGTTTTATACCGTTGGAATTATATTTTACGCTATCCAACGCATTCCTTACAATCATGTGATATGGCATTTATTTGTATTAGCTGGAGCTATTTGCCATTTTTTCATGGTGTACTTTTACATTATTTAATCTATTTTAAAAGTACAGATTTCAAATCGTTGTAATTAGAAATTTTGATGGAAACCTTGGGCTTGTCTATTACTTCTAGGATTTGTTTTGGAAGCGGAATTTGAGTTGGAATAACCTCTTCAACAACATCCAAAAATTTTGTAGGATGCGCTGTCTCTAAAAACACAGTATGTGCTTTAGGATGATTTTCCAGATACGTCTTACAGCCTAAATAACCTACAGCACCATGTGGATCAGCAATGTAATTATAGTTTCGATAAAGTGATTTCATGGCTTCTTTAGTTTCATCGTCACTGAAACTATAAGCAGAAAGGTTAGAGGTAAGGGTCTCAAAGTTATGGCCATACAGTTCCTGAATTCTTATGAAATTACTCGGATTGCCAACGTCCATAGCATTACTAATGGTCTGAATGGAGGATTTTGGTTTGTATGTTCCCGTTTTTAAATATTCTGAAACTACATTGTTGGCATTATTGGAAGCAATAAAATGTTTAATAGGTAATCCCAATTGTTGCGCCATAATTCCTGCACAGATGTTTCCGAAATTTCCACTAGGTATGGAAAAAACTATGTTTTTATGAGTTTTGTACAATTGCTTGTAGGCAAAAAGGAAATAGAACATTTGCGGCAGCCATCTTGCAACATTAATGGAGTTAGCCGACGTCAGTTGCATTTTAGAAGTAAGGTCTGTATCTAAAAATGCCTTTTTGACCATATCTTGGCAGTCATCAAAAACGCCATCTACTTCTAAGGCAGTAATGTTTTGTCCAAGTGTAGTTAATTGTTTCTCTTGAATATCACTTACTTTTCCTGAAGGATATAAAATCACAACATTCACACCTTTAACACCTAAAAAGCCATTGGCAACAGCTCCTCCAGTATCACCAGAAGTAGCTACCAAAACAGTGACATCATTTTTGTTTTCAGAATTAAAATAACCTAAGCATCGCGCCATAAATCGCGCGCCAACATCCTTGAAGGCCATGGTTGGGCCGTGAAATAATTCTAAAGTAGAAATATGGTCATCTAGTGTAACCACAGGAAAATCAAAAGAAAGCGTGTCTTCAATAATAGATTTTAGAATCTCTTGAGGAATATCAGACCCAACAAATTCTTTTATAGCATGAAACGCAATTTCAACATCGCTTTTCGAATCAATAGATTCAAAAAAGGATTGAGGTAATTTTTGAATATGCTCTGGGAAATATAATCCCTTATCAGGAGCCAAGCCTTTAATGACGGCATCCTTAAATGTTGTTTTTGGCGCAATATTATTTAAACTGAAATACTTCATTTAGGTCTCGCTATAAGATTTTTATGCCCTCTGTGTTGATTTTAGAAAGATGAAGTTCGAATTCTATTTGTGTTTTAGAATAGAATTGGTGTAAACCATCTTTAACCTTTTCTGCTGTTTCCTGTCCTTTGCACAATGCAAAAACGGAAGGTCCAGATCCTGAAATGCCAAAGCCTAAAGCACCACTATTCAATGCAATTGTTTTCATATCCTCAAAATGGGGAATCAACGCTTTGCGAAAAGGTTCAACCACAACATCTTTAAGGCTCTCTTGCAATAAGTTGTAATCTTCAGTATGTAATGCATGGACAAAACTTCCAACATTAGACCATTGTGTAATGGCATGAGAAAGCAGAATTTCTTTTGGCAATAGCGCTCTAGATTCAGAGGTTTTAATTTCTATTTGAGGATGTAAAATAACGGTATATAAATCTCTAGGAGAAGGTAACTCAATAATATTCAAGGGAGAAACACTTTTCACTAACGTGAATCCACCAAATAGAGCAGGCGCTAAATTGTCAGCATGCTCAGATTGACTTGCCAAGGCTTCGCCTTTCATGGCAAAAGCCGTCAATTCCGTTTTATTGTAAGGACGTTCTAGCAACTCGTTGATTGCAAACACACTTCCAGCTGCACTGGCAGAACTGCTTCCAATTCCACTTCCAGGTTTAATGTGTTTGTAAATTTCAATATCAAATCCGCACTCAGGCTTCGCGTCATTATATAAGGCTAGAGCAGAAACTCCAGCAACATTCAGTTCGGTTTCCAGCGGTAAATCGAAGCCTTCTATTTTAGTAATACGAATGCCTTTATGGTCAGATTTCCGCACGATCATTTCGTCTCCAACACTGTCCAAACAATAGCCAAGTACGTCAAATCCGCAGGAAACATTGGCTACAGTAGCTGGAGAGAATATTTTTATGTATGGTAATGATGCCACTTTTTGATTTGTTATTTGTTTCCGATTTTAATGATATCAGCAAACAATCCTGAAGCTGTAACATCTGCACCAGCACCAGCACCTTTAACGATAAGTGGTTGCTCTGGATAGCGTTCGGTGTAGAACATCACAATATTGTCTTTACCTTCTAGATTATAAAATGGATGCCCTTCAGGAATTTCCCTAAGACCGCATTTGGCTTTACCATTTTTGAACTCCGCAACGTATTTAAGCTGACATTTTTTTGCTTTCGCATTCGCAAAAATAGACTGAAAATGTTCTTCATCAGCTTTTAAGGTCTTGTAAAAGTCATCAACTGATTTGCTTTCGAGGTTGGCTTCAGTAAGAAATGTTTGAATATTGATGTCATCAATTTCCATAGTGCCACCGTTTTCACGAGCTAAAATCAAAATCTTTCTGGCTACATCAATACCACTTAAATCTATTCTTGGATCAGGTTCGGTGTATCCTTCAAATTGGGCACGTTTTACAGTGTCATGAAAGTTGGTTCTGTCACTGAAATTATTAAAGACAAAGTTTAAGCTTCCAGATAAAATGGCTTGAATGCTCGTTACTTTATCGCCAGATGCTACCAAATTTTTTAAAGTATTGATTATTGGCAAACCTGCGCCAACGTTGGTTTCGTATAAGAAAGGTGTGTTGTAACTTAAAGATAAGTCATGAAGCTTTTTGTATGTTTCATAAGCTCCAGAACAAGCGATCTTATTACAAGCAACTACAGCAATGCTATTTTTCAGATAATTGTCATACCAACCAGAAACGGTTTCATCAGCTGTAATATCTACAAAGATGCTGTTACGAAGATTCATTTCAACTACCATATTGAAAAACCCTTTTAAACTTGTTTTGTCAGCATAGTGAAATAACGACGCCCAATTGCTAAGATCAATGCCATTGCTATCAAAGACCATTTTTCTTGAATTGGCCATACCTACAATACGAACATCAATCTTAAGCTTTTTCTTTAGATAGCTATATTGTTGCTCAATTTGATCTATCAGTTTTTCGCCAACATTACCAATACCTACAATAAATACATTGAGCTGCTTGGTTTTAACTTCGAAGAACTGTTCGTGAAGTACATTTAAGGCTTTCTTGACATCGTTTTCATTTATGACTGCTGATATATTTCTTTCAGAAGCACCTTGGGCAATAGCTCTAATATTGATGTTGTTTTTTCCTAAGGTACTAAACATACGTCCGCTAATTCCTTGAAAACTTTTCATCTTATCACCAATTAAGGCAATAATAGACAATCCGGTTTCGACAATTATTGGATCGATTTTGTGAAGTGAAATCTCGTTTTCAAAGTTGGTGTCAATAGCTGCCTTGGCGAGCTTGGCATCATTGACATCGATTCCAAAACAAATGGAATGTTCTGATGAAGCTTGTGTGATGAAAATAATATTGATTTTTTCTTGCGCCAGTGTTTCAAATAAACGCTTTGAAAACCCAGGAATACCAACCATTCCACTTCCTTGTAAAGTCAATAAGGCAATATTGTTGATGTGCGTAATTCCTTTGACAGGATGCTGAAAACGCGCTTCGGTTTCAGAAGACACAATCGTGCCTTTAGCTTCAGGTTTTAACGTGTTTTTAATGTGGATAGGAATATTCAAGTCTAAAACCGGTTGAACCGTTGGAGGATACAAGACTTTGGCGCCAAAATGTGACAATTCCATAGCTTCTTGATAGGACAGTTGCTCAATTGGAAACGCCTGTTTCACCAATTTAGGATTCGCTGTGTACATACCGCTCACATCGGTCCATATTTCAAGTTGTTTTACTTTTAGTGCCGCAGCAACAATGGCTGCAGTAAAATCAGAACCACCTCGACCAAGTGTAGTGATTTCATCATCTTCAGATTTCGATACAAATCCTGGCAGGATCGTAATGTCTTGTTTTGCAGATTTAAAGTAGGTTTTAATATTACTGTTGGTAGCTTTCAACTGAACTTCAGCTTTGGTAAAGTTTGAATTCGTGACGATGAGGTCTTGTGAATTCTTACAAACAGCATACAAACCTCTTGACGACATGGTTTCCGCAATTATATAAGATGATAGTAGTTCTCCAAAACTCACTAATTTATCTGAGGTCTTGGGTGATACTTCGTTTATCAAATATAAACCGTCCAAAAGATCTTTAAGTTCCTGAAGCTTATTTACTAAGGTCTTGATGATATCTTTATTCTTTTTAGGAATTAAAGCTTCAGCAAGTTTTATATGAATACGTTCAATAGATTTATAGGCCTCTTCATAAGACTTGTCTTTGATTTGGGCCAGTTGTCCAGCATACAATAACTTATCGGTTATGCCTCCAACAGCAGAGACGACACCAACCACTTGGTCGGTTTTGGATTGTTCTTCCAAAATTGAAATGACTTGATTGATGTTGTTTGCCGAACCAACGGAAGTACCTCCAAATTTTAAAACTTTCATTCTAGTAGTGTCTGCTGTAGTTTTTATATCAATTTATTATATTCAAAAGTATTACTTTTACTTCTAATAAAAATCCGCATAAGTGAAAATTTTCTCAAAAGAACAAATTTACGAAGGTGATCGTTTAACAGCCGAAAAACAAAACATTAGTTCAACCGAATTAATGGAACGTGCAGGCATCCAAATTTTTAACTGGCTACATGTCAGGATGCAAGGTGCCCAAGTTCCAATCCATGTCTTTTGTGGTATTGGCAATAATGGTGGTGATGGATTAGTAATTGCCAGGCATTTACTGAATCATGGGTATAATGTAAACACATATATAGTGAATTACAGTGATAAGCGTTCTAAGGACTTTTTAGTGAATTATGAGCGCATCAAGGAAACTACCAAAGTGTGGCCAACAATGATGTCTAAGGATACCGATTTACCTCAAATACATCAAGATGACATCATCATTGATGCTGTATTTGGGATTGGACTTAATCGTCCAGCCGCAGAATGGGT
The DNA here is from genome assembly GCF_041224425.1 of Psychroserpens sp. XS_ASV72. Classification (NCBI taxonomy): domain Bacteria; kingdom Pseudomonadati; phylum Bacteroidota; class Flavobacteriia; order Flavobacteriales; family Flavobacteriaceae; genus Psychroserpens; species Psychroserpens sp. XS_ASV72. The sequence goes on along the minus strand of NZ_JBGFGL010000076.1, from coordinate 7,651 downwards.
TATTGATATATTTCAGCATTTTAAGAATAGCAAAGCATTCACCTTATCTATCGATATTCCTTCAGGAGCATTCACAGATAAAGTTCCTGATAATGAAAATGCAGTCGTGTGGGCAAATCACACATTGAGTTTTCAATCGCCAAAACTCATTTTCTTTCTGCCTGATACAGCTAAATATTCTCTGCAATGGGAAGTGTTGGATATTGGAATTGATAGAGAGTTTTTGTTTAAGACCCAAACCAAAGCAGAGCTTATAGGAAGACATGAGGTGTTACCGCAATACAGGCCAAGAGAGAAATTTTCACATAAAGGTACTTATGGTCATGCATTGATTATTGGAGGACAATATGGAAAAATCGGAGCCGTAGTTCTGAGTTCAAAGGCTGTGCTAGCATCAGGAGCAGGTTTGGTAACTTCCTTCGTTCCAAAGTGTGGATATTCGATATTGCAAACCACTTTGCCTGAAGCTATGGTGGTTTCTGATGTGGAGGAAACGTTTATTTCTAATATATCATTTCCAGAAGACCCAGACGTTATTGGATTAGGAATAGGTGTTGGAACCTTGCCTAAAACTATAACTGCTTTTGAAACGTTCCTTAAAGAAAATAAGAAACCGTTGGTTATTGATGCCGACGGATTGAATATGTTATCCAAGAGTAAAAAACTGCTCAAGCTATTACCAAAACAAACGGTGTTAACACCACATCCCAAAGAGTTGGAACGTTTGATTGGGTCATGGAAAAATGATTTTGACAAGTTGGACAAGGTTAGTACATTTTCTAAGCAATATGATGTTATTGTTGTTATTAAGGGAGCCAATACAATTACCGTTTACCAAGACAAGTATTATGTAAATACAACAGGTAATCCTGGTTTGGCAACAGCAGGTACAGGAGATGTGTTGATGGGAATAATTACAGGCTTAATAGCTCAAGATTACGAACCGTTGGTTGCTGCAATTTTTGGGGTGTATCTACATGGAAGATCTGCAGATATAGCTGTTGAAGATTACGGGTACCAAAGTTTAATGGCAAGTAATGTTATTGATTATTTAGGACAAGCATATATCGATTTATTCAAACCGCCTGAACAAGAGCAACAGCCACAAGAGGGAAAAGAGAAAAAAGAAGGCTAATAAAATAAAAAAGCCACTTAAAAAAGTGGCTTAGTTTTTAAATATAAAACGTTTAAGAATTTAATTTCTCCTCAAGAAGTTCTACTAATTTTGGATTTGAAGGTCGAGGAGCATCTGGACTTACAATGTTTCCATCTGGATCGATAAGGATAAAACGAGGAATACCATTAACCTGGTATGCTCTCACGAAATCAGATTGCCATGCATTGTCTGAAAATAATTGGATGCCTCCTAAGTTCTTATCATCAACCATTTTTTTCCAAGCTTCAAAAGCTTTTTCCTTGGTGCCACTGCGTTTTTCATCATCTACAGAAATACTGACAAATTCAATATTTTGACCATGGAACTGTTCTTCCACCTTTTTCAAGGAAGGAATCTCGCGCTTACATGGACCACACCATGTTGCCCAAATATCTACATAAACATATTTTCCTTTAAGGTCAGATAGGGAAGTAGTTCCTCCTTTATGATTGATGTAATTTTCAAACGTAGGAGAAGGAGATCCTTGTGGTAATTCTTCTCTAAGGGCTATTTTTCCAGATAAATATTTTTCTAAAGAATTAATAGTTCCTTCCATGTTTTTTTGTCCGTTGGCAATATGAAGGGAATCTAGATTTTTGTAATTGTCCTGTAATTTTTGAAATCCTTCCTTGTAAGCTGTAACAGCTTTGTCTAAACGCTCCTTACTAGGTTCTGCAAATAAATCATCTGTAAAATGCTCATTGGACAATAAATACGATTGAATAGCAAAATTATTGATATCTGAGCCATCTCCTTTATAAACCAAAGTATTGTCAAAATCTTCATAATCGGTTTCAAATGAAGACTCAAATCCGTTCTTTAAATAAATAGAACCATATTCGTCTCCATGTTTTATGGAGTAATCTCCATCAGCTATTTTTAAGGTGTCACTAAAAGTACCATCGTCATTAACTTTGATATTTTTTTCATAGTCCTTTCCCATGTAAACTTTCAATGTTTTGCTTTCATGTGGATTTTTTATGGTACCACTTAAGGTTACATAATCTTTAGGTTCTTCTTGACATGCAACGATAGACAACGCGCATAAGATTATAAGTAATTGTTTCATAGGTTGTGATTTATGTTTTCTCAAAAATAAAAGATTCGTCTAACAATATCCATATTTTATTAATTATTAACATTTGTTGCATACAAGATTAGTAATGTTGATTTTTGAAGTGAAAATTTCTCAACATGGATACTGAACATATTATTTCTTCCGAAACTCTAGAGCTTTCAACAATTAGTGATATTCTGTTTTATCAGAAAAAAGTCAAGTTATCGGAAGAGGCGATTCGTAAAATAACCAATTGTCGTGCGTATTTAGATCAAAAGATGCGCACTCAAGACGAACCTATATATGGAATCAATACAGGATTCGGGTCGTTGTGCAATGTTAAGATATCAGGTGATAAATTAACTCATTTGCAGGAAAACCTCGTCATGTCCCATGCTTGCGGAACTGGAGATAAGGTTTCTAAAGAGATCATTAGATTAATGTTGCTTTTAAAGATACAGTCATTAAGTTATGGACATAGTGGTGTGCAATTGGATACCGTAAATAGGCTAATTTATTTTTACAATCATGACATACTTCCTGTTATATACACACAAGGCTCATTAGGTGCTTCTGGAGACTTAGCGCCTTTGGCACATTTGGCTTTGCCATTAATTGGAAAAGGACAAGTTTATTATAAAGATCGTATTTGTGAAGCCGAAGATGTTTTAAAGGAATTACAGCTTGAACCCATAACCTTAAAATCCAAAGAAGGCTTAGCACTTCTGAATGGAACTCAATTTATGAGTGCTTATGGTATCTACTTATTAATTAAGTCCTATAAGTTGTCTTATATGGCAGATTTGATATCAAGTATTTCGTTGGATGCCTTTAATGGTAGAATTGAACCTTTTGATGACCTGGTACATTTAGTAAGGCCGCATAATGGTCAGTTGAAAACGGCTGAAAGGATTCGAGAATTTTTGGAAGGTAGTGAATTGATAGCACAAGAAAAACAGGATGTGCAAGATCCTTATTCGTTTAGATGTATTCCACAAGTCCATGGCGCAACAAAAGATACATTGAACTTTGTGCATAAGGTTTTTAAAACAGAAATTAATTCGGTTACCGACAATCCAAACATTTTTATCCAAGAGGATAAAATTATTTCAGGAGGAAACTTTCATGGACAACCCTTAGCATTGGCATTAGATTATTTGAAGATAGCAATGGCTGAGTTGGGAAACATTTCAGAGCGAAGAATATACCAACTGATTTCAGGAACAAGAGGATTGCCCGCTTTTTTGGTAGACAACCCAGGATTGAATTCAGGATTTATGATTCCTCAATACACAGCAGCTAGTATTGTAAGTGCCAACAAACAATTGGCTACACCCGCTAGTGTCGATAGTATTGTATCGAGTAATGGTCAAGAAGATCATGTTAGCATGGGAGCTAATGCTGCCACGCAAGCTTATACATTAATACAAAATACCGAGCGTGTACTGGCTATTGAATTATTAAATGCTTCCCAGGCTTTAAACTTTAGAAAGCCTAAATTATCATCGCCATTAATTGAATCATTTATAAGTAGTTATAGAGATGAAATCCCATTTGTGGAAGAAGATGGAATTTTTCATAAAATGATAGAATCCTCGTTACATTTCATCGAAGATTTTTGCATCGAAAATGAATTGCTTTTCGATTAAATGCAAAAAAAAATGTTCAAGTGTTTAATCTGTAAAAAAACGTTAAATTTATTTGGCATTCAATATTTTATAATCTACTTTTGAAAGTAAGTTAGGGTGGATTATATTCATTTTGACCACATAAAAAGCAGATTTTAAAACGTCTTTTTTTATGTTCTTACCTAAAATTGTTTGATAGCACAACAATTGATTATTAGCACATTTATTGAATTTTGAATAAGCAATTATTCAAGCATTGAGTAGTCTGTTTATGGATACATATAATAGGCATATCTCATTTGGTCCCCAAACCTATTACTTAAGCAATTTGCTTTTGTTATGTAGACTGGTAAAACAGTTGAAATAAATGTTAAGATAATTTTAATTTAAAACCAAATGTTATGTTTATGAGCAATTTTACCCGAAGTGGTAGTCGAGCCAAAATCTGGCAGTCTATCACGAATTTATCGTGTTGTAGCATTGATCTTATTACCAAACATTCCAATAGCATGAAGGTGTTAGCCTTTATCATGCTATTTATGTTTAGTACAGGTTCAATGTTAGGGCAAGCGGAGCGAAGTACGTTCTTCAACCGTTGCCAAGAAGATGCACCTCCAGGTCCATCTGAAGCAGATGTTGCAAACTTGTATTTAAATCAATGTGGAGACATTCCTGCAGATGTAGTCAAATCTACTCTTATGAGTGGTGATGATTGTGGCTGGGAAGTTGAATACACTTATGATATTAAGTGTGGAAGTTTCGAAGAACAAATCAAAATCAGTTATGTAGGTGGTGATTTACAAGCTCCTACTTTAGTTGACGGAGCAGTTGTTCCTACTGGTGGAGATAACATCAATGCATGTTTCGCTGATGCTCCTCAAGGACCATCTGAAGACGAAATCGCAGCTTTATATGCTGATAACTGTGGTGGAGACATTATCGTTACCAAATACGGTACTCCACAAGGAGATGACTGTTCTTGGACAGCTTTCTACAAATATCAAATTTCTGATGTATGTGGAAATTTTGCTGCTGAACTAGATGTTAATTACAGTGGTGGCGATAGTGAAGCTCCTCAATTATTAGAGCCAGACTCTATACCTCAAGGAGGATCTGAACTAAATTTATGTTACAGTGAAAAGCCATTAGGGCCAACTGAACAAGAGATTGCTGCATTATATACTGATAACTGTGGTTCAGTTACTGTAACTAAAACAAGTGATTCTAAAGGAAGCGATTGTAAATGGTATGCTATTTACAATTATACAATTGTTGACGACTGTAATAATTTTGCAGAGCCAATTCAAATTGTATATTCAGGATCTGATTCTGAAGCTCCGGTTTTAAATGATATACCTAAAGATGCTTTTTACACATGTATTGATCAAGTGCCAGCTGCACCAGATGTAAGCTACACTGATAACTGTGACTCAAATATTAAGATTGAATACGTTGAGGATTTAAGTAATCTTGGTGATTATTGTGATGGTGGTAAAATTGTTAGAACTTGGACTGCTACAGACCAATGTGGTAATACAACATCATTATCTCAACATATAACAGTTCAAGGAGCTCCTGAATCTACTCTTACAGCTCCTGAATTCCCTGATTCACTATCTTGTGAAGAAGCGTATGGTTTTGTTGCTGATGCAGCTACATATTCTAATGGTGTTGATTCTGGTGCTTGTGCAATTTCAGGATCAATCGAAGCTTCTGTACAAAATGATTTCACAGTATGTGGAGGAAAAATCATTATATCATATAGTGGTGAAGATTCTTGTGGAACACCATTAAGTGCTGGACCATTCGAAATCAATGTGACTCCTGCTCCTGCAGCACAATTAGACCCAGTTCAAAATTTTGAATTGTCTTGTGACGATGCAGCTGGTTATGTTGCTCAACCTTTAAACTATTCTAATGGTTTAGATGGTGATTGCTCATTAAATGGTTCTATTGATCCAATCCAAAAAAATCTTTTTGATGCATGTGGTGGAAAAATCACTGTAACTTACGCGGGTGAAGATGCATGTGGTAATTCATTAAGTGCTACTTTTGAAGTTACTGTATTACCAGCTCCAGCTCCAGAATTTGAGCCTATCGAGGTTGAAACTAGCTTATCTTGTGCCGATGCAGAAGGATATGTTGCTAGTGCTTTAAATTATAGCAATGGACAAGAAGGAAGTTGTAGTATTAGCGGAAGCGTTGAACCAGAGCAAATAAATGATTTTGATGCTTGTGGTGGTACTATTACAATAAACTGGAATGGTCAGGATGAGTGTGGAAATCCGCTTTCTGCTTCGACTACAATCCAAGTAATGCCAGCTCCAGCAGCTTCAATTACTACTCCAGAATTCCCAACTAATATAGCTTGTGCTGATGCAGATGCGTATTCCGCTGATGCAGCAACATATTCTAATGGCTTAACTGGATTATGTGAAATTTCAGGTTCATTAGAGGCTTATGTTGTTAAAGAATATGACGCATGTGGTGGAAAAATCACTATTTCTTATGATGGTGAAGATGCTTGTGGACGTCCTTTAAGTGCAGGTCCATATGATATCATTGTTGATCCAGCTCCTGAAGCTACAGTATCAACTCCTGAATTCCCAGCTGATATTATGTGTGCAATGGCGGCAAATTGGACTGCTGATGACGCTACATATTCTAATGGTTTAACTGGTGATTGTGAAATCTCTGGTTCATTAGAAGCTTATGTTTCTAAAGAATATGATTTATGTGGTGGTAAAATTACCATTACTTATGATGGAGAAGATGCTTGTGGTCGTCCATTAAGTGCTGGTCCATTTGAAATTATCGTTAACCCAGCTCCTGAAGCTAGTTTTGACGATGTTGAGCATGAAGAGGTTTCTTGTGCTGAAGCTCAAAACTATGAGCCAACTTCATTGTCTTATTCTAATGGTTTAGACGGAGAGTGTGGTATTAATGGTTCTGTTGAAGGAGTTTTAAGTGGTGAGTTTACTGCTTGTGGTGGATTACTATATGTTGATTGGTCATACACAGACGAGTGTGGTAGAACAATTACTGCTAGAAAGCAAGTAAAAGTTGATCCAGCTCCAGCTCCAACGGTTGATCCTGTTGAAGACTTTACATTAAGTTGTTCTGATGCTGATGCATACCAAGCTCAAGCTTTAGGTTACAGCAATGGACTAGAAGGCGAATGTAATATTTCTGGTTATTTAGAGCCAGTTCAAACAAACAATTTTGATGAGTGCGGTGGAACTATCACTGTAACTTGGGATGGAGAAGATATTTGTGGAAATCCATTAAGTGCTTCTCAAACTATTACAGTTGATCCTGCTCCAATGGCAGAATTCATCAACCCATTACCAAGTATTGAAGTAGCTTGTGATTTAGCTGATGACTATATTGTTACAAACCTTGCTTATTCTAATGGATTAGAAGGTACTTGTGGTATTAACGGTGAAGTAGAAGGTACTTTATCAGGTAGTTATGATGCATGTGGTGGTACTTTATACGTAGATTGGAAATTTATCGACGATTGTGGTCGTGAAATCGATTACAGAAAAACAATTACTGTATTGCCAGCACCAGCTCCAGAAGTTAGTGCTCCAGAATTCTCAGACAAGATCGCATGTGCCGACGCAGCAGGATTCGAAGCTGCAAACGCTACATATACTAATGTGTTATCTGGACTTTGTGAGCTTTCAGGAGAATTGGAGGCGAACGTAGTTAAGGAGTACGATGCCTGTGGAGGACTTATCACGATAAGCTACAACGGAGAGGATGCCTGTGGCAACCCATTGAGCGCAGGACCATACTATATCGAGG
>NZ_JBGFGL010000035.1:0-862 GCF_041224425.1 Psychroserpens sp. XS_ASV72 | reverse complement strand
GCATTCAACAGTTTGGTCAGTGACAGAACAGTTTGAGAGGTCAGGGATGGTCCCGTCGTCAAAAGTAAGCGTTACGGTGGTGCTTGAGCTGTTTCCGCAATCATCGGTCACGGTGTATGTTACGTTTATGGTACCGCAAGGCCCACATGTCGTGTTCAGGTTGCTGAAGTCATAGTCAGAGGTTACCTGACCGGTAAGGTCGTCATCACAGGCATCCGTGGCACATGCTTCAAGGGCAGCTATGTTGGCAGAGTTCCACGCATCCGCTAGAGCCTCGTTGTCCGTGTCGGAGCACTCGATCACCGTATTTTCCACCGTACAAGCGGAAAGGTCAGGGGCTATGGTGTCCACTACAGATATGGTCTGGTCCAGAGATGTGGAGTTCCCGCATTCATCGGTAGCGGTCCAAGTCCTAGTGATGGTCTCGGTGTTTCCGCAGGCAGCAACAGAGCTGTCTGAGAAGGTCACGGTCACATTGCCACATGTATCGGTAGCGGTTGCCGTTCCGGTAGCGGCAGGGTCAGTACTTTCGGTACATTCCACGGTTGCATCGCTAGGCAGTGTAAGCACTGGCGCAGTGGTATCCTCAACGGTAATGGTCTGGTCAAGTGACACTGAGTTTCCGCATTCATCGGTAGCGGTCCAAGTTCTTGTGATGGTTTCGGTGTTACCACAACCAGGAGCTGAAGCATCGGAATAAGTTACGGTCACGTTACCACAGGTATCTGTAGCCGTAGCCGTTCCAGTAGCAGCAGGATCGGTACTTTCTGTACATTCTACAGTTGCATCAGTAGGAACCGTAAGATTTGGAGGAGTGGTATCTTCAACAGTGATTATTTGATCATCAGATGTTGAATTTCCA
>NZ_JBGFGL010000027.1:0-639 GCF_041224425.1 Psychroserpens sp. XS_ASV72 | reverse complement strand
GTTTATTGTCTGCACTAGGCTTGTCTCGTTCCCACAGTCATCGACAAGTGTCCAAGTTCTTGTGATTACAGATTCGTTTGCACAGGAGCCATCAGCCACGGTATCAGAATATGTTGCTTCCAATCCATTTGAGCAGTTGTCCGCCTCATCTGTCACGTCACCAGTAATAGAAAGATCGGTAGGATCCTGGTCACACTCGATAGTGGTACCAGCAGGGACCGTAAAGGTAGGCGCAGTAGTGTCCACCACGTTTATTGTCTGCACTAGGTTTGTCTCGTTCCCACAGTCATCGACAAGTGTCCATGTTCTTGTGATTACAGATTCGTTTGCACAGGCACCTTCAGCAACAGCATCAGAATATGTTGCCTCCAATCCATTTGAACAGTTGTCCGCCTCATCTGTCACGTCACCAGTAATAGAAAGGTCCGTTGGATCTTGGTCACACTCGATAGTGGTACCAGCAGGAACCGTAAAGGTAGGCGCAGTAGTGTCCACCACGTTTATTGTCTGCACTAGGCTTGTCTCGTTCCCACAGTCATCGACAAGTGTCCAAGTTCTTGTGATTACAGATTCGTTTGCACAGGAGCCATCAGCCACGGTATCAGAATATGTTGCTTCCAATCCATTTGAGCAGTTGTC
>NZ_JBGFGL010000021.1:0-6053 GCF_041224425.1 Psychroserpens sp. XS_ASV72 | reverse complement strand
ACTATAAATGTGCTTTCCGTAATCTTTGTAATATTCAGAATCAGAAAACCAAAATTCCATTAATGATGAAAGTGGAATTTCTGTCTTATCTGAAAGATTTGTTACAGTAACTTCTACAACTCCAAATTCGCAAACAAAAGTGATTTTCCAACTGTTATTTTGAAAAACGACTCTCCAATCATAATTGATTTCTTTCAAATCAAAGTCGTGTTTTTCTCCGAATGATAAAAATGCTGATTTAACTTGTTCAGGGAATTCTGGATAGCTGTTCATTTATCAAATTATGGCTAACGTGTTCGTGTATGGTTTGTACGGAATTCAGCCGAACGCTTTGCGTTTCGGATGAGCCAGCTTGACTGGCGAAAATTCCGTTGGAAAAGAGCGTAAGGCTGAGCTAGCGAACTGTTCCATGAAATAAATATAGTTAATTAAAGTGAGAATTTTTCCGCTGGAAAAATTTGAGAGTATAAACTATACACGTTGTTAGGTGCTGGTCTTTTTTCGTTCGTATTGTTTAATTTTTGTAAATGCTTTATGTCTGAATTTTTGACTGTACAATTTATTCTCAATCAAATAATTCAGCTTATTTTTCAAATCAGAGTCGATTTCAGATTCATTTAGCCACTCAATTCCTAATTCTGCCCAATAAGTCGAAATTCCAAAACTCAATTGCATTATTTTCGTTGCTAATTCCGATAATTTACTATCAGCTTTTAAATCAGATTTTTTGATTTTTTCATTCAGATATGATTCAAAATCCGCTCTTGTCATTTTGAGTATCGGTAGAATTCCAATTCCACCGCCTTCATCGATCGATTTTAATCCTTCGGCTGTGTCGGCAAACCAATTTCCGTCATTATCCACTCCAGCAAAATATCCGCTATTTTTTATGTCAAAAATAGGTGTCCATTCGATATATTTTCCGTCTTTTGTTTTTTTCATGTCAGTTTTTCGACTTGCACCTAACGAGTTTGTGTAAGGATTCGTTGCGATTGGTTTTGGTTAAAGTTAAATAAAAATGCGCAACATTTTCTTGCCTTCAAATTTTTCCGTTGGAAAAATGCAGAAGCAATGAGCTTTACACGTTGTTACCTACTGTAGCACAGCCAGAACTTTAGATTGAGAACAGAAGATAGCTGAGCATCCCAACGCAACCGAATCAGAATGCCAACCAGATTTTGGCTGAGAAGCGCAAGAATCCGCCAGTTTCGATAAGAGGAAACGACCATTTGGCATTTAGGTTGCTCTTTTTGGATTTATAAAAGGATAATTCCGCTTAAAGATTAAACCTTTCTGAAATCGTTCCAATTCAGTAACTACAGAATGGAGTGGAAGTGGGATTTTCGTTTTTGTGCTATTGTTGGTAACGTGTTCGTGTATGGTTTGCGCGGATTGGGCCGAAGCTGTTTTGGCTTCGGATGAGCCACTCGTGGCGAAAAATCCGCTGGAGGAAAACAGCAAGGCTCTGGCTTGCAAGTTTTCCGATTAATTTAATGTTTGTTTAAAAGTAGGAAATTTTCATTTAGTTAACCAACATAGCATTAACTATACACGTTGTTCTATGCTGTATGAATTTCATTGTTTTTTATTTCAGCAACAAGTTTTTCAAAGAAAAGCAAAACAGTTTCTATAAACTCTTTGTTGAGTTTCTTAGAAACTATTTTTATCTCATAAACTTTATTTGCTTCTAGTTTTGGGTGTATTTCTTCCCACATTATTCCCAAATTTTCGTTCTTATTGATGATTTCAATAATCTCCTTATCCTTGACTGTAAAGTCTCCATTATTGTGAATAATTTGATTTCTAATTTTTCTCATATTACTTAGAAAACTCCATTCCGGATTCAATTTATTGAAATCCAGATTGTAAATCTTTTTTATGTAGAGTTTTCCTTTGTCTAAGTCATTACTCCCTTTTAAATCAGCAATTCCAAAAGGAAGATTATTTATTCTTTGAAGATTGTTGCATAACCATTTTAAATATACCTCAAGCATTGAATATGTTTGTACTATTGCAGAGTATCTAATTCTATTAGGAAATTCATGTTCAAACCTAAATAGATCTGATTCAAGCTCAAGTTCCAATTGTTCCATAGCAACATTCCATTCTAACTTATCTTCTATTTTATCAACTTCATCATATTTTTCATCAATTTCTTTTTGAACTGATGATATGTGAGTTTCCATAAAGTCATGCAAAGCAATATAGTTTTCGAATTGAACTTCGAGAAATGCCTTTAAAAATTCAAAAGTGTGGTCTAATTTTTCTTTAGGCTTTTTCTTCATATTGCATAGAACGTGTTCGTGTATGGCTAGTTGTGTGATTCGTTTAGTAAGATAGCAAAAAAACGGAATAGGAGTAGAGTGGAATTCGCCAGAATTCCGCGAGGGTTCTTTAACAGACTATTAGCTATACACGTTGTTGTGGCACGTTTATTAATTCACTTTTTTGTTTTCCAAATCAGCAAACTTCTGTTTATCAGTTGGTTTAATATCTGTTAATTCGAATTGATTCTTGTCTAATTTGTTAGACTCTACTTGACTTAAATAAAGGTCAACTACATTTCGGTCAATCATTATTTTTCCTCCGCCTGCCCAATGTCGATCCTCTCCATTTTTCTTAACTCCAGAAATCCAATATTCGTCTCCATTTTCTATATCATAATAATTTCCAGATATTCCACGAGCATTTGAGTTTTTGAGTGCTTTTCCATTAAAGTATACTGTTCTTCCAGTTTTAGAAAATTCAGCCATTCCAATCCAAGCTGGACCATTGTCTCCAAATCCAGTTTTTAATTCTATATATTTTAATTCTGACTTCATAAATTATTCCATTCAGGATTTAGAATGTCATTGATATCTACTTTCCGAGTATTGGAGATCATTGATTCTTCACAAGCTCCAAACTTGATGTAATTTTCCCTAGCTTGGGTCAATGAAACTCTATTTGCTCCTCCAACAAAATTTTCATCTTCAAATGCCATTGGGTCATCTTCCCAAAAACAAATTGGACAAATTGAATAGTTCAATCTGTCTTTAGAATCAAATGTGTTGTATCCACAACAAGGACAATATTCATTCAATTTAGATTTCATCGGATTTCTTAAATGTGCTACAACGTGTTCGTGTATGGATTGCGCGGAATTTCAGCCGAGCGCTTTGCGCTGGGATGAGCCGGTCTGCGACTGGCGAAAATTCCGTTTGGGAAAAAGCGCGACAGCGAGCTGTCTGTGCTTTTTCAGTTTGTTGTTTGGATTAAAAGTAAGAAAAATTCTTCTTCTTAACCATCTGCCGCGTTAGCTATACACGTTGTTAGGCAACGTTAATAATTTTTGAATATCCTGAATTCAAATAAGATTTGCCTTCTGAACAACGATAATGCATATCTTTACATATTGTATTTCCTAATCCGATTATAAATTGACACGTATTGCTGAATCTAGCAAGTTCATTTCCAACATGATTTTTCAAATCAATATCCATAACATCTGATCTCCATAAATTAATGTTCCTTTTTAAGGAATCTAATTTGGCTTTTGGAATGCCATATGGATGCCAAACGCCATATTTATGTTTATAATTAAAGTCATTACGCATTCTAGATAACCAACTATGATTATTTGAACCTACATAGTCCAAATTATAAATTAGTTCATCTAATTTTACTGTAATATCTTGTACTTCACTAGTTGTATTTAGATTGAGCATTTCAAGATTTAATTCTTTAATTTTCTCTCCAAATAATTTCCATAGTGTTACGTGAGATCCGCCAGATTGATTCACGTTTTGTTTTTTACAATTTAAAGAATTATTGCTGTTTCCATATTCTATTAAGTAGTAACCATTCTCAATATTAACGCCATTTAAATTGCCATAAATGTTTGCAACATTACGTACTGATGCTATTGTTGTTCCATCTAATTGTGTTAATGAATAACCCAATAAGCGCAAAATCAAATGAGCTGAATAAAATGCAGAGTAATATTGTTTTATTAAAATCCAACAAATTGATTTTGGTAGTATTTCAAGATTATCTACTTTCAAAATACTCTCAAGTGCAGATGTTGAAAATCTATTGCAATCTTGTGATATGGGATTAAGAAATAAACTACGATCATATACATTTAATATGAATTCATCAGATGCTACGGGTGAATTTATTTGGTAATCATTTGCATCTTTTATCCAATCATTTAAATTTTTAGAATTGTTTACTACTATGTTATTTAAACCATTTGCCCAAAAAGGACGAAAAGCATCATCTATGTACATAATTATAAGGTAAAGTCAGTTTTCATACATTCAATCAAATAGTTTGCTAAATCTTTGTAACTACTTCCTGGGCTAGTAATTTTAGTAACTTTCAATTTTGAAAATAATGGACTTAAAATTTCTGAAAATGCATCTTGATTATAGTTAGAATATCTGTCTTTTGTTCTCTGAGCAACATGTGGAAATATTGCTATTACTGATCTAAAAACTGTTGAATTTGTAATAGATCCATCTATGTCAAGACTTCTCATTCCTTTCATAAAAGCTGATATATATGAATTACAAATTTCAAATATTTCGTCAGCATCTTTATTTCCAAAGTTTTTTGTTATTGGTTTAAACGAAGAGTTAAATGTAACTCTCGAAATTTTATTTCTGGACTTTTTAGCCGGACTTGTCAATCCTAGTAATGCACTTTTGGTTTCTGAATGAAACAAATCAAAAATTTCACGAAGTAGTTGTTCTTGATCAGTTTCATATTCAGCAAGATTTTTAATGTCAAACAAAAGTTCATTAGGTACTGGTTTTTGTTGAGTATTTATATCAATAAATATTCTTGATTCATCTCTTCTATTTAGTCCATTATAAATCACTACAGGAACTCTGACAGAAGAGTTCGCTTTAGAAAAACCATAAACTCTATGTTGACCATCTAATACTAAAAATGCTTTAGGATGTTCCTTGAACTTTACAGTTTTTCCTCTACCAATAATCTCTAATTCAGCTTCAGGCTGTGCAGATAATATAATTGCCGTAGGTATCGTACCCATTCCATTATCTATATAATCTGCAATACTCTGCGCCCTTTTTTCATCCAATAATCTTTGGAATCCATCAACGGGATTATCATCCCTTGTTGACACAAAACAAGTTTTGGCAAGTATTTCCGATGGAATAGTTAAAGTATAAAATCTATGATCTCCTTGAGAGACTAAACTTATGGAATATTTATGTTCTGTCATTGTTATTATTTTTTTATAATGTTGCCTAACGTGTTCGTGTAAGGTTTGTTGCGGAATTTCAGCCGAGCGCTTTGCGTTTGGGTGAGCCAGTCTGTGACTGGCGAAAATTCCGTTGGAAAAAAAGCGAGAGGCTAAGCTAACGAATTGATTCCTGAACTAAATATAGTTAAATAATGCGAGAATTTTTCCGATGGAAAAATTTGTAGCAATTGACCTTACACGTTGTTAGCAATAGTATGTTATTGTTCGGTAATCTTTATCATTTCAATTGAGTAGGATTCATTTCGACATAAAATTTTGTTGCCATTGACTTGAACTATTTCAATAAATTCAACCTCACCAATTTTATGTTCAAACCATTTTTCACTTACCTTGATGTATTCCATTTTGTATTTACAATCAGACAGCCATGTAATCTTGCTGACTATTTCCATATCACTTTCAGAATAATAATCAGATTGGATTGAATCGTTTCTAACCGAGATTATTTCACTCCAGCTAACATCAGAGTATTTAAACTTTCCAGTTTTAAAATCAGAACAGTTTTTTTCTTGAGCAGAAATTTTAATTGAATGAAATATAATTAATACAAGCAGTACCTTTTTCATATTGTTGCTAACTTGTTCGTGTATGGTTTGTGCGGAATTTCAGCCGAGCGCTTTGCGCTGGGATGAGCCAGTCTGCGACTGGCGAAAATTCCGTTGGAGAAAAAGCGCGACGGCTGAGCGGTCATGGTTTTTCAGTTTTGTTGATTGGATTAAAAGTAAGAAAAAATCTTCTGCTTAACCGACTGTACGCATTAACTATACACGTTGTTGTG
>NZ_JBGFGL010000045.1:0-324 GCF_041224425.1 Psychroserpens sp. XS_ASV72 | reverse complement strand
GTGGTACCATTAGGAACCGTAAAGGTAGGCGCAGTAGTGTCCACCACGTTTATCGTCTGCACTAGGCTTGTCTCGTTTCCACAGTCATCGACAAGAGTCCAAGTTCTTGTGATTACAGATTCGTTTGCACAGGAGCCATCAGCCACTGCATCGGTGTCAGCTGCCTCCAATCCATTCGAGCAATTGTCGTTCTCATCTGTCACGTCACCAGTAAGGGAAAGGTCCGTTGGATCTTGGTCACACTCGATAGTGGTACCAGCAGGAACCGTAAAGGTAGGCGCAGTAGTGTCCACCACGTTTATTGTCTGCACTAGGCTTGTCTCG
>NZ_JBGFGL010000043.1:0-719 GCF_041224425.1 Psychroserpens sp. XS_ASV72 | reverse complement strand
CCTCGATATAGTATGGTCCTGCGCTCAATGGGTTGCCACAGGCATCCTCTCCGTTGTAGCTTATCGTGATAAGTCCTCCACAGGCATCGTACTCCTTAACTACGTTCGCCTCCAATTCTCCTGAAAGCTCACAAAGTCCAGTTAAACCATTAGTATATGTAGCGTTTGCAGCTTCGAATCCTGCTGCGTCGGCACATGCAATCTTATCTGAGAATTCTGGAGCACTAACTTCTGGAGCTGGTGCTGGCTTCACCTCAATAGTATAAGGTCCTGCCTCCAAGTCTCTCTCACATTCGTCCTTACCGTTGTAAGTGATCGTGATCGTTCCACCACAAGCATCGTAGTCCTTAACAACTACCGCTTCAATCTCTCCTGAGATCTCACATGCAGTTTCCTCTAGTCCGTTACTGTAAGTAGCGTTAGCAGCCTCGAATCCTGCAGCATCAGAACACTCAATATCCAATGGGAATTGAGGAGCCATTACCTCAGCCTCTGGTGCTGGGTCCACAGTGATCACAAATGGTCCTGCCTCTAGGTCTCTATCACACTCGTCCTTACCATTGTAAGTGACCGTGATCGTTCCGCCACAAGCATCGTAGTCCTTAACAACTACCGCTTCGATCTCTCCTGAGATCTCACATGCAGTACCCTCTAGTCCGTTGCTGTAGGTTGCGTTTGCAGCCTCAAAATCAGCAGCCATTGAACACATGATGTTCGCT
>NZ_JBGFGL010000041.1:2500-5130 GCF_041224425.1 Psychroserpens sp. XS_ASV72 | reverse complement strand
TATAAACAAAAAAAGACCCTTGCTTATTGCAAGGGTCTTTCAAGAAAGGCGATGTCCTACTCTCCCACAGATGCAGTACCATCGGCGCAAACGGGCTTAACTTCTCTGTTCGGAATGGTAAGAGGTGAGCCCCGTCGCTATAACCACCTTAAGTCTTTCGGGAACCTGTCCCGTATATTGTTGACATACTGAAAAAAGATATACATGATCTGTGCTTTCCCTGAAAAGAACGGCGCACGATAAGCCTATGGGCTATTAGTACTACTCGGCTATGACATCGCTGCCTTTACACCTGTAGCCTATCGACGTGGTCATCTTCCACGGCCCTTTAAAGAAATCTCATCTTGTGGTGGGTTTCGCGCTTATATGCTTTCAGCGCTTATCCTTTCCCAACGTAGCTACTCTGCAATGCCACTGGCGTGACAACAGATACACCAGAGGTTAGTCCAACTCGGTCCTCTCGTACTAGAGTCAGATCCACTCAAATTTCTAACGCCCACAGTAGATAGAGACCGAACTGTCTCACGACGTTCTGAACCCAGCTCGCGTGCCACTTTAATGGGCGAACAGCCCAACCCTTGGGACCTTCTCCAGCCCCAGGATGTGACGAGCCGACATCGAGGTGCCAAACCCCCCCGTCGATGTGAGCTCTTGGGGGAGATCAGCCTGTTATCCCCGGCGTACCTTTTATCCTTTGAGCGATGGCCCTTCCATGCGGAACCACCGGATCACTATGCTCTACTTTCGTACCTGATCGACCTGTATGTCTCTCAGTCAAGCCCCCTTATGCCATTGCACTCTACGCACGGTTACCAAGCGTGCTGAGGGAACCTTTAGAAGCCTCCGTTACTCTTTTGGAGGCGACCACCCCAGTCAAACTACCCACCAAGCACTGTCCTTCTCTCGAAGTTAGACTCTAGACAAGCAAAGGGTGGTATTTCAACAATGACTCCACAACGCCTGGCGACGCCGCTTCAAAGTCTCCCACCTATCCTACACATTACTTATCCAAAACCAATACTAAGCTATAGTAAAGGTGCACGGGGTCTTTTCGTCCCACTGCGGGTAATCGGCATCTTCACCGATACTACAATTTCACCGAGCTCATGGCCGAGACAGTGTCCAGATCGTTACACCATTCGTGCAGGTCGGAACTTACCCGACAAGGAATTTCGCTACCTTAGGACCGTTATAGTTACGGCCGCCGTTTACTGGGGCTTCATTTCAGGTCTTCGCCGAAGCTAAACCCTCCACTTAACCTTCCAGCACCGGGCAGGTGTCAGGCCCTATACATCATCTTTCGATTTAGCAGAGCCCTGTGTTTTTGATAAACAGTCGCCTGGACCTTTTCACTGCGGCCCACATCGCTGTGGGCGACGCTTCTCCCGAAGTTACGCGTCAATTTTGCCTAGTTCCTTAGCCATGAATCTCTCGAGCACCTTAGAATTCTCATCCCAACCACCTGTGTCGGTTTGGGGTACGGGCTGCCACACTCGCTTTTCTTGGAAGTCGCTCCCCTGGATTGTCACCTTGGCCGTAGCCGCAGTGTACTGTCGCCGTGTTACCACTGGCTTCAACGTGCTATTCCGTCAGCACGCACCAAGTTCACGCCTCCGTCACTTTTGACGTGGGCAGGTACAGGAATATTGACCTGTTGTCCATCCACTTCCCCTTTCGGGTTCGCGTTAGGTCCCGACTAACCCTCAGCTGATTAGCATAGCTGAGGAAACCTTGGTCTTTCGGTGTGCGGGTTTCTCGCCCGCATTATCGTTACTTATGCCTACATTTTCTTTTGTAGCTTCTCCAGCATGCCTCACGGCAAACCTTCGACGACACTACAATGCTCCCCTACCACTTTTAAAAGTCCATAGCTTCGGTAGTATGTTTATGCCCGATTATTATCCATGCCGAACCGCTCGACTAGTGAGCTGTTACGCACTCTTTAAATGAATGGCTGCTTCCAAGCCAACATCCTAGCTGTCTAAGCAGTCCAACCTCGTTTATTCAACTTAACATACATTTGGGGACCTTAGCTGATGGTCTGGGTTCTTTCCCTCTCGGACATGGACCTTAGCACCCATGCCCTCACTGCTGGTAAACATTTTATAGCATTCGGAGTTTGTCAGGAATTGGTAGGCGGTGAAGCCCCCGCATCCAATCAGTAGCTCTACCTCTATAAAACTATTAACCAACGCTGCACCTAAATGCATTTCGGGGAGTACGAGCTATTTCCGAGTTTGATTGGCCTTTCACCCCTACCCACAGGTCATCCGAAGACTTTTCAACGTCAACCGGTTCGGGCCTCCACTGTGTGTTACCACAGCTTCACCCTGCCCATGGGTAGATCACACGGTTTCGCGTCTACCACTGCTAACTATAGCGCCCTGTTCAGACTCGCTTTCGCTACGGCTGCGGACCTGAAGCCCTTAACCTTGCTAGCAACGGTAACTCGTAGGCTCATTATGCAAAAGGCACGCCGTCACCCTTACGGGCTCCGACCGCTTGTAAGCGTATGGTTTCAGGTTCTATTTCACTCCCTTGTTCAGGGTTCTTTTCACCTTTCCCTCACGGTACTGGTTCACTATCGGTCTCTCAGGAGTATTTAGCCTTGGCGGATGGTCCCGCCAGAT
>NZ_JBGFGL010000013.1:0-369 GCF_041224425.1 Psychroserpens sp. XS_ASV72 | reverse complement strand
GAGCACACGCTAGGTGCGGTAGCAGATACCGTAACGGCGTTCGGAAGCGGGTCGACGGTGATCGTAGCGCTAACGCCCGTAAGGTCAAGGTCACAGCTCGTATTGGAAACGTTGCTGACATCGATGGTCGTCGCTGAGGTGATCCCCACAACTGCGATCTCAAGCGTACCGTCAGCAGGTATCACGCCTGTTACCGACGGGCCGCCGTCTATACTGTAGGTCACGGTGTCACCGGCATCGCCACTGACCACGAACTCACCGTCATCGCCAGAGCACACGCTAGGTGCGGTAGCAGATACCGTAACGGCGTTCGGAAGCGGGTCGACGGTGATGGTTATGCTTTCTTCTTCAGGACATGTATTATTTATT
>NZ_JBGFGL010000038.1:0-832 GCF_041224425.1 Psychroserpens sp. XS_ASV72 | reverse complement strand
GTTCCGCCACAAGCATCGTAGTCCTTAACAACTACCGCTTCGATCTCTCCTGAGATCTCACATGCAGTACCCTCTAGTCCGTTGCTGTAGGTTGCGTTTGCAGCCTCAAAATCAGCAGCCATTGAACACATGATGTTCGCTGGGAACTCTGGTGCTGTAACAGTAGCCTCTGGTGCTGGCATCACGTTGATTGTGAATGGTCCTGCACTCAATGGGTTCTGGCACTGGTCGTATCCATAGTAAGATACAGTAATGGTTCCTCCACAGGCATTGTAGTCTTTTGAAACCTCTGCCTCAAGTTCTCCCGAAATCTCGCAAAGTCCTGTCAGACCGTTAGTATATGTTGCGTTACCAGCTGTCCAGTCTGCAGCATCAGCACAAGCGATGTCTGCTGGGAACTCTGGTACTGTAACCGTAGCCTCTGGTGCTGGGTCAACCTCGATATAGAATGGTCCTGCCATCAAGTCACGCTCACAGGCGTCCTTGCTTGTATAAGTAACAGTGATCATTCCACCGCAAGCGTTGTACTCTTTTACAACTTCTGCCTCGATCGATCCTGAGATCTCACATGCAGTACCCTCTAGTCCGTTGCTGTATGTAGCGTCTGCAGCTGTAAAGCCATCTGCATCTGCACAGGCAACCTTCTCTGGGAACAATGGAGTTGTTACCGTAGCCTCTGGAGCTGGATCAACCTCGATATAGTATGGTCCTGCGCTCAATGGGTTGCCACAGGCATCCTCTCCGTTGTAGCTTATCGTGATAAGTCCTCCACAGGCATCGTACTCCTTAACTACGTTCGCCTCCAATTCTCCTGAAAGCTCACAAAGTCCAG
>NZ_JBGFGL010000039.1:0-2197 GCF_041224425.1 Psychroserpens sp. XS_ASV72 | reverse complement strand
TTCCTGAGTCAATGGCGAGCTCGATATCTCGCAGTTCGCATCATCGTCATTAGCCACCGTGATCACCACTGGCGTGTTGTTGGCATAAGGACCGAACTGAAGCACACCGACCGCCGTAACAGTCTGTGGAGCGCTCCCCTGGTCATCGCTTACCGTGATCGAGGTGGCCGAGCCCAAATCCGTCAGGTCAACGTCCACAAAGAACTCCGGACCAACCACACAGTTAGAAACAACATCGTAGGTCGCAGACGGGTTCACGCATGTCGCACATGCCACGTCAAAGTCCCACTGAGCCGTACAGCAAAAACTACCTGAGGCACAGCTGACACTCCCATCGGCATCGATCTCCATGAATATGGAATCGCCCAGCGAATCGAACGTCAGGCCTGCCAGGTCTCCTCCGTTGTTGCCCTGGAATATCACCGCGCCCGTATTGTCAGTGCCCTCGTATAGAATGATGTCATCGCAACAGGACTCTATACCCCCTGCGTTGAACGTTATCCTTATCGGGCTCCCGTCACTCGAGGTGAAAGTCCAGTTGGTCGTATCGTTGTTGCCATAGCAATATGTAATGTTGGTCGGTGCCTGTGTACAGTCTATCGTATAGTCCGACTGTATCGTCGTGGTGAAGTTCACCGGGCCAGCCCATAGACTGAAGGTACCACCTCCACAGTCGGCTCGCACCCATATCTCGTAGTCCGTTGAAAAGTCCAAGCCCGTCAAGCCTATCGCATTGGTCCCCGTGACCGTCCCCGAGCCAGTAGGCTCGCCCGTTCCGGCAGGAACCACAACGTACTCCCATGACGACTCCCCGTTGTTGCCCGTCCAGGCAACATCTGCAACCGTCCCTCCCACGTTCGAGACATTGATGCTGCTAGGCGCTATACAGAACGAACCACAGGTCTCGACCCTAACCAGGTCTATGGACATGTCGCCCTCAAAGTCACCCGTACCAGTATGGCTGAACTCGACATAAACGACCTGGCCAAGGTAAGCGTCAAGGTTCACCCCGACAGGTACCCATGCCTCATCGCCAGAGGTCTGTAGCTCGCCCGCCCATGCGAAAACATTGGTGAAAGGTCCCGCTGGCGACGTGGAAACACCAACGTTGAGCGTCCCCATGTCAGCACCATAGGCATGCATGTAAAAGGACAGCTCCGCTCCATCGACCGCCGTGGTAAGGTCTATCGAAGGGCTCACGGCAGAGGCCGTGGCCGTAGTGCCACCAGAGGCCTCGTAGTTCATGAAACCGCCACCGCTGAAGGCCGCGTTGGGACCGGTCCCGCCGGATCCCGAATCGTTGGGAATCTCCCAGGTGCCGTCACCTCCGTTAAGGTCTCCCGTCCAGCCGTCGACAGTGTCGAACTCCGCCGTATAGACAAACGAAGAGCTCCCAGAGGCACAGCTCACGCCCACCGGAGGCGGTGGAGGCGTGTTAAGGGTCCTGAAGACTATCGGGCCAACCCAGTTGCTCAAACCGTCAGCACCGCAGTCCGCCCTTAGGTACACCTCGTAGTCCGTCGTGGCCGTAAGGCCCGTTATCGCATAGGGATTGACCGTGACCATATCGCCCGGTCCCGTCGGAAACCCCGTGCCGGCAGGCTGGACAACCACCTCCCATGAGGTCTCGGTCCCGCCTGGGGTCCAGGCAAGGTCCGCTGACGTGTCAGTTATGTTGGCAAGGGAAACCCCTGATGGAAAATCGCAAGTGGAATTGTAGACCTGTACATTGTCGACAAGCCAGTACCATGCCCAGACGTTGCCGTCATTGTAGACGAAACGTACCTGCATGTTCGCGTTCGACAGCGAGGTGATGTCTATGTGCTGCGTGTCGGGAGCGTTGAAAGCGCCAATGTCGGCCGTCTGGTTCAGTACCTCGACCCACGACGTGCCGTCGAAGACCTCCACAACGGCAGAGTCGCCGCCTATGTTGTTGTAGTACTGGTCGAAGTCCAGAAAAAGAGAGACCGCTCCCGTCGTGTCGAAAACCGGGGACGTGAGCGTCTCGATGAGCTCCGTCCCATTACCGTTCGCGTCACTGTCAACGATCGCACAGTTCGTGCCGTTGAGACTGTTGATGCCGCCCTGCTGACCAGATATCCAGGAATCTCCCGTCGCACCACCGCCATCGGTAACTGACCAGGTCGCAGGAATCTCCGTGTCAAATCCCTCCTGCAAATAGGTCTGTGATGTCGCT
>NZ_JBGFGL010000023.1:0-411 GCF_041224425.1 Psychroserpens sp. XS_ASV72 | reverse complement strand
TCACCGGCATCGCCACTGACCACGAACTCCCCGTCGTCGCCAGAGCACACGCTAGGTGCGGTAGCAGATACCGTAACGGCGTTCGGAAGCGGGTCGACGGTGATCGTAGCGCTAACGCCCGTAAGGTCAAGGTCACAGCTCGTATTGGAAACGTTGCTGACATCGATGGTCGTCGCTGAGGTAATCCCCACAACCGCGATCTCAAGCGTACCGTCAGCAGGTATCACGCCTGTTACCGATGGGCCGCCGTCTATACTGTAGGTCACGGTGTCACCGGCATCGCCACTGACCACGAACTCCCCGTCGTCGCCAGAGCACACGCTAGGTGCGGTAGCAGATACCGTAACGGCGTTCGGAAGCGGGTCGACGGTGATCGTAGCGCTAACGCCCGTAAGGTCAAGGTCACAGCTC
>NZ_JBGFGL010000005.1:0-225 GCF_041224425.1 Psychroserpens sp. XS_ASV72 | reverse complement strand
GCGACGACCATCGATGTCAGCAACGTTTCCAATACGAGCTGTGACCTTGACCTTACGGGCGTTAGCGCTACGATCACCGTCGACCCGCTTCCGAACGCCGTTACGGTATCTGCTACCGCACCTAGCGTGTGCTCTGGCGATGACGGGGAGTTCGTGGTCAGTGGCGATGCCGGTGACACCGTGACCTACAGTATAGACGGCGGCCCATCGGTAACAGGCGTGATA
>NZ_JBGFGL010000003.1:0-207 GCF_041224425.1 Psychroserpens sp. XS_ASV72 | reverse complement strand
GGGCCGCCGTCTATACTGTAGGTCACGGTGTCACCGGCATCGCCACTGACCACGAACTCCCCGTCGTCGCCAGAGCACACGCTAGGTGCGGTAGCAGATACAGTAACGGCGTTCGGAAGCGGGTCGACGGTGATCGTAGCGCTAACGCCCGTAAGGTCAAGGTCACAGCTCGTATTGGAAACGTTGCTGACATCGATGGTCGTCGCT
>NZ_JBGFGL010000001.1:0-247 GCF_041224425.1 Psychroserpens sp. XS_ASV72 | reverse complement strand
CTCAAGCGTACCGTCAGCAGGTATCACGCCTGTTACCGATGGGCCGCCGTCTATACTGTAGGTCACGGTGTCACCGGCATCGCCACTGACCACGAACTCCCCGTCATCGCCAGAGCACACGCTAGGTGCGGTAGCAGATACAGTAACGGCGTTCGGAAGCGGGTCGACGGTGATCGTAGCGCTAACGCCCGTAAGGTCAAGGTCACAGCTCGTATTGGAAACGTTGCTGACATCGATGGTCGTCGCT
>NZ_JBGFGL010000069.1:0-478 GCF_041224425.1 Psychroserpens sp. XS_ASV72 | reverse complement strand
CGTTACCAACAAAAGTGCAGAAATGTGATTCAGTCTACATTTTCGACTGAATTTACTCACATTTTAATTCTGATTTTTAAATCTTAATATGTTCGGATTTATCCTTTTTTGGCGAGTATCTATTCTTTTCGTTTCTAGCTTTAATAATTATGTTTTGTTTCCCTTTCCAAAAAAGGTGTCCTTAAACTAAATGATGTAGCAACCTAAATGCAATGTGAACAGTACTTATCAGAAAAATTAGCGGAATCTTGCGTAGATCAGCCAAATTCTCGAGCGCATTTTGTTTCGGTTGCTTGTTGTCTATCTGCAAACGTTGGGATTGCCCAAAGGTTCGTGTTGCACTTCAATAGGTAACAAAGTGTATCATTCATGCTCTAATCTATCTTAAATGAAAAATTAGTACTTTTAAACATGATATGATTTTACTCGGAAAATTCCTCACGGAATATTCCGCACAAATCATACACTAAAACGTTGT
>NZ_JBGFGL010000068.1:0-253390 GCF_041224425.1 Psychroserpens sp. XS_ASV72 | reverse complement strand
GACGGACGAGGCAGACAACTGTTCAAATGGATTGGAGGCAACATATTCTGACGCAATTACTAATGGTGTGTGTGCAAATGAGTACACCATCACCAGAACTTGGACACTTGTGGACGAATGCGGTAACGAGAACATACAGACGCAGACTATTAATGTGGTAGATTCAACAGCTCCTAATTTTGTGGAAAATCTTCCAGCTAATATTACTGTAGAATGTGATGGTGTTCCAGATGCGGAAATATTGACAGCTACTGATAATTGTGGTACTGCTGAAGTTACATTTAGCGAAACTCAAAATGCAGGAAGTTGTCCGAGTAACTATACTATCACTAGAACCTGGGTTGCAACTGACGAATGTGGATTAACAACAAGCCACACACAAGTCATTAGTGTTCAAGACACTACTGCACCAACATTAGTTTCAGATTTGGAAGAGAACATCACTGTAGTATGTAGTGATATACCTGAAGTTCCAGACTTAGCATTTGAGGATGCTTGTTCTACTGATATGACTGTTACTTTTTCAGAGATTTCTTCATCTGATGGTTCCGTAGCAGATTATACGATCATCAGAGAGTGGTTGGTTGAAGATGAATGCGGAAATGCAGCTATTTATACACAAACAATTGATGTTATAGTACAAAGTCAGATTCAAACAGCAGACACTGAACTATGTATTGAAGATGATTTTGAATTTGATTTATTCAGTCTTTTATCTGGAGATTTCGATACTGATGGTGTTTGGACCTCTACTAATAGTAATGTTACTCTAGACGGAAGTTTCTTTAACCCTTCTTCATTATTAGATGTAAATGGTGAGTTTACTGAAATGGATCTTGGTGAGTATGTCTTTACCTA
This sequence comes from Psychroserpens sp. XS_ASV72, assembly GCF_041224425.1. NCBI lineage: Bacteria > Pseudomonadati > Bacteroidota > Flavobacteriia > Flavobacteriales > Flavobacteriaceae > Psychroserpens > Psychroserpens sp. XS_ASV72. The sequence goes on along the minus strand of NZ_JBGFGL010000068.1, from coordinate 252,532 downwards.
TACTGTAGGTGGTATCTGCCCAAGTGAAGCTGAAGTTACTATCCTAATTAATGATGATTGTGTGGTATTACCTTGTGGTGAAGGAGATGTTATTATTTCTAAGGCCGTAACAGCTAATAGCGATGGTATCAATGACTTCTTTACTGTATCAGGAGTAGAAGATTGTGGATTTGTTATCGAATTACAAATTTTCAACCGTTGGGGAGCTAAAATATATGATAACTCTAATTATCAAAATGATTGGAGCGGACAAGCTTCAGGAGCATCCGTCGGTAGATCTGGCTATGTTCCAACCGGAACTTATTATTACGTTATTAATTTAAAAAATAGTGGACTAAGACCTTTTACAGGCCCAATCTATGTATCAACAAACTAAATCTTAACCGAAAATGAAATTTTTAAAGTTTAATATTATAGTCTTTATACTATTCAGTAGCTGGATGGGAGTTGCACAGCAGCTTCCACAGTTTACCCAGTATATGTACAATACTATTTCTATAAATCCTGCATACGCTGGAAGTAGAGAAACCTTAAGTGTTGTTGGTCTGCATAGAAGTCAGTGGGTTGGCCTTGAAGGTGGTCCAACTACTCAAACACTTTCTGTGCATGCACCATTAAGAAATGATAAGATCGGTTTAGGTCTGTCGTTCATCAATGATGAATTAGGATATCAGAACTTTTCTTATTTATATGGAGACTTCTCATATACCATTCGTGTAACTGAAAACAGTGAATTAGCTTTTGGTATAAAAGCCGGTTTTACTAGTTATGCTCTAGATCCTGACTTTCAACTTTCTGAAGCCAATGATCCTGTGATTTTCGGTTTTGAAGATCGTTGGAAACCAAACATTGGTACTGGTGTTTATTGGCATAGTAACAGATGGTATTTAGGGCTTAGTGCTCCTAGAATATTGAATACAGATTATACAGGAGATGAAAACTTTGAGTCTTTGGAACGAATCAGTTATTATTTTACTGGTGGTTATGTTTTCGATTTAAGCGAAAATACCAAGTTCAAACCAGCTATGCTATTGAAAGCAACAAATGGTGCACCTCTTTCTTACGATCTTACAGCAAACTTTTTGTTCTATGAGAAATTCTGGGTTGGAGCTGCATACCGATTTAATGAACAAGCTGGAGCCCTTGGAGGCATAGCAGATTTCCAAGTGTCTAAACAGTTGCGTATTGGTTACGCCTATGAATACCCAATATCAGATTTAAGACCTTACACAAGTGGAACCCATGAAGTGTTACTGATGTTCGAAATATTTAAAAGCAAACGTATTAAATCGCCTCGATACTTCTAAAAACTTAATCATGATGAAAACAAAATTTTTAGTTCTATTTTTTGTTCTTGGTAGTTCAATCATGATCGCCCAAGAAAAGTTAGCCGATAAGTTTTTTGAAAATTACGGTTATATAAAAGCCACTGAGCTTTATCAAGAAGTACTTAAAAAAGGCGATACTAGTCTTCACGTACTTACGCGATTAGGAGATTGTTATTACAATAACTCTAAATCGGAAGAAGCAGCTATGTGGTATAGCAAAGCACTTGAAAACTATGAAAAAGATATAAATCCTGAATATATCTATAAGTATATTCAGTCTTTAAGAAGTTTAGGGCAATATGAGGAAGCGAGTCAGTGGATGAAAAAATTTACAGAGATACAGAACAATGATACTCGTGTTAAAGATTACAATCCTGAAAATATTGCCAAATACAATGAATTAGCTAAAACTGAAAAGGATCGTGTCGTTAAGTTGCAAAACTTGCCATTTAATTCAAAGTATTCAGATTTCGGCTCTTTGATTCATGACGGACAATTATATTTTGCGTCTTCAAGAAATGTTGATGACAAGAAAAAAGTATATAGCTGGAACCAAGAACCGTTTTTAGATATCTATTCCGTTTCAGTTGAAAAAAATGCCGATACCACTTCTTATGGTTCTGCAGATTTCATCAATGCTGAAGACATCAATACAGACTATCACGAAGCTTCCGTAGCTATCACAAACGATGGAAAAACTATGTATTTTACTCGTGATAATGTGAGTAAAAAGAATAAGGTTCAGTATGATAAAAAAGGAACTACGCATTTAAAACTATATAAAGCCAGTTTAGTTGGTGACACATGGACTGACATAGTAGAATTGCCATTTAACGATGACGTCTACTCTACTGGTCATCCAGCATTAAGTCCAGATAACAAAACATTATATTTTGTTTCTGATCGTGATGGTGGAATAGGCCAAACCGATATTTATAAGGTTGAAATCAATGAAAATAGTTATTCAGAACCTGAAAATCTTGGTGAAAAAATCAACACGGAAGGGAGAGAAATGTTTCCTTTTGTGAGTCAAGATAGTACCTTCTACTTCTCTTCTGATGGTCATTTGAATTTAGGTTTTTTAGATATATTTAAATCAAATATTTTGAAAGACACTATGGCTGAACCTGAAAATATGGGAGCACCATACAATAGTGGTTATGATGATTTTGCATTCTTTATGAATCCTTCTGAAGATGAAAATGATAAAACCGGATATTTTTCTTCTAATAGACCTGACGGACAAGGTAGTGATGATATCTACAGTTTTGATGCAAGTATCTGTTTACAAACCATTAAAGGTGTAGCTAGAGATCAAAACACCAATGATGTTATTCCTGGAGCAACTGTCAAGCTAATTAATGAAGTTGGGAAAGTCCTTGAAGAATTGGAAACCAATGAAAATGGTACATACGAATTTACAGTAGACTGTAATAAAAAATATACTGTCATAGGTAGCAAGGAAGATTATAAGGAAGATCAACAAAAAGTTGAGACCGATAATACACATGAGAAAGTAACAGAAGCTGATTTGTATCTAGAGCCACTTATAACCGATAATCAAATTGTTATTAATCCGATATTCTTTGACTTTGACAAATGGAATATCAGAACAGATGCACAATATGAATTAGAAAATATTGTTGATGTGATGCGTGCTCATCCAGATATGGTTATCAAGATTGAGTCCCATACCGACAGTCGTGGTCGTGATGCTTATAACATGAAGCTATCTGATAGAAGAGCAAAATCTACTAAGGATTATATTCTTTCACGAGGCATCGCTCCAGAACGTATTGAGAGTGCTATTGGTTATGGTGAAAGCCAACTATTGAACAAATGTTCTAACGGTGTAAAATGTACTGAGGAAGAACATCAATTGAATAGACGATCTTATTTCTATATCATAAAAGAATAAAGGTTTCCCCTCTATTTTGAACTTAGAAAAAAGCAGATTCAATTCAATTGGTCTGCTTTTTCGCTTTATATCCTTTATTCAAATTTAAAAATAGTATTGTAGGCCTTTCCACTAGAATCGTCGATTATAAATACACTAATAGCAAACCAATCGTCAACAAAAACATCATTGACATATAGCATTTCTGTATCATCATGTAATGTTTTATCTGGAAAGCCTTCAATTTGGATGATATAATTACCATTCTGTCTCAAGTAAGCATAGGAGTTGCCTATTTTTAATGTGGAATGTTTATCTGTTGAATAAAATTTATCATAATAGGTATCCTCTACAAAATATGTTTTAGCAAACTGATAAGCAGGATTAGCAACAGGGATGGAATCAAACTTCAAATAGGTCAAAACAGCTTCATCAATCATCTTTTTTTGTTCTTCGGTATCATGATCAACAAAAAAGTTTGAGAGCCCTTCTCTACCGCTACCAAAATAAATACTCTTATGAAAGTCTTTTTCCCTTAAATCCTTATAACACAAGGTATATAAAGTAAACGCAACATCTCTTTCAGCAGTTTTATTTTGCGAGGAAATTAAAGCAACACCAACCTTGTAGGTATCACTTTTAAGAATCGTATCATTTACCGAAGTTCCTGTTTTAAAAAGATCTACAGCATACCTTTGAAATTCGGTCATTAAAGTACTGTCTTGATCAATATGTAAGTCCATTAAATACTTATCCTCAATGTCTTTCTTTATGTCAGATTGAGAAAATGACATTAGGGAAGTACCCAATGAAAAGCAAAAAATTATAAACTTCATGAAAGCAATTTACTTAGAATATGAAAATAAAAAAAAGCCACAGAAATCTGCGGCTTTAAAAACAATTATTTGCTATTAATCAAGTTTTTGAACTGTATTATTTTTTAATGAAGATATTGGTAAAATACCATTTTCCTTCACTGTTTTGTTCTGCTGAAATATCAAAATCTGTAAAATCACCTTCAATATTTGCTCTATGTCCTTCAGAATTCAACCAAGCGTTTACAACTGATTCTGCTGAACTGAATGCATATGCGACATTTTCAGACACCTTAGTAGCAGAAGCGTTTTGTATCAGACTATTTTTACGTTGAAAAAAGTTATCATGTGATACTTGATTAACTTCAACCATATAATCTGTATGCGTAAAAGCAACCGCTTTAATCGTGTTGTGATTGTTTAATGGACTCAATCCTAAACCAATTCGATGCGCATTAATACGCTCTAAAATCTCAATTTCAATGGTTTTAGGAGATGGAGGGTTTTGTAACTCAAAACTGTCAATTGTTTCCTCTGGATATTCTTCCGTAGAACAAGAAAACGTTAGCAACGCTATCAATGCCAATAAAGGCAACATTTTAGTAGGTCTCATAATGTAGGTTAAGTTTTGGCTAGTCTAGATTTGGGGTCTAGTCTAAATGGTTAATTAATTGCTTGTCTAATAACGGGGCAGTTATCAGACAACTGCTAATTTCATCGACAATATACACAAAGACATGAAAAACCATCGCTTATAGACATAATTTTTCGATAAAATGTAAATATAAGTAAGAAAAACCTGTATTTTAATGTAGTTCACCGAATATTTATATAGCCGATAAGAAAAAAATGTGTGTAGAGGGAACTTTAAAAAATGAAGAAATTATGGCTTTTTAAGGTGCTAACCGATCTATGTTCCAATTAAAGTCTTCATCCAATCGATACCTAATTCTATCATGCAACCTATTGGGTCTGCCTTGCCAGAATTCTATTTCGACAGGTTTGACGATAAAACCACCCCAAAATTTTGGTCGTGGAATTTCCTTTCCCTTGAATTTTGTTTCGTAAGATTTTAATTTTTCCTCTAATACCTCTCGGTTTTCTATTGGTTGACTTTGGTTGGAAACTAAGGCTCCTAATTGACTGCCACGAGGACGTGATTCAAAATAACCGTCGCTTAAGTTTTCAGCTATTCTTTCTGCCTGTCCTTTTATAATAACTTGACGTTCAGCCTGAGGCCAAAAAAAGGATAAGCAAACATTTGGGTTTTGAGCAATAGCTTTACCTTTTTCGCTCTCGTAATTGGTATAAAAAATAAATCCTTCGTAAGTAAATTTTTTTAATAACACTACTCTACTTTTTGGATAACCATCAAGTCCCAGTGTGCTAATGGTCATAGCATTGGTTTCACCAACATTAAAGTTTGTATCTACCTCATGAAACCAGTTTTGAAACACCTCCATTGGGTTATCACTAATGTTCTCTTCCAATAACTCGTGCTTTTGATATGACTTTCTGTAATCACCTAAATCTGTATTCATTTTCTACAATTAATTAACTTTAAAAAAATTTTTGTTTCTTTAGGGCGAAAATTTTATATAAAGTTACAACAATCCCTACTAATGAAATTTGAAAATAGCAAATATTCTGAAGTCCTTAACTATAAAAAACTGACTTTAGATTATGGCAACTTTTATATAACTGACCATTTGATTATTTCTGAACTGAATGAAGGTATCCATGTAAATCACGCATTGGTAAGTGATATCATCAGCACGTTTTCTAATGAAATTACAGACGGTTTACGTTTAGGTTATATAGCTAACCGAATTCACTCCTACTCTTTTGATCCTCAACTTTGGTTAGATTTCAACAATGACCATGATTATCTTGTAGCCACAGCAATTGTAACTTACAACACCATCAATTACATGAATGCGACCATCGAAAAGCAGTTCTTTAAGAAGAGTATGAAGCGCTGTGACACTTTAGATGAAGCCATTGAATGGATGCAAGGTCTAGAGGAATTCAACTACCAACTCAATCAAAAGTAAATTGCTTACCGTCTTTAGCGAGCTTTACATTTTTAAAAATCTCTGAAGCTTCGTTTTTAAAAACATTTAAATCCTTATACCTTGTAGAGTAATGTCCAAGTATCAGTGTTCCTATATTGGCTTGTTTTGCAATACTCGCTGCTTGTTTCGCTGTACTGTGTTTTGTAGGATGCGCCAAAGCAGCATTTTTTTCAAGGAAAGTCGATTCATGATATAGAACATCTGCTTCATGAATAATTGGTATGATCGACTCACTGTAGGCAGTGTCACTACAATACGCATAACTTTTAGGCTTTTTAGGAGCCTTCGTTACGGTAGCATTCTCAATGAGCTGACCTTTATTGTTTTCAACATCAAACCCTTTTTTTAGTTTTCTATAATAGGCTACATCAATATCTTTCTCTAAAACAGCATTGATATCTAATTTTCTTTCACCTTCCTTTTCTTTAAACAAAAATCCGTTGGTATAAACCCTGTGATCTAAAGGAATCGTATAGACTTCCACTTTATCATCTTCGAATATAAGTTCGGAAGTTTTTGAAGTCAGTTCATGGAAAACCAATCGATAGTTAGTCCACGAATCACCTAATTTCATTTGCATTGTAATCACTTCCTTCAATCCTTTGGGAGCATAAATATGCAAATCGGCTTCACGCGTTAATAGTCGAAATGTGGAAATCAATCCAACCAAACCAAAAAAATGATCGCCATGCAAATGGGAAATAAAAATATGCTTTATACGATTGAACTTGATTTTATGTCGTCTAAGTTCTACCTGAGTACCTTCGCCACAATCAATCAAAAACATGTGACCGTTGATCTCTAGAACTTGTGAGGTCGGATTGGTATTGGTTCTGGGTGTTGCACTATGACAGCCAAGAATGATTAGCTTCATCGTATTAAAATCCTAAATCACGCTCCATCTCTTCCATCTCAATGATGTCATAAGCCTCTTGTATCGTAGGTACTACAACAATCTCATCAGGCGTTTCATCAAGATTGGCTTTATCGGTAACAATCACAAAAGAATGTTTTGCTTTTCGATGTTGGTTAGAAATTTGTAAAAATTCAACAATGTCTTGTAAAGACACCTTGTTCAAGGTGGTTAAATTAACAATCACATTATTGTTCTTATACTGATTGTAAGACGATGTCAAATTTTTTACCAAATCAACGATAGAAGATTTTTCTTGGGTTATAATGGTTACGTTTCCGTCTTTATCAAAAATCATAGTATCAATGTTTTATTTTGGAAGCTAATAAATAAATAACAGCCATTCTAATGGCTACACCATTTTGCACCTGATCTAAAATAATAGCTTGATCAGAATCGGCTACATCGCTAGTAATCTCAACACCTCTATTAATAGGTCCTGGATGCATGATGGTAATTTCTTTATCCAGTGATTCCAACAGTGCTTTGTTGACGCCATATTGCTGTGTATACTCTCTAGTAGAAGGAAAATAGGTCATATCCATACGTTCATTTTGAACACGCAACATATTTGCCACATCACACCAATTTAAGGCTTTTCTTAAATCAGTTTCTACTTTAACTCCAAGATCCTTAATGTATTTTGGCAACAAGGTCTTTGGTCCGCAAACCATAACATTAGCGCCTTGTAATTGAAGTGCAAATATATTGGATAAAGCAACTCTACTGTGCAATATATCACCAACGATAACCACATTTTTACCTTTTACCTCACCTAAACGCTCTCTTATAGAATAGCTATCCAACAAGGCTTGTGTAGGATGCTCATGTGCACCATCTCCAGCATTAATGATACTAGCGTCAACATGTTGTGACAAAAACACACCAGCTCCAGGATTTGGGTGGCGCATAACGACCATATCCACTTTCATAGATAGGATATTATTCACGGTATCAATTAGTGTTTCACCTTTTTTTACTGAAGATTGCGAGGCTGAAAAATTAATGACATCAGCTGACAATCGTTTTTCTGCCAGTTCAAAAGACAGTTTGGTTCGGGTTGAATTTTCAAAAAATAGATTAGCAATGGTAATGTCTCTAAGCGAAGGGACTTTTTTGATCGGTCTATTAATCACTTCTTTAAAATGATCTGCCGTTTCAAAAATCAATTGAATATCCTCAGGATTCAGGTATTTAATTCCCAATAAGTGATTGACACTTAATTCGCTCATAATTTTAATTGTTTATTAAATATACAGAGTCTTCACCTTCATTTTCCATCCAATTTACCCTTACTTTTTCTTCATTGATAGCATCGACCTGTCGACCTCTATAATTAGGTTGAATTGGTAAATGTCTGCTGAAACGTCTATCGATGAGTGTTAATAATTCTATTTCATTTGGTCTACCAAAAGATTGGATGGCAGTAAGCGCAGCTCTAATGCTACGACCAGTATATAAAACATCATCAATAAAGACAATATTTTTTCCTTCCACCAAAAAATCGATTTCAGTGGTATTGGCTTCCAATATCTTTTCTCCACGTCTGAAATCGTCTCTAAAAAATGTAATATCCAAATGCCCTAACTTGATATCTTTAATCTTGTATTCCTCCTTGAGCATCGTGGCAAGACGATTGGCCAGAAATTTTCCTCTTGGCTGCAATCCTATTAAAACGGTATTTGAGAAGTCATTATGGTTTTCAATGAGTTGGCAAGCCAAACGATGGAGAATGATGTTCAGCTCTTTAGCATTAAGTAATACTTTTTGACTCATATAACTTCCAATGGTATTGGTTTACAAAGTTAAGTTAAAAATTTAGAAGTAAAAACCTACCGCAAACAAAAAGCCTCTCAAAATTGAGAGGCTTTGTTTTATTAAAAATTTCAAGGAAAACTTATTTCTTCCCGTCCATTTTGTCTTTAAGCGCTTGTAACGCATCATTGGCATCACCTAAAGTTGGTTTTGCTTCTGCTGCTTGAGCTTCTGCTTTTTTAGCAGCCGCTTTTACATTAGCGATTTCCTCTTCTTTAAAGATAGCAGTGTGAGACGCTACAACTCTTTTGAATTCTTTATTAAATTCAATGATCTTGAATTCGGTCTCTTCACCTTTCTTCAATTTGCCACCATCTTCCTTTTCAAGGTGACGTTGTGGAACAAAGGCTACGATATCTTCGTTGAACTCGATAGTTGCACCTTTATCTACGATTTCTGAAATTGCTGCAGTATGCGTCGTACCTAATGCAAACTCAGTTTCGTATTTATCCCAAGGATTGTCAGTTGTTTGCTTATGACCTAAAGATAATTTACGTCCTTCAACATCCAACTCTAAAACAATCACTTCCAATTCGTCACCTACGTTACAGAACTCACTTGGATGTTTGATTTTCTTAGTCCAAGATAAATCAGAGATATAAATCAATCCGTCAATACCTTCTTCCAATTCCACAAATACACCAAAGTTCGTAAAGTTACGTACGATACCTGTGTGCTTAGAACCTACAGGATATTTAGATGTAATGTCTGTCCATGGATCTGGCGTCAATTGCTTGATACCAAGAGACATCTTACGATCTTCTCTATCCAATGTTAAGATTTGTGCTTCGATTTCATCTCCTACAGACACGAAATCTTGAGCAGAGCGCAAGTGCGTTGACCAAGACATTTCACTAACGTGAACCAATCCTTCAACACCTTCCTCTACTTCAACGAAAGCACCGTAATCAGCAATGACAACTACTTTTCCTTTTACTTTATCTCCAACTTTAACGTCTTCACCTAAAGCTTCCCAAGGATGCTTGCTCAATTGCTTTAATCCTAATTGGATTCTTGATTTATCTTCATCGAAGTCAAGGATTACCACGTTTAGTTTTTGGTCTAATTCAACAATCTCATTTGGATGGTTGATTCTTGACCAAGATAAATCTGTGATATGGATCAATCCGTCAACACCACCAAGATCAATAAACACACCGTAAGACGTAATGTTCTTAACAGTACCTTCAAGTACTTGACCTTTTTCTAATTGACCGATGATTTCTTTCTTCTGTTCTTCAATATCAGCTTCGATAAGCGCTTTATGAGATACAACGATGTTTTTGAATTCGTGGTTGATTTTCACCACTTTGAATTCCATAGTCTTATTAACATACTGATCGTAATCTCTAATTGGCTTCACGTCAATTTGAGAACCTGGTAAGAACGCTTCGATACCGAATACGTCAACGATCATCCCACCTTTAGTTCTACATTTAACGAAACCATTAACGATTTCACCTTTGTCATGAGCATTGTTCACACGATCCCAAGCTTTGATTACTCTAGCTTTTCTGTGTGACAATACCAATTGACCAGTAGCATCTTCACGAACATCGATTAATACTTCTACTTTGTCACCAACCTTTAAATCTGGATTGTAACGGAACTCATTAAGAGAAATTACACCTTCAGATTTAGCATTGATGTCGATAATAGCATCTCTATCAGTAATGTGAACCACTTCACCTTCTACAACTTCGTCATCTAAAGTGTCAACAAAATTTTCAGAAACGAGCTTTTCAAACTCTTCCAATTGTTTGTCGTCAACTTGCTCAATACCTTCTTCGTAGTTGTGCCAGTCAAATTCCTTTAAAAATTTCTCAGGGTTCTTTTGTGACTCAGATACTTTTGGAGTCTCAGCCGTTTGTGTAGTTTCAACAGCTGCTGCTTCAGTAGTTTCTACCTCAGCTTGTTTTGTTTCTTTTTCAGACATGTGCTGAATTTAAATTTGTATTCTGTATGCTTTGAAAGATTACAGCGAATAACACACAGAAGCGTTATTGTTTGATTTACTTGTCCTTTTATCTTTCACTATTCCGCTAAAAGGAGCGCAAAAATAGTGTTTATTAACCAATAAACCAAACAATTAGATAGATAACTTAAATTCTAGCATAGCATGTGAATCAAACCTAATAACGTCAATTCAAAGTACTGGTGTTCAAGATGTTTAGATAGATTTTTAATTTAATCTTACTGACTTTTAGAAATTGTTGTCTTGGCAAGGTCATATACCAATTCAAATTGCTCTTCTAAACTAAGTGCAGAATTGTCAATTTTTATGGCATCCTCAGCCATAGTCAGTGGCGAATCTTTTCTTGTGGAATCAATATGGTCACGCGATTGTACATTTTTTAGAACCTCTTCATAACTAACCTTGTCGCCTCGTTCAATCAATTCATCATAACGCCGCTGTGCACGTTTTTCTGCGGAAGCGGTCATGAACAACTTCAATTCAGCATCTGGAAATACCACAGTACCAATATCACGACCATCCATAACAACACCTTTATTTGCTCCCATTTTCTGTTGCTGCCGAACCATTTGCTTGCGAACTTCAGAAACTGTGGCTATCTGGCTTACAAACTGGGAAACTTCAAGTGTTCTAATTTGTTTCTCAACATTTTTCCCATTAAGAAACACCTCTGAAAAACCTAAATCTTCATTGAATTCAAAACCAATTTCTATATCCTTTAGATGAGCTATTAAGTCATTTTTATCAAAAGAACTTATTGTAATGAAACCTTTTTGCATGGCGTATAAAGTCACTGCACGATACATGGCTCCCGAATCGACATACACATAACCCAAAGCCTTGGCCAAACGCTTGGCAACTGTACTTTTTCCTGTTGATGAAAAACCATCAATGGCTATGGTAATATTTTTCATTATCTCAAATCGATTTGTAATCCAAAAAAACTAGTGTTTGAAGCACTTGTATATCTGGCATGCGTATAGCTAAAACGCATCTTATTGAGCTTGATACCGATTCCAAACGACAAACCAGAGAAATTACGCTGCTCCTCTAAACGCAATTCTTCAGCACGTCTGAAGTTATATCCTATGCGCAGATTAAATCCGCGTTCAGGAAATAATTCAGCACCTAAAATAGTATGTCGCATCAATTCATTCAAAAAACCAACTTTCTCTTGGGTTTGATTACCATCTAAATCGGTTGTAGCACGAGCAGGATTAGACGTGGCAATTGGCCATTTTTGCAAGTTTTCAAATGTTAAATGCCAACGTAATGGAACATTTTCAAGTGTTTGCGACAATCCTAACGACACTTCCAAAGGCAATGGCTCGTTAAGTCCAGCATAAGTTACGATTTGGGTTCCAAGATTCCTAATGCACAGTGCCGCATGAAAGTCTAATCTTTCATTGATGTACATTGCTCCAAGATCGGTTGCAACACCAATTGAATTGTATTGTTCCAGTTTTGAAGTGATCATTTTAAGGTTGGCACCTACATAAAAATCTGTAAATGGAATATTGTATGCATAGCCAAACGATAAAGCTGCTTCATTACCTGTAAACGTTCCTGTAGAAATACCGTTAAGATCATAGCCTTCAAACTCACCATAATTGATGTAAGTCATTCCAACATGCAAGGTATTTACATGTCTATCCCAAGTGTACGCATAAGCAGCTGTGCCATAACTAATACCAGCCAAATAGCTTGAATAATTCACAGCCAATTGGTTATCCATTTCGGAATTGATGGTTGCCGGATTGAAAAGACCGCTGGTGACATCATAATCATAATTTGTGATGACCTTTCCTCCTAAAGCTGCTTGACGAGGAGATGCTATTAAGTTTAGAAACTGAAATGTAGACTCACCTCCTACTTGGGAAAAGGTTTGAGCAACAGTGAGTAGACAAATAATAGTGGTAATCCTCTTTAGCATACAGAAGTGCAAAGTAAATAAATCTATCTTAAAACGGTAAGTTGGGTGTTTTATTTTTTTGTGATAATTGAATTCTTGTTCAATTGAAGTTTTTGCCCAATTTTAATAACATTACTGGTCAATCCGTTTAGATCTTTGATGTCATTTACAGTTGTATTATTTTCTTTGGCAATACTGAATAGTGTATCCCCTTTGGAAACGGTCCAAATTGTATTTGAATCTGGAGTTGATTCTGTACCAATTTGCAATTTTTGACCAACTTTAATTATAGTCGTATCTAAATTATTAGCGATAAGAAGTTTTCCAACACTGATGTTATATCGTTTTGACAAACTGTACAAGGTTTCTCCCTTTTTCACAATGTGATAATCAACACTACTTGTATTAGACTTGTCATTAATCTCATCCTCAATCTGACTATGTTTTATATCAGATTTCACCAATGCACTATTTTTTTGAACTACTGCTTTTGGTGATGGACTTATCTGCTCTGCTTCATGAGTAACCTTTACATACGTAGAATCTGCTGGAACCTCATTTGAATCTGTAGGATCATCAGCCATGTCAACAATTAGGTTTGTTTTGATGACTGTTCTTGTATCCAATAAAGAGTCCTTAATTTTCTTGGCAGCTCTAGAAGTCGCTACCTCACCATTGGTATAGGTAACCTCACCAGTCACTAAGTTTAGTTTGGCTGGTTTCCCATTTAATAGTACATCCTTGTATTCTTCTGTTTGAGCCATAAGCTCCAAACTTGAAGTCATTACTACAAGACATACGGCTATTAATCTAAAGTTTTTTAGCATTTTTTACCCTTTGATTTGTCAATGCTAATTTCAAAACGTCACGCATATCATTGACATAATGAAATTTTAAACCTTTCAAATATAAGGGATTTATTTCTTCTATATCACGTTTATTGTCCTCACAAAGCAAAATCTCTTTAATTTTAGCACGTTTAGCCGCTAAAATTTTCTCTTTGATACCACCAACAGGAAGCACTTTTCCACGTAAAGTTATCTCTCCTGTCATTGCCAAACTTTTTTTGACTTTTCGTTGTGTGAATAAAGATACTAAGGATGTTAGCATAGTAACACCAGCACTCGGACCATCTTTTGGAGTTGCACCTTCAGGGACGTGGATATGAACATTATATTTATCAAAAACCTCAGGATTGATACCAAACTCATCTGCATTCGCCTTTATGTATTCCATGGCTATTGTTGCAGATTCTTTCATAACAGTACCAAGATTTCCTGTGATAGTTAAGTTGCCTTTTCCTTTGGAAAGAATGGATTCAATAAAAAGTATGTCACCTCCTACTCTTGTCCATGCCAATCCTGTGACAACACCAGCAACATCATTGTTTTCATACTTATCACGCTCTAGCTTTGGCGCTCCCAATACATCTATAATGTCTTCATTAGTCACTTTGATGTTGTAGTCTTCTTCCATGGCGATGTTTTTGGCCGCATGACGAACCATTTTGGCAATCTGCTTCTCTAATCCACGAACTCCAGACTCTCTGGTATAGCCTTCAACTATTTTTTCTAATTGCGGTTTGCCTATTTTAAGATGTTTTTCAGATAAACCATGTTCTTTCAATTGCTTTGGAAGCAAATGGCGTTTCCCGATTTCAACTTTTTCCTCAATGGTATAACCCGTAACATTGATGATTTCCATTCGATCTCTCAATGCTGGTTGAATGGTATTCAAACTATTTGAAGTTGCAATGAACATGACTTTAGAAAGATCAAAGCCCATTTCCAAGAAATTGTCATAAAATTCACTATTCTGCTCTGGATCCAAAACTTCTAACATCGCAGAAGATGGATCTCCTTGATGTGAGTTTGATAACTTATCTATTTCATCCAGAACAAAAACCGGATTTGAGGTTCCAGCTTTCTTTAAGCTCTGAATGATTCGTCCTGGCATGGCACCAATGTAAGTTTTTCTATGTCCACGAATTTCCGCTTCATCCCTTAAGCCACCAAGTGACATACGTACATATTCTCTTCCTAAGGCCTCTGCAATAGATTTTCCTAATGAAGTTTTACCAACACCTGGAGGACCATAAAGACATAATATTGGCGATTTCATATCATTTCTCAACTTCAAGACGGCCAAATATTCAATGATACGTTTTTTAACATCATCTAAACCATAGTGATCACGATCTAATATGCGCATAGCGCGTTTTAAATCGAATTTATCTTCACTGTATTCATTCCAAGGTAAATCCAAGAACAAATCCAAATAATTTCTCTGAATGGAATATTCAGCAACTTGAGGATTCATGCGTTGCATTTTGGCCAACTCCTTTTCAAAATGATCGGCAACCTTTTCATTCCATTTCTTAGACTTGGCACGTTGACGCATTTCTTCAATTTCCTGACCAGAAGACACGCCTCCACCCAATTCTTCTTGAATGGTTTTCATTTGCTGGTGTAAGAAGTACTCACGCTGCTGCTGGTTCATATCACTTTGAACCTTAGACTGAATATCATTTTTAAGCTCTAACTTTTGAAACTCAATATTCATGAGTTTTAAAGTAGCCAAAGCACGTTCCTTTAAATCATTCATCTCTAACAACTCCTGTTTTTCCTTAACGGAAAGATTCATGTTGGAAGACACAAAATTGACAAGGAATGAATTGCTTTCAATGTTTTTGATGGCAAATGACGCTTCTGTTGGAATGTTTGGACTGTCCTTAATGATTTGAAGGGATAAATCCTTGATAGATTCAATAATTGCAGAAAACTCTTGATTATCCATCGCTGGTTTTGCTTCAGGAACATCTTTGACTGTCGCTGTGAGATAAGGTTCTTCTGAAGTTACCTCCTGAATTTCAAATCGCTTTTTACCTTGAATGATAATCGTTGTATTTCCATCAGGCATTTTTAAAACCTTAAGGATGCGAGCCACTGTTCCTGTTTTGAAAATATCTTTTTTTGAAGGGTCTTCAACGGTCTCATCTTTTTGAGATACCACACCAATAACCTTACTGCCATTATTGGCATCGTTAATCAGTTTGATCGATTTATCACGTCCAGCAGTAATCGGGATTACAACACCAGGAAATAAAACGGTATTTCGCAAGGGTAAAATTGGCAATGATTCAGGAAGCAATTCATTGTTGATTTCAGCTTCATCTTCAGGAGTCATTAAGGGAATTAATTCTGAATTTTCATCAAAATCCTGTAATGACAAACTGTCAAGCTTTATGAAATTAGATTTCGCCATAGTATATTTTTGGTCATTCTGTCATTTAATAAACAGAATGAGTTATGTTTTAATTTTTAATAAAATCTATTTAAACACTGTCTTTCAGGTATTTAAATAAATAAAGTAATTCTTTACCTTTATGTAATTTCAATAGTTATGCCATTACCTAATTTTACTTCGAAAACTTTTTTTATAAAAAGTGTAACAAAACAATGTATGGCATCTCTTTATAGTAAAGCATCTGTTTTTTGACACTAACCAACAAAAATATAGAGCAGCTATTACAGCTTTGTCTATCGGGCGACCAGCATGCGCAAATGGAAGTCTATAATAGATATTATAAAGCCATGTATAACACTGCATTTAGAATTGTGAATAACAGTTATGAAGCTGAAGATATCATGCAAGATTCATTTCTGACTGCATTTACAAAGCTACCTAGCCTAAAGGAGATGACGACTTTTGGAGCATGGTTAAAAAGAATAGTCATCAACAACAGTATTTACCATTACAAAAAGCAGAACAAATTAAATGAAACCTCTTTAGATGATGTGATGTATAAAATTGAAGACCACTCTGGGATTGTTGAAGACAATAACTATTCAAACCTAAAGGTTCAACAAGTGTTGGAAACCATTAAATCATTAAAAGATAATTACAGAATGAGTTTGACATTACACTTAATAGAAGGTTATGATTACGATGAGATATGTGACATTATGGATATTTCAAATGCTAACTGTAGAACAATGATATCAAGAGCTAAAGACAGTTTACGTAAAAAACTAACGCCTTTGGCTTACTAAAAACAAAAGCAATGAAAAAAGATACTATCGACTCTCTTTTTGAACGATTGGAAAACGATTTTGACGTAGAAATGCCACATGTTGGGCACCAAGACCGTTTTCTAGATAAACTAAAGCAACAAAACAATGTTACTTCAATCGCGCCTAAAAGCAAATCGTATTGGAGACCATTTTTAGCCGTTGCTGCTTCAGTTATAATTTGCTTTGGAGTTTTCACCGTGATGCAACAACAAGAACCTGAGTTACGAGATTTGGCAAGTGTATCACCAGAACTTTCCAAAACCCAAGGCTTTTTTACATTGGCTATTCAAAATGAACTAGCCTCTTTAGAAGCTGAACGCACTCCTGAAACTGAAGAACTTATCAATGATGCCTTAAAACAACTTGAGCAATTGGAAACAGATTATGAAAAATTAAAAATGGATCTCACTGAAGCAGGCGATGATAAGCGTGTCATTTTTGCCATGATCTCTAATTTCCAAAATAGAATTGACGTGCTTAAAACAGTTTTGGAAAGCATTGAAGAGGTCAAACAATTAAAGTCAATGGATTCGAATCAAATCACTATATAAATTAAAAATCAACAAAAAACGTTCCTTACAATGAGATATTTGACTGGAATACAAATCACAACAATTATGAAAACACAATTACTATGTAAACTGTTATTTGCTTTCTTATTGGTGCCAAGCATCACTTTAGCAAGTAATCATAGAAACTGGTCTGGAAAACATACCAAGGAAAAAACCATAAAAAAGGAATTTTCAGTTTCGTCTGATGCCACTTTAAAAGTTGACAACAGTTATGGCAATATCAATGTCACGACTTACGAAGGCTCTACCGTTACTATTGAGGTTTATATCAAGACCAATGGTAATGACTTAGAGAAGGTTGAAGAAAAACTTAACGATATCGATATTGAATTCAATGCTACAAACTCACTGGTAAGTGCCAAAACGCGATTCAGTAAATCGAAATCGAGTACCTGGTGGAATTGGGGAAAGAACAACAACGTGAATATGGAAGTAAACTATATGATTAATCTTCCGATTACCAACAATGTCGATTTAAGCAATGACTACGGAAGTATCACGCTTGATAAGTTAGAAGGCCGTGCAGATATTAGTTGCGATTATGGGAAAATCACCACCAAGGAGCTGATGGCTGATGGGAACAATATCAGGTTTGACTACACAAACAATTCCTATTTTGAATATATAAAAAGTGGAAAAATCAACGCTGATTACAGTGGCTACACCGTTGCCAAATCTAAGTATTTAGACATTAATGCTGATTACACTTCATCAGAAATTGAATTGGTCGAGAACTTGTCTTATAACTGTGATTACGGTTCCTTAAAAATCAGTAATGCCAATAATATTGATGGAAATGGTGACTATTTGACGCTTAGGCTTGGTACCATTTATAAAAATGTGAACATTAAAGCCGACTATGGTTCTATAAAAATTGAAAAGATGGCAGCAAATGCTGGCAACATTCAAATTGAATCAGATTACAATGGCATTACCATTGGATATGATCGTAACTACAATTTTAATTTCGATATCGATTTGGAATATGCTTCTTTGAGAGAAGCCGATGACTTTGAGTTTACCACAACACGCGTTGAGTCAACCGACAAATACTACAAAGGTTATTACGGAAACTCCAATAGTGGTAATAACATCAGTATTCGATCAGACTATGGAAGTGTAACATTCAAACGCAACTAATAATCATTAACCAAATTATAAAACAATGAAAACATCAATCTTACTTTCAGCATTACTCCTTTGTATCACTTTTGGATATGCTGATAAAAAAATCAAAGGAAACGGACAGATGACAACAGTTACCAGAACAACTTCAGATTATGACGGCGTCAATTGTGCTGGCTCGTTTGACTATATTTTAGTATCTGGAACAGAAGGAAAAATCACTTTGGAAGGTGAATCCAATTTATTGGAATACATCATCACTGAAGTAAAAGACAATCAGTTGATCGTAAAGACCCAAAAGAATGTCTCTCTAAGACCAAGTTATAATAAGACCATAAAGATAACTATCCCATTTAAGGATATCAGCAATGTATCATTGGCAGGCTCAGGCGATTTATATAATGAAGATGTTATCAATGCTTCAGATTTTACTGCTGCTTTAGCAGGTTCTGGTGACCTAACATTAGACATCAGAGCTACTGACACAGAGGCAAAAATTGCTGGTTCTGGAGATTTAACTCTTAAGGGTAGTACAAACAATCTTGAAGCTAAAGTTGCTGGTTCTGGTGATTTTCATGGATTTGACTTACAATCTAATCATACGGTTGTTTCTGTAGCTGGTTCTGGAGATGCTGAAGTAGTTAGCAATGAGAGTTTAAAAGCTCGTGTTGCCGGATCAGGTGATATTGAATATCGAGGAAATCCTAAGACTAAAGACAATAAAGTTTCAGGTTCTGGAAGTATCAGTAATTAGGATAGTTACATATATTGATAAAAAAAAGCCACTCAAAATGAGTGGCTTTAATTTTGTATAGAATATTTTAATAAGTTAAATCAACAATTCCTTGGGATAAACTTAAGTCCGCTCCATCTTCCCTAGTCACAATTCCTCCAAAGTTTCCTTGAATCACTCCATCTGCATTAACTGTGATGTTATTTGTAAAATCATCGAAACCATCATTATTTGGAAAGAATTCGCTTCCATTAAGAGTTAATACAAAGTTTTGCATTACATCAACTCCCGTAGTTCCTTCAGGAACTTCGAAATAAATATGATAATCGGCTCCTTGTTCAGTATTACTACCGCTTACGACAACCATTCCGCCATTTAAGACTGCACTGTTCGTAATAAATTGAATGTTCAATGTACCTGCAGAAACACTTAAAGTTCCAGAAGCAGATGCTTGTGTACAATCTCCTAACCCATTGATTATTGATTGAATTTGCCCATCATCACCACAAGCAGCAATTTGATTTTCCAAAGCTATTTTATAAGCATTACAAAGCTGCGTATAGGTGTCTGCTGATGCATTATTAAATGCTGTTTCAGCTGCATTTGAAGCCTGAACGGCTGTTGCACAATCATCAGGTTCGGTTCCGTCATTACAATTACCTAAACTTTCTATTTGAGCTTGCAACGTGCCATTAGGATCTCCACAAAACTGGATTTGCACCTGTAAAGCGTTTCTATAAGCTGTACATAATTGGGTATAATTATCCTCTGTAACATTCAAAAAAGCCAATGCAGCATTTTGGGTATTCAAAGCAGCTTCTGCACAAGTAGTTTCGTTAGGTAAATTAAAATCACCTTCCAACGGTTCATTTTCACATGTAAATGCAGTTAAAAGAACCAATAGAGTAAATAATAAACTTAATTTTTTCATAGTATTCATTTGAATTACAAACATACACATTAATTTGTATTGGTACTTGTTTTTGGAACTCTAAACAATAAAATTATTCCAACCAGAAAAAAGGTAACCAGAAACAATATAGCATTGCGCATACTTCCGGTAACTTGATCAATTGTTGCAAAAATGGCCATACCAATTACAATACCGACTTTTTCAGCAACATCAAAAAAACTGAAGTAAGACGTTGTGTCTTCTGTATCAGGCAAAAATTTTGAATAGGTTGACCTTGCTAACGATTGTATGCCTCCCATTACCAATCCGACCAAACCAGCTGCAATATAAAAATGCAGAGGAGTTTCCATGAAATAGGCATACACACATAAGGACATCCATATGAAATTTACAACAATCAATGTAGAGATGTTACCAAATTTTTCTGAAGCCCTAGCTGTTAAAATAGCTCCAACAATAGCTACTAACTGTATCACCAAGATACTAACAATTAGCCCTTGGGTTTTGTCATCAGCAGTTCCCCAAGCAATTTCCTCCTCTCCAAAGTAAACAGCTACCAACATAATGGTTTGTACTGCCATGCTAAACACGAAAAAAGCACCAAGGTATCTTTTAAGTCGTAAATCTTCCTTTAGTTGATGCCAGACCAAGCGTAACTCTTTCAAGCCGTTAAAAACAACTGCCTTCGTCACTTTATGTCCGCTAGACGTTCCTTTTGGCAACCAGTAAAATGTATATTGACTAAAGAGAATCCACCACAATCCAACTGTTACAAAAGAATAGCGCATCATTTCCATTTTAGCAGCACCATCATCCTGACCCATTACCATAAACAAGTTTAAAATCAATAGCAAAACACTTCCAATATAGCCCATGCTAAATCCGCGAGCACTAACTCTATCCTGTTGTTCTGGGAATGCTATGTCTGGCAAATACGAATTATAGAAGACCAAACTTCCCCAATATCCAATTAATCCCATAAAATAAAACAACAGGCTTATGTGGATATGTTCTAGTTCGAACCAATACAAACCAATACATCCAGCACCACCCACATAACAGAAGAACTTCATGAAATTCTTTTTGTTCCCAATATAGTCTGCAATACCAGATAAAATAGGCGATGTAAAGGAGACCACTAAAAATGTAAAAGCAGTCACATAGGTAATAAGTGCAGTACTCTTAAACTCCATACCAAAGGCATAAACTATTTTTTCTCCCGTTTGGGAAATGAACAAAGCCGAGTAAAAAATCGGAAAAATTGAGGAGGTAACGGTTAGTGTGTAGACGGAATTGGCCCAATCGTAAAATGCCCAAGCATTGAGCAATTTTTTACTACCCTTTTGTAATTGTTTCATAAAAAAAGCTGCTTTTAAGTAAGCAGCTTCTAAAATACATTTTTTTTGTAAACTGAATATTAAAATTCACCTAGAGGTCTAAACGACGTAATACCAAATTTTTTAGCTTCAGCTTTAGCTTTTGGTGCCCATCCCTGTAAATTTTCAATACGTGTATCATTAGAAGGGTGTGTGCTTAAAAACTCTGGTGGTGCTTCTCCTCCACTATTAGCTTTCATTCGTTTCCAGAGTTCAGCAGCCTCATCAGGATTGTAACCAGCAACAGCCATCAATGTCAATCCAATTTCATCAGCCTGTGATTCATGACTTCTACTAAATGGTAACATACCTAACACATTGGAACCAATGCCATAAGACTGGTTAAAAATACCACGTGTTTGCTCATCTTTGATAGCTATATTTCCAGCAACAGCCAAACCTTGTTGAATGTATGCAGCACTCATACGTTGTTGTCCGTGATTTGCTAAAGCATGTGCCACTTCATGTCCCATGATGGCAGCAATACCTGTTTCATTTTGCGCTATTGGAAGTATTCCTGTATAGAATACAATTTTTCCTCCAGGCATACACCAAGCGTTAACAGTCTTGTCATCTACTAGGTTATATTCCCATTTATAATCGTCTAAATACCCTTGATGTCCATTAGCATTCAGCCAACGTTCAGCAGCAACTGCAATACGCTGACCAACACGTTTTATCATTTCTGAATCAGAAGTACCAGTAACAACTTTGTTTTCAGACAAAAACTGATCGTATTGAGCAAATGCTGAAGGAAATAATTGGTCATTGGAAACAAACGCCAAGGTTTTATTCCCTGTAAATGGATTAGTAGCGCAGGATAAGAATAAAAGCAAAGTCCCACAAGCTACAATAGTGTTCTTAAATTTCATAAGAATTGTTTTTATATGATATTATAAATTTACAAAAATCGTTCCGCATTATTTGACACAAACACTAATTAATTGGTCACAAATTCAAAACACTATTTATTTACCAATAATATGCAACTCTGAAAAGTCTTTATCAACAACGATGCTGGAATAACCATTAGTAGTCATTCTGTTAAGGTCAATTACTTCATTATCGATTTGAATTTCAGTGATATCAAATGGCAGTCCGTAAATATTCAACTTAAAGGTAGTGTACTTGGTGGTATATTTACCTTCTTTGTGCTGTTGGATGATCAACTCATTATTTTCTTTACCTCTCAACTTGAAGGTTCGCAAACTATAACGCCCTTTTGTATAATCATAGCCATCTTCGGCATCATCAAAAAGTGTAGAGTCTTTTCTTCCGTCTTTATAATATACATCCAAAGTCACTTCCTCAATATCTAATTCGTCTACATATTGTTGAATTGGATATTTTGGAATTATGGCACCTTCTTCCACAAAAATTGGCATGCTGTCAATATCAGCATCTACCCAAATTTCTTTTCCACCTTTAATAAGTGCTTTGTTCCAGTAATCATACCAATTTCCACGAGGAATATACATACGTCGTCCTCTGGCATTAGGTTCAAGAATTGGGCAAACCAAAATATTATCTCCAAACACAAACTCATCGGTTCTATAATGTGTCTGCACATCTTCTTGATCGTAAAGCACCAAAGATTTCAAAATTGGTTTTCCGTGATCAATATGATGCCAAAACGCTGTGTATAAATATGGTAGCAATTGATAGCGTAGTTCAATAAACTTTCTAACAATATCTGTTACGTCTTCATCAAATGCCCAAGGTTCCTGATCGCCATGATCTCCTGAGGAGTGTACTCTACAAAACGGATGAAACACACCAAGTTGGATCCATCTTGTGAATAATTCGCCTTGAGGTTGTTCAGCAAAACCTCCAATATCACTTCCGGCAAAACTAAAACCAGACATAGCCATGCGCTGCGCTTGCACGTTGGCAATCCATAAATGTTCCCAAGTAGCCACATTATCACCAGTCCAAGTTGACGTATAACGTTGTGTTCCTGAATAAGCAGCTCTAGTTATGACAAATGGACGTTTTGGATACGCGTATTTTTTTAGTCCTTGATACGTCGCTCTTGCCATTTGCATTCCATAGATGTTATGAGCTTTTCTATGACTACAATGATTGCCATCATAATCATGTCGTACATCGTCAGGGAATGTTTTGTTAGGGACTTCCATGACTGCAGGTTCATTCATATCGTTCCAAACCCCTTTAATACCAATTTCTTCAATAAGTTCCTTAAACAATCCAGACCACCAATCTCTTACTTCAGGATTTGTAAAATCTGGAAAGTAACATTCACCAGGCCATACTTTTCCTTTCATATATGGTCCATCGGCACGCTTACAGAAATAATCATTTTCAAGTGCCTCCATAAAAACAGAGTAATCTTTGTCTATTTTAATTCCAGGATCGATTATAGCAACAGTCTTAAAGCCATCATCAGCCAATTCCTTGACCATTCGTTTTGGATCTGGAAAGTATTCTTTGTTCCATGTGAAGCATCGAAATCCGTCCATATAATCAATATCCAAATAAATAGCATCACAAGGAATCTTTAGTTTTCTGAAAGTAGACGTGATTTCCTTTACTTTACTTTCTGGATAATAACTCCATTTACATTGATGGTAGCCCAATGCCCAAAGTGGTGGTAATTGATGTGGTTTTCCTGTAAGATCTGTATAACTTTCGATGACATCTTCCATTTGAGGACCATAGATAAAGTAATAATTCATCTCACCTCCATCTGCCCAAAAACTGGTAACATTTCGCCTTTCGTTGGAAAAATCAAAAAAACTTCTGAATGTATTATCAAAGAAAACTCCATATGCTTTTTTATTATGAAGCCCTGTATAAAATGGAATCGCCTTATAAATTGGATCGGTATCTTTTCCGTAGGCATAAGAATCGGTTACCCAATTTTGATACCGACGCCCTTTCATGTTGAGGTGATTAGGCTTATCACCTAAACCATAGTAGCTTTCCCCATCATGTGAAACCTTGCTCATTTTGACAATATTACCTCCAAACTCATAGCTTTCTTCCCAATGGAATCCAGCTTCATCTTGACTAATCAATTCATTATCCTTGACATCGTATAATGATACTTTTAAATCGTCTTTAGAAATGTGACAAATCAGTTTGGAAGTCGTTATCTTATAAAAAGTATCCTCTTCTTCTATGGATAAATGATTGTATCCTGTACTCGCATATTTAGTAATGGCATAAGAAAAATCATTTTCGAAAGTTCCAGTAGTTGTATAACGGAAACGAAGCACACTATCCCTTAACACTGTAAGCTGAAGAATAACATCATTATCGGTTGAAAAATATAGGGTATCGACATCTTTTTTAAAGCCGATAACTTTGGAAGGAAACAGATTCCCTTTTTGTTCTAATTCGGTATTTATAATCATAAGATGATTTTAGAAAAACATCTGTAAAAAAACACAAAAAACAAACGCAAAAAAAGATTGGGCTATAGTTATTATAAGGACTTATTAACTATAACGTTTTCGCTCAATTCTAATAAGATGATTAGACCTTATTGATACAGTTGCTATGCGAATTTAAACATGATAACTCCCAAAGGAGGAACTTTGACCACTGCTGAAAAATCCCTAAACTGCCATGGTTTTTCTTCGGAAGAAATGGTAGTATTCTTATATTTCCCTGTTCCAAAATACTTTTTAAGATCACTATTGAAAACTTGCTTTATTTTTCCAGCTTTTGGCAAACCAAGTCTATAGGTATCTTTTGGAACTGGCGTCATGTTGCAAACCACAATAAGATCATCCTTTTTGTCTTCGCCATGTCTGATATACACAAACATTGAGTTTTCTGCATCATTGTAATCGATCCATTCAAAACCTTCTCCTGAAAATTGCTTTTGGTATAATGCTGGTTCTTTTTTATACAACTTGTTCAAATCCTTAATAAGTTCCTGTATTCCCTTATGTGGCTCATACTGCAATAAATGCCAATCTATACTTTCTTGAAAGTTCCATTCCTCACTTTGACCAAATTCTGCACCTTGGAATAATAAATTCGTTCCAGGATGTGTAAACATATAGCTATAAAGCACTCTTAAGTTGGCAAAACGCTGCCATTCATCACCTGGCATTCGACCCAAAATCGATTTCTTTCCATAAACGACCTCGTCATGACTTAAGGGCAACATAAAGTTTTCAGTAAAGGCATAGGTCATACTGAAGGTTAAATCGTTTTGATGGTGTTTTCTATAGATAGGCTCTTTGGCAAAATATTGCAAGGTGTCATGCATCCAACCCATCATCCACTTCATACCAAATCCCAATCCACCCATAAACGTTGGTTTAGAGACCATTGGAAATGCTGTAGATTCCTCAGCAATGGTTTGCACATCAGGAAAGGCTGAATAAACGGCTTCATTCAGTTCACGCATAAAGGCAATGGCTTCCAGGTTTTCCCTTCCACCATACATATTTGGTTCCCACTGACCATCTTCCCTTGAATAATCCAAAAATAACATTGAAGCAACAGCATCAACACGCAAACCATCTGCGTGGTATTGATCAAGCCAAAACAAGGCATTACTTATCAAAAAGGATTTGACCTCATTTCGACCATAATTAAAAATCAAGCTTTTCCAATCGTTGTGATAGCCTTTTCTAGGATCTGGATGTTCGTACAGATGCGATCCATCGAAAAACCCGAGTCCGTGAGCATCTTCAGGAAAATGCGACGGTACCCAATCCAAAATAATCCCAATACCATTTTGATGTAGTTTATCAACCAAAAGTTTAAACTCTTCAGGATAACCAAATCGTGAGGTTGGAGCGAAATAACCAGTCAATTGATAACCCCAACTTGGATCGTAAGGATATTCCATAATTGGCATTAACTCGACATGCGTAAAATTCATCTCCTTGACATAGCTCACCAATTCATCAGACAGTTCCACATAGGACAGATAACGGTTTTCCTCAATCTTTTTGCGCCAAGATCCTAAATGGACTTCATAAACTGAAAAAGGTGCGTCTAATGCGTTGTGCTTTTGTCTTGATTTCATCCATTTGGAATCCTTCCATTCATAAGGTTCATCCCAAACTATGGAAGCTGTATGAGGAGGATGCTCGCATCGCCTTGCATAAGGATCTGCCTTTTCGGTTTTAATATCCCTATGGTTACTATGGATTTTATACTTGTATTTACTGCCTTTTCCAGCTCCTGGAATGAAACCTTCCCAAATTCCACTGGAATCCCATCTTACATTCAATTGATGTGTACCTTCAACCCAAAAATTGAAATCACCTACAACAGAAACTTGTTTTGCACTTGGAGCCCAAACTGCAAAATAGGTGCCTTCAACACCATCTAATGTTAATACATGGGAACCAAATTTCTCATACAACTTATAGTGTTTGCCTGATTTAAAAAGATTGATATCAAACTCTGTAAACAAGCTATGTGCAATTACTTCTGCCATAATTAATTATTAATGATATTAGAGATTCCCTTTAAAGGGATGACTGCCCAACGCGGACGCGAATTAAGTTCGTAACCTAATTCATAAACTGCTTTTTCCAGCAGTGAATATTTTAAAAGAAAGATACGTTCTTGATGGTAACCAATGTTGATATTTGCATTTTGGATTTCAATAATATAGGTACCTAAAAAGACCCCTTTGAAATATTGATAAAGTATTTCTCCTGCTTCAAACAATTGGGATTGTTCCTGTTTATACAAGTCTATATTATTAAAAATCGTAGCATAAATGGCGTAATGGAAGGATCTAAAAAGTCCAGCCACATCTTTCAATGGTGGTTGTTTCACTTTTCGGTCTCGAATAGTACTTTCTGGCTCACCTTCAAAATCAAGAATGTAAAAATCATCATTCTTAACCAATATTTGTCCAAGGTGATAATCGCCATGCACGCGAATACGTTCACTTTTCAATTTGGTCCAATCAAAGTTGACAAAGCGCTTACGGATTTCATTTTTACGCTCTAAAAACTCATGCGCCAAATCTAAAGCCAAACCATCTAATTTGCTAAGATTATTTTCAATGGTATTTAATCGATTTTGAAATTGATACAGCATCCTGTTTTTCAACCAAACAGTATAGTCACCATTAAAACGCTGTGGTGTAAATGAATTGTCTTCAAATTCACTTCCCAAAGCGATGTGCATTTCGGCTGTACGTTTAGCTAACGTTTGTACCTTCAAAAATAAATTTAACCCAACCCAATCAATAATAACTGGAGGAACATCGGTAATGTTCAATCGACCATAATCTTCCGTTCTGGGAAGTTTATTAATGTTAACATTCTTGTATTCCAAATTCGAAAAGACCTTGTGTAATTCCTTTAGCATATATTCCCAAGCATCGCCTTCATTTTCAACCATTTCCTGCATTAAGGCAATGGTAATGTTAAGATCATCACTATCTTTAATTTGAACACTTCCCAAGTAGGCTGGCGTATTCTTGAATTCTTTCTTTTCGGAAAGAAAGCGGCTCATTTCATAATCTGGATTTCGATCGGCATAGATACGTCTGAAAAATTTCAAAACATATTTTTCATTGTACACAATAGACGTGTTACTCTGCTCCAATCCCATAAAACGAGAGGATTCATATTGGCAACCTTTAAACAGTTCGCTTCTGTGATAACGTACTTTAGTTTTATCTTTAGGCAATGCATTCAAAATACGCTCAAAAACCACTTTACGGAATGCTTCCAAATGAATGGCATCAATAATAAATCCGTTTTGGTTTTGAATGCTAATAGGCAATATGCGATTTTCTTGAGCAAAATTTTCATCGGAAACAAAAGCGATTGGCAAAAAGTAGTGCTGATAAAAAGCTTCATCAAAATTAACCTCCAAGATTAAGCCATAATAGACCTCCTCATTTTGCTGAATTCTAAAATATTCAGCTAATTCGATATACTTTAAGGTACTTGCTTTTCCACCATACCAACGTTGTTTCTTGATATAGTCTTCTAATACATCTGACAAAAAAACCTTAACGAAATCCTTGTTATCCAACAATTCCTCCCAAGTTTCATTGAAATTGTAAGGTGGATGTAAACTCAATTTTTTCGTTCCTTTCTTGGCCATTTTACTTATTTATCTTAAAAATATGAAAAGGAAGTGCTGGGTGCAATTCCACATAATTCCATTCTTGATACCAATTATAACTACTGCCAGTCACCAAATCTGCCATCATTAATTGATGCCCTTCATGAACACCTAGATCTCGAAGTGGAACTTGTACGGTTCCTTGTTGTTTATAATATGGATCTAAGCTGATAATGATCAATAATTCATTGGTTTTGTCTTGATTCCATTTATAGAATGCAATAAGATTATCGTTTTCAATATGGCAAAACTTGATATTATTGGTTTGTTGTAATGCTTTGTTTTCATGTCTAATGCGGTTGATTTTAGACATCAGCATGGTTAGCTTGTTTTCTTTAAACCAATCATAATGTTTGATTTGAAATTTTTCAGACATGTAGTATTCTTCCTTTCCTGGAATCGCCTCAGTAATCATTTGCTCGAAAACTGGTCCGTAAACGCCAATACTTGAACTCATGGTCGCTGCAAGTGCATAACGCAATAAGTGCATCGCTTCATTAGCGCCTTGAAGATGATACGGATTGATATCAGGTGTATTTGGCCAAAAATTTGGCTGCATATACTCTCTCTGATCTGTTTGAGTGAGTTCGGTTAAATATTCTGTAAGTTCATGCTTTGTAGTCCTCCAAGTAAAATAGGTATACGATTGTGTATACCCTTGTTTGGCTAACTGCTGCATGACTTTAGGTTTTGTAAAGGCTTCTGCTAGAAAAATAACATCTGGATTGGTTTTCTTTACTTCGGAAATCAACCAGTTCCAAAAATAATAGGGTTTGGTATGTGGATTATCTACGCGAAACACATTGATTCCGCAATCGATCCAATATAGCATGGTGTCAAGACATTCCTTCCAAAGATTTTTATAGTCTTTACTTTCCCAATAAATAGGCAAAATGTCCTGATATTTTTTTGGCGGATTTTCAGCGTATTGTACTGTTCCATCTGGTCGCCATTTAAACCATTCTGGATGCGATTTCACCCAAGGATGATCTGGAGCAGCTTGCAAAGCATAGTCCATAGCAATTTCAATTCCTTGCTTTTTTGCTTTTTTAACTAAAGCTTTAAAATCATCAATGGTTCCTAGTTGCGGATGTATATCTTTATGACCTCCAGCTTTGGATCCAATTCCCCAAGCAGAACCAACATCTCCTTCTAACGCCTCAGTTGTATTATTTTTTCCTTTGCGATTAACTTCTCCAATAGGATGGATTGGAGGAAAATATAAAGTATCGAATCCCATTTCAGCAATTCTAGGCAATAAGCGTTCACAATCCTTAAATGTTCCGTGTTGCCCTTCTTGTTCTGAAGCCGATCGTGGAAAAAACTCATACCAAGTACTAAACCTTGCCTTTTCCCTATCGACATAGACCTGAAGGTCTTTGGAAGTATTTGCTAGATGCTTTTCTGGATATTTCACAAAGATATTATGTAAGGATTTGCTCTTTGCTTCAGCAATAGCTTTGTCATATTGGGCATCATCTTCAAAAGCTTCCATACAAGATTTTAAGTAAGCTTTTTCAGTCGCATTAGCTTTTTTCAGTAAAGGTTTCAAATACAGAACACCTTCGAGCAATTCTGATTTCACATGTTGTCCATCAGCTATCTTACGTTCAATGCCATGCTGCCAATTGAGTGCATAATCAACCCAACCTTCAACTTTATAAGTATAAAACCCTTGTTTTCCAACCGTGAAAGAAGCCTTCCACTCGTCATTAACAATAAGTTGCATTCTGACTTCCTTCCAAGTTTTAGATGTTTCGTGTTTATATAAAACTGAAGCTGCAATAACATCATGACCATCGACTAAAACATGAGCATCTACGTTTATAATTTCGTTGACGACGCGTTTGATATGAAATTCGCCTCCATTGATTTGCGGAGACACATAATCGATGACAACTCGCTTTTGATTTTGCATAGGTGTTGGTTAGTTATGTATTGAGATTGTGAATTTACTAAAATTAGGTTCAAAAATTACGAATAAAGCAAGAATATGAGAATAAAACTTACTATAACGTTTGAAACGAAATAAAAATGATCATCCTCTTAAATAATTGTACCCTTAGGAATTGTAGCTCCCTTTTTAACAACAACAATTCCATCTTTAATTAAATAGCTATCCGTTTCGATATCATCAAGATGTGCTCCTCCATTGATACGAACATCATCTCCTATTCGACAATTTTTGTCTAAAATGACATTTTTAATAAAGCATCGTTCACCTATACCCATTAGAATTTGGATATTATTATCATGGACCTCTTCAAGTGTTTCATAGAAATCATTACCCATCATGTAACTATTAATGACGGTTGACTCTGTTCCGATACGAGAACGAATGCCAATGACTGAGCGTTCTATTTTTGCAGCATGTATCAAACATCCATCGGCAATAACCGTTCGATCTAGAAGTGTTCCTGATATTTTAGAGGTAGGCAGAATTCGTGCATGTGTGTAGACGCGCATGGCATCATCATATAGATTGAATTTTGGGATGTCATCGGTCAAACCTAGGTTTGCTTCAAAGAAAGAATCGATGTTTCCTATGTCTGTCCAATAACCTTCAAATTGATACCCTAAAGTTTTATGTTTGTCAATAGATTGCGGAATGATTTCCTTTCCGAAGTCGACCATATCGGTTTCAGACATCAATTTCACCAATAAATCCTTATTGAAAATATAGATTCCCATAGAAGCTAAATACACTCTTCCGTCCTGCTTCATATCATCACTAACTGGAGAATCCCAATCCTTTAGTAATTCAGTATTAGGTTTTTCAATGAAATCGGTAATAAAATCGTTGTCATCGGTCTTCAATATACCAAAGGAAGTTGCTTCCTTAGCATTAACTGGTTGGGTAGCGATGGTAATTTCAGCACCACTTTCTTCATGCTTGGAAATCATATCATTAAAATCCATTTGATACAATTGGTCGCCAGATAAAATCAAAGCATATTCAAAATCATGATTCAAGAAATGATGCATGCTTTGTCGCACTGCATCAGCTGTGCCCTGAAACCAATCGCCACTACTAATAGTTTGTTCTGCTGCAAGCACATCTACAAAAGCCGAACTAAAGAAGCTAAAATGATAGGTGTTCTTAATATGTTTATTAAGAGAAGCAGAATTAAACTGAGTTAAGACATACATTCGCTTGATATCAGAATTGATACAATTTGATATAGGGATATCAACCAATCTGTATTTACCAGCAATTGGAACCGCAGGCTTAGACCTACTTTCAGTAAGCGGATAGAGTCTTGAGCCTCTTCCTCCTCCTAAAATAATACTTAGAACTTTATTATTGATCATTGTTATTATATTAAAGTTTGATATAAATCGTGTACTTTTTTAGCTATGGCAGACCAGTCAAAAACCGATTCAACACGTTTTCGTCCTGCTTTACCCATTTTGTCTCTTAAGCCATCATCATCGATAATTTTATTAATGGCTATTGCCATATCCTTTGAAAAAGCTTCAGGATCTACAGGTTCAAATGGTGCTTCTTTTTGTTGTTTTAACGGTACCAAAATACCTGTCTCATTTGGAACAACAACTTCTTTGATACCTCCAACAGCACTTGCCACTACTGCCGTTTCGCAAGCCATAGCCTCCAGATTGATAATTCCGAAAGGCTCATAAATGGAAGGACAACAAAAAACGGCTGCATGAGAATACAACTGAATCACTTCTGGTTTTGGTAGCATCTCATCGATCCAAACGACGTTGGAACGTGACTTTTGTACTTGAGCTACACTGTCTTCCATTTCCTTTCCTATTTCAGGTGTATCTGGTGCTCCTGCACATAAGACAACTTGCGTGTCTTTATCAATATATTTTATGGCATTTACCAAATGGATTATTCCCTTTTGACGCGTTATTCTACCGACAAAAAGCACATAAGGCTTATTGGGATTGATATTGAACTTCAACAACGTTGAAGTGTCCTCTGTCACTTTATATTCACTTAAATTAATCCCATTATAAATGACTTTTATTTTTGATTCGTCAACATTAAAATAGTTTAAAACATCAACTTTTGTTTCTTCTGAAACCGCTATAACCGCATCAGCCATTTCAATAGCTGTTTTCTCAATCCATGAAGACGCTTCATAGCCATGACCCAATTGTTCACGTTTCCAAGGTCTAAGTGGTTCTAGTGAATGAGTGGTAATAACCAATGGTGTTCCGTAACACAATTTTGCTACGATACCTGCAAAATGAGCATACCACGTATGGCAATGAACGATATCTGCATCAACAAAATCAATATTCATATTGACACAGGTTCGTAACGTTTGCAACACCGCTTTTAGTTTCTTGTCTGCATGATCAAAATCAGAATTTTCGAACTCAAACCCCTTTACAGATAAAGTTGGTGAAATCATATCCTGATCGCCAAAACTCCTGACTTCCATTGTTAGCAATTTTGATAATTCATTCGCTAAATATTCTACATGAACACCAGCACCACCATAGACATATGGAGGAAATTCTCTTGTAAAAAACAATGCTTTCATTCTGAGTTTTTGACTTACTGCGATTCTATAAAGATAGTTAATCTACAGCAAAATTTTTCAGCTTAATTTAAGTATATTTTAAGAAAAATCATACAATCGTATGTAAGTTTATGGTTAATTTTACTACAAAAGACTCATCAAATCAATAAATAAGTTAAGCTATGAAATCTGTTTCAATGATTGCTGTCTTTGGATTGCTTTTTAGTTGTAATTCCACAGCACAAAAAAAAGAAAAAGATCAAAAATCTGAGTTCCCAATAACTAAGACTGAAGCCGAATGGAAAACCGAGTTAAGTTCCGAAGAGTTTTATGTGTTAAGAGAATCTGGAACTGAGCGTCCATTTTCAAGTCCGTTAAATAAAGAATACAGCAAAGGTATTTACCATTGTGCTGCCTGCAACACTCCTCTATTTGAAAGCGAACATAAATTTGATTCAGGAACTGGTTGGCCTAGTTTTGATAGAGAAATTGAAGGCAATGTAGCATTTTCTGTAGATTACGATTTAGGTTACGCCAGAACCGAGGAGCATTGCGCCACTTGTGGTGGTCACCTAGGCCATATGTTTAATGATGGTCCAAGAAACACAACAGGAAAGCGTCATTGCATTAATGGTGTAGCTTTAGAATTTGTTCCGGCAAAAAACTAATTCTGAAAAGAAATATACGCATAGTTTCTATTAATGGTAATTTCATATCAGAATGCAATTAAAACTCTACTTTTATAAGACATAAAGTTTTTGTTATGAGTGATTCCTATCTTACCAGTGTCATTAAGCAATTTGAATATTACAAAAGTTTAGGTGACAAAACAATGCATCAATTAAACTTTGATGAGATTCAAAAAGAATTTGTTGAAGATTCAAATTCCATAGCCATCATTGTGAAACATATGGCTGGAAATATGCTCAGCAGGTGGACCAATTTCTTGACTGAAGATGGCGAAAAGGAATGGCGACAACGCGATTTGGAGTTTGTGGATGCTTTTGAAACGGTTGACGATGTATTCAATTATTGGGAAAAAGGGTGGCAATGCCTTTTTGAGGCTATCAAACCTTTAAAGACATCGCAATTGGAAGATATTGTTTTCATCAGAAATCAAGGACATACTATAACGGAAGCCATCAATAGACAATTAGCGCATTACGCCTATCATGTTGGACAAATGGTATTTATAGGGAAACTTATCAAAGGCAAGTCATGGAACTCTTTATCGATTCCTAAAGGAAAATCTTCAGACTACAATAAGACAAAATTCAGTCAAGAAAAAGCACGTAGACATTTTACTGATGACCTTTAATATTACAATAAGGTTTTGTAACTTCGTATCTTCAAAAAACAGACAAAAAAAATCTCATGAGTAAATACGATATTATTGTTCTTGGAAGCGGTCCTGGTGGCTATGTTACTGCAATTAGAGCATCACAATTAGGATTTAAAACTGCAATTGTTGAAAAAGAAAGTTTAGGTGGTGTATGTTTAAATTGGGGTTGTATTCCGACAAAAGCCCTTTTAAAATCGGCACAAGTATTTGAATACCTTAAGCATGCTGAAGATTATGGATTGAATGTTAAAGAAGCTAAGCATGATTTTGATGCGGTTGTAAAGCGTAGTCGTGGTGTTGCTGATGGGATGAGTAAAGGTGTTCAGTTTTTAATGAAAAAAAACAAAATCGATGTCATTGAAGGTTTTGGAAAACTAAAACCTGGCAAAAAGGTCGAAGTTGATGGCAAAGACTATAGTGCAGATCATATTATCATCGCAACTGGTGCACGCTCTCGCGAGTTACCTAGCTTGCCTCAAGACGGTAAAAAAGTAATCGGTTATCGAGAAGCTATGACACTTCCAAAACAACCAAAAAAGATGATTGTGGTTGGTTCTGGAGCGATTGGTGTTGAGTTCGCATATTTTTACAATGCCATGGGAACAGAAGTTACCATTGTAGAATACTTAGCTAATATTGTTCCTGTTGAAGATGAAGATGTTTCAAAACAACTGGAACGCTCTTTCAAGAAAAGTGGCATTACTATCATGACGTCTTCTGAAGTTACCAAAGTAGACACTTCAGGCAATGGTGTAAAAGCAACCGTAAAAACCAAAAAAGGTGAAGAAGTTCTTGAAGCTGATTTGGTTTTATCAGCTGTAGGTATCAAATCGAATATTGAGAATATCGGACTTGAAGATGTAGGCATTGCGGTTGACAGAGATAAAATTCTGGTTAATGATTATTACCAAACCAATATTCCTGGCTATTATGCCATTGGAGATGTAACTCCTGGTCAAGCTTTAGCTCACGTGGCTTCTGCTGAAGGTATTTTATGTGTGGAAAAAATCGCGGGACAGCATGTTGAGGCTTTAGATTATGGAAATATTCCAGGATGCACTTATTGCTCTCCTGAAGTTGCCAGTGTTGGTTTGACAGAAAAACAAGCCAAGGAAAAAGGCTTTGATATTAAAGTAGGAAAATTCCCTTTCTCTGCTTCTGGAAAAGCTAGTGCAGGTGGCAACAAGGATGGCTTTGTAAAAGTTATCTTTGATGCTAAATATGGAGAATGGCTCGGTTGCCATATGATTGGCGCAGGTGTTACCGATATGATTGCTGAAGCAGTATTGGGTAGAAAGCTGGAAACCACTGGTCATGAGGTGTTAAAGGCTGTACATCCTCATCCAACCATGAGTGAAGCGGTTATGGAAGCCGTTGCAGATGCTTACGATGAGGTGATTCATCTATAACTAAAGTAAATTGAAACTAAGGTTCTTAGCTTTATCTCTGCTATTTTTTTCGTTATCATATTCGCAAGAGGATGGTTTAGGTGTTATTGCTCTTAACAAAAAATCTTATCCTGAAAAGATTGAAGCTGATAAGATTGGTAAACTCCCATCATATGTCAAAGTTTACTTTGATAGGGATTACAAAAACCATTCACCAGAGGAAATTCTACTTGCAAATGAAATAGATTTTATTATAGACTCTATTTTAAAAAAGAATCTTAAAGTAGATTTGGTATTTTACTCTAATATAGATTTGAAAAATATTTCAAACAGCCTATCTTATCTTACAGGTGGATTAGAGCACGGTAGATTTTATGAAAAAACTGCATTTCCAAGAAGAGCCACTAAGGTAAATTCCGAAAGATATCAAATTAGTGTTAGCGTTAGAAGATTTCCATATAGCAACAAGAGAACT
This sequence comes from Psychroserpens sp. XS_ASV72, assembly GCF_041224425.1. Taxonomy (NCBI): domain Bacteria; kingdom Pseudomonadati; phylum Bacteroidota; class Flavobacteriia; order Flavobacteriales; family Flavobacteriaceae; genus Psychroserpens; species Psychroserpens sp. XS_ASV72. Next base: position 216,223 of record NZ_JBGFGL010000068.1, on the reverse strand, counting down.
TTTTATTATCTATTTCTATTTGACACTTTAAAAAGAAAAAATTTAGGCTACGAACAAATCATTGTTGATCATTCAAATATATTTGACTTGAATGTAACCTCTCATTATGTAACAATGCTTTTGGACAACTTCAACAAAATTATAAATAAACAATAAAGAACCAAAAGGCGTTAATAGGTATTGCACTTTTTTATAGCCTCACACCTAATCCAATAAACAAACCATTAGGTGCAATCTCTTCAAAACCCAGTGTATACTTCGTATGAATGTCTAAAGCAGAAGTAATATGGTAAGCAGCACTCAAATCGGCTCTTACTTTAAATTTATTGGAAAAGAAGTCGAAGAAGTAATTTAAACTTGGTCCGACTAAAACATCAAAGTTTTTAGCCACCTCGTACTTCACATAAATAGGCGCATTTAGGAACTTAAAATCGTTTAAACCAATGTATAAGACTTCTGGTTGGATCGATAATGCATCATCTATATGGACATCAAGAAACAGTCCTGAATAATAACCTATTTCCGTTTGTGTATTGACGCCAAAATTTCCTTCCTTCACATTGAAGAACGTTAAGTTTAATCCGCCTTTAATACCAAAATCAGCATTGGTTTGAGAATGAGTGTAGAGCCCAAAAACGCTAAGGAACAATACGATGATTATAGATTTCATAATTTATGCATTAATCTTCCAAAAAACTCTGAATAGCCAACTCATAACTTTGAAGTCCGAAACCAATTACAATCCCTTTGGCATTAGGAGAAATATAGGATTGATGTCTAAAGTCCTCTCTCGAAAACGTATTGGAAATATGCACTTCTACTACAGGTGTGTCAATAGCCTTTATCGCATCTCCAATACCAACTGAGGTGTGCGTATAAGCTGCTGCATTAAGGATAATGCCATCATAGCTATAGCCCACTTCCTGAAGCTTATCAATCAATTCTCCTTCTATATTTGATTGGAAATGTTCAAGTTTTACATTTGAATATTTTTCTGAAATGGAAGCAAAAAAATCGGTAAAAGATAAATCGCCATAAATATGGGTTTCGCGTTTTCCCAAGAGGTTAATGTTTGGTCCGTTTATGATGATTAATTTCTTCATAAGATAAAGATAAAAAAAAACCGAAGTGTCGACTTCGGTTTCGATAAAATATTGTGAGTTCAGTTCTTAAAATCGGTATCCCAAACCAATATGCAAATAATTGAAATAGGTTTTCACATCAAATTGTTCTAAACCTGGTAATTCAGCATCAAGTCTGTTTGTAAGACCAAAAGCATATCTCAAATCAATAAGAACCTGATCTGTAACATCAAAAGCCAACCCAGCAGCCAAAGCAATACCGAATCGTTCAATCCCTTCAGAAGCTTCTTTTTCTAGAAGATAATCAAATTGCGGACCTGCAAAGATGGCAAACCTTTCATCTACATAGTACTTTGCCATAATCGGTACGTTTAGGACACTTGTATTTTCCCCAGAATCATAGTAAGTGGAATAGTATAGTTCAGGCTGAAGACTAAACGTTTCTGATATGTGTAATTCTGCAAACGCACCAACATAAAATCCTGAAACATTATCAGAGGCAGATTCTCCATCTACTGAAACCTTTAAAGACAAAGAAGTGTAACCAGCCTTTAAACCAAAATCTGTTGTGGTAGATGGTACGTCATCTTCTTGAGCATGTATTCCTAAAGAAACCATTAGGAAGAGAACTAAAAAATAATTGAGTTTTTTCATTAATTAAAATTGTTTGTTGAGGCTGCAAATATATATTTAAAGTATATACAGTCATTATTTTTAACAATAAAAAAAGCAGCCTTATGGCTGCTTTTAAAATATAGATATTTTGATAATTACAATCTGAACTTAGCTCCGATTGAAAGCTCCTTGAAATCAACGTTCAAACCAAAAGAATTAATTGATTCAGCACCATCAAAATCAGGCTTTAAACTTGAATATGAAAGAATACCCATTTGAGCAAAAATTGCAAAACAATCACTCATCCAGAAAGTAGCTCCAGCAAATGCACCTACTGTAAATCCATTCACTTTGTAATCGTCTGATTCCAAGTTATAACTAGTCGTCTCATAACCTGCACCTGCACCTACCCATGGCACAAATCTATGCTCAGGATTAAAATAGTAAGTTGCATGTCCTAATAAAGATATTGTATTGTTGTCAATAGTATCAACATCACCAGATTCAGCTTTATTAGACATATAACCTACAGAAGCTCCAACCGACCAATTTGGGTTGAACATGTAAAGCACACTTGGCATAATAGTAAAAGCACTGCTTGAGTTATCATCTTGAGAGGTAGATGAAAAACCAACTGCACCACTAAGGATTATATCACCTTGCTCATAACCGCCAGTGAACTTGTCATTTCCATTTCCGTCATCACCATCTTGAGCGACAACGCTAGTTAATCCGAATACTGCTACTGCAGCGAAAAGTAATAGTTTTTTCATAATATATTTGATTAAGTTAAAAAAATGAGACGTAATATAAATTTATGTACAGTCTCTTTATCGTTTATTTAGTTTATTAAAACAATAAAGGGAGGCCATCAAATGGCTTCCCTTTACCCTATTTATGTAAAAAATACATTTTTAGAACTTATATCCTACACCTACACTAAGTGTGTTAATCTTCCAGCTAGCATCACCGTCACCAGTGTAATGATCGTTTAATTGGAAACCATATCTAGCTTGCACAAAGATATCTTCGTTGATGTCGTAACCAACACCAGCAGCTAATTGAAGGTTCATTTTAGTTGTGTCATCAGTAGCATCTAATGCATCACCTAAATCTCCACCAACAAGTCCAACTTGAGGACCTAATTGAATGTTAAATTCTTCAGAAACATTGTACTTAGCAATTGCGTTCAAAGAGAACATAGCAAGATCACCTGCAATTGAATAAGTCAATTCTGGTTGTACGCTAAATTCCTCAGAAATTCCAATTTGAGCGAAACCACCAATGTGGAAACCAGTTTCAGAAGTAGTCGCACTAAAACCTCCAGATTCCGCTTTAGCAGAATGAATCGACAATCCACCTAACACACCAAATGAAGTTTCTTGTGCATTAACATTAAATAAGCCAAATACTGCAACAACAGCAAATAACATTAATTTTTTCATAATTTTTAAGTTTTTAAAATTGATTAGTACAAACTAAATACTTTTTTTTCAATTAACGAACATTATTTTGCTACTTATTAACAATTTTGTCAACATGAATAATTAAATTATTGATAATCAATATTTTAAAATTACGTTTATTAACAAATTTTTCAAAAAATACGACAAATAGCGTATGGATTTCATTGTAAAACCCTACTTTTAATGCCCACAAAACATCGATTTTGGGTCATTATGAAATGGATAAATGCAATTAAAGATTATGAGCACTATCTAAAGATAGAGCGTGGACTGGCCCAAAACTCAATTATCAATTATTCAAAAGATGTTGAGAAACTAGTCTCCTACCTTGACGATAAAAGTATTGACATCTCCCCTTTAAGTATTAATAAAGATACCATTCAAGAGTTTATATACGATGCATCAAAACATATCAATGCTCGATCCCAATCAAGATTAATCTCTGGTTTACGTAGTTTTTTTTCCTATCTGGTTTTTGAAGATTATAGAACCACAAATCCTTTAGATCATATTGAGTCCCCTAAAATTGGACGTAAACTACCAGATACCCTTAGCATTTCAGATATTGATCGCCTGATTTCAGCAATCGATTTAACAAAATGCTACAACAATATATATATAGGTGAGCGCAATCGTGCTATTCTGGAAACTTTATATAGTTGTGGACTTCGAGTAAGCGAGTTGATCAATTTAAAACTCTCTGATCTGTTTTTTGAGGAAGGGTTTGTGAAAGTTACAGGTAAAGGCAATAAAGAACGCTTTGTGCCCATTGGACCAAATACCCAAAAGTATATAAATATTTGGATGACAGAACGCGCCAAAATAGACATCGCTGAAACATTTAAAGACACTTTATTTTTGAACCATAGAGGCCAACAGCTTACTAGAGCGATGATTTTCACCATTATTAAGCAACTTGCAAAAGCCATTAATCTTAATAAAACGATATCTCCTCATACTTTTAGGCATTCCTTTGCTTCCCATTTATTGGAAAATGGAGCCGACTTAAGAGCTATTCAGTTGATGCTTGGTCATGAAAGTATCACCACAACTGAGATTTATATGCACGTTGATCGCTCTCATTTAAAAGAAGTGCTCCTAAAACACCATCCAAGAACCTGACTTTTTCAATTGTTTTAGATGATTACTTAATGAAGTACTTCCAAAATGGAACCTTCTTTTTAATTTAGTTTATAGATAAAAACCCTTTAGGGAATATAAATTAACAACACCAAATTTTGAAAATGAAACTTTTAGGTAGTTGATTCATTTGAAAATATCTTGTTTAAATCGGAACATTTACACATCCTATCTCAAAACAAAAAGCGCTCTTTTAGAGCGCTTTTACTATTTAGTTTACGTGTTTTATTTGGCTATGTTTACAGCTCTAGTTTCACGAATAACGGTCACTTTAACCTGACCTGGATAGGTCATGTCTGTTTGGATTTTCTGGGAAATTTCAAAAGACAAGTTTGCTGCTTGGTCGTCTGACACTTTTTCACTTTCTACCATAACCCTTAATTCTCTACCAGCTTGGATAGCATAGGCTTTATTAACTCCACTGAATCCGAAAGCCACATCCTCAAGATCCTTTAAACGTTGGATATAAGAATCTAGTACCTGACGTCTAGCTCCTGGTCGTGCTCCAGAAATAGCATCACACACTTGAACTATAGGTGATAACAATGTCGTCATTTCTATTTCATCATGATGCGCTCCAATAGCATTACAAACTTCTGGTTTTTCACCATGCTTTTCAGCCCACTGCATTCCTAAAATCGCGTGAGGCGTTTCCATATCAGCTTCAGATGATGGCACTTTACCAATATCATGTAATAAACCTGCTCGTTTCGCCAATTTAGGGTTTAGACCTAATTCAGCAGCCATGACACCACAAAGTTTTGCTACTTCACGTGAGTGTTGCAATAAATTTTGTCCGTAAGACGAACGGTATTTCATACGACCAACCAACTTAATTAATTCTGGATGCAATCCATGAATTCCTAAGTCGATAACCGTACGCTTACCAACCTCAATGATTTCTTGTTCTATTTGCTTTTGGGTTTTCTTTACGATTTCTTCTATTCGCGCAGGATGGATACGACCATCTGTCACTAATTTATGTAAAGACAAACGTGCGATTTCCCGTCGCACAGAATCAAAACAAGACAAGATGATTGCCTCAGGTGTGTCATCAACAATAATTTCAACACCAGTAGCTGCTTCAATAGCTCTGATATTTCGACCTTCACGACCTATGATTCTACCTTTAACATCGTCAGATTCTATATTAAATACAGAAACACAATTATCAATGGCTTCTTCGGTGCCAATGCGCTGGATTGTATTAATGATGATTTTTTTAGCCTCTTGTTGAGCCGTCAGCTTAGCCTCTTCCATGGTATCTTGCAGATAACTCATGGCATCGGTTTTGGCCTCACTTTTCAAAGATTCGATAAGCTGTGCTTTGGCATCTTCAGCGGAAAGTCCAGAAATAACCTCTAATTGTTTGATCTGGCTTTTATGAGCCTTTTCAACCTCTTCCTTTTTCTTTTCCAAGAACTCCAGACGAAAGTTGTAATCCTTGATTTTGTCTTCAAGACTTTGATTGGATTTTTTGGCTTTTGCCAATTCACTTGATATTTGTGATTCTTTATCACGCGTTCGCTTTTCAGCCTCTGCAATTTTTTTATCCCTGGATAAAATTACTTTTTCATGCTCAGACTTGAGTTCGATAAACTTTTCCTTAGCCTGAAGTATTTTATCTTTCTTGATGGATTCACCTTCACTAGTAGCGTCCTTTATCAAGGATTTTGCTTCGTTTTTAGCATCCTTTATTATTTTTGACGCATTACTTTTTTCTATAGATTTTGCAATAATATATCCCAATATTACTCCTAATACTACACCACCGACAATTAACAAAATTGTATTTGTTTCCATTTTCTAGTTAGTTTTTATATTCTTGATAACAGTATCAATGCTTCCATTTTACATGGAAATTACTTAACAACAACACCTATCATTGTTAAAAAAAAAGCCTACATCGGTTATATGTTTTGTATTAAACTCCTTAAAAACAAGTTTAGGGCTAACAAACTGATCAAAAATCTGCTCAAAGGCAGCTCGATTTTACAGCTTAGACTCACCCTTTTTAAAGAATTAACGTTGAGTTTATCAAAAAATTAACTAATGTAGGCAGTAACCTAATATTGTATTTAAAAGAACGTTAAGCGCTTAAATGCTCGTGTAAAAGTTGGTTCAAGGCATCTAGCTTCGATTCGACTTCAACACTTACTTCGGCTTTATCTATTTTTTTCTGTTCCACTTGAGAGGCAAACTGCAAAGCACACATGGCTAAAACATCTTGTTTATCTCTAACGGAATAGTTTTGTTCAAACTGGCTTATCATGGCTTCAATTTTTTTAGCTGCCTTTCGCAACCCTTCTTCCTGATCTGGCGCTATGGTTAAAGGATATACTCTGTTAGCTATTGATAGCTTTATTTTAAGCTTTTCTGCCATTAAATCTTGTTACATTCATTCAGATAATTGTGCAATGCAATGGTCAATATCTCTGATTAATGTGTTTATTTTAAGCTTAGTTTCTCTATTATTTTCGTCACTGCCAAGTAATGAATTTGCCATTTTTAGAGCTTCGTATTTTTCAACCCAAGTACTTATTTCCTCTTGTTGTTGAATATGCTTTTGCTGTAGACTTGCCAATTCTTCAGAAAGTTTGTGATTCGTCTGCTTTAACACTTCATGTTTATGCAAGACTTTACTGATTTTGTTCTCTAAAGAATCTACAATATCTTCAATCTTACTCATTTACAAATTTCAATACTAACGTAACAAAGTTAACATACCTAATCAAAATTAACAATAGTTTTGGTATTAAATTTTTAAAGCATAATCAAAGTAAGTGTTTATAAAGGGTTCAAAAGATTTTTTAAATTCAAAAAAGATTCTCTGCTCATTTTATATTTTTGAAACAGATTAAAAAATCAATATTATTATAGAATATTTTCTATATTTAAAAATAAATTTATAATTTCACGTTATAACCTAAACATACGATTATTGCATGCGATATTTCCTTGCCCTCTTTTTGTTGTCTTTATTTGGATATGCCCAAAACCCATATCCACAAGATTATTTCAGAAGTCCATTAGACATCAACCTAATCTTATCGGGAACTTTTGCAGAATTACGATCTAATCATTTCCATTCGGGTCTGGATATCAAAACCCAACAACGAACTGGGCTGAATGTGTATGCAGCCGCTGAAGGCTATGTGAGTCGGATAAAAATTTCACACTTTGGATACGGAAAAGCACTATACATCACACATCCTAATGGCTATGTGTCAGTTTATGCACATTTGGAAAAGTTTGCACCAAAAATAGAAGCGTATATAAAGGCACTGCAATACAAAAAAGAAAGTTACGAAATTGAGGTCTTCCCTACTCCTGATGAGCTTCCAATAAGTAGCGATGAGATTGTTGCCTTCTCTGGAAATTCAGGAAGTTCTGGTGGACCACATCTTCATTTTGAAATTCGTGACAATGCTGAACGACCAATCAATCCAATGCTTTTCGGAATTCAAATTAAAGATTCCAAACGACCAACAGTTAGAGGCATTTATGCGTACCCTAAAGATCGACGTTCACATGTAAATGATGTAAAAAAGCGAAACGAACTACGATTGATTCCCAATAAAAATGGAGATTATAGTGTCGAGCCTATAGAAGCTTATGGCAGCATTGGTTTTGGTGTGATTTCAAATGACCAGCTAGATTTTGCTTACAATAGGAATGGCGTTAGTAATATCCAAACCTTTTACAACGGCAACAAAAATTTTGAAATGGATTTCAAGCGTTTCAGTTTTGATGAAAGCAAACACCTTAACCGTTACATCGATTTTGAAATGTTCAAAACCGAAAAGACACGAATTCAAAAGCTATTTGTTCAACCAGGCAACACCTTAAGCATGCTAAAAGATGTAATTGACGATGGCTATATTACCGTTGAAGACAGTACTGCTTCGGTGTATAAAATTCGGATTCGTGACTTTGAAGGTAATGAAAGCTGGGTTTCTATTCCAATAAATGGTAGAAAGACCAAAGAAAAACTCGAAGTTCCCGAAGTAAAACCTGCCTATTATGTACAAGCTCATGAGCCTCTACGTTTAGAGAAAAACAATGTTTCGGTGTATTTTCCAAGTGATACCTTTTACGATGATTTTCATATTGATTTTGCTGTTAAAAGCGATACTTTGAAACTTCATGAAGATGTTGTGCCATTATTGAAAAATTTCACCATCAGCTACAACATCGAAAACTATTCAGAAGAGGACAAGAACAAGCTTTTTATTGCTAAACTTTACGGCTATTATCAACGTCCTGGATACATCAATACCTCACGCCAAGGTGATGTGCTAACGGCAAGAACTAAATCTTTAGGAACTTTTGTACTTGCGACAGATACTGAAAACCCAACCATTACGCCTGTTAATTTCCAAGATGGGAAATGGATGAGCAAAGCAGAAGACCTTCAGTTGAAAATAGACGATGACTTGTCAGGTATTGCAAATTATCGTGCGACCATTAATGGCAAATGGATCTTAATGGAGTATGATTACAAAAAAAACACCTTGACCTATAACTTTAATGACAATGTGATTTCAGATACTGAAAACAATTTGAAAGTAATTGTTATAGATAATATTGGAAATAGTTCTACATTTGAGGCAACGTTTTTTAGAAAATAATAGAAGTCTTTTGAAAATCAATATTCAATTCCTGTTTTTATTTGTTCTCTTGCCTTGTATTGGCTTTACTCAATCAGCAACTGTTAAAGGTGTCATTTTAGACGATGGTGACCTTCCTATTTACAATGTCAACATCAAAGCTGGCGAACGAGGAACAACATCAAACGAAAACGGATTTTATGAATTGAAAATACCTGCAAATGAAGACATCACGATTGTCTTTACACATTTATCCCATAAACGTATTGAAGCTACCTTCAATTTAAAAAATGGTGAAGTCATCGAGTTCAATCCCGTTATGAAAATTGAGGTCGAACAAATTGCTACAGTAGTCATTAACAGCAACACCAAGCAATCTGTTGAAGGAGTTGTTTCTGTTCCTCCAGCCATTTTACGAACTATAAAAGGCGCACAACCTGGTGTTGAAAATATTTTGAAAACACTACCTGGTGTTAATGTGTCTAATGAGTTGAGTACCCAATACTCCGTTCGTGGTGGTAACTTCGATGAAAACTTAGTGTATGTCAATGAAATTGAAGTTTACAGACCGTTTTTAATTCGTTCTGGACAACAGGAAGGCTTGAGTTTTGTCAATACAGATTTGGTTCAGAATGTTGATTTTTCCGCTGGTGGCTTTCAAGCTAAGTATGGCGATAAATTGTCGTCGGTATTAGACATTACATATAAAACTCCGATAAAATTTGGTTTGAGCGTTGATGCCAGTCTTTTAGGTGGAAGTATCGCTGCGGAAACAGTTAGCAAGGATTCAAAATTTTCTGGAATTGTAGGTTTACGTTATAGAGACAATAGTTTGTTCATCAACTCCCTTGAAACAGAAACCAATGTGGTTCCTGTTTTTGCTGACGCGCAGACTTATTTGACCTATAAGTTTTCAGATAAATTCCATTTGAATTTTCTAGGAAACATTTCAGTGAACAAATACGATTTTCAGCCTCAAAACAGACAGACAAATTTCGGAACTATCGACGAGCCTGTTGCTCTTTTAGTGTTTTATGAAGGACAAGAAAAAGACCAATACATTACCTCTTTTGGTGCCTTTAAAGCCAATTACTTTGTTAATGACGATTTGACGCTCAAATTGATTGGTTCTGCATATCACACTACAGAGGAAGAGTATTTTGATATTTTAGGTCAATACCGTTTAGGTGAAGTGAACAGCAATATTGGAGATGAGAACTTGGGTGAGGTTGAGTTCAGTGAAGGCATTGGCTCTCAACTTACGCATGCAAGAAATGATTTAGATGCTTTAATTGTTAATGTAGAGCATAAAGGAAATTACGACATTGATGAGGAAAGTAATTTTGAATGGTCTTTGAAATATACTCATGAAGACATTAGAGATCGCTTAGTTGAATGGGAAGTAATTGACAGTGCTGGTTTCTCTGTTCGTCCGCCAATATTCGATGTACCAAACGAACAGCCTTACGAACCTTTTGAAGGACCTTTGGTTGCTTTCGAAAATGTAAGAGCGACCAATGAAGTTCAAATAGACCGTTTACAAGCTTATCTGCAATGGAGCAAACGCTCAACTCTTGGAAACAATGAAGTATTCTATAATGCTGGTGTACGTGTTCATAATTGGACTGTCAATAGCGAAGTCCCAAATCAAGACGGTATTACCAGTTCAACACAAACCGTGTTTAGTCCGAGAGCCCAGTTCGCCATCAAACCAGATTGGGAAAAAGACATGCTTTTTAGAGCTGCTGCCGGATTGTATTATCAGCCTCCTTTTTACAGAGAGCTAAGGGATTCATCAGGTGTGGTGCAACCAGATGTTAAAGCGCAAAAATCGTTTCATGTTGTGTTAGGCCACGAATACAGCTTCAAAATGTGGGATCGACCATTCAAATTGGTTACAGAAGCCTATTACAAAAAATTGACAGATGTCAACCCTTATACGTTGGAAAACGTTCGGATTCGCTACAGAGCCAAGAATAATGCCGAAGCTTATGCTTTAGGTTTAGACATGCGCTTAAACGGTGAATTTATTGCCGGAACTGAAAGTTGGTTTAGTTTCGGTTTTCTTAAAACTGAAGAAAATATTGATGATAGAGGCTACATTTCAAGACCAACCGATCAACGGTTAAAGTTTGGAGCCCTGTTTCAAGATTACATGCCTAATCTGCCAGACCTGAAGATGTATCTTAATTTAGTGTACAACACAGGAGTTCCTGGTGGCTCACCAAGTTACGCTGACCCTTATGTCTTTCAAAACCGTTTGCCAGATTACAAGCGTGCTGATGTTGGTATATCCTATCTTTTGGTAGACCCAAATAAAACGTATACGAAAAGATGGAAACAACGTTTCAAGGAATTATCGGTTGGGTTTGAGATTTTCAACATCTTTAACGCTCAAAACTCAATTACCAATACTTGGGTAAGAGATGTTTATAGCAAGCGTCAATACGCCATTCCAAATTACTTAACACCTAGGGTTTTTAATATTCGAGTCAGTACTAGATTTTAATCTTTGGCAATTTCCCTTAAAACGCCTAAGGCATAATCAATATCTTCTTTGGTATTGAAAATACTGAATGAGAAACGTATCGAAGGATCACTCAAGTCCTCTTCATTCAAAATCTCGGTAAGCACGTGTGAGTTTTGGTGGCTTCCACTTTGACAAGCACTGCCTCTTGAACATGCCACACCTTTTAAATCTAATTGAAATTGTAACATGGAGGCTTTTTCTGAAGCAATTGGCAAACGAACATTTATTAACGTATACGTGCTATCATCTGAATTTTCGCAAGCACCATTGAATTCTGCCTTCGTAAAAATTGTTTTTAAACCTTCAATAAAGTAGGCTTTTAATTCTTGAATATATAGGCTTTCTTTATCAAGATTATCATAAGCTATCTGAAGCGCTTCAGTCATTCCAACAATATTGTGTATTGCCTCTGTACCAGCTCTATAGCCACGCTCCTGTTCACCTCCAAAAACTGAGGCTTTAATTCCAGAGTCTTTACGTATAAATGCGAATCCAACTCCTTTCGGACCGTGAAATTTGTGAGCGCTTGCCACTATGAAATCTATGGGGATTTCAGTTAGGTCTAAATGGTAATGCCCAACAGACTGCACTGTATCACTATGAAAAAGAGCATTGTGCGATTTACACATTTTAGCAACTTTAAGGATATCAAGCTTATTCCCTATTTCATTATTTACATGCATCAAAGTCAGCAACTGCTTTTTGTCAGTATTTAGAAGTTGCTCTAAATGTTTTAAATTGACATGACCATCACTGTTTAAATCAACAAATTTCACTGAAATCTCAAATTCATCTTGTAGAGATTCGACAGTATGAAGTACTGCATGATGTTCTATTTTTGATGTAATAATTTCTTCAACCCCTAAATCTCTCACAGCACTACGTAAGATTAAATTATCAGCTTCAGTGCCACCTGATGTAAACACGATTTCACTTGATTTTACTTTAAAAAAGGTCGCTATTTTTTTTCTACAATTTTCAACTAAAGCTTTAGATTCTCTTCCGTAACTATGTGTTGATGAAGGGTTTCCGAAGTTGTAATTTAAAATTTCAAGCATGCGTGTAGCCACCTCTTTTCTAAGTGGTGTTGTAGCAGCATTGTCTAAGTAAACTCTTTTCATGGAATACAATCTCAAGTGCAAAGATGCAACAATAAGCTGGTAAAAAAAACACCTCAATTATGCTCAAAATATTTTGTTAATCCTATAGTTTAAAAATTTCAAATCTCTATTTTTGTTTTTTATAGATTTCAATGATGCGAAAATTAATATCTCTCTTCTGCTTAGGCTTATTGTTTACAACTTGTGATGATGGTGATATTTTTGAAGTCACTCTCGATTTTGGAGATACCTTTTCCCAATGTGGTAATAATAGTTTGGTTTTTTATAAAATCAATGAAAGCACCAATGAAACCTTATCGATACAAATTCCATCATTAACCCTTGAAGATATTCTTGATGTAGACGACACCAATACCTACGAGGAATCATTTTCGTTAGGAGGAACCAATAAATTCAACTACAGGTCTTACGGCAGAACACCAATGGCAAATTTTTTCTGCAATGACATTCCACCTGCTAACCTTCAGATAGACAAAGACGAAACCAGTATTTCTGGTCAAGTTACCATATTTACCGAACTTGTTGAAGATGACGAAGATGGTATCCAAAGAGAAGATGAAGACATCAATCAAAACGGTGATTTGGAGGATGATGACACAGATAATGATGGAATTCCTAACTATTTAGATGTCGATGATGATGGCGACAACGTCTTAACCATTAATGAATTAGATACAGATAACTTGGATGGTGATGATAATCCGCTTACAAACCCAATGGATTCTGATGGTGATACCATTCCTGATTATTTAGATACAGATGATGATGGTGATGGTGTTCTCACAAGAGATGAAGAAAATATCAATGCAGACAACAATCCAACCAATGATTTTACTGAAATCAATTCATTAGTTGCCGATTATTTGAATCCAAATGTTACAATTACGGTTCCAGCTACAGCATTTAGAAACCATGTGATTCAACAAGATTATGTGGTTAAAGCACTTTTAACCAATATTTTATTACCATCAATTACGCAACAGAATTTAGACTTCGGAACTTTAGCGCCTAGCAGCAACAATCAAAGTTTACTATCAACTACGCGACCAGGAAATGCGGTCTTTAATTAAGGCCTCACATTTTGATAAATATATACTTCCGTTGCTCCAAATCCGTACTTTTGAAGATCGGCATCATAAAATTTTACATTATCATAGCGTCTAAAAAGGGTTTCCAGTTCCATTTTTAGCACACCTTCACCAACGCCGTGTATAAAGACGATTTTCTGAATATGTTTACGCATTGCGAACTCTAATTGACGTTTTGCCGTATCAACTTGTAAGGTCAATTTATCATGACTCGTCATACGATGCTCATGGTCTGTGAGCTTATGGATATGTAAGTCAACTTCCATTGCAGGTTTCGAACGATCTTTGGTTTTTCTATTATTGACAGGTTTTTTTCTTGACTGTTCCTTTTCTTGTATAACGTCTTTGATCTTTCTTATGTTAAGCTGTTCAGAAGACAACCTACTTTCTTTGACTAATTCGTTAGAACGGAACTGTAAAACAAAACCATCCGAAGACTCCACAGCTATTGTATCAGCTTCCACATCAACTACAGTTCCGGAAATATCCTCATCTAAAACCGAAACCTTATCTCCTTTTTTAAATTTCATGAATCTGGCAAATTATCGTGATCATCCTCCTGATTGTGCTTGCTTGGTATGTTTTTGGAAATTCTATAAATTCCCATCATTAAGACCACTATTCCAGCAATAAGAATAATTTGGTTTTGATCTTCACCAGCCTGAGCGTAAATCGCTACAATGGCACCAATTAGAATTAATAAATAATTGATTTTCTTTGACATAGTATAAGTTTAACGGTAAAATAATACGACTTATCGAAATTACACTTTTAAATCATATATTCAAGTGCTTATTTTTTAATTTACAACTGTTTTCCCACAACATCTAAAGGCTATTGTACATAAACCAATAAATTATTTATGGTTATAATTTAGTTGATAAAAAATTTATGAATTTCAATTAAAGACTATAATAATCAATACCTTAGCAGAAATCCGTTGTTATGAAACATCTCTTACCTTTATTTTCATTAATTGCCTTCTTCAACTTTACAAATGCTCAATCTGACTTATTTGTTAGTAATGGTAGCTTTGTTTTTGTCGATGGAACAGGTTTTACCAGTGATCCAAATGTGGCACCTTTATTTGTCACCGACGATGTCAATATCCAGAACTCTGGAAATATCTACCTAAGAAATGATGCCCAATTACTTCAAGGAACAGGCACAACTGGAAATAGTGGCTTCGGTGAATTAAGTGTGTTTCAAGAAGGAACTGTTAATCAATATGCCTATAATTATTGGTGCTCTCCAATTGGTGCTGGTTCTGCATCTAACGGAAATGATGATTTTACAGTTAATCTAATTGATGAAACTACTGGCTTAATATCAAGTACAGATGTAGCTTTTACAGCTGGTTATAATAGTTCTACAGGACCATTGACCATTTCCAATAGATGGTTATTTACCTTTATTGCTAGTGATGAGTATAGTGAATGGGTTTACAATGGAGAATCAGGAAATATAAACCCTGGATTAGGTTTTACCATGAAAGGTGTTGGTACTGGAGTTTTTGGAAGTCAACAATATGATTTTAGAGGCAAACCTAATAACGGAACGATTACCAATACAGTTGCTGCTCCAGTTGGTGGCGTTGATCAATGGACTTTGGTTGGAAATCCGTACCCTTCTGCTCTAGATGCAGCGGACTTTATTCATGATACACAAAACTCAAGTAACATTAATGGGACACTTTATTTCTGGGAGCAACAACCTGGAGCTAGTTCACATTATATAGCCGATTATGTTGGTGGTTATGCTACTTACACTATCAATGCTGCTGGAACAGTAGAATCGTTTACAAAAGCCACCTTCTTGACATATCTTCAAGATGGCACACCAACTGCTTTACCTGGCACTATAAGTCCGACAACCAAACAAGTTAGACGTTATATTCCTATCGGACAAGGATTTATGGTTTCTGGAACTACCAATGGAACTGTAAGAACGACTAATGCCATGCGTGAATTTTACAAAGAAGCTGATACGGATAGCGAATTTTTTAGAACCTCTGAAGCCGACTCAAATACTTCTGATGATGAATACAGCAATTCTATTCCTGACGACTACAAGCGTTTTAGAATTTATGTCGACTTTAACGATCTTTACACAAGAGAGCTCTTGATGAATTTCCACAGTACTGCAACTGATGGATTTGATTACGGATTGGAAGGTCGTAGTCCAGAAGGTCCAGCTTCTGATGCATATTGGGTTTTAGACAATGTTCCTTATGTGATTCAGGCATTTGATTTCAACACGGATCTGAGGATTCCTTTGGTTATAAACTTAGATGAACAAATGAGTTTAAGAGTAAGAATACACGATATTCAAAATTTTGCAGATGACCAACCAATTTATTTGCACGATAAAGTCAATAATACTTATACAGACTTAAGATATCAAGATTCTAATTTCAATCTTGAAAGCGGTGCTTTTTCTGAACGATACGAAATCACCTTTACTAATGAGGATACTTTGACTACAGAAGAGATTTCAATAAATGACTTCTTAGTTTTCCAAGATAATTCAAAAGAGCAACTAACCGTTAAAAACCCGAACCTTCTTGACGTAAGAAGTGTGACATTGTATGATACTTCCGGAAAACAAGTGTTCCATAAAATAGGACTTGATAATCAAGAAATCTATCACTTCTCAACAAAATCCTTAAGTGATGGTATTTACGTAACGGTTATTTCAACTGAAAACGGTAATTCTATTTCGAAAAAATTAGTGGTAAAAAATAAGTAAATTCACTTTGCTTTTGTTTCTTTTTGATACCTTTAACGGGTAAAATCATGTTAAACCATGTCATTTCCTGAAGAATATATGTTACCATGCCTGAACAAGAAACTACTCGGTTTTGAGTGTATGGGTTGTGGTTTGCAACGTTCGGTATCTTTAATTTTTCAAGGTGAATTTATTGCTGCATTTCATATGTATCCTGCCATTTATACGCTTATGCTTATGTTTGGATTTATTGGATTGAATTTTTTCAAGAATTATAAGTTTGCCCAAAAAATTATTATACCGTTAGCAATAATCAATGTTGCTATTATTCTAGGAAATTTCATACTTAAAACTTTTATTAACCACTAACTTTAAAATCTATGGATCAAGTACAACAAAAATTACCAAATGCAACTACTGCTTTAGTCTTAGGAATCATTTCATTTATTGCCTGTTGTTGCAGTATGGGTATTGGCGGATTTATTTTTTCAGGGATCGCTCTTTATCTCGTAAAAAAAGACACGAAACTATATGCTGAAGACCCAACCGCTTACTCAAATTACAGTCAGTTGAATACCGCTAAAATTATAGCCTATATTGGATTAGCGCTTGCTGCTCTTTCATTCTTATGGTCAATGTACAACATCTATTCTCTAGGAGGATGGGATGCTTACATGGAGCAAGTACAGCAAACCATGGATCAAATGCAAAATGCAGGGTAACACCTCTCTATATAAAAAAAGCGACCTTTCTTTGATTGGTCGCTTTTTTATTTTAATACGTTATTTTAATCTTCGAATTGTTTCAAGGTTTTTGTGATAATACTCACGCAATCCAATAATTGTTCTTTATTCATCACTAATGGTGGTGCAAATCGAATGATGTTACCATGGGTTGGCTTTGCTAAGAGTCCATTATCCCTTAATGCCAAACAAATGTTCCAAGCAGTGTCACTATCTTCATCATCATTGATTACAATGGCATTCAATAAACCTTTACCACGTACCAATTTCACAATAGAACTATGTTCGATATAACGATTCATTTCACTTCGGAATAATTCACCCAATTCATAAGCATTATCAGCTAGGTTTTCTTCTTTCACGACTTCAAGAGCGGCAATGGCAACAGCAGCAGCAATCGGATTTCCTCCAAACGTACTGCCATGATTTCCTGGCTGAATAACATTCATAATTTCGTTATTGGCAAGAACAGCAGACACAGGATACAAACCACCACTAAGGGCTTTTCCTAAAATTAAAACGTCTGGTTTTACTTCTGGTGTTCCTGAACAATCCTTATTGGGACAACTACAGTTTCCACAACTTGCCAATAAACGTCCTGTTCTTGCAATTCCTGTTTGCACTTCATCAGCTATAAACAATACATTGTACTTTTCGCACAATGCTTTCGCTTCTTTCAAATAATTGTCGCTTGGCACATAAACACCTGCTTCTCCTTGAATAGGCTCCACTAGAAATCCGGCAATATTCGGATTTGAATCCAATACTTCTTCTAAAGCTTTTAAATTATCATATTCAACTTTTACAAAACCATCAGTGTAAGGTCCAAAGTTTTTTCTAGCGATAGGGTCGTTGGAAAACGAAATGATCGTTGTGGTTCTTCCATGGAAATTGTTCTTACAAACGATGATTTCAGCCTTGTTCAAATCGATCCCTTTGACCTCGTAAGCCCACTTACGACAAAGCTTTAAAGCTGTTTCAACAGCTTCAGCACCTGAGTTCATAGGTAACATCTTATCAAACTTAAAGTATTCCGTAGCATACTTTTCATATTTCCCCAACATATCATTGTAAAATGCACGTGAGGTCAATGTTAATCGTTGCGCTTGCTCAACCATTGCATTGACAATCTTTGGGTGACAGTGTCCTTGATTTAAAGAAGAATATGCCGATAAAAAATCATAATACTTTTTACCTTCAACATCCCAAACAAAAACACCTTCACCTTTACTCAACACAACGGGTAACGGATGGTAATTTTGCGCGCCATACTTGTTTTCTAAAGCCATCGCTTCCTGCGATGAAATGTGGTCTAAAACAGCCATTTTAAATTTGTTTTTTAATTAATAAAATAACCATTCCTACTGTACCTTTATTCTTTCGAAGAGTCACGAAAAAGCAGCGTGGGAGAGAAATCATCCCTAGAGCTTGCAAAATAATAAATATCTATTTCTTCTTAAAACTATTGTTTGTGTTTTAAACATTTATAGCCAAAAAAAGCCTTCCTAATAAATTATTGAAAGATATTATTGTCAAAAGACTTAATTTCTTGAAGTGATTATTATTTTTGTCGCATGCCGAGACGAAAAAACAAAAAGCAAATTTTTGAAAGCATTGAAGTAATTGATGCTGGTGCTAAGGGAAAAGCTGTGGCTAAAGCTCCTGATGGTCGCGTGATATTTATTTCCAATGCTGTTCCTGGAGATTTAGTAGATGTACAAACCTTCAAAAAACGTAAAGCCTACTTTGAAGGTAAGGCCATTAAGTTCCATACGCTTTCGGAAAAACGAACAGAGCCAAAATGTGAACACTTTGGTGTTTGTGGTGGTTGTAAATGGCAACATTTAGATTATAAGCATCAATTGGAGTTTAAAGAAAAGGAGGTCGTTAACAATTTAAAGCGTATTGGACATTTAGAACTTCCGGAAGTCACACCAATCTTAGGATCTAACAAGCAATACTTCTATAGAAACAAAATGGAGTTTTCATTTAGTGATTCAAGATGGTTGACCCAAGAAGAAATTGCTTCAGATACTACTTTAAAAGACAGGAATGCACTTGGTTTTCATATTCCAGGAATGTGGGATAAGATTTTAGATATCAACAAATGTTGGCTTCAAGAAGACCCTTCCAACGCTATTCGCAACGAGGTTAAAAAATTTGCTGTAGAAAACGAACTTGAATTCTTTAATACAAGACAGCAAACGGGATTCTTGCGAACCATGATGATCAGAACTGCTTCTACCGGACAAATCATGGTTGTGATTCAATTTTATAGAGAAGAAAAAGAAAAAAGAGAGCTTCTTCTAGATCACATTGCAAAAACCTTTCCTGAGATTACATCGCTTCAGTACGTAATAAATGAGAAGGGAAATGACACCATTTATGACCAAGAAGTAATTTGCTATACAGGTACAGATCATATTTTTGAGGAAATGGAAGGGCTGAAATTTAAAATCAATGCCAAGTCATTTTATCAAACCAACTCTGATCAAGCTTACGAACTGTATAAGATTACCCGAGACTTTGCCAATTTAAACAAAGATGAATTGGTGTATGACCTATACACTGGCACTGGAACTATTGCTCAATTCGTTTCAAAACAGTCAAAACATGTTGTAGGTGTTGAAGCCGTTCCTGATGCCATTACAGCTGCTAAGGAAAATGCACAATTAAATGGAATTGAAAACGTTGACTTTCATGTTGGTGATATGAAAACTGTTTTTAATGACCGCTTCATTTCTGAACATGGAAAACCAGATGTGGTCATTACAGATCCACCAAGAGATGGAATGCATAAAGATGTTGTAGCGCAACTTTTAGCTATTTCACCTGAACGGATCGTTTATGTGAGTTGTAATAGTGCCACACAAGCAAGAGACATAGCGTTAATGAAGGATGTATATCAAATAACAAAGTCACAAGCAGTAGATATGTTTCCTCAAACGCATCATGTGGAAAATGTTGTACTTTTAGAAAAAATTAAGTGAACAAAAATTCAGACGAATTGACTATTAAGACCTTTTTTAAATCTCTTATTCTAATTTTTTTAGTCTTAAGCGTTAGCACATGTGAACGTGACGATATCTGTCCTGAAGACGTCCCAACAACGCCAAGGCTTATCATCGAATTCTTTGACATCTCTAATCAAGAGAGCAATGTGAACGTGCCGAGTTTTAGAGCCCAAGGTGTCGGAAACGAAGCTCCACTTGATGCTTACTCTGGTAGTGCTGCTGCTGGTAGTATAGAACTCCCTTTAAAAACAAATGAAAACTCAACAAGTTACAGTTTTATAAGAGATTATGAAGTTGATGAAGACGGAGTTGTAAGCGGGAATGAAGATGTCATTACTATCAACTATGCCCTAGAAAATGTTTATGTATCTAGAGCCTGTGGTTACAAAACCGTTTTCAGAAACGTTAATATCATTATCAATGGCGACAGTGATCTTTGGATTGTACTGGCACAACCAATAAACGATAATCAATCAGTAGAAGATGAAACAGAAACACATTTTAAACTTTTTATTCAGTAGTTATCTGCTTCTCTTTTCTGTGATGTCTTTCGCACAGAATTCAGACGAGTCTGAAAAACCTTCAGACACACTAGTATTTAAGCAAAAATACGGATTAAGACTTGGTGCTGACCTCAGTAAAATAGCGAGAACCTTTATTGACGATGATTATACTGGGTTTGAGATTAATGGTGATTATCGGTTTTCTAAAAGACTTTATCTTGCGGGCGAATTAGGTACAGAAGAAAAAACTATTGAAACCGACTTTCTGAGCGTAACTGCAACAGGTAGTTATTTCAAGGTTGGAATAGATTACAACGCCTATCAAAATTGGTTGGACATGCAAAACATGATTTATTTTGGTTTGCGAGGTGGTATTAGCACGTTTAGTCAAACCCTTAATAACTATACCATATATAATACTAATCAATATTGGCAAACACAGTTCTCTACAGATGAATCGCAAGAAGTTAAAGGCCTAACTGCTACTTGGGCAGAACTTATTGTAGGAATCAAAGCGGAATTGTTTAACAACCTCTTTCTCGGACTCAACGTTCAACTTAAAGCCATCATAAGTGAAGATCAACCAGATGGTTTTGAAAATCTTTTTATACCTGGCTACAATAGGACTTATGATAGTGGTCGTTTTGGTGCCGGATTTGGATACAACTTATCCTACTTGATACCAATTATTCGAAAAGATAAAAAGGTGGTCGTTGAAAATGAAGAGTAATTTTTTTTCTGAATTATTTCACTTTTATTTTATACCTTTTCCTCTACATTAATAACACAAGCATAAGATGGATAAAGAAGCCATAGCTGACTTGATAGAGGAAAAAAACAACGCCTTACTTCTTTGGTTTTCCAATCAAGACAATGACAAATGGACAGAAGGTCCTGAAGGTAAATGGACGACTGGACAACATGCTTTACATCTTCTGCAAAGCATCGTTCCTCTTAATAATGCGCTAAGCATGCCTAAAATTGTGTTGCGATTTAAGTTTGGTAAAGCCAATCGAGATGTACGCAATTATGATAAGGTTGTTCAGCGCTATCAAGAACGTTTAAAAAAAGCTGCTGGCACAACTTTTGGTCCGTCACAAAACATGAAGGTTCCTCCTCTATCCGAAAAGCAATACCTCATGGATCGATTACAGGTTGAAGCAAAAAAATTACAGTATAAGACGAAAAAAATCTCTGATAAAAACCTGGATTCCTTGATACTCCCACATCCTTTGATGGGTAAAATGCCAATTCGTGAAATTCTTATGTGGACAGCCCATCATATAGAGCATCACACAAAAACATTAGAGGATAATTATTAATCTTCTAAGTTTTGTTTACTCGCTTTTTTGCTACCTTCATACATGACGTATTTCACCAAACGGGATTCAAGCTTAGCATTGAATAGCTTTATTTTTTTTGAAGTTCGTAAACCAACATGCTTTAACGCTTCCAAATTAGACGTAATAAACCAAGCATCGGTTCCAGGGTAACCATGTTTAAGTGTATCTCCCAACGTTTTATAAAATGTTTCCATTTCAATATCCAATCGTTCACCATAAGGTGGATTGAAAAGCATGTGCAGCTTATTCTCTCCTGCTTTCTGCGTTTTGAAAAAGTCTTCATGTTGAACGTGGATGAATTCCTCTAAATGGGCATTCTTAATATTGGCTTTGGCTTTCGATATGGCACTTGGCGACTTGTCATAACCAATCATTTTATGGTGGAAATCCCGTGTTTTTTTCAAGAGCGATTCTTCAATCGTTTCAAATAAATCAACATCCCAATCTTGCCAGCGTTCAAAAGCAAATTCCTTTCGCATCAAGTTTGGAGGAATGTTACAGGCAATCATGGCTGCTTCCACTAAAATGGTTCCGCTACCACACATGGGATCCATAAAATCAGTTTGACCATCCCAACCTGAAAGCATCACTAAACCTGCAGCAAGAACTTCATTAATTGGTGCTATGTTAGTAGCCGTCTTATAGCCTCTTTTGTGTAATGATTCACCTGAAGAATCCAAAGACACATCGCATTGGTTTCTATCGATATGTACATGGATTTTAATATCTGGAAACTTTAAATCTACATTAGGTCGTTGCCCATGATCATCCCTAAATTTATCAACTATGGCATCTTTGGTCTTTTGGGCAATATATAATGAATGCGCAAATACTTTTGAATTAACGGTCGCATCAACCGCCAAACTTCCAGAAGGTTTTAAGTACTGATCCCAATCCATATCATAAATATGTTTGTAAAGATCTTTTTCATTTCTAACCCTAAAACTATGAATTGGCTTTAAAATTTTGATAGCAGTACGAAGCCCTAAATTTGCTTTGTACATAAAACCTTTGTCACCCACAAAACTCACATTTCTTATCCCCTTTTTTACGTGCATAGCACCAAGCTGAATAAGTTCCCTTTCTAACAAATCTTCAAAACCATATAAGGTTTTGGCTACCATTCTATAATTATTATCCATATCTTAAGACTAATTGGTAACAAAAATAAAGTATTTTTGTGGCTTAGTTGAACATTTAAATATGGTTTCTACTTTCGTAGAAAAATGTATATGAGTAAAGACACTAAACAATGGTACGCTTCCTGGTTTGACACACCTTTTTATCACATTCTCTACAAGGATAGGGATCATTCTGAAGCGCAATTGTTCATGGACAACCTTACTTCTTATCTCAATCTTCCTGAAGGCGGAAAGGTTTTAGATTTGGCTTGTGGAAAAGGCAGGCATTCTGTGTATTTGAATTCATTAGGCTATGATGTTACAGGTGCTGATCTTTCAGAAAACAGCATCGCCTATGCTAAGCAGTTTGAAAACGACAACTTACATTTTAAAGTACATGACATGTGCAAACCTATGGGAACGACTTTTGATGCCGTTTTTAACTTGTTCACTAGTTTTGGTTACTTCGAAAATGACGAAGACAACCTGCAAACCATTAAAGCAATTAAATCAAACCTTAATGAGTCTGGATTTGCGGTAATCGATTTCATGAATACTGAGTTTGTTATTGAAAATCTGGTGTCTGAAGACACTAAAACCATTGAAGATATCACATTTCATCAAAAACGCGAATTGGTTGATGGATATATTATCAAAACAATTAATTTTACTTATGAAAACGAATCTTTCGAATTTAAGGAACGTGTAAAAGCCTTGACTTTAAATGATTTTGAAAATCTTTTTGAAGCTGCAGGTGTGCATTTACTGGATGTTTTTGGCGATTATAAATTGAATAAATTCTACAGAAAGACTTCTGAACGGTTGGTTATGATTTTCAAATAAGAAAAAAGCAAACATGAACAAATTCCTATTTCCCATATACGCTGTTGTTTTAGGTTTGATTATTGCGCGTTTTTCAAAGAACAGCAAAAGTTTAAACACCAAACTATTACTAGCGTTTAGTGGTGCTTTTTTAATGGCCTTAACGCTTTTCGATTTGCTTCCAGAGGTATATCATGAAGTTAACACCAAAGTTACTGGATTACTTATCATGTCTGGAATTTTATTGCAAATTGTTTTGGAGTTTTTTTCCAAAGGTGCTGAACATGGTCATATCCATCTTCACAAGGAAGCGACTACCTTTCCTTGGTTACTGTTCATCAGTTTATGTCTGCATAGCTTTTTGGAAGGGTTTCCAATACATCAACACAACGACATGGTCTATGGTGTCTTAATCCATAAAATTCCGATAGCCACCTTATTAGGATTGTTTTTATTCCAGTCAAACTATTCAAAAGTTCAAGTCGCTTTATTTCTAATCGTATTTGGCATTATGACTCCATTGGGAACTTTCATTTCCAATGAAATCGACATTCTGTTGCAATATGTTCCGTATATCAATGCTATTGTTATTGGAATTTTCTTCCATATTTCTACAACGATCCTTTTTGAAACTGGCGAAGGTCATAAGTTCAATTTATCAAAACTCATAGCAATTATTCTTGGTGTCGGAATTGCTTTTATGTTTTAATTATGTTCAGTAAAGAAGAATCTCGATTATTACGTGAACAGTTCTGGATTAGCTTCGGAAAATCATTTCCACGGAAATGGATCCTATACAACACAAAAATCAAAGGCGTTTCTTTTAAATTCCATTTCGATACCAAATCGGCTTTAATAGCCTTAGACCTTGAAGATGATTTGGAAACCCGAATCAATACTTGGGAAAAATTGCTCAGCCTAAAAAAGATACTTCAAACAGATTATTTACCTGAGGCTATTTTTGAAGAAGAGTACATTTTACCTAACGGAAAAGAGGTTTCGAGAATATATATTCCATTAGAGCAAAAGGTTTCCATTCACAATAAAAACACTTGGCAGGATGTCATGGTTTTCTTCAATACGAAAATGGACATCTTTGAAAATTTTTACAACGATTTTGAAGATATTATCAAAGCATAATCCTATTTTTCGTTGGTAAATATACCTTGACTTAAAATTGTATAAATACCTTAAAACTTTCAAGTAAGCTATAGCAAAACTATACGGCTAAACAGATATTTTTCGATACATTTGTGCACATATTCTAAAATAGAATCTACAGTACTAAAGATTAACTCGAAACGAATGAAAAATACAGCTTTAACTGATACTCACATCGCCTTAGGCGCTAAAATGGTACCATTTGCAGGATACAATATGCCTGTTCAATATGAAGGTGTTAACATAGAACATGAAACTGTTAGAAATGCCGTTGGTGTGTTTGATGTTTCACATATGGGCGAGTTTTTAATCGAAGGACCTCATGCGCTGGAATTGGTTCAAAAAATTACCAGTAATGACGCTTCAAAACTAACTGTAGGAAAAGCACAATACAGCTGTATTCCTAATGAAACTGGAGGAATTGTTGATGATCTGATCGTATACCGTGTCAAGGAAGAAACGTATTTATTGGTTGTTAATGCTAGTAATATTGAAAAAGATTGGAATTGGATTGTCTCCAAAAATGATGTAGGTGCCGAATTACGTGATTTGAGTGAAGATTACTCGCTGTTGGCCATTCAAGGTCCCAAAGCTGTTGAAGCCATGCAAATTTTATCATCGCATGATTTGTACCAAATAGGTTTTTATAATTTCATAGTAGGCGATTTTGCTGGAATTGAACACGTTATTATTTCGGCTACGGGATATACAGGAAGTGGCGGATTTGAAATCTATTGCAAAAATTCTGAGGTCAAACAAATTTGGGACAAAGTCATGGAAGCTGGCAAGCCTTACGGAATTAAACCAATAGGTTTAGCTGCAAGGGATACGCTTCGCTTGGAAATGGGTTACAGCTTATATGGAAATGATATAGATGATACGACTTCTCCTTTTGAAGCTGGATTGGGTTGGATTGTAAAATTCACTAAAGATTTTACCAATTCCACTAATCTTTCAGAACAGAAAAAACATATTCTTAAGCGTAAGTTAGTAGCTTTTGAATTGGATGAAAAAGGCATACCAAGACGCGGTTATGATATTGTAGATTCCCACGGAAAACAAATCGGTAAAGTCACTTCTGGAACCATGTCGCCTTCTCTTAAAAAGGGTATCGGACTTGGCTATGTATCGCCAATATTTTCTGATTTTGGGAGTAAAATATTTATTCAGGTTAGAAAAAAAGCCATTCCTGCCACTGTAGTCAAACTACCATTCTACAAAGGGTAGCTCGCTGCAAATGTTGAACGATTTATGAAGAGGATAGAAAACAAACATCGAATTTTAATCTTAGGTGCCAGTGGTTTTATTGGCAATGCCCTTTACAAAGAGCTGTGTCCCTATTTTAAAACCTTTGGGACGTACCGTATTCCCAAAAAGATGTTTGTTGACAACCAGCATTTCTTTCCTTATAATGTGGAAGAAGATGATGTTTACGAAATTTTGCAAGCCACTAAGCCTACCATAATAATTTCTGCGCTTCGTGGAGATTTCAATGCGCAGACCATTGCTCATCAGCACATTTCAGAATACCTCATCAGCAATGACTGTAAAATTATATTTCTCTCATCTGCTAATGTTTTTGATGCGTATAGTAAATATCCAAGCTATGAAATGGACAAAACATTGAGCAGTAGCATCTATGGGCATTTTAAGATCAAAATTGAAAACATGCTGTTACGTCTTCCTAAAAAGAAAGTAGCCATTGTTCGCTTACCTATGGTTTTAGGTTCCCAATCGCCAAGGCTAAAAGAAATCAAACAGCACCTCAATGAAAAAACAGCCATTGAGGTTTTTCCTAACATCATTATGAATGTAACCACAGATACCAAAGTGACCCAACAAATCCACTACATGATCAACAGAAATAAATGTGGGATTTTTCATTTGGGAAGTATCGATTTAGTGCATCATGATGAGTATATGAAGAACATTATCAGTAAGATAAGCGAAAAAAACGGTGTTGTTTACAAGCGGGTTTACACTACCAATGAAGATCGGTATTTAGCTGTTTTGCCAAAATTCAACAAGTTACCAAAACACCTTCAAGTCACTAGTGAAGAGGTTTTGGAAGATTTAAAAAAATAAGTTCTTAAGCATTAAATTCAATATATTTTTTATTGTTTCCTACACTTTCTTTTGCTTAATTTTTAATACATTTAATACAAACAAATACATTATGGGATTACTTTCTGACGACCTTATCGAGAAAAAAATATTGCATTTCCCAGACTGGGAATATTATGACAATGCCATTCATGCCGAATTTGAATTTGACAACTTCAAGGATTGTTTTAGTGCCATGAGTCGAATTGCATTTGAGTGCGAAGCTTTGAACCATCACCCAAACTGGACAAATGTTTATAATGTTTTAAAAATTTCCTTATCAACTCATGATGCCAATGGCGTGACAGAAAAAGATTTTAAATTGGCTGAAGCTATCGAAGCCATAGTGGAAGTCCAAGACTAAAATTCTTTCAAACTTAATTCATGCCGCCTTGTTTATTCTATATTGGGATTTCAATTAAATTTCAATATTTTTGGCGTCATTAAAATACCTAAAACTACATCAAAATGGGAAGAGCTTTTGAATTTAGAAAAGCAAGAAAAATGAAACGTTGGTCAGCTATGAGCAAAGCCTTTACGCGTATAGGTAAAGATATTGTGATGGCTGTAAAGGAAGGTGGACCAGATCCCGATTCAAATTCAAGATTGCGTGCAGTTATTCAAAACGCGAAATCTGTTAACATGCCTAAAGACAATATCGAGCGTGCCATAAAACGTGCTTCCGATAAAAGTCAAGGTGATTATAAAGAGGTGTTATTTGAAGGTTATGCGCAACATGGCATTGCCATTCTTATTGAAACTGCTACAGATAATAACACTCGTACCGTAGCCAATGTACGTTCTTATTTCAATAAATGTGATGGCAGTTTAGGGACCTCAGGATCTGTAGTTTTTATGTTTGATCATACTTGCAACTTTAAGATCAAGGGAGAGGATTTAGATTTGGAAGAATTAGAATTGGAACTTATCGACTATGGTGTGGAAGAAATTTTTGAAGATACCGATGAGGATGAGGATGGAAACGAAGTGTCTAGTGTTATGATCTATGCGCCTTTTGAAAGTTTTGGAAACATTCAATCTTACCTTGAAGAACATAACATTGAAATCATATCATCTGGATTTGAACGCATTCCGCAAGTGACCAAAAAGTTAACTCCAGAACAAGCTGAAGATGTTGAAAAATTACTGGAAAAACTTGAAGAAGATGATGATGTACAGAACGTCTATCACACCATGGAGGAAACTACAGACGAATAACTTCTTAAATAAATAAAATCCTGTCTGAAACTACAGACAGGATTTTACCCCTAACTAAACTAAATTTATATCTTAATCATATCCGCTTAACTATATAATTAAGACTACCTACTTATGATAATGAAACTTATCCATAAGTTTCTATCTATATTATATACGGTCACTTTTTTGATTTGGATTACGAGAGTTGGAAAAAATTATATTTTTTTTGCTTCTTCCCAATAAACATCCATTTCTGATAAGGACATATCTGATAGCGGTTTTTGAATGGCCTTCGACTTTTCCTCTAAATATTGAAAGCGTTTGATGAATTTTTTATTGGTACGTTCCAATGCACTTTCTGGATCAATCTTTAAAAAGCGAGCATAGTTAATCATTGAAAACAGAACATCTCCAAACTCACTTTCGATTTTAGATTTATTGTTAGCATTGACCTCTTCCTGGAGTTCGTTCAACTCTTCTTTCACTTTTTCAAAAACCTGATGTGGTTCTTCCCAATCAAATCCTACACCTGCAACTTTATCCTGTATCCTATTAGCTTTTACCATAGCTGGTAAACTTTTGGGAACGCCTTCCAATACACTTTTCTTGCCTTCTTTCAGTTTTAATTGTTCCCAATTTTTCTTGACGTCCTCTTCATTTTCAACCTTTACATCAGCATAAATGTGAGGATGCCTTTCTATCAATTTATCACAAATGGTATGGCAAACATCAGCGATATCGAAATTATTGGTTTCACTTGCAATTTTGGAATAGAATACAATATGAAGTAATACATCACCGAGTTCCTTCTTGACTTCTTCCAAATCATTATCGAGAATGGCATCACCAAGTTCATAGACTTCTTCAATCGTAAGATGTCGAAGGGTTTGAATGGTTTGCTTTTTGTCCCACGGACACTGTTCTCGAAGTTCGTCCATGATAATTAGCAAACGCTCAAAAGCATTAAGCTGGTCAGATTTATCAGTCATGTTCAAATTTTAAAGTCTAAAAGTACAACGATTAAAAAATTTAATCTGTTTTAAAATAGACTTTATATGAACAATGTTTCAACGGTTTATTCCTCTTCCTCAGAAGACGCACTTTCATCTTCTTGAAGAGCACCAAGTAAATCGTGTTTTTGAAGTAAGTTATACCACTGAACGATTTTCTTGATATCACTGGCATATACACGATCTTCATCATAATCTGGTAAGACCTCAAAGAAATATTCTTCTAAGGTATCTTTGGAATCTTTATGGCTTATAGATGTTGGCTGACTGTTTTCTTTCTCTTTAATCTTATTTAGCACATCTCTCAATGGCAATTCTTCCGTTAAGGTATATACTGCTATTTCACTTAAAATACTAACATTACTATGGATGTTAACATTAGCTTTTCTTTTGTCAATTAATGACTCTGCAATAAAACCAGTTCTGGTTTGGGTAATCACTTTATATAAACCAGGTTTTCCTGAAATGGAAAGAATTTTGTCTAAACCTATTGTTGTATTAGCCATATGTAAATCTATATATTATCGTTTTCTTTTTTGAGCTGGAAATCGCATGCGATAATCCACTTTTATTTTTCCTTTTGAAATATTGGAAAGTTTTCCTTTGATCAAACGTTTTTTGAAAGTTGACAGTTTATCAGTAAATAAAATGCCCTCAATATGATCATACTCGTGTTGAATCACTCTAGCTATAAGTCCATCGAAAGTTTCAGTATGAGACTTAAAATTTTCATCGAGATATTCTATTTTAATTTTTGGTTGCCTGAACACATCTTCCCTAACATCTGGAATACTCAAACATCCTTCATTAAAAGCCCATTCATCACCTTCTTCCTCAATAATTTGAGCGTTGATAAATACACGCTTAAAATTCTCTAATTCCTTTTGTTCTTCAGCAGTAAAACTATCATCCTCAGCAAAAGGTGAGGTATCCACCAAAAATAAACGTATAGGTAAACCAATCTGTGGCGCTGCCAAACCCACACCAAAAGCACCATACATGGTCTCCTTCATGTTCTCAATAAGCGCTTCAAGATTCGGATAATCCTTAGTAATAGGCTCAGCTTCCTTTCTTAAAACAGGGTCACCATAAGCTACAATTGGTAGAATCATATTGTTAATTTTTTCGGATGCAAAAATACAATCATTTTTACGATAAATGAAGTTTTTAGCATTTATTAAGGTGTGTTGTAAAGATAACTTTGCAAGATAATTGTAGCGCTAATTTCGTCAATTAAAGCTTTATTTCGCCGTTGCTTCTTTTTAAGTCCACTATCTATCATGGTTTGAAATGCCATTTTAGACGTAAAGCGCTCATCAACTCGTTTAATAGGAATTTCAGGAAAAATGGCCTCTAATTTTTTTAAAAACTTTAAGATTGACGTTTCGCTTCCAGAAACCTCATTGTTCATTTGCTTAGGTTCACCGACAATAAACAATTCCACATCTTCTTTTGACGTATAATCCTTAAGGAAATCAAAAACTTCCTTTGTATCAACCGTCGTAAGTCCAGAAGCAATAATCTGCAACTCATCTGTTACAGCTATGCCAGTTCGTTTTGTTCCGTAATCTATAGCTAATAATCTCGCCATGATGCAAAGTTAAGACTATTAAGTAAAAAACTCTTCTTTAGTTGCCTAAAGAAGAGTTCAAAATAAAAACCATTAATAATCCATAAACTAGTTTACCCTCTATTTAAACTGCTCATGAGTTATATATTAGACACCACTATTTTGAATTGGTCACAAAAAAAAACACCTTTCTGTGAGTAAGAAAGGTGTTTAAAAATTAGCTATTAACTACTAAAATTTTCTAATGCGTGTTTAGGGATAACATTAGAAACATAATAATCGTATTTATTTGACACAGCATATTTATATTGGTCACAACTTTTTTAAAATTATTTTATGATGTAGATATTATGAGGAGAATTTTATAGGTTTATCTTTGTAGAAACTTACCATAAAATGAAACAATTACAGCAAAATATCGAGAATGCGTGGAACGATCGCTCCCTTTTACAAAACGAAGTAACTATTGAAAGTATTAGAAGTGTTATTGATCTTTTAGATGAAGGTACATTAAGAGTAGCAGAACCTACCAATGATGGATGGAAAGTTAATGAATGGGTCAAAAAAGCTGTAGTTCTCTATTTTCCGATTCAAAAGATGGAAACCTTGGAAGCTGGAATCTTTGAATATCATGATAAAATCCCTTTAAAGCGTGACTATGCAGACAAAGGTATTCGCGTGGTACCAAACGCTGTAGCTCGACATGGAGCTTACATTTCTTCTGGAACTATATTAATGCCAAGTTATGTCAATATTGGAGCCTATGTTGATGAAGGAACTATGGTTGATACATGGGCAACGGTTGGTAGCTGTGCACAGATTGGAAAAAATGTGCATTTGTCTGGTGGTGTTGGAATTGGTGGTGTTTTAGAACCTTTACAAGCGGCTCCAGTCATTATTGAAGATGGTGCGTTTATTGGATCTCGTTCTATCGTAGTTGAAGGTGTTCGGGTTGAAAGGGAAGCTGTTCTTGGTGCTAATGTGGTATTGACAATGAGTACAAAAATTATTGATGTGACAGGTGACGAGCCCGTTGAGATGACAGGTGTTGTTCCTGAGCGATCGGTAGTTATACCTGGTAGTTACACAAAAAAATTTCCGTCTGGTGACTACAATGTTGCCTGTGCACTGATTATTGGTAAACGTAAGGAAAGCACCAATAAAAAGACCTCCCTTAACGATGCTTTACGTGAATATAACGTAGCAGTTTAAATTTGTAGGATTTGAAGGTATTGATCATTCAACAAAAAATGATTGGCGATGTGCTTACAAGTAGCATCATATTTGAAGCGCTTAAACGAGAACATCCTAAATCGGAATTGCATTATGTAATCAATTCTCATACATATGCTGTTGTTGAGAACAATCCGTTTATTGATAAGTTTATCTTTGTCACACCTGAAATTGAAAATAATAGAGCGAAATTCTTAACGTTTTTGAAATCCATAAGAAAAGAACATTACGATGCCGTAATTGATGTCTATTCGAAGTTTTCAAGTAATTTAATGACAAAGTTTTCCAAAGCTGCTATCAAGATTTCAAAATACAAATGGTATACTAAATATTACTATACGCATACCTTTAAGGAAGCCTCCAAACCACATACCAATGCTGGATTGGCAATTGAGAATCGCTTGCAGATGTTAGCGCCTTTGGTTCCAAAAGTTCCAGAACCTATACGACCAAAAATCTATTTAACAGAGGAGGAAATAGAACTTTCCAAACAATTATTAATAACCAACAATATTGATATTTCAAGACCACTTTACATGATTAGTGTCTTGGGAAGTGGTGACAATAAAACCTACCCTCTGCCTCATATGGCGAAGGTTATTGATTTTATTGTTGAGCAAACATCGGGACAGATTCTTTTCAACTATATTCCAAATCAAATCCATGAAGCCAAAACCGTTTATAATTTCTGTAGTCCTGAAACGAGACCTCATATCTTTTTTGATGTTTTCGGAAAAAATCTTCGTGAATTTTTAGCCTTAACCTATCATTGTAATGCCTTGATTGGAAACGAAGGAGGCGCTGTAAATATGGCCAAAGCTCTGAATGTTCCAACGTTTACAATTTTTTCTCCTTGGATTATCAAGGAGGCTTGGAGCATGTTCGAGGATGGTAAACAGAATATTTCGGTGCATTTAAAAGATTACAATCCTGAAATAATTGACAAATCTTCTAAAAAAGAGCTTAAGGACAATTACAAGACGCTATATGAAATGATAGAGCCAACTCTTTTCTTTAAACCATTGAAGAGATTCCTAGAGATCAATTAACCCATTTTGGATATAAACGCTTGAGTAATTTTCGGTGTTGGTCGACAGTTTGCAAGTGAATTTTATTGAAGCGTCGCTCAACTTTCTTTTTAGCAAAGTATCCAAACCAATCTGCAAAAGGAAAAAAATCCCGATGGCCTATTCCGTCAACAATAACCAGCTCTATAGTATTATTGCTTAATATTTTTACACATATATTCCGTGGTCTTAAGTCGCTTGCAAACACCTTATGTTTGATCATTTGCGATTTTAGGCGATCTAATCCAAAGTTTAAAATAGCGTCATCAAAAGGGCAATCCTTCATCCTAATATAGTGGAGCAATGTTTTTGAAACCTCTTGTGTTGTTTCATCCCTAACCAAATCATAAATAAAGCCTTCACCAAGACTCGTAGCTTTGGTACCATGATAGAAGGCGTAGAATGGATAATCAAATTTTAAAGGGTCTTTTTTACTAATCTTTTTGTAATAATTAATCTCTTTATAGAGGTGCTCCTCTTCAATATCTGGCTTTCCGATTTTTATACACAACCCTTTATGCTCCGGATGATAATAGCAGATTCGAGCCAAGCCTTCAGCCATATAGTCATTTTTACTCAGCTGTATCATTCAAATCCGTTTTATCTATTCCGAAAGGTGTTTTGATTCGTTTCTTAGATTTTGTCTCTGCTCTAATGGCTTTGTTTTTTTCTATCATTTCAGGTTTCACGTAGCCTCTGGCATGATCAAGGTGCAAACATATAGCACTATATCTTATTTGTTTAGCCTTTAGTCCTGCATTAAATAAACGCTCACCCAATTCACGATCTTCACCTCCATATTGCATTCGCTCATCAAATCCGTTGGCAGCTAAAATATCTGATTTAAAACCGGAAGCATTATGGCCATTCCATGTTGCTGTCGTTGGCGTCAAGGCATTCAACAATCGCTCTTTAAGTCCACGAGCAGTGATCTTATTATTTTTGAAAGACGATTTCAATCCATGCGATTTCAACCATTGGATATCAAAACAACGTTGCGATTTGATATCCTCTTCAGAAATACGTTCACTTATATCCATGGGCAATTTAAAATAGCCTCCAGACAGGAAATGTCCAGGTTCTCTTCTATTGGCATGGACTTCCAGAAAATCTCGTCGAACAATACAATCACCATCTGTAAATACCAAATAATCGCCTTTGCTCGCCTGAACTGCTTTATTGAGAATGATTGTTTTTTGAAATCCGTTATCCTCATGCCACACATGTTGAATAGGATAAAACACTTCAGTTTTCATGGCTTCTATTAAATCCTTTGTATGGTGATCTGAGCCATCATCGGCAATAATTATCTCAAAGTTTGTAAAAGTTTGTACATCAAAACTCCACAATACCTTTTGCAACCACTTAGGATTGTTATAAGTACTTATTAACACTGAAATATCAATTGCTTTCATTGCACCAAAAATAGTTATTTTTACAACGCTAACACAACTCTAATTTTGAAAGAAACAGCACCTACCATATCAGCATTACTGATTACCTACAATGAGATTGACCATATAGAAGCTGTTATTGAAACTATTTCATTTGCAGATGAGATTATTGTTGTCGATTCCCATAGTACTGATGGCACCTTTGAAAAATTATCTGAAATACCTCAGGTAAAGGTCTTTCTAAGAAAATTCAAAAACTTTCCAGAACAACGTAATTTTGCCATTTCCCAAGCTACCTGTGATTGGATTTTATTTGTAGATGCTGACGAACGTTTAACACCAAACTTACAGAAAGAAATTCTAGATACGCTTAAATCAAAACCAACTGCCGATGCATTTAAAATTCGCAGACAATTTGTGTTCAATGATAAAATAATGCGCTTTAGCGGCTTACAAACCGACAAAGTTTTAAGATTATTTAGGAATGGTGTCGCTCAATATGATAAAGATCGATTGGTTCATGAGTTATTGGATTATAAAGGAGAATATAAGCTGTTAAAACATCCAATGATGCATTATTCCTTTAGCGATTATGAAAGCTATAAAAAGAAAACTGAACATTATGGTTATTTAAAGGCCCATGAATTATTACTAAAGGGCAAACGTCCTAACTGGTTCCATTTTGTTATTAAACCAGCTTACAAATTTATCACAAACTATGTGTTTCGATTGGGTTTTTTAGATGGTAAGGAAGGTTATACCATTTGTTCCCTTAACGCTTATGGTGTGTTTTATAGATACAAAGCACTTCAAAAATTATTGGCGTCGACGCCAAAATAAGAGTTGGTTCTTAAGCTTGCGCTTTCTGTGGTATCGATTTTGGAAAGCTTGAGTTTCAGACCACATCATATCAACTATTTTTTCATAAGATTCTCCTGAACATTTAGCATATTCATCACTCATGATTTCAACCATGGATTTATGGGTAGTCAATCTTGAAAAGTTCTTGATTCGAGTCTTAAAATCCAAGGGCTTGAATTCCATTCGATTCAAATCCACGAGAAAGAAACGGTAGTCCTCTCCTACTTTTTTTATCAACGTATTTCCTGGTGAATGATCTAAAAAATGAACCTTCTTTTCATGAAGCTCATAAGTAAAACGTGTGAATGCTCTTAAAATGTTTTCGTGATCAGGATAATTGAGATCTGTAGTCAATTCACGATAGGTCAAATCACAATCTAATTGCTCACTAATGTAATAGCTTTTTTTAAATAAAAATGGCGTTTTAAATTCATAATATGCTATGGGTTGTGGAGTGCCAATATTTAAATTCAATAAAGAATTAGCATACTCGTAAGATCGTTGGGCTTTACTTTTCCTAAAAAACCGATAAGCAATTTGATTGGTCAAATTAGGTATGCGAAATGACTTTATATTTATGGTCTTGTCATGTATCTCGAATAACTTAAGTGCATTTCGATCTTGATTACCAAAGGGTTTTCCCATGGTATCAAAATGCGTTATAAAATTAGTTAAAGTTTTAGAATCCTTCGTAAATAAAGGGTTGACCACATAATTCATACTACAATATTACGATTTAATTTTGTTTAATTGTATGACTTATTAGCAATTGAAATGGTTTTTTAATTATTTTGTGGTAAATCCATTTTTAATGAAGGAAATCCTACTGGAATCCCACAATATTAGCAATCGCTTTTTTGGTTTTGGACAATTCAATTATCATCTCATTGAAGCTTTTAGCCATCAAGCCAAACACCTCAAGCAGGAAAACATATCATTGACCTTACTGAGTAAAGATCCTTCAGAACTTGCTAATACCTTTTCAAAAGATTTCAAGTATAAAAAATACCGTTCCTTTCAAAGAAAGCCTCTCTTCCGAATTAAAAAAAAGTATGATTTATGGCATTCCTTAAATCAGAATACTAAAATAGAACCTTATTACAACATTCCTTATTTACTGACAATTCATGATGTGAACTTCATGGAAGAAGCTCATGGAA
Source organism: Psychroserpens sp. XS_ASV72 (assembly GCF_041224425.1). Lineage (NCBI taxonomy): Bacteria > Pseudomonadati > Bacteroidota > Flavobacteriia > Flavobacteriales > Flavobacteriaceae > Psychroserpens > Psychroserpens sp. XS_ASV72. The sequence goes on along the minus strand of NZ_JBGFGL010000068.1, from coordinate 179,539 downwards.
AGGATTTAGAAAGACACATTCGCTTGTTTAAGGGGAAACTCAATCGTTCTAATGCCATTACCTATATTTCCAACTATGCCAAGGAAATGACACATAACTATTTTGAGGTTCCCAATGTGGAGGAATTTATAATTTATAATGGAAGTCCGTCAAAACCCGAACCCATTCCGGAAGGTTATACGCCTCAAGTATTACCAAAACAGCCCTTTTTGTTTTCTGTTGGAGAATTTCTTGAAAAAAAGAACTTCCATACCTTGATTGAAATGCTACAGTTTTTACCTGAAGTCAGTTTGGTGTTGTCTGGAAAGTCTAAAACCGAATATGGAAAACGCATTGAAAAATTAATTGAAGAACTCAATTTAAATTCGAGGGTTTTTGTTACTGGTAAAATAAGTGAACTCGACAAAAATTATTATTATCAACATTGTCTGGCATTTACTTTTCCGTCATTGCGGGAAGGCTTCGGAATTCCTCCAATTGAGGCCATGACCTTTGGCAAACCTATTTTCCTTTCCAACAAAAGTTCGCTACCTGAAGTTGGTGGACAACATGCTTTTTATTGGGAACACTTTGATCCAGAATACATGGCTAACATCGTGACCGAAGGCTTAAACAAATACCAATCTGATGAAGCTATGTTTAAACAAAATTTAATTGACCACGCCAATTCATACGATTGGAACCAAACTGCTTTGAAATACCTAGAGGTCTATAAACATTTACTTAAATAAGTATTTGAACCACTGACCAAAATTCTTCCCAAACACAAACGACTTAGACGGTAAAATATCCTTGCGCTTTAATAGGTTTCCCTTAAGTTCGTGAATTGTATTTCCTTCAATATAAATAAGGTTTTTCCACTTCTCAGGTTCAATGTAAAAAAAGTCCTGCATCGATTTGTAATTCTTAGAATTAACTGTTTTCCATTTGGTCATAAAAGAGTCGTTTACCTGCGTATTATGTCCCCAATTTTTAAGCTTTTGCTCTAACTCTTCTTCGGTTCTAGAAAGACATTCGTGAAGTACAATATGTCTAGTATATTCTATTTGCTGTTTAGCTTTACGGCCAACCTTATAATCGGGTTTATTGGTTGTTACCAAAACACGTGTTGGTTCTTCAACGAGTAAATAACCGTTATCAACTTTCTTGTACATATTGTATAAAAAAGCAGCAATTTGTATTGGTTTCTTAGTTGGCTTTAAGTAATTTTCCTTCTGTTTTAGCTCTTCAACAAAAGCCTTGAAATCGATAAAATACTCATCAGCATCCAATTGGATACACCAGTTATCGATTCCCATTTCATTAGACAGCATCAACCGTTCCCTTACCTCACAATCCATTGTGGACAAACCTTCCACAAAAAAGGTGTCACGATAGATTTCAATTTTATCTTCTTTGTCAAAGTCGGAAATCCAATCAAAAAAACCAGAGTCGATTTCAAACGAATCACCTTTCCAAGTTTTAAGATCTTTGTCAATAGCCAAATAGATTTTATCTGCATCTTGATACACAAAGGGAATTGCCTTTTTCAGCAAATCGTAATCATAGGAGACTAAAAAACCAACATGGATTTTTTTCATTAAGGATCAATTTGAAAATTAAGATTTGATTTAATTGATTTCACAAATATAATGCTTTAGAAATACTTACATTTGCTTTTGAAAACCAAAAGTAACATGCCTAAGATTACAGTTATTATGCCTGTTTATAATGGAGAAAAGTATTTAGAGGAAGCGATTGAAAGCATTCTAAATCAAACCTATACTGATTTTAAGCTTTTGGTTTTAAATGACAATTCTACCGATAGCACACCTGAGATTCTTGAACGTATTAAACGTAACGACAAACGTGTTGAGATCATTCATAAATCTCAAAATGTTGGCCCAGCAAACCTACGTAACGAAGGGATTGAAAAAGCTCAAACCGAGTTTATTGCCTTAATGGATGCTGATGATATTGCTTTGCCTACTCGATTTGAAAAACAAATGGACGCTTTTAACAGCAATCCAGAAATTGGTGTTTGCGGAACATGGTTCACGGTATTTGGCGATAAAAAGGAAAAAATCCTAAGGCACGCTGTTGATCATGAAAAACTTAAGGTGCAATTTTTAAGCAGTTGCGGTATCGGGAATCCAACAGTGATGTTTAAAAAATCTATTTTGGGAGATGTCAGGTTTGAGCATCAATATGTTCCTGCAGAAGACTACGGATTGTGGAGTCAGTTATTGACGAGAACAAAATTTCATAATATTCCTGAGAGTTTATTACGATATAGATGGCATCCTGGGAATATCAGTCAGACCAAACAAGAAAACTTACGAAAATCTGAAGTGCTGATTAAAAAACGTCAGTTAAAACATTTAGGGATTAGCGAAGATGATGAACGAATAGACTCCTATTTAAATGCTGTTTCTTTAAAACGACAACAAAGTCCTGAAGAGTTAATGCAAACTATCGAATCATCAAAAGCCTTAATCCAATTGAACCAAGAATTGCATGTTTACGAAACTTCAATTTTTGAAAACCATATTCAGACTACTATAATCCGAAGCATTAGAAATGCCGAAGAATACAATATGGCATTGTATGGATTTTTAAAAAATGAATCTGGCTATTTTAAAAGCATCCCTTTTATAGACAAAGTAGTGCTATTCTTAAAAAGTCTCTTTTAATGACTTCCGTAAAGCAAAAAGACATATCGCCTTTGGTTAGCGTTGTTGTTCCTTGCTACAATGTAGAACAGTATGTTGATAAGGGATTGCAAAGTATCTTGAACCAATCCTATACAAATTGGGAATGTATCATCGTTAATGATGGTAGTACAGATTCTACGGAAAGTAAAATCAAGGAATGGACTAAAAAAGACTCTCGATTTCAAGTGGTCTCACAACAAAACAAAGGTCTTTCGGGTGCTAGAAATACTGGACTGCAACACGTGAAAGGTGATTGTATTTACTTTTTTGATCCTGATGACATAATAGATGACAATTGCCTGAAAAACCTAACCGATTTATACCATCATGATATAGATATTGTGATTGGCAAGGTTGGCTATGTCTATGGACAAACCACAAATGTTATTGATACTGTAGAACACGTTTCGGAAACAAATTCTGTATTTCGTAATACGAATTTTATTGAGCTTTCATTGAAAGAGCCTTTTAGTGTTATTGCTTGTAATAAGCTTTACAGTGCTAATTTCATTTCTTCAAACAACCTATCGTTTAAAGATGGTATTTTGCATGAGGATGAATTATGGTTCTTCCAAACCATGCGATTGGCTAAAAGCATTGTTTTTAATTCTGAAGTGACTTATTATTATAATATTGGCAATCAAAATTCCATTACAAAAAATTACAAATTAAGCAACCTAACTTCCTACCTTAAAGTTATTGAAATCATCTATGCTAATTACTACTCTACAGAAAACAACAACGAGTCCAAATTAACAATCGGTACGTACATCCTGAACTTTCAAATGACAGTGATATCTGCTTTCTTCAGACACCTCAAAAAAAACAAAAATGCGCCATTTAAATCTGAAGGCATCGCATTGATCAAGACGCATATCAAAAACCATAAGATTGAAGCGTATCAGCATATAAACAATAAAAAATCAAAACAATTCGGCATATTCATCAAGTATGCCTTGAACCATCCACAAGTAGCTTTTAAGCTTATACGAAATGTTAGCAAGAATAATGTGTTGAAAGCTATAGAAAGTCTGTTTTTGAAACTTCGTTATTGATTATTCGCTATGACTCTCATACAAAAGAATGTCTTCAGCAAACCGTTTTTTAAAAGCCGTATTGTTTTTTAAGCTTTCTAGAACTTCAGAAGGAATTTGCTTGTTATTTGTATTTAACTTGGTACTACCTTCGTTGGAGTCACTGTAATTTTCGAGAAGGATAATTTCAATTTTATTTAGACGATTCTTGACACCTTTTTGAAGGAAAAATGACTGACTCCTAAAATGTCTGTCACATAAGTGGTCAGGCAATTTTACAACCTTATCAATAAAATCCTGAAACGTAATGCCACTTTTGATCTTAAAAAAATCGGTTAGACCAGAAGGATCATCATACATGATATTTTTTCCTTTGGAAACATCCAAAAAACAAGAATAAATACGTTCATAAGGATTTCTAATGATCAGACAAGTAGATTTTCCTTCACAAAATGTTCGATACTTCTTGAAATTATAAAAACGCAATCGCAATATTTTACCATCGGTTTCTTGCTTTGGATCAACTTGGTGGATTTCTGGAAACTTACTGTTATATTCAGGATTGTATCGACGTATCAAATCGAGCTTTACAGTAGAACAACCAGATTTTGATATGATTGGATATATCAGGTTTTCATCCACTAAAAAATAAACTTCTATCGGATCAATAAGTCTGGCGCCTAACATTCCTCGAATGAATCTTGATAGTGATAACTTCCCTATTTTTAGTCCCATATATAAACCTCAGCGTTTTATTTATTTCATGAATTAGCTTCCCTAAAATTCTTTGTTTGATAAGAGCTTGTATTGTTCCGAAGTCAAACAACCCAAAGTATTCAGCCTTTCAATACAAGCAAAATCCTTTTCTAGATAGCGTGTCAAATTTTTAAGCGCTAAAGGCGATAAATACTTGTCCTTTTTATTTTTCTTCAAATGGCTATTAAGGCTAATACCGAAATGTCTTTCTAAGTCATCACTTAAGGTTTCTGTTGCGAGAACAGCCATGATATGTTTCTTTTTGCATTTTTTAAGCAAATTACCAATGTAAAAATCAATATCTTCTTTTATATGATGGATGTAATACGCATCACTCTTAAAATCCAATACCAAATTACCATTTTCGTCATAAATGTTTTCAGCAAGATCATTGACATTCTTATAGGTTTTCAAAAGAGTGTGCTCTCCTTCAAACATATCTTTCTGTACTTCATCTTCAACCACAAGTTTATAGCGCCAGTTAAAGGCAGACACAAATCTTGATATCGGATTTCTTATGATGATGCAATATTTCTTTTTCTTTCTGAACTTGAATGCTGCAACATGCTTTTCCTGAAACTTCATGTTTCTTTTCTTAAATTCATCCAGTACTGACGAACCTCCACATTTACCAATATGAACGAAAACTTTATCCGTTTTGTGCTTCTTTTTATGAAACCATTTTAATACATCCATGAAATAATTCTGCTCTAGCTTTGCAAACTTCTTCTTAAACGAGCAATTTAGCAAAATAAAATCAACCGCATTGTATATTATTTGAGTTCTGTTTTAAGAATTCTGAAACATTAGTTTTATCTCTAAAGATTATTTTAATAGATGTGTACTATGTTGTAGATTTGCCAACACAATGAATTACAAGGACGCCTTACAACACGAGATATTTGAGATCATTTCCAAAGCTGCCAAAGAATTGGAGGTCGATGCCTATGTTATAGGTGGATATGTTCGTGACCATATTTTAAAAAGAGGCTCACATAAAGACATTGACGTGGTTGCGATTGGAAGTGGTATTGGCTTGGCTAAGCAAGTTTCAAAACTGTTACCTAATAAACCAAAAGTGAAAGTATTCAAAACTTATGGTACAGCCATGTTACAATATAAAGATGTCGAAATTGAATTTGTGGGTGCACGCAAGGAAAGTTATAATGAAGATAGTCGTAATCCTATTGTTGAAAATGGTTCTCTTGAAGATGATCAAAACCGAAGGGATTTTACTATCAATGCGTTGGCTTTAGATTTAAGTACCGAAAACTATGGCAACTTATTAGATCCTTTTAATGGTATTGAAGATTTACAACGTCAACTCATAAGAACACCTCTAGATCCAGATATCACTTATAGCGATGATCCACTGCGCATGTTACGTGCGATTAGATTTGCTACACAACTCAATTTCACTATAGACCGTAACTCTCTTGAAGCTATTTCAAGTAACAAGGAACGTATCAAAATTATTACCAAGGAACGCATTGTCGTTGAGTTGAACAAAATATTGGAAAGTGATGTGCCTTCTGTTGGGTTTTTACTTTTAGAGCAAACCGGTTTATTGGATTTCATTCTTCCTGAACTTATTGCATTGAAAGGTATTGATGAAATTGAAGGACAACGCCATAAAGATAACTTTTATCATACTCTGGAAGTTGTTGATAATATTGCTAAGCATACCGATAATCTATGGCTTCGTTGGGCTGCATTGCTTCACGATATTGGCAAGGCACCAACCAAAAAGTTCAGTAAGAAAGTTGGCTGGACGTTCCATGGCCATGAATTTGTAGGTGCAAAAATGGTCTTTCATTTATTCAAGCGTCTGAAAATGCCTCTGAATGACAAAATGAAATTTGTTCAAAAAATGGTGTTTATGAGCTCTCGTCCGATTGTTTTGGCACAGGATATTGTAACCGATTCTGCAGTTAGACGTTTAATTTTCGACGCTGGAGATTATGTTGAAGATTTGATGACGCTTTGTGAAGCTGATATCACGACTAAAAATCCGAAGCGTTTCAAAAAATACCATAATAACTTTAAGATTGTACGTCAGAAAATTGAAGAGGTTGAAACTAGAGATCACGTGCGAAATTTCCAACCACCAATTTCAGGTGAGGACATCATGAAAACCTTCAATATCAAACCCTCTCGTGAAATTGGCCAAATTAAGGAAGCTATCAAAGAAGCCATTCTTGAAGGTGATATTCCTAATGAATACGATGCTGCGTATCAAAAAATGTTGGAAGTTGGTAAGACACTCGGATTAACAACTGAGCACTAGTTAGTCAACCGCTTTTAAACTCAAATCTTTGTTATATACGGAATGTGTCAAAGCTCCTGAAGAAATATAATCCACACCACATTCAGCATATTTTCTTACAGTTTTTTCATTGATGCCTCCAGACGATTCGGTAAGACATTGATCACCTATTAATTCAACCGCTTTTCTGGTATCTTCGTAATTAAAATTGTCGATCAAAATTCGGTAGATACCTCCTACTTCAAGGATTTCCTTGATTTCATCCAGATTTCTTGCTTCAACAATAATCTTTAAGTCCCGATTGGTATCTTGTAGATACTGTTTTGTTTTATTGATAGCCTTTGTGATACCGCCTGAAAAATCAATATGGTTATCCTTTAACATGATCATATCATAAAGCGCAAAGCGATGGTTCTCTCCGCCTCCAATCTTGACGGCCCATTTTTCCAAAGCCCTGATTCCTGGTGTGGTTTTTCTGGTATCTAAAATCTTCGTGCCAGTGCCTTCCAGTAAATCGACAAAAGTTCTCGTTTTAGTTGCAATAGCGCTCATACGTTGCATGGCATTTAATACCAAACGTTCGGCTTTTAAAATAGATTGCGAGGCACCTTCTACATAAAATACAATATCACCATATTTTACAGGACTACCATCTTCAATTAAGGTTTCAACAGTCATGTTGGAATCGACATAATTGAACACTTGCTTTGCAAATTCAACACCAGCGATAATCCCTTCATCCTTTACCAAAAGCTTAGCTTTTCCTTGAGCTGAAGCTGGAATGCACGCTAAAGAACTATGATCACCATCTCCAACATCTTCGCGAATAGCATTGGCAATAATCAGTTCTATTTCTTTGTTGAATTGTTCTTGTGAAATCATAATGTTGTATTTGATGTAAAAATACAAATTGCACTTCAAAAAAAGTATAAAAAGAATTTCAAAAAGTATAACTTTGGAGTATGACCATTAAACTTCTTGCCATTGGCAAAACTGATAACAAGGACCTTCAAACTTTAATTGAGGAATACCAAAAACGATTAGGATTTTATATCAAATTTGAATTCGATATAATACCTGACCTTAAAAAGGTAAAGCATTTAAGTGAAGACCAACAAAAGCAGAAAGAAGGCGAACTTATTTTAGACAAGATGAGCTCTTCAGATGTCATGATTTTATTGGATGAGAATGGCAAACAATACGATTCTGTTGCCTTTGCCAACTACTTACAAAAGCATATGAACTCAGGTATTAAGCAATTGGTTTTTGTGATTGGTGGACCTTACGGATTTTCACCAGACGTGTACCAAAAAGCCAATGGGAAACTGTCTCTGTCAAAAATGACCTTTTCCCATCAGATGGTTCGATTGTTTATGATCGAACAGTTGTATCGTGGTTTTACGATTCTTAGAAACGAACCATACCACCATCGATAACCTTTATTCCAAACCTAAGCTTTTTATATACGCTTTGTTGTTCATTGGACGTCCCAAGAATTCTTCAACCACTTCATCAACTGGTCTTTGGCTTCCATTAGCCAAAATTAACTTTCTATATTTCACACCTGTAGCCTGATCTCTTAGACCGTTTTTTTCAAAAACCGTGAACATGTCCTGAGCATATACTTCAGACCATAAATAACCATAATAATATACAGGATGTGTATTTATATGAATCCAACAGGCTTGAGGATGTGTGCCTTCAATATACCAATCCATAACACCCAATTGTTGATCGATATCTCTCCATAATTGGTCTGTATCCAAAGGTTTAGAAGGGTTATATTTATCATATAAATTCATGTCATAAATACAACTACGCAACGAACCTTGGGCAGACAAACCAGACGACACGTTTTTAGCATTTACCATATTATCAAATAACTCCTTAGGCAACACTTCACCTGTTTCGTAATGCTTTGCAAAGGAGCTCAAGATATCGTAATCCCAAATCCAGTTTTCAAAAATTTGGGACATGGCTTCCACAAAATCACGTTTGGTGTCAGACTGTAAACTGTATTCCCCTTCATAAGCCATCTTATCCATGATGTGTCCGAATTCATGAAATAACGTACTCAATTCACCATGGGTTATCATTGATGGTAACTCTTCTGTTCCCTTGGTGAAGTTTCCTAATAACATCGAAACCGGAACCTCGTAGCCATTTTCCATTTGTTTTCCAGGAGATAATGGGACTGCATAAAACCAAGATTCCTTGTTTGGTCTTGGAAACAAATCCAAATAAAAGCGTCCCTTTAATGTCCCATTATCAAATACTTCATAAGCTTGAACATCTTCATGCCAAACTGAAGCATTTTCTATTTCTCTAAACTCTAAATCCAATAACTCTTGATACAAGGCAAATAATCCTTCTAGGCAAGATTCCATTGGCAGATATTCACGGATTTTTTCATGGTCCACATTGTATTGCGTTTTTAATATTTGATTTTTGTAATATGATATATCCCAAGCATTCAATGGCTGGTCTTCAGCAATATTATCAAAGCTTTTCCTGGCTGATTTAAGAACTGCAATATCCTGAATAGCCTTGTCTTTAGATTCTGCAACTAAATCGTTGATGAACTTCCAAACGGTTTCTGGGTTCTTTGCCATTTTTGGTACCAAATTGTACTCTGCATAAGTATCATATCCCATTAATTTTCCGAGTTGGTAACGCTTTTCTACCAATTGTTTCAAAATATCAATATTTTTATCTGCACCTCTGTTGGAATATAACATTTGGTACTGTTTTCTAGTTTCTGAAGATGTCGCATTTTGCATGACTGGACCTCTGGTGGAAGGCATTGCTGGGATTTTGTAGGAGCCATCATCAGACTTGTAAGTTTCCTTAAAGGATTCTGGTAAACCTTTGGCACCTTTTTCATCTAAAGTCAATACTGCGTCTGCGGTATTCATATTCGTTGAATACTGAGATGTTAAATCGGAGATATCAGCCATTAAAGCCTTGTACTCCTTAAGTTTCTCATTATCTAAATTGACTCCTGAAAGCTTAAAGCCATCAATAATATCATCGACAAATCGTTTTCTGCGATCATTTAGTTTACTGTAATCTTCTGAAGCAGCAAAGGTTTCAAACTGTTTAAACAAATCTTTATCTGAAGAAATAACTGTGTTCAAGGAATCTAATTTCTTAGAGTACTCAATCCCTTTGGCTCTGGTTACAGAATCGGTTGACGTCCAATATAGCATAAAGGCATTGCTATTAGCTTGATTCAGTTTGTTTGAAACCGCATCAAAAGGCAAAAAAGTATTTTCTAAAGTTGGCGTTGACTCCTGTTTAATGGCATCAATGATTGCCGTAGAACGCTCTATTTCAAAATTGACATAGTCTGCAATGGATGCTCCTGTTACTTTGGCGTAATCAAAAGGTTCATTTAGTTTTACATTGAAAGGGTTGTCTGCTGAAAGTTCAGACACTGTCGCTTTGGTTTCTTTTTCTGAACAATTCATAAGTGACATTAATACAATTACGGGAATGATTTTTTTCATTTGGAATTTTTTTAAGACCCACAAATATAACATTCAGAATCCAAAAGAACTAACATAAAAAAAGCCTTACAGATAACTTCAATGCTAATCTATAAGGCTTTTTCAGTTTAAAATTTAAAAGCTAATGGGTCTTAAAAACCTGTTTACGTTTTTTAAGTTGTCGTTCTAAATCTTTTATAGTTTCCCTAACCGCCACTTCATATTGTGCTTCATCTGATGTGGCAAAAATTCTCGGACCAGGTAAACTCAATTCCATATCACAAATTTTACCTTTGTCATGGCTATTCTCATCTTTTTTAAATCGAACCGTTGCACCTACCAAAAATTCATATCGATTAAATAACTTACTAAGTTTGTCTTCTGTAAATGTGTTTAAGGTTTCACTAACATCAACATCAACGTATCTAATATTCACATTCATAATATACTTGTTTTAAGGTTAATTTCTTTACTTAAAGTTACAAAATAGAATCGGTTTTTTTGCTGATAAAAGTCATAAAGTCATCCTAAAATTCGCAATAAGCTTTGAACCAATTCATTGTCAATATCCAATAATAAACAATACTTTTGTGATTGTAAAATTTGTGAGATGGAAATCGTTTTTGCTACCAATAATCCTAACAAACTTAGAGAGGTTCAATCTTTGGTTCCTAAGTACATTACTTTATTATCGTTAAAAGATATTGGTTGCAACGATGACATTCCTGAAACGCAACCAACCATTGAAGGCAATGCCATTCAAAAAGCTGAATACATCAAAACGAATTATGGCTACGACTGCTTTGCCGATGATACCGGATTGGAAGTACAAGCCTTGAACAATGAGCCTGGTGTTTATAGTGCGCGATATGCTGGACCACAACGTGATGCCAATGACAATATGGATTTGCTTTTAAAAAATCTCGAAGCTCAATCGGATAGAACTGCTCAATTCAAAACGGTTATAGCCTTACATCTTAATGGCTCTTTAGAAACGTTTACTGGGATTTGTAAGGGAAAAATAACTGAAACAAAATCTGGCAATCAAGGCTTTGGTTACGATCCTATTTTTCAACCTGAAGGCTATGACCAAACCTTTGCTGAAATGTCGCTAGAGAACAAAAACAAAATTGGTCATCGTGGCAAAGCCGTTGGGTTATTGGTTGATTTTTTAAGTGAGCTGCGTTAACGATAGAACGGTCTGTTTGAAATCCTTTTTGGCTTTTTGCCAAAAAGATTGAGTAGTGATAGCGTGTTAAAACGCCCACGTATTGTATATCCAAATAATAGTCTATCTTTGCACCTTGAAAAAATCCGAAGAACGGATTTGTAGATTCCTCAGGGTGAGGATGTGTTACCTGGAAGATTAAGTGTTTAGTATGTCGATTCGCTTCCTTTGTAACACCAAAGGACATAATCGAATACGAAACTATTGCATGAGCACATTCAAAGATTTAGGTCTTAATGAAGACCTATTAACTGCTATTGACGACCTAGGATTTGAAACGCCTAGTGATGTACAAGCCAAAGCCATTCCAATTTTATTGAACGACGATTCTGATCTTGTTGCCTTGGCGCAAACAGGAACAGGAAAAACGGCAGCCTTCGGATTTCCGATGTTACAAAAAATTGATGTTAACAGTCGAACCACTCAAGGTTTGATCCTCTCGCCTACGCGTGAGCTTTGCCTTCAAATAACCAACGAACTTAAACTTTACGGAAAATACTGTAAAGGCTTAAATGTGACTGCCATTTATGGAGGTGCCAGTATTACCGAACAAGCACGTCAGGTAAAACGCGGGACACAAATCGTTGTGGCCACACCAGGACGTATGAAAGATATGATTAACCGAAACATGGTTGACATATCAAAGATTGAATATGCGGTTCTAGATGAAGCTGATGAGATGTTGAACATGGGCTTCTATGAAGATATTACTGATATTTTGTCACATACGCCTAAAGACAAAAGCACTTGGTTATTTTCGGCAACCATGCCTAATGAAGTGGCTAAAATCGCTAAGGATTTCATGCATGCACCTATTGAAATCACTGTTGGAAACAAAAACGAAAGTACCAATCAAGTCTCACATGAGTATTATTTGGTAAATGCAAGAGATCGTTACCAAGCGCTGAAACGTTTGGCAGATGCCAATCCAGATATCTTCTCGGTGATTTTTTGCCGTACCAAACGTGACACTCAAAAAGTAGCTGAAAACTTAATTGAAGACGGTTACAGTGCAGGTGCGCTTCATGGCGACTTAAGCCAGAACCAACGTGATTTGGTGATGAAATCCTTCAGAAATAAGCAAATCCAGATGTTGGTTGCTACAGACGTCGCGGCTCGTGGTATTGATGTCGATGACATTACGCATGTGATCAATTACCAATTACCTGATGAAATTGAAACCTATACACATCGTTCGGGACGAACTGGTCGTGCTGGAAAGACTGGAGTTTCCATGGTGATTGTTTCTAAAAGTGAGGTGCGAAAAATCAAGCAGATTGAGCGTATCATCAAAAAAGAATTTGAAAAGAAAGACATTCCAAATGGAATGGAAATTTGCGAAGTACAATTGATGTCATTGGCAAATAAAGTGCACAACACAAAAGTCAATCATGAAATCGATAAGTATTTAGAAAGTATCAATGAATTGTTTGAAGATACCGACAAAGACGAATTGATCAAGAAATTCTTTTCGGTGGAGTTCACGAGATTCTTCAACTATTATCAAAAAGCCCAAGACCTAAACGTATCAGATTCCAAAGGGAGTGATCGACAAGTCAGTGCTGATGAAACGCGTTACTTCATTAATGTCGGACGTAAAGATGGTTACGACTGGATGTCGCTTAAAGATTTCTTGAAAGCCGTCTTGGAATTAGGTCGTGACGATGTCTTTAAAGTTGATGTGAAGGATAGTTTTTCGTTTTTTAATACTGATAAATCGATTCAAGAAAAGGTTTTGACATTCTTTACTGATTTTAAGCATAATGGACGATTTGTCAATGTTGAAGTGAGTGATGATAAAGGTGGAGGCAGAAATCGTGGTGGACGTTCAGGTAAAAAGCGTAGAGGCGATCGCAGGTCATCAAGGCGAAGTGACAGAAGCAGTTCAGGAGGATTTGCAGGTTCCGGAAACAGAAAAGACCGAAGATCATCAAAAAAGAGTAAATCCGTTTCAGATCGACCAAGACGTTCTAGAAGAAGAAAATAAGGTGGTTTTAAACCATGTTGTTAATATTTAGTCAAATTATGGGTAATAAAAGGTGTTATTTCCTTTTGTTTACTACTTTTATGTCGTAAATTGATTACATGAAGCACCTACAATTTCTTATTTTTCTTTTGTTCGCAACAGGTATTGCTTTTGCTCAAGAATCTACTTCAGTAAAGGGAACTGTTATTGATGTGACTACAGATGAGCCAATGCATCGTGTGAACATTGTCAATTTGAATCAGGTGATTGGAACTTCAACAGATGGTAATGGTGAATTTGAGATTCGAGCCGAAGTTAACGATACCTTACACTTTTCCTATTTAGGCTATAAATCGATTAAGGTAAGGGTAACCAACGACTGGATTAAATTTGGGAATACTAAAATTGGTATGACCGAATCTGCTTTAGCTTTAGAGGAAGTTGTCGTAAATCAATTGAAACTTACAGGTTATCTGGCAGTAGACATCAAGCAAGTCCCAATTAAATCAAATTACAGATATAGTATTTCTGGTCTTCCTAATGCTGGTTATGAAGCTGGTGACCGAAGACCTAATGCTGTCAACAAGGTGTTAGGTGCTATTTTCAATCCAGCGGATTTTCTTCATAACATGTTTGGAAAACGTCCAAGAGAGCTTCGTAAGCTCAAAAAAATGAAGGAAGATGATGAAATTAGAAATAACTTGGCATCACGCTTCGATCGTGAAATGCTCTTGGTCTTACTTCAGGTAGATAAGTATGATTTAGATGAAATCATCAATCAGTGTAATTATTCCAAGGATTTTATAGAAAACGCTAACGATCTTCAGGTCTTGGATGCCATTAGCGAATGCTACGAAGAATACAAGGTTTTAAGTCGCGGAAAAACGGGACGCTTCTAGATTTATTCCCTTGAATGCAAGGCAACGCGATTACCTTCAGAATCAATAAAGGCAGCCATATAACCATGCTCAGGTGATATTTGGGTTTTAGGCTGGTAAATCTTACCTCCTGCACTTTCAATACGATCGAGTTCATTTTGAACATTCTTACAGTTAAAGTAGACTAAAGTTCCTTCTTCACTAGGAATATAAGTGTCTTGCTTTATCAAAGTTCCTGAAGCTCCTGGTTTGGATTCGTCAAATGGAAACCATCCCATAAGCAATCCGCCAAAATTGTGGATTTCTATTTTAACTTCAAAAACAGTTTCGTAAAAAGCTTTTGCACGATTCATATCGTGAACTGGAATTTCAAACCAGCCGACCATGTTTTGTTCCATAATTATTTAGATTCTAAGATTGATTTTAACTCTGTTAGCCCTTCCTCAAAATCCTTACCTACATGTTTATCTACGTTGTACAACAACATAAAGATATTAGCTGGAACTTTATTCTTGCCAACAAATCCCCAAGTAACTTTAGTTTGACCAGCTTCAGCATCCTCAACTTTAAGAAAGGCATCTGATTCTGATTTCCAAGGTTTAAAAAAGCGAAGTTTTGATTCTATTTGTTCGTTTTCAACAATATTGAGAATCTCCTGCTCTCCTGTTCCAACATCTTTATTACCTTCCCATTTGGAAATGAAGCCAACCGTTCCATCGGTACCAATAAATTCTTGGGTCATGTTCGGATCTTTCTTTTTCCAAGGTGACCAATGATCTTGATTTTTAATGTATTTAAGATAATCAAACACTTCTGGTAACGGTCTATTGATGACGATACTACGCTCTACGAGAAATTCTTTTGGAGCAACAAGTGCCAGAATGGTAAAAAGCAATACAATGGCAATAATGACATAAAGCGCTATATACATATTAAGTGATTTTGGTTGTTAGTGTAAGATACAAAAATTATTGAGCCGCATAGAAGCGCTCTACTATTTTATCATAACTTTTAATGGTCTTTTTGCACCAATCCAAACGCTTGTCAATTTTCTCTTTTTCAGTGAGTTGCCAATCGATATTACTTTGTCTAAGTTTGGTGGTGACGTGCTGAAGTATAATGGCTGCAGACACCGAAATATTCAAGCTCTCGGTAAAGCCAACCATTGGAATTTTCAAAAATGAATCAGCTGCTTCTATAACCTCATCAGACAAACCTTCACTTTCGGTTCCAAAGACAAAACATGACTTTTTTGTAATATCAAAATCATGGAGTAAGGTATCTTCTCGATGAGGCGTTGTTGCAACAATTTGATAGCCTTTTTCTCGTAAATCTGAAATGGCATCCTTTACCGAATGAAACCGATTGATATCTACCCATTTTTGTGAGCCCATGGCAATTTCACGGTCAATTTTACGAAGATTGCGCTCTTCAATGATGTTGATTTCCTGAATGCCAAACACATCACAACTACGAATCACAGCGCTGGTGTTATGTAATTGATACACGTCTTCAGTAGCTACGGTAAAATGCTTGGTCCGTTGGGACAACACGTTGTGAAAGCGCTCTTTCCTCCTGTCGGTAAGATAGGTTTCCAAATATTCCAGAAGCTTTAAATCGGTCATAATCAAAATTAGTAAATTTGTTAATCATTATGCAATCCATATGAATATGAAACCACATCTTGTTGTTCTAACTGGCGCAGGAATGAGTGCTGAAAGCGGACTCAAAACGTTTCGTGATGCCGATGGTTTATGGGAAGGACATGAAGTCACAGAAGTAGCTACTCCTCAAGCTTTTGAACGTAATCCAGAATTGGTTTTGGAGTTTTATAACCAACGTCGCAGGCAATTGATGGACGTCTCTCCAAATAAAGCCCATAAAGATTTAGCTGAACTTGAAAATGATTTCGATATTACGATTGTCACACAGAATGTCGATGATTTACATGAGCGTGCTGGAAGTTCAA
This sequence comes from Psychroserpens sp. XS_ASV72, assembly GCF_041224425.1. Classification (NCBI taxonomy): domain Bacteria; kingdom Pseudomonadati; phylum Bacteroidota; class Flavobacteriia; order Flavobacteriales; family Flavobacteriaceae; genus Psychroserpens; species Psychroserpens sp. XS_ASV72. Next base: position 163,261 of record NZ_JBGFGL010000068.1, on the reverse strand, counting down.
ATGTCATACACCTTCATGGCGAATTGTTGAAAGCGAGAAGTTCAGGAAATGATTATGATATCAAAGCATGGACTAATGATATTGCACTAGGAGATACCTGTGAAAAAGGGCACCAAATGCGACCTCATATTGTCTGGTTTGGAGAAGCTGTTCCAATGATTGAGAAAGCCATTCAAATCTGTACCAAAGCTGATATTCTGGTGATTATTGGAACCTCAATGCAGGTATATCCTGCTGCTAGTTTGATACATTATGTTCCGAAACATATTGAGGTTTTTTACATCGATCCCAATCCAACCATGCATAGTAGAGGTCAGTTGACCTTTATTCCGAAAACAGCGACTCAAGGGCTCGAAGACCTTAAAGCACTACTGAAACAATAGCTAATACAATTGATATCAGTGTGAGTGCCAAGCTAATCATTAGGACTCAGTTTAAAAAATTCGTTGACTGGTTTTCCAAAGACTTTGGAAAGCTTCAAAGCCAAAACCGTTGAAGGCACATATCTGTTAGCTTCAATAGAATTTATAGTTTGTCTGGAAACCCCAATCTTTTTGGCTAAATCATCTTGTGTTAGACTTAAAATAGCACGCTCTACTTTTATTGTATTTTCCATTATCTGTTACGCTTTAAAACTTCAAAGAACATAATCTGTACGAGTAGCATGAACCATAAAACCTGAAAATAACTAAACGTATTGTTCTCACTTGCTTCGTAAATATAATTGTGGACTACGTAATCTACAGCAGGCTGAACTAAACTATAAAGCACTCCAAAAATAAAAGCTAAAGCGTAGGATTTTGCTCTTAAGGAAGCGATCATTTCATCCTCATCTTTCTCCTTTGATAATGAAATGATCAAAAAGCCAACAATTAATGCTCTTTTTAAAACATCGTTAATCCATGAAGGTTCAACTCCAGAGATTTTCATAACCATCAGAGTAACAAAACACAGAACAGATATTAATACTCCTATAGTTTTCCATGAGTTAGATAATTGAAATCTTGACCAACGTTCAATTTTACTACGCTCACAATCCATAATTTTATTCGTATTCATTTGTCAAATATATTTTATATTAAGTAAAATTATTTTTACTATAAGACAAATATACTTTACATTTTAGAAAGAAACAAATATTCTTAACAGCTTTAGAATTTTAAGATTGATTACTTACTCTTCTGCCCTACGAATTGTTGTGATTTCAATTTGAATAGTACATTAAACGTAGTTAAGCTTCCATAGCTTCGTGTAATATATTGTTGAAGATCAATCTTTTCCTGTTCATCAAGGTTTTTACTTGAATTGATTTTTTGTTCCATGACACGTAGACGATCACGAACCATAGTGATTTTATGGAAAAAACTATCGATTGGAATTTCTTTACTCTGTAAACTCGTATCAGCTGGCTCTAGAATTAACTTACCACCTTTCCATTTATCGGCAATGGAAACAACTTCGGTAGCATCACTCCATTTCTTCAAGATTTGAACCAAGCTCGATTCAACTTCAAAGAAACTAACCGTATCGACCTCATCTTCTGCGGCTTCAATGACTTCAAAATCACTATCTAAGTCAATAGTTTCCAATCCTCTATCAATAAAGGTTACCCAATAATGTTTAGAAGTCACATTGGTCACGACACCTTTTCCATACTCTGGATGATCAATACGTGAGCCTATTCCTAATAATGTCATGATATTTTAAGATTTAAAATTATACGTCTAAAATAGAAATTTATATGAATTCTATTTTGAAATTTAGTTACTGCCTTTTATTGTTGTTCTTAGGATCCTAACGTTAACAAGAGGTCTGTCATTTTCATCGGTTGGCATTTTTGCTATGGAATCTACTACAGACATACCCTCTATCACTTCTCCAAAAACCGTATAGTTTTGATCTAGATGCGGTGTTCCTCCAATCGTTTTATAGACTTTCCTGTGTGCTTCGGGAATGTTATACTTTTCGAAACCAGAATAGGCATCAGCTAATTTTTGAATACTATCATTAAGGGTCATTACCAAGTCCATATTCTCCTTATCATAAGCTTTCTTGAAAGCTTCATACAAGGCTTTGTGCTCTTCGGAATTAATGATATGGTGTCTTGCGGTCATTTTGTTAATTCGACTTTCAGCAACCTCCAATAAGCTATCATTATAAACTTTTCCATGAACTATAAAAAACTGCATGGCACTAGATGATCGGTCTAAATTATCCTCTCTTGCAGTAGCCAATGCACCTCGTTTATGAAATAAATTGGGTCTGAATTCGGCTTCAACGGTATAATTTAAATCACCTTCACCTAAGACCTCACCGAGAGGTGCATGCTTACTTTCAGGATCACCACCTTGAATTACAAAGTTTTCAATCACGCGATGAAACAACAAACTATCATAGGCTTTTTCAGTAATCAATTTGATAAAATTATCACGGTGTTTAGGTGTTTCATTAGACAATTCCAATGTAAGCGCTCCAAGATTGGTTACCATCTCTACAGTTGTTATAGTTTCTGGAGATTCTGTTTTTTTATTTGTTTGTGAATTGCAGTTCACAAAGGCAGCCGCACAAAGCATTATAGCAATTTTTAATTGTAGATTTTTCACTTTTTTATAATTTATGATTGTCTAAATTTAGAGCTTTTCAGTTAAGAAACCCAAATACCTCCCTTCTTTATAATTTAACATAACTCTAAATGGAACCAACTTACATTTTAGCATTAAAATGAGTAACTTTGCAACTTTGCAATAAAAAGCCAATCCGCACTTATTAATGAGCAATTTTGACGACACCATAGAGGTTAAAGGCGCTAGAGTTCATAACCTTAAAAATATAGATGTAACCATTCCTAGAGAGAAGTTGGTAGTTATTACCGGTTTATCAGGAAGTGGCAAATCGTCATTGGCTTTTGATACGATTTATGCCGAAGGTCAGCGTCGTTATATTGAAACCTTCTCAGCTTATGCTCGCCAGTTCTTGGGAAGTTTAGAACGTCCAGATGTCGATAAGATTGATGGACTTTCTCCTGTGATTGCCATCGAACAGAAAACCACTAGCAAATCACCTCGATCTACGGTTGGCACCATAACAGAAATCTATGATTTTTTGCGTTTGCTTTATGCGCGAGCCAGTGATGCCTACAGTTACAACACAGGTGAAAAGATGGTGAGTTATAGTGATGAGCAAATCAAGGATTTGATTATTGAAAGCTATTCAGGCAAGCGTATTAATGTCTTGTCTCCAGTCATTCGATCTCGTAAAGGTCATTATCGTGAATTATTCGAGCAAATTGCTAAACAAGGTTTTGTTAAGGTTAGAACTGATGGTGAGATTCGTGATTTGGTAAAGGGCATGAAATTAGACCGATACAAGACCCATGATATTGAAATTGTTATTGACAGACTTAAGATTGATGCTTCAGCAGATAATGACAAGCGCTTAACTGAAACCATTAATACTGCTATGTACCATGGTGACGATGTGTTAATGGTATTAGATCAAGATTCAGGTGAAACGCGTTATTTCAGTCGCAGCTTAATGTGTCCATCAACAGGTATTTCATATCCCAACCCTGAACCAAATAATTTCTCTTTCAATTCCCCTAAAGGCGCATGCCCTAAGTGTAACGGTATTGGAACTTTATATCAGGTCAATGAGCGTAAAATTATTCCTGATGATACGCTTTCAATTAAAGCTGGAGCGTTAGCACCACATGGACCACAAAAAAACAGTTGGATTTTCAAGCAATTTGAAACCATTGCACAACGTTTTAATTTTAGTCTAAGTGATCCTTACAAGGATATTCCAGAGGAAGCCAAGCAAATGATTCTCTATGGAGGAAACGATAAGTTTTCCGTAGAGAACAAAACCTTAGGTGTAACGCGTGATTACAAAATAGATTTTGAAGGTGTTGCTAACTTTATAGAGAGTCAATACAATAATGCCGAAACTACCTCTTTAAAACGTTGGGCTAAGAATTATATGGACAAGATTGTTTGTCCGACTTGTGAAGGCTCACGTTTGAGAAAGGAATCCTTAAACTTCAAGGTCAATGAACTGAACATTGCCGAATTGGCCCATAAAGACATTGTTGATTTAGCCAAATGGTTTGATGAATTACATAAACATCTAACAGATAAACAATTTCATATTGCTGAAGAAATTATCAAGGAAATAAAATCGCGTTTGCAGTTTCTATTGGATGTTGGTTTAGATTACCTCTCATTGAACCGAAGTTCGAAATCGCTCTCAGGTGGTGAAGCTCAGCGTATTAGGCTGGCTACACAAATAGGATCGCAGTTGGTTGGTGTGCTTTACATCTTAGATGAGCCTAGCATTGGGTTACATCAACGTGATAATGAAAAACTGATCAATTCATTGGTTTCGTTGCGTGATATTGGCAACTCTGTAATTGTGGTTGAACATGATAAGGACATGATTGAAAAGGCCGATTACGTGATTGATATTGGTCCGAAAGCTGGAAAGTATGGTGGTGAAATCATCAGCATTGGAAGTCCGAAAGAATTATTGAACCATGAAACCTTAACAGCCGATTACCTAAATGGCAATAAAGAAATTCCCGTTCCAACAAATCGACGTAAAGGCAATGGAAAAACCATAGACCTTAAAGGTTGTACAGGAAACAACCTTAAAAACGTATCGGTAACTTTTCCGTTAGGAAAAATGATTGGTGTCACAGGTGTTTCTGGAAGTGGTAAATCGACGCTCATCAATGAAACTCTTTATCCTATCATGAATGCGCACTATTTCAATGGTGTCAAAAAACCGATGCCATACAAGAATATCAGAGGTTTGGAGCATATTGATAAAGTCATTGACATTAACCAATCACCAATCGGAAGAACACCTCGAAGCAATCCAGCAACTTATACTGGAACCTTTAGTGAAATCAGAAGTTTATTTGCTAAAATTCCAGAAGCTATGATTCGTGGTTACAAGCCTGGACGCTTTAGTTTCAATGTTAAGGGAGGACGTTGTGAAACGTGTCAAGGTGGCGGACTTCGAGTGATTGAAATGAACTTTTTACCAGATGTTTACGTCGAATGTGAAACCTGTCAAGGCAAGCGTTTCAACAGAGAAACCTTAGAGATTAGATATAAGGGAAAGACCATAAGCGATGTCTTGAACATGACCATTTCTGAAGCGGTTGATTTCTTCGAACACATCCCTAAGATTTACAAAAAACTTAAAACCATTAAAGACGTTGGTTTAGGCTATATAACTCTTGGTCAACATAGCACAACCCTATCAGGTGGTGAAGCCCAACGGATTAAATTGGCTACTGAGTTGAGCAAAAGAGATACAGGAAACACCTTTTATATTTTAGATGAACCCACAACTGGATTGCACTTCGAAGACATTAGGGTGTTGATGTTGGTTTTGAATAAGTTAGTAGATAAAGGTAATACGGTTTTGATTATTGAACATAACCTAGACGTAATTAAAATGTGTGACCACATCATCGATATTGGTTATGAAGGTGGAAAAGGTGGTGGAAAAATTGTAGCAGAAGGCACTCCTGAAGAGATCATCAAAGACAAAAAAAGCCATACCGCTAAGTTTCTTAAAAAAGAACTCGTGTAGTTTCCTTTTTGACGACATCAAATTTTCACGTGTTGATATCTTATTCGCTTGCAATAAATTTATCGAGAAATCTTTCGTAAATTTAATTCATACTAACTTTAAAGTTTGACATTATGAAAAGTATTTTATGGCTCGTCGCAGTAATCTGTATTATTGTATGGTTATTGGGTTTATTAGGAATCGTTGAAGGTTTAAGTAGCAGCAGCCTCATCCACATTCTATTGGTTATAGCAATTATTGTAATACTTTACAACATTATTTCTGGCAAAAAGCCATTATAAGCTTAACGATAATATGCCTTATAAAACGCATAGATTGATTTCTGTGCGTTTATTTTTTTGTTAATTCACTTCCTATTATCCCATTTTAGCTTAAATTTGAACGTCTTAATCTTCAAAAGCCATATCATGATATGGCTTTTATATTGACCAGACGTGATTAATAATTGAAATTTTATGAGAAGAGAACACAAACACAAAGGATGGAATGAAATAAAAACCAATGACTCATGGGCCATTTTTAAAATTATGGGTGAATTTGTCAACGGTTACGAGAAACTAAGTAAAATTGGACCTTGTGTTTCTATTTTTGGTTCCGCAAGAACCAAACCTGATCACAAATATTATCAACTTGCTGAAGATATTGCCCAAAAAATAGTAGAACATGGCTATGGTGTGATTACAGGTGGTGGACCTGGAATTATGGAAGCTGGAAATAAAGGTGCACACATCGCTGGAGGAACTTCGGTTGGACTTAATATTGAATTACCTTTTGAACAGCATGACAATCCTTATATCGATTCAGACAAAAGCTTAGATTTTGATTACTTCTTTGTAAGAAAAGTAATGTTTGTAAAATATTCACAAGGATTCGTCGTCATGCCTGGAGGTTTTGGTACATTAGATGAACTCTTTGAAGCCATGACCTTGATTCAAACCAATAAAATAGAAAAATTCCCTATCATTCTTGTAGGCAGAGATTTTTGGTCTGGTTTAATGGATTGGGTAAAAAGTACATTGCTAGAAGCCAATAACAATATTAGTGCAAAAGACCTAGACCTTGTTCATGTTGTTGATACCACAGATGAGGTCATTGAAATTTTGGATAGTTTCTACAAAGAATATGGATTGAGTCCAAACTTCTAATGACCATTCAATTTTAAGCTATGAAAAAGAAGATTAAAGTCGTATTGCTAATTATGGCTTTAGGATTGCAAGGTTTGCAAGCACAGGAAAATTTTAAGCTGATGTTTTACAATTTGCTTAACTTTCCTTTAGAAGATGCTGTACCAGACCGTTTGCAATATTTGGAGTTAATCTTAACCGATTATCAACCCGATCTTTTCATGGTTTGTGAATTGAATAATGAATCTGGAGCAGATGCTATTTTAAGTTCTCTTCAGTTTTTAAATCCAAATATGCAACGCGCTGTATTTGAGTTTAATACCTCAGATGACAATATCAGTGACCAAAACGATCTTCAGAACTTGATTTTTTACGATAGCACAAAGTTTGTTCTGGAAGATCAAATTATTGTGACTTCAATCTTTAGGGATTTCAATCATTACAGATTAAAAATCAATTCTTCTGAATCTGACACTAATCCAGTGCTCATCGATGTGATTGTTTGTCACTTGAAAGCATCAAGCGGAACAGAAAATCAAGCGCTTCGATTTCAGATGGTTGAAGATTTGATAGCTTATCTTGACACCCTTCCTGCCGATAGCAATGTGGTCCTTGCTGGAGACTTAAATGTTTACACAAACTCTGAACCTGCGTTTCAAGAACTCATTGATGCAGATAACAATAACCTTATTGATTTTGTTGATCCAGCTGATCGAATTGGAAGCTGGCACACCAATTCAAATTATTTGGATGTCATGACACAATCTACTAGAACCCAAAACGGTTTTGGTGGTGCGACAGGAGGTTTTGATGATCGTTTCGATTTTATAATGACTTCGGAAAACATGCTTGACAATCCAGAAATTGAATATGTTCAGGACAGCTATAAGGTATATGGAAACAACAATAATATAGATTGTTACAATCAAGCTATAAACTCATCAGATTGTGATGGACCTGAGTTTCCTTTCTTTATTAGAGAGGCTTTACACAATTTTAGCGATCATCTTCCCGTTACACTTGAATTACAGACTAACCAATCGCTATCTATTGAAGCGTTTAATTTAAAAACGCTTGTACGTTTTCATGGATCCAACATGGTTGATGACCTTTTAAAATTGCAACTTGACCCATCATTACAAATCAATAATTTATTCATAAGAAATTATTTAGGGCAAATCGTGAAAACCATTAGTGTTAAAAATGCGTTATATATTGAAGAAAATGTCTCTTCTTTGGCGAATGGTTTATATTTTATTACCGCAAATGAGTTTGAAAACAGTCCACTAAAATTTATCAAAGTAAATTGAAATCACGTTTTTTTATCGTTGTCTTTATGTGTCTTTGCCTTTGCATTACTGCTTTTGGTCAAAACACCATTGATTTAAAAGCTGATTTCGATATAGAAAACAAAACCATCCAGATTAAGCAACACATAACTTACCACAATACCAGCAATGACACTTTAGATACCATTTACCTGAATGATTGGAATAATGCTTATTCTTCTAAAAATACGCCATTAGCCAAACGCTTTGAAGAAGAATTCAGTTTGAAATTTCATTTGGCAAAAAGCGAGCAACGTGGTTATACCACCATTACCAATTTAACAAATAAGAAAAGTGTATCTCTAAATTTCGAGAATCCAAAAGATCATGTCGATATTGTTAAAATCACATTGGACGAACCTTTACTACCTTCAGAATATTACGAACTAGATATTAGTTACACTGTTGTAATTCCCGATGATATCTTTACAGGATATGGCATCAAGGAAAACAAAGACCTCAATTTGAAATATTGGTATTTAACTCCTGCAGTATATAATGGCGAGTGGCAGATTTATAGCAATAAAAACTTAGATGATATATATACGCCTAAAGCCAACCTTAATCTTGAAATCAGTTTTCCGTTAGGTTATACGTTTGTTTCTGAGCTAAACACAAAAGATATCAAACAAACCCAAAGCAAACAAACAATTATCTTATCTGGGAAAGATCGGGTTAACTCAACTTTGGTTTTAGTTAAATTTTCTGGATTTAAGTTTGTTCAAACTGATGATTTTAATGTTATATCAGATATAGATAGTAAAAATGTAAGTCCGGAAGAAAAAGCATTAATCACTGATAAAATCACACGATTTATTACTGAACATCTTGGAGAATATCCACACGAACGTTTATTGATAACAAAAAGCGATTACAAAAAAGATCCTCTGTATGGTTTAAATCAATTGCCAGATTTCATAAGACCCTTTCCCGATAATTTTCAATATGAGCTTAAATTATTGAAAACAGCCTTAAAAAACTATTTGGACAACACCCTCTTGACAAATCCGAGAAAAGATTATTGGCTAAAGGAAGGAATCCAGATCTTTTATTTAATGAAGTATGTCGAAACCTATTACCCAGACACAAAAATGATAGGCACTCTAGCCAATATTTGGGGCATTCGGTCTTTTCATGCTGCAGATTTATTCTACAATGATCAATTCAGCATGTTTTACATGCAAATGGCAAGAACCAATAGAGATCAGTCCTTAACCACTTCTAAGGATTCCCTTTTAAAATTCAATGCAAATATTGCTAGTAAATATAAAGCTGGAGTCGGTTTAAGGTATTTAGATGATTTTGTGAATAGCAATACGGTCGAATCTAGTATTTTCGAGTTTTTAAATAGTCAAAAGCTTCAGCTAACCTCTTCTGATACCTTTGAAGCATTACTGAAAGACAATACAGATAAAAATATTGATTGGTTTTTTGAAGACTATGTAGATTCTAGAAAAAAAATAGATTTTAAAATCAGAGAAGTTGAGGTTGAAGGTGATTCAGTAACAATCACCATCAAGAACAAAAGACATAATAATGTGCCTGTTTCTCTCTTTACCCTTAACAAGGATTCTATCTTAACAAAAACTTGGATCGAAAATATAAATGGCAGTAAAACCTTTACCATTCCAAAGGAAAACAACCAAAGGTTTGCCCTAAATTACGACAATACCATTCCAGAGTTTAACCTAAGGGATAACTACAAAACCCTAAATAGTAATTTTCTAAACAACAAACCTTTACAGTTTAGGCTTATTCAAGATATTGAAGACCCATATTACAATCAAATATTCATGATGCCTTTGGTTGAGTTTAACAATATTTATGACGGACTTACTTTAGGAGGTAAATTTTATAACAAAACCTTATTGCGTAAGCGTTTGAATTATAGAATATCACCTCAATATGCTACAAATTCTAAAACCTTAACGGGAAGTGCTTCTATAAACTATACTCATAATATTGACAATAGTGATCTATACGCAGTTACTTATGGTGTTAGATCAAGCTATTCTTCATTTGCTGAAGAAGCCTTTGTAACCAGGATTTCCCCTAGTTTATTGCTAAACTTTAGAGATGGAAATGATTTTAGATCTGATAAGTTTAAAAGTCTGAATTTTAGGTTTTTAAGTATTAGAAGGGACGTTGGCGATGAAACGATTTTTGAAGTTGACAATGACATTGTGCAAGAACCAGATTACAGTGTCTTCAATATTAGATATGTTACAGGGAATCCAGGCATTATCAACTATAACAGATGGTATTATGATGTTCAGTTTGCTGAGCGCTTCGGAAAGTTTTCGATCAACTACGAATACAGAAATCTATCTGAAAGCAATAGACAATTCAACATCCGATTATTTGCTGGAACATTTCTGTACAACAACACCCAAAGTGGATCAGATTACTTTAGTTTTGCATTAGACAGGCCTACAGACTATATGTTTGACTACAATTATCTAGGTCGTTCAGAATCATCAGGTTTATTCAGTCAACAAATCATTATTGCTGAAGGCGGATTTAAATCTATGCTGGAAACACCTTATGCTAACCGTTGGATGACTACAGTCAATACCAGTACCACAATTTGGAGATATATCGAGGCTTATGGCGATTTAGGATTGGTTAAGAATAAAGGCTTTAATCCGAAATTTGTTTACGACTCTGGTATACGCCTCAATTTAATCACAGATTATTTTGAGGTCTACTTCCCTATCTATTCCAATCTAGGATGGGAAATTGCGCAAGATGACTACGATCAACGTATCCGATTTGTTATTACATTAGATCCAGGACGTTTATTAGGATTGTTCAGACGAAAATGGTTTTAAAATATCTGTAATCAAATCTGATTATTTCTTCGTATATTGAAAATATCTCAACAAAACATTTGTTTTTTTAATAATACATTAAATTTATAACATAATATTACGTTGTAAAAGATTGAAACTTTAGCTAAATTTGCAACTTATAATGGAAGGCTATGCAAACCGATACCAACACAAAATCAGAACTGACTTTTGACGATTTCAAAGCGCAGGTTTTAGACGATTATAAAATTGCTGTTACCAGTAGAGAATGTAGTCTACTCGGTCGACGCGAGGTTTTAACTGGAAAAGCTAAATTTGGTATTTTCGGCGATGGTAAAGAAATTCCTCAAATAGCATGGGCAAAGGTCTTTAAAAATGGGGATTTCCGCTCTGGTTATTACCGAGACCAAACCTTTATGATGGCTATTGGAGAACTCAACATTGAGCAATTCTTCGCAGGATTGTATGCCAACATTGATATCAGCCATGAACCAATGTCTGGCGGACGCCAAATGGGAGGCCATTTTGGAACCCATAGCTTAGACGAAAATGGATACTGGAAAAACTTGACCAAACAAAAAAATTCGAGTGCTGACATCTCTCCTACTGCTGGGCAAATGCCAAGATTGTTAGGTTTGGCACAAGCTTCAAAAATATATAGAAATGTCAAAGGTATTGACACTACTAACTTTTCCAACCAAGGTAATGAAATTGCTTGGGGAACCATAGGCAATGCTAGTACTAGTGAAGGGTTGTTTTTTGAAACTATTAATGCAGCTGGAGTTCTTCAGGTTCCTATGGTCATCAACATTTGGGATGACGAATATGGGATTTCCGTTCATGCAAAACACCAAACCACTAAAGAGAACATTTCAGAAATCCTTAAAGGCTTCCAAAGAGATAAAGACCAAAAGGGTTATGAAATCCTAAAGGTTAAAGGTTGGGATTATCCAGCTTTAATTGAAACCTATCAAAAAGCAGAACAAATTGCTCGTGAAGAACATGTTCCAGTAATGATTCATGTTGTTGAATTAACCCAACCTCAAGGACATTCTACTTCTGGTTCACACGAACGCTATAAAAGCAAAGAGCGATTGGAATGGGAAGCAGAATATGATTGTGTCGCACAAATGCGCCAGTGGATGATTAACAACAATATTGCATCTCAAGACGAACTCGATAACTTAGATAAAAGTATCAAGAAAAATGTTCGAGATGGTAAAAAAGCGGCCTGGAAAAATTATTTAGACCCTATCAAATCGGAACAAAAAGAAGCCGTCAATCTTTTAAGTTCTTTAGCCGATTCTAGTTCGAATAAAGTTTTTATCAATAAAATTGTAAACGAACTTAAAGCTATTGAGGAACCTATTCGCAAAGACATTGCCTCTGCTGTACGTAAATCACTTAGATATGTGATTTCAGAAACTTCAGAAGCAAAAAATACGACCTTGGATTGGATTGCCAGTTATTTGGCTAAAATCCAACCTGAATACAGCTCTTATTTACATAGCCAATCTGATAAAGCTGCTCATCTTATTGAAGAGGTTATCCCAACTTATGATTCCGATACGGAAGATGTAGATGGCAGAGTTGTTTTACGTGATAACTTCGATGCCATTTTCAGCAATTATCCTGAAACTCTTGTGTTTGGTGAAGATTCCGGAAATATTGGAGATGTAAATCAAGGCTTGGAAGGCTTACAGGAAAAATATGGTGACCTTCGTGTTGCTGATGTTGGAATTAGAGAAGCGACTATTATCGGACAAGGTATTGGAATGGCAATGCGCGGATTGCGTCCAATTGCTGAAATTCAATACTTAGATTACATGCTTTATGCATTGCAAATCATTAGTGATGATTTAGCAACGCTTCAATACAGAACCAAGGGCAAACAAAAAGCACCATTAATTGTTAGAACACGTGGCCATCGTTTGGAAGGTATTTGGCATTCTGGATCACAATTGGGAGGCATCATTCATTTGGTACGTGGTATTCATGTTTTAGTACCAAGAAACATGACCAAAGCTGCTGGTTTTTACAATACACTTCTCGAAAGTGATGAGCCAGCATTGATTGTTGAATGCTTGAACGGTTATCGTTTAAAGGAAAAAATGCCTAATAATCTTGGTAAGTTTAAAACACCTATTGGAGTTGTTGAAACTGTTAAGGAAGGAACAGATATTACACTAGTATCTTATGGTTCAACCTTGCGTATTGTTGAACAAACTGCTAAAGAGTTGTTGGAAGTTGGTATCGATGCTGAAGTTATTGATGTTCAATCATTGCTACCTTTTGATCTGAATCATGATATCGTAAAAAGTGTCGCAAAGACCAACCGATTGATGATAATTGATGAAGATGTGCCTGGAGGTGCTTCAGCTTATATTCTTGATCAAATCTTAAATACCCAAAATGCTTATCAATACTTAGATAGCCAACCAAAAACTTTGGCTGCGAAACCACACAGACCAGCCTATGGAACAGATGGTGATTATTTTTCAAAACCCTCTTCCGAAGATATTTTTGAAGCTGTTTACAATGTGATGCATGAAGTGAATCCGAACGATTTTCCTAAGTTGCGATAACATTCAAGAAAATAATAATAAAACCTAAAGCCTTTTGTACATCACAAAAGGCTTTTTTTTATGGTTAGCTGATAATAGTCATTTTATTATTCATTGCAATGCACTAACTTTAGTGTTTATGCAAATTTGATTTTTTATGCTCACGGAAACCATTTTAAACACATTTAAATCCAAAAAGGACTTTGTCAAATACCTGAATAACAATATCACTGAATTTCCACATTATGGTAATGCTTTAGAAAAGTACAACTATGAACAAGAATTACTTCCTCTACAAGCTGAATTGGTAGATTTTCAACGCTGGGTGCAAAAGGAAAACAAAAAAATCGCTATCATTTTTGAAGGTCGTGATGCTTCGGGAAAAGGTGGAACCATAAAACGTTTTAAAGAACACCTTAATCCAAGAGCTATGCGAATTGTGGCATTGAATAAACCTACAGAAGTTGAAAAAAACCAATGGTATTTCAATCGCTACATTAAAGAATTGCCCAATGCAGGTGAAATTGTATTCTTTGATCGTAGCTGGTATAATAGAGCCGTCGTAGAACCTGTTATGGGATTTTGTTCAAAAGAACAATACAATCGCTTTATGATACAGGTTCCTGAATTTGAAAATATGCTCTATGAATCAGGAACACGAATCATAAAATTTTGGTTTTCGGTTTCGAAAGAAGAGCAACAACGTCGTTTCGATAAACGTTTAAACAATCCGTTAAAGAAGTGGAAATTCAGTCCTGTAGATGAAAAAGGACAAGAATTGTGGGATGATTTTACCAATTACAAAAATCAAATGTTTTCACGCACACACAATTCCTTTTCACCATGGGTAATCATTAAATCCAACGACAAAAAATTGGCGCGATTGGAAAGCATTAAATATGTTTTAAGTTTATTCGACTATGAGAACAAAGGCAGTAATTGTAAAACTATTTTACCTGATCCCAATATTGTACAACGTTACTTCAGAAATACGATTCAAATTGACCAATAAAACATCATGACAGAAAAAAACCTAAATATCATCAATTCAAAAAAAGGTATCGAAGCCTTATTGCGCTTGAATAAACTCGATACTAAAAAAGCGATTCAAAATGTTAAATATGAAAAGCGACTGGAAAAACTTCAGGAAGAAATGCTAATCCTTCAGCAATGGGTGGTCCTGAACAATAAAAAAGTGGTTATTCTCTTTGAAGGTCGCGATGCCGCTGGAAAAGGCGGAGCCATTAGACGTATCATACAACATCTTCCACCGCGTGCCATAAGAGTTGTTGCGCTTCCTAAACCTAACGAAACAGAATTGGGTCAGTGGTATTTTCAACGCTATATCAATAAATTACCAAATAATGGTGAAATTGTGTTCTTTGATCGAAGTTGGTACAACAGGGCTATTGTTGAACCTGTAAATGGATTTTGTACCCAAAAACAATATGATATCTTTATGGGACAAGTGAATGAATTTGAAAAAATGATTCAGGACTCAGGGATTTATTTGCTTAAGCTATACTTTTCTATCACAAAAAAAGAACAAGAACGTCGTTTCAAGGATATCACCACTTCACCCATAAAAAAATGGAAATACAGTGATGTTGACCGAAGAGCATTGTCGCTTTGGGATGATTACACCTCTTATAAGGAAGCTATGTTTGAAAGAACACAAGAATATGCTCCTTGGAAAGTTATAAAAGCAAACCGAAAAACAAATGCAAGAATTAGGGCCTTTGAATACATTCTTAAGGAAATTCCATATGAAACCAAGGATGTGGAAACCATTAGACATCAAACCATCAAATCCATTCTTAAGGATTGATATGTCAAATTATGATTACTTTTAATTGAATTAAACCTTTGATGATTGATATCGTCTAAGTTTAAAATCCAACTTATGAAATCAACTATTTTAATTTTGATTGGACTTTTGATTTTCTCTTGTGGAAGTGACAACAATAATGATTACACTCCCATACCTGAAGAGCAAACCATCGATTTTTCAAATATTCTCACCATCGATTTTGATAATCTTCACAATTATAGTAATCAATCCATTCCAAACTACATCATAAAAGACAACACCACGCCTGGAAATGAAATCACTAATGAAGTAGCAACGTTGGGACGTATTCTTTTCTATGATAAAAATCTATCCGCAGATAATACCATAGCTTGCGCCAGTTGCCATAAGCAAAGTTTAGCCTTTACCGACAATGTACAAGCAAGTTCTGGAATCAATGGACTCACAAGTCGACATTCGATGCGGTTGGTTAATGCGCGTTTTGGTGTTGAAGCTAAATTCTTTTGGGATGAGCGCGCCATCAATTTGGAAACCCAAACCACCATGCCTATTCAAGATCATGTAGAAATGGGCTTTAGTGGAGAGAATGGCGATGAAAATTTTAATGACCTTATCGCGAAGCTTGAACTTACCGAATACTATCCTGCCCTATTTAATTTTGCTTTTGGTTCTGAAGATATTACAGAACTGAGAATTCAAAATGCTTTAGCGCAATTTGTTCGCAGCATTCAATCATTCGACAGTAAATATGATGTTGGTAGAGCCTTAGCAAACAACGATGGACAACCGTTCACAAATTTTTCCCCTCAAGAAAATCAAGGAAAACAATTGTTTTTACAACCTCCAGTATATAACAATCAAGGCGTAAGAATTAATGGTGGACTGGGTTGTGCTGGATGCCATCAAGCACCCGAATTTGATATTGATCCTAATTCCTTAAATAACGGCATGATTGGAAGTATTGCTTCCAACATTCCCGATTTAAATGTGACCCGATCACCAAGTCTGAGAGATGTCGTCAAAGCGGATGGTTCAGCAAATGGTTTGTTTATGCACAATGGAAGTCTAACGACATTAGATCAAGTTCTTGAGCATTATAACTCTATAAGCCTTACTAACAATAGTAACATTGACCCAAGACTCAGTCCTGGAGGCGAAGGACAAAACCTAAATCTTACTGAAGATGAAAAGCAAGCGGTTATCGCGTTTCTTCAAACCTTAGGAGGTACTGATGTCTATACCAATGAAAAGTGGAGCAATCCGTTTATTCAGTAAAATCATATTTTTGAGCGAGTAAAGTTTAAAAACAAATTTGAAAAGCCATCACACTTGTGATGGTTTTTTTATATTTATACAAACTATCAACCTATGCTATCCAAACTAGATAAAGAAAAATTTAGAGGGTCTATCTTTAGGCACCTTGATGGAATTGCAACTGCAACCTCTGCATATTCCCTCTCTAAAAATGGTGTCTTAGACTATTTGTTGGAACACAAAAAAGTTGATTTAGAACAATTAACCAAAACTTTCAAAGCCAATGAAGGCTATCTCAACGTGGCGCTTCGGATTTTATCTTCCCAAGGTTGGCTGATTCAACACTTAGACAACAAGACCAACTCCATTTCTTATGAAACCAATGCCTTAAGTAAAAAAGCCTTTGGACTTGTTCCGCATTACAAAGAAGCCGTCAATCTTTTAAAGTACACAGACAAACTACATAGCGAACCTATAGGGATTGATGCCTTTAGTGCTCTAGAGAAAGTATTCAAGTCGTTTGAAAAAGGTTATGGTTTGGACGTTTCCGATGAAACTTCAATAGATTACCAAATCAAAAAACATATTGAAGGCGTTATTATTGCGCCAATTATTGTTCGATTGGGAATGAATGGTTTATTCCATAAATATTTTATGGAAGCCTCTTTTTCCGCAGAAGAATACCATTCAAATCCTGAAAGTTTCAAAAAGATATTAGATTTCTTTGCGCATTTGGGTTGGTTCAAAAAAGGGAAAAACACCTATAGGTTTACAGATGAAGGTCTATTCTTTGCCAAACGCGCCAGTGCTTATGGTGTGACAGTTTCGTACTTACCTACATTTATACATTTAGACGATTTGATTTTTGGCGATCCGACCATTTTGAGAACCTCGTCACCACATGAAACTGAAAAACACGTTCATCGCGAAATGAATGTTTGGGGAAGTGGTGGTGCACATTCAACATATTTTAAGGTGATTGATGAAGTCATAATTGAGCTTTTCAACAAACCTATTGAAGAACAGCCTAAAGGTATTTTGGATATGGGTTGTGGCAATGGTGCTTTTATCCAACATATTTTTGATGTCATAGATTACCAAACCAAACGTGGAGAGATGCTTGATGAATATCCGTTATTATTGGTTGGAGCTGATTTTAACCAAGCGGCTTTAAAAGTGACTCGTGCCAATTTAATCAAGGCAGATATTTGGGCAAAAGTGATTTGGGGAGACATTGGTAGACCTGATTTATTAGCAAAGGATTTGAAAGAAGACTACAATATTGAACTTAAAGACTTGCTGAATGTTAGAACATTTTTAGATCACAACCGAATTTGGGAAGAACCGAAACAGCAAACAGACCGCATTAGCAACTCTTCTGGTGCTTATGCATCTTTAGGAAAGCGCCTTAGCAATAATTTAGTAGAGGATTCTTTGTTCGAGCATTTAGGAAAATGGAAGCCTTATGTTGAACGCTTCGGATTACTAATGATTGAATTACATACAGTAAATCCAGAATTAGTAGCTCAAAATCTTGGAAAAACGGCTGCAACAGCTTATGATGCAACTCATGGTTATAGTGACCAGTACATTTTGGAAGTTGATGTCTTTAACAAGATTGCCAAGGAAGTTGGCCTGTATCCTGATGCTAGATATGCTACAAAATTCCCAAAAAACGATTTGGCAACGGTAAGTGTAAATTTACTGAAAGGAAGATAAATTATGGATCACCAAAACCAACTCATAACACGTGATTGGCTAGCTATTGAGCGAACTAAACTTGCCAACGAACGCACATTTTTAGCTTACTTTAGAACGTTTGTTGTGTTTTTAGGAACTGGATTAACCGTTTTAAAAATCGAATTTTTTTCAGATTTAAAATCCTTTGGCATAGCACTTTTAATCATTTCCCCAATTATATTAGTGGTTGGTATAGCCCGTTTATTTCGAGTAAAGAAAACCATTAGAAAACATTACAAGATTTGAAAGCCGTTTCTGTTGTTACTATAAAAAAAGAATTACAACATCGTTCGCAGGACGAATTGATTCAGCTGTGTTTACGGTTATCTAAATTCAAAAAGGAAAACAAAGAGCTTCTCACCTATTTGCTATTTGAAGCTCACGATGAAACAGCTTATGTGGAATCGGTAAAGGACTTTGTCGATTTAGAATTTGAAGCCATCAACACCAATAGTTATTATTATATAAGAAAAAGTGTTCGCAAGATTCTTCGACACGTAAAGAAATATGCAAGGTATTCAGGACGCAAGGACACTGAAATAGAACTTCTGCTCCATTTTTGCAAAAACATGAAACTGCTCTCACCTTCAATTAAATTCAACAAGACACTAATCAATAGTTACAACCGACAATTAGCATTGGCTGAAAAACACATATCTAACCTTCACGAGGATTTACAATATGACTATGGTTTAATGGTTGAGGAATTAGGGTTTATTTCATAATTGCTTGACAAGAATAAAAAAAAGCAGAATTTTCATTCTGCTTTTTAATTCTCTAGCGAGCTATTATGCTGTTTGCAACTCATGTTTGCCTTCATAAACTTCTTCTACCAGTTTGGTGTTAAACATTGGTAAATCTTTTGGAGACCTACTAGTAATTAACCCTTCATCTACAACTACTTCACTATCCTCCCATTTGGCACCTGCATTTACTAAATCTCGTTTTATGGATCCATAAGAAGTCACGCGACGACCACTCAATACATCTGCTTCAGCCAATAACCAAGGTGCATGGCATATTGCTGCAACTGGTTTTTTATTTTTGAAAAAAGATTTTACAAATCGGATAGCTTCTCCATTTTGCCTAAGTGTATCGGGATTCATAACTCCACCTGGCAATACCAATGCATTATATGCTTCTTCATTAGCTTCACTCAGTGTCTTGTTAACATCATATTCGTTACTCCAATCACCATTACTCCAGCCTTTGATTTTTCCTATGTTTTCAGAAATGATATCTACATTAGCACCAGCTTTTTTTAAGGCAAGCATTGGCTCACGTAATTCACTTTCTTCAAATCCATTGGTTGCTAAGATCGCAACGTTCTTTCCTTTTAAATTTTCCATTGGTAATATGTTTTTAATTTGTTATTAATTTACTTACTTATAATATAATTGATAACAAACAAAAAACCCAATGTTATTAAGGGTTTAACGCAGATTTATCAGAAAATGTTAAGACTTCTTAAACTAAGAAAATATTTTGACTAAAAGCTCCTTGAGCAAGTCACTTTGAGGAATCGCATTAGCATTAACCCCTTTACCCTTGACATCAATATCTCTGAGAATCGCAACGATTTGGCTAACTTTTTTCATAGGGTAATTACGAGCAGCCATGACATATTCGTTCACGAAATACGGATTGATTTTTAGAGCTGAGGCTACACTTCTCGGATTCTTGTCATGTAAGCCATGCAAATGCAACAATTGCGAAAAATAATTGAACAGCAAGGATACGGTCACTACCATGGGATTGTCTTTTGGGTTGTCTGCAAAATAATTTACAATCTTAAAAGCCTTAACGCTATTACGCTCTCCTATGGCCTTGCGCAACTCAAAATTGTTATAGTCCTTACTAATTCCTATATTCTCTTCAATATGTTCTGGAGTTATTTGAGTGCCTTCAGGCAAAATGATCTTGAGTTTATTCAATTCATTGTTGATTTTTCCTAAATCAGTTCCCAAAAACTCAACGAGCATTTGAGAAGCTTTTGGAGAAATACTATAATTTTGTCCGGAAAGTACGCGACGAATCCAATCTGGCACCTGATTATCATACAGTTTCTTGCTCTCAAACACAACACCAGACTTTTTTATCGTCTTATATAACGTCTTACGCTTATCTATTTTTTTGTATTTATAGTTAAGAACCAAAACTGTTGTTGGTTGCGGATTTTCAGCATAAGCTGCTAAATTTTCAATGGTTCTAGAAAGGTCTTGTGCTTCTTTTACTATCACGACCTGACGTTCTGCCATCATTGGAAAACGTTTGGCATTACTTACGATATCTTCGATGGCAATGTCACGACCATATAAAACCATTTGGTTGAACCCCTTTTCTTCTTCGGAAAGCACATTATCTTCAATAAAATCTGAAATAGCATCAATATAGTATGGCTCTTCACCCATAAGGAAGTAAATGGGTTTGATGCTTCCATTTTTGATATCTGCTACAATTTGTTTGACGTCGTCCAAGCTTGAAATCTCTTAATCAAATTCCAAAAAGAAGGTTTGGGATTTGGTATTTATGTATTGTGAGTTAACTTTGAAAAAAACTGAACTCATTTCCATGCAGGAACTCAATTTTCCAAAGTTCGAATTCCGTTTCAAAAGTAACGAAAATAAAGTTTCCATCTTTGATGAGATTCGTAAAAAATTTATCATTTTACAACCAGAAGAATGGGTGCGACAGCATTGTGTTCAGTATTTAATTCACCACAAAAATTATCCTAAATCGCTTATCAATGTTGAGAAAGCCCTTCAAATCAACAATTTGACCAAACGCTATGATGTTGTAGTCTATAATCCGGATGGAAGCATACATCTCATTGTTGAATGTAAAGCCCCAAGTATCACCATTAACCAAAGTACCTTTGATCAAATTGCCAGATACAACCTTGCTTTGGATGCCACTTATTTGATGGTTACCAATGGAATAAATCACTATTATTGTAAGATGGATTTTGAGAATGAATGTTATGAATTCCTAAAAGATATTCCAAAGCATCAATGAAAATAGCAGTGGTCATATTAAATTGGAATGGTAAAGCCTTACTTGAGCAATTCCTTCCTTCAGTATTGGAGTATTCAAAAGACGCTCAAATTATTGTAGCCGACAATGCTTCAACTGATGATTCTGTGTCTTTTCTTGAAAAAAATTTCCCGAATGTTTCCATCATCAAAAACACATCTAATGATGGCTATGCTAAAGGTTATAATGATGCCTTAAAACACATTGACGCTGATATTTTTTGTCTTCTTAATAGTGATGTTGAAGTGACCAAAAATTGGTTAGATCCTATTCTAAAAGAATTTGAAACACATAGTGATACTGTGATTATTCAACCTAAAATTTTAGACTATAAGCGAAAAGGGTGTTTTGAATACGCTGGAGCTGCTGGAGGTTTTATTGATAAATACGGTTATCCTTTTTGTCGCGGACGTGTATTCAACTCCATTGAAAAAGACAATGGTCAGTACAATGATACAACTTCCATTTTTTGGGCTTCGGGAGCTTGTTTTTTTATCAGAAAATCAACTTTTGAATCTCTGAACGGCTTTGATGAAAATTACTTTGCACATTTTGAGGAAATTGACCTATGTTGGCGCGCTTTCAATCTTGGTAAAACAGTGAAATATGTAGGAAGCTCAACGGTATATCATGTTGGTGGAGCCACTTTAAATGCTGTTCACCCAAAAAAAACATATCTCAATTTTAGAAACAGTTTATATACAATTACCAAGAATGTTTCTGGTTCTCTCTTCGGAATTATCTTTACGAGATTACTTCTAGATGGTATCGCTGGATTGAAATTTATTGTAACATTAAAACCCTCTCATTTTTTTGCAATTCTCAAAGCCCACTTTTCATTTTACAAGCATTTACCAACACTTTTAAAACAACGCAAGAACATACAACAAAAAAAAGGGTACTATCAAACCCAATCCATTGTCTGGTCTTACTTTGTGAGAAAACGTTTTCGTAATTGATTGTTCATAAAACTGTTAAAAATTTAGTTAAATACAATCTAAGCAATTATTCTTTTCTATAATTTTGGTATGTTATTTTGTTGTAACAACTAAAAAACAAAACTAATTTTTAAACATCAATTATGAGAAAAGTATTGCTATTAAGTATAGCTGGAATGTTTGTGTTGACCTCTTGTGTTTCTAAAAAGGAACACATGGCACTCAAAGAAAAATACAATGAAAGCCAAGATTTATTAAACAGTGCAACCGTGAAGTTAAACAGCTGTTTATCTGATAAAGCTGCTGCACAAGCACGTGTTGAAACCATGAAAGATCAATTGGCCGACTTACGTAAAGCCAATCAAGATTTGATTGATACCAAAGGAAATTTAACAACCTTAACTCAAAAAGGCGCTGAAAACCTTGAAAAATCTTTAGAAAGCTTAAAAGAAAAAGACCTTAAGATATCTCGCTTACAAGACGCATTAAATAAGAAAGATAGTGTCACATTGGCGATTGTATCAAGTTTGAAAAAAGCTGTTGGTATTGATGATCCAGACATTGAAGTCAATGTTGAAAAAGGAGTGGTTTTTATTTCTATTGCCGACAAACTTTTATTCAAAAGCGGAAGCTACACTGTGACAGAAGAAGCTAAAACTGTTTTAGGAAAAGTTGCTAAGGTAATCAATAGCAAACCTAACTTTGAAGCTATGGTTGAAGCTCATACAGACAATGTTCCTTACCAAAAAGGCGTGTTATTAGACAACTGGGATTTAAGTGTGAAGCGTGCTACATCAGTGGTTCGAGTTTTAGAAGAATTGGAAGTCAATCCTCAGCAATTGGTAGCGGCTGGTAGAAGTTATCATGTGCCATTAGTTGAAAATGACACTGCTGAAAACAGAGCCAAAAACAGACGTACAAGAATTGTTGTCATGCCAAAAATTGATCAATTCTATGAAATGATTGAAGAGGAAATGAAAAACCTGTCTGCTAGCAACTAATTCAAAAAAAGATAAGAAAAAGCCCAATCGTTTGATTGGGCTTTTTTTTATTTTAAAATATCTCTAGACTTCCCTTGCCTTCCCTTACCACTATAGGTTGTGATTCTGATAAGTCGATAATGGTCGAGGCCAAATTATCTCCATAACCACCATCAATAACCAAATCGACCAGATTATCCCATTTTTCAAGAATCAATTCAGGATCTGTGGTATATTCAATTATTTCATCTTCATCACGTATTGAGGTAGACACAATAGGATGGCCTAACTGCTCTACGATGATTCTTGCTATATTATTGTCCGGAATACGAATCCCAACCGTTTTTCGTTTCTTAAAAGGATGTGGTAATGTATTCGAACCAGGTAAAATAAAGGTATATGGACCAGGCAGTGCACGCTTTAAAATTTTAAATGTCGTTGTATCAATTTGCTTTACATAATCGCTAAGATTACTCAAATCATAACAAATAAATGAGAAATTAGATTTTTGAAGTTTCACACCCTTAATTCGCGCTATTCTTTCTAATGCTTTCAAATTAGTAATATCGCACCCTAATCCGTAAACCGTATCGGTTGGATAAATAACCAATCCGCCACTCCTAAGTACATCCACCACTTTTTTAATGGCTTTAGGGTTTGGATTCTCCTCGTAAATTCTAATTAATTCTGCCATATCTATTCAATTGCCACATTTATACCCACAAAGTAGTTAAATATTTCTGTACTTAAAAAAATGGATTATTTCATTTTCACAATTTTTAACAGTTATCAATTTGACTAAAGTGTAACAATTCAAAAGAATTTCAGTCTATTTAATATGCACAGGCTTTGTTTCATTTTATTATTTATAACCTTACAGTTGTTTTCCTCCAATAAGAAAACAGCTCAGTTATTATCCTTTCCTGAAGCCGAGTTAATTAACGTAAACACTACGAGAATCCCATTCAAATTAGTTGATCATCTTATTGTGATTGAGGCAAACCTCTTAGATCAAACCGGAAATTTCATCATTGATACTGGATCTGAAACCTTAATTCTAAACAAATCCCATTTTAAAGGTCGCCAATCATTCCATGATCAACACGAACAGACTTCAGGTGTCTTAAATATTATTGATAATCCATTGGAGAGAAGGCTTCAAGAATTCATTATAAAGGATTTGGTTATAGAAGACACCTTTTCTGATGTCATCGATTTGTCACACATTGAAAAAAGCAAAAAAATACATCTACTGGGAATTATAGGACATGACATCCTTAAAGACTATGAGATTTTTGTTGACATGCACTTAAATCAAATCACATTGTCTAAAGTAGATTCTAAAGGACATAGGCTCGATAAGACTAAGTATTTGGAGCGCATCATTGATAGTGTCGATTTTAAACTGAAAAAACACACCATCATTCTCGAAGCAATGGTGAACGGAAAAAAACTGAAATTTGGTTTAGATACTGCCGCAGAATTCAATCAGCTAAACAAAAGGGCCAACAAAACAGTTTTTGAACAATTTTTTCCTAAGCGACGTCTGCAACTTTTGGATGCGAGCGGAAATCAATTAGAGGTTTTGGCAGGAAAATTGTACAGAGTAAAACTAACTGATTCCATCTATTTTGGACCAATGCATACCATTTTGACCGATTTATCTCAGATGAATACTGTATTCGGAACAAATCTAGATGGCATATTTGGATATGAATTCTTAAAACAACAACGAACCATTATCAATTATAAAAAAGAAAAGCTTTATTTTGTAGAGAAACCCATTAATAGGCACTGACTTTGAAACGAATACATTACATAACCATCATTTTACTACTTTCAGTTGTAAGCTTGTTTGCCCAAAAACCAAAAGGCTATTCCATTGAAGGTGATGATGTTGTATTCACATTTCATCGATCAGATTACGAAACCTTATCCCACGACTATTCAGGAAACCGAATCGATTTTGATGATCTAACCGTAGACAATGTAGTCGTTGCTGGCGAATTCAATAATTGGTCTAAATACGACTGGAAGATGACCAAGATAGATGATGACACTTATGAACTCCGCAAGCCTTTGAGTAAGTTCGACGGTAATTACAGTTGGCAATTCAAATTTATTATCAACAATGAATATTGGGCAGAACCAACAAATCGCGATCCTAACATCGTAGATGCCAAAAATCAAAACGGAAAATACCTTCACGTTTATAATTTAAAAATGTTTGCCAAAGCCTATCCAAGTGAAGATGGCAATGTTCGCTTTAGATTAAGAGGTTTTGAAGACGCTGAGAAAGTCGTTGTTGCTGGTTCTTTCAATAAATGGGACGATCAATCATTTCAAATGTATCGAATTGAAAACGGTTGGGAACTGAAATTACAGATCAAACCTGGCGAATATGAATATCGCTTTGTGGTAGATGGTGACTGGATGGAAGACCCTTCAAATCCTGACAAAGTTTTAAATGAGTTTGATGAATTCAATTCTCGCTTAAATGTTGGAAAGTATGTTACATTTCTACTGAAAGGATATCAAGATGCACAAACTGTTGTCCTTGCAGGATCATTTAACGATTGGAATGAAGAGGACTTAAAAATGGAAAAAACCGAAAATGGTTATTGGTATTACAGATTACCGCTTCCTGCCGGAAAGCATCATTACAAATTTATTGTGGATGGCGAATGGATTCTTGATCCTGACAATTCCGTAAGGGAATACGATGGAAATGGTCACGTCAATTCTGTTTTTATGGTCAAATAGTTATCCGAGAATATCCAACTTTGCAAATCGGAGCAACAATTTTTTGACACCTCCAACCTCAAAGTTAATCTCTGCTTTAACATCTGCTCCTTTTCCCTCTATTTTCAAAACTTCGCCTTTTCCAAATCTAGAATGTTCTACAATATTCCCAACAGCTAGTTTACCATCAAATAAGTTGGTATTATCATTACTGGTTGAAGATGATTTAGATATGGGCTTAAGATTTTTGGGCGCTGTAAATTTTGGCGGCTTATTTTCCTTGATACGTTTTTTTGGCTTTTTGAATCGAATTCTGTTGGGCTCGACATCACCAAAAATATCAGCCGACAACATCGGATTTTGTCTTGGTTCATGCAATGGTGTAATGACATCTAGATATTGGTCATCAATCTCCTCAATAAATCGACTTGGTTCAGCATCGATTAATTTTCCCCATCGATAACGCGACAAAGTATAAGTTAAGTACGCTTGTCTTTCAGCTCTGGTCAGTGCCACATAAAACAAACGTCGCTCCTCCTCTAGCTCACTACGTGTATTCATGCTCATAGCACTTGGGAACAAATCCTCTTCCATTCCAACAATATAAACATACGGAAACTCCAATCCTTTTGCTAAATGGATGGTCATTAAGGAAACACGATCCAAATCACCATCATCCTTATCTAAATCGGTTGCCAAAGCCACATCTTCAAGAAACTCTGAAATACTTCCAGTAGCATCTGCTATTTCCACCTGACCTTCAACAAAATCTTTCATACCATTCAGCAACTCTTCAATATTCTCCAAACGTTGAATATCTTCAGGCGTGCCTTCCTTATTATATTCTCTAATAATTCCAGTAGCTTTAACCACATGATCCGCTAATTCAAACGCATTAGCAGATTGACTCATCACTTGAAAACTTTCAATCATGGTCACAAAATTGTGAAGTTTCATTCGTGTACCACTATAGATTTTTACCTCTAATTGGTCAATGTATTTCATGACCTCAAAAATGGTTCGATTGTAATTACTCGCTGCAACAATCAGTTTATCAATGGTAGTCTGTCCAATTCCTCTCGCTGGAAAATTGATAACACGTTTTAGAGCTTCTTCATCAGCAGGATTGATAATCAAACGTAAATAGGACAACACGTCTTTAATTTCCTTACGTTGGTAAAACGATAAACCACCATAAATACGATAAGGAATATCGCGTTTGCGCAAAGCATCTTCAATAGCACGCGACTGTGCGTTGGTACGATACAACACTGCAAAATCCTTGTTGTTAAGCTGGTGCTGCATTTTGTTCTCAAAAATGGAACTCGCAACAAATCGCCCTTCATCACCATCGGTCATTAAACGGTTGACCTTTAC
Organism: Psychroserpens sp. XS_ASV72; assembly: GCF_041224425.1. Classification (NCBI taxonomy): domain Bacteria; kingdom Pseudomonadati; phylum Bacteroidota; class Flavobacteriia; order Flavobacteriales; family Flavobacteriaceae; genus Psychroserpens; species Psychroserpens sp. XS_ASV72. Next base: position 135,960 of record NZ_JBGFGL010000068.1, on the reverse strand, counting down.
TTTATTGCCTTCCTCATTGGCCGTCCAAACCACTTTATCCAATTTGGTTTGGTTTTTATCAATGATGGAATTAGCAGCATTTACAATATTTTTGGTAGAACGGTAATTTTGTTCCAAACGAAACACCTCAACATCATCGTAATCGCGTTGGAAGTTCAATATATTATTGATATTGGCACCTCTAAAGGCATAAATACTTTGAGCATCATCACCAACGACACAAATGTTTTGAAAACGATCTGACAAAGCTCTTACAATCAAATATTGGGAATGGTTGGTATCTTGATACTCATCGACCAAGATATATCGAAAACGATCCTGATATCTTGCTAACACGTCTGGAAAACGTGTCAACAACTCATTGGTCTTCAACAACAAATCATCAAAATCCATCGCACCTGCCTTAAAGCAACGCTCTACATAAGCTCTATAGATGTCACCAAGTCTCGGACGTCTTGCTGCTGTATCAGCTTCAATCAATTCAGGGTTTTGAAAATAGGCTTTAACCGTAATCAGACTGTTTTTATAAGATGAAATACGAGAACGGATTTGCTTGTACTTATAGACATCCTTATCTAAATTCATCTCTTTGATAATAGAGGCAATCAGACGATCGGAATCCTGTGTGTCGTAAATGGTAAAATTACTTGGAAACCCTAAACGGTCAGCTTCACGTCGTAATATTTTGGCAAAAACCGAATGAAAGGTTCCCATCCAAAGGTTTTTTGCCTCACTATCACCAACAATATCAGCAATTCGACTTTTCATTTCTCGAGCCGCCTTATTGGTAAAGGTCAACGCCAATATATTGAAAGGATCCACACCTTGACTCATCAAATAGGCAATCCTATAAGTGAGCACACGTGTCTTACCTGAACCTGCTCCAGCAATGACAATCATTGGTCCATCCTTCTGCAAGGTTGCAGCTAATTGCGCTTCGTTTAACTGACTTAAATATTTCTCCAACACCATTATTTTTTGGGAGCATAAAAATAACCATTTGTAATAGGTTTTTTATAGTGGTTTTATCAATAATTATAAACAATTGTTTTTGCTGGTTTTTTTAGTCTATCTTTAAGATTGAAAAAATGAATTCGTTATATGAAGTTATTATATGTTCTTGTTTTTTTTGGTTGTTTCGGAATTTACGCCCAAAATGGCATTGAAAAAGATTTTGTTGAAATTGAATCAAAATTAATTGAATGGCGGCGTTATTTTCATGAAAATCCGGAACTGTCGAATAGAGAGTTCAAAACAGCTGAAAAAATTGCTCAACATCTCAAATCCCTAGGATTGGAAGTTCAGACAGGTATTGCCCATACTGGTGTTGTTGGTATATTGAAAGGAAACCAACCCGGAAAAGTTGTCGCCTTGAGAGCTGATATTGATGCACTGCCTGTAACAGAAAACAACGATTTACCATTCAAATCCACAAAACGTTCCTCATTTTTAGACCAAGAAACAGGTGTTTCACATGCTTGTGGTCATGATGGACATACAGCAATATTAATGGCCGTTGCCGAAGTGATGGCCAAGCATAAGGATAAAATTAAAGGCACTGTAAAGTTTATTTTTCAACCTGCTGAGGAAGGAGCTCCTCCAGGAGAAGAAGGTGGCGCTAAATTAATGATTGAAGAAGGTGTTTTAGAAAACCCAAAGGTAGATGTCATTTTCGGATTGCATTTGCGATCCATGGTTGAAGTTGGCCAGTTGCATTACAAACCAGGTGGTGCTATGGCTGCTGTAGAGCGTTTTGTAATCAACGTAAAAGGCAAGCAAACCCATGGAGCCTCTCCTTGGTTTGGTGTAGATCCAATAGTCATTTCAGCAAAAATCATTGATGGCCTACAAACCATCATCAGTCGTGAATCTAAATTAATAAACGAAGCAGCTGTCATTACCGTTGGAAAAATGACAAGTGGTGTTCGATTTAATATCATTCCTGAATCTGCAGAATTAATTGGAACGGTCAGAACCCTCGATCCAGATATGAAAGCCATGATCATTAAGCGCATGACCGAAATGACGGAAACCATTGCCAAGGCTTATGGAGGCGAAGCAACGATTTCGTTTACAAACCAAACAGGAATTACCTATAATGATCATGATTTGGTCAAACAAATGCTACCAAGTATGGTGAAAGTTGCTGGAAAATCTAATGTGGTTCAAATCAAAGCTGAAACTATTGGTGAGGATTTTTCTTATTTTCAGGAAAAGATACCTGGATTTTATTTTTATTTAGGAGGCATGACCAAGGGTGAGACCGAACTTCATCCTCATCACACACCTAGCTTTTTTATTGACGAAAGCGGATTATTATTGGGTGTCAGGACTTTAACACAAATGACGTTAGATTATCTAAATCAATGATTTTATTTTTCCTATTTAAAGATCATATCGTTTCTTTGAGAACTGTTAATTTTAAATACCTTTACTATTAAAACCAAAATATGGATTCGATTCTAGAATTTTTAGGCAATATTCCATGGTGGTTATGGATTATCATTGTCTTAGCCATTATTGCTTTCAGAGATATATTTTTACAAAAGAAACACACCATAAGTCATAATTTTCCAATCATTGGGCATTTTAGGTACATTTTAGAAAGTATTGGTCCAGAACTACGCCAGTACTTAGTTGCTAACAATCGTGAAGAGTTACCATTTAATCGTATCGAACGAGGTTGGGTCTATGCTTCTTCCAAAAAGGAAAACAATTATGAAGGTTTTGGTACCGATAGAGATATTTATGCACATCAGCATATTTTCATTAACAATGCGATGATGCCTTTTAAAATTGATGAACATCATCCAAACAGTATTCAAAAAGATTTTATTCCTTGTGCCAAAGTTATAGGTGCCTACAACAAAAGAAGAAAACCGTATCGTCCAGCCTCGGTTATCAATGTATCTGCTATGAGTTTTGGTTCTTTATCGGCTAAAGCCGTTGACTCATTGAATAAAGGCGTCAAAATCGCCCATGCTTATCATAACACAGGCGAAGGTGGCTTATCACCTTATCATAAAAACGGTGGTGATGTTGTGTTTCATTTTGGCACCGGATATTTTGGTGTTCGTTCCAAGGATGGGAAGTTTTCTATGGAAAAAATGAAGCAGCTTGTAGAAGATAATCCGTTTATAAGAGCCATAGAAGTCAAACTTTCCCAAGGTGCCAAGCCTGGTAAAGGAGGCGTGTTACCAGGTGCAAAAATCACTAAGGAAATAGCAGAAATCAGAGGTGTTGAAGTAGGTAAAGATGTTTTGTCACCTCCAAATCACAGTGCATTCTCAAATGTTCAAGAGATGGTAGATTTTATTGAAGCCATAGCCGAAGAAACTGGTTTACCTGTAGGCATCAAAGCTGCTATCGGGAAATTGGACCAATGGGAAGAACTTGCTGACATCATGAAGTCCACGGGTAAAGGTCCAGATTTTATTAGCGTTGATGGTGGTGAAGGTGGAACAGGTGCCGCACCTCCAAGTTTCGCAGATCATGTTAGCTTGCCTTGGGTATACGGCTTTGGTGATCTATATAGATTGTTTCAAAAAAAGGATCTAACAGACCGTATTGTTTTTATTGGCAGTGGAAAACTAGGTTTTCCCGCTAAGGCTGCCATGGCTTTTGCAATGGGTGTTGACTGTATCAATGTTGCAAGAGAAGCCATGATGAGCATCGGCTGTATTCAAGCACAGATTTGCCATACTAATCGTTGTCCTTCTGGTGTAGCAACCCAAAGCAAATGGCTCCAAAACGGCATCAATGTACCTTTGAAATCTGAGCGGTTGGCACTTTACTTTAAAACCTTCAGAAAAGAATTAATAGAAATCACACACGCTTCTGGACATGAACATCCATGTCAATTTGATATGACTGATATTGAAGTAAATGTTGACGACCATAATCTATCAAAGGATTTGAGTAGCACTTATATGTATCAAAAAACAAAAGTGCCTTTTAATTCAATGCAAGAACTGAAAAACTGCCAGTATCTTGGAGGAAATTTAGCACAGAAAGCAATGGAAACCAAAAACTAAAATCCTATATTTACCAACTTAAAAATACAACCATGGAATTGGATATTATCGGCTTACTACTCTATTGTGTTCCTGCTTTAGTGACGGGTGCAATTGCCTTTCTGTTTTTTAGAGAACATGTAGAAAACGAAAACAAAAGAAGAACGTTTTTAATGCATAAAGAACTACAAAAAAACAGTTTTCCTCTACGACTACAGGCCTACGAACGTCTATCTCTTTTCTTAGAACGAATCAAACCTTCAAAATTATTATTAAGAGTTAAGCCAATGTCTTCAAATAAAGAAGATTACGAGTCATTACTTATAGCTAACATTGAACAAGAATTTGAGCACAATTTAGCACAACAAATCTATGTTAGCGATGAGTGCTGGAGCATCACTTCCACAGCCAAAAACGCCACAGTTCAAATAATTAGGAAAGCTACTATTTCAGATAAAGTAGATTCTGCTGACAAGCTTCGAGAAGTCATTATTACAGATATGGTGGATAAACGTGCTCCTAGCGATGCTGCACTTTCCTACATTAAGGAAGAAGTATCGTCATTGTGGAATTGAGAATCGTCTAAAACTCCAGCCTCGTGCTTTTGCTTTGCGTACTCATAACCTTGCGACCACCAGCTTACCATTAATCGCCTACTAAAAATAAGTGAGTTTTCCGTTAGATTTGTTGGCGTGTAATACAGATTGAGTTTCACGCCTTTGTTTTTAGCCGCTAACTTTCCAATTGTGATATCGTTTTTCTCAACCTGATCCAATAAGTGACCAAACAGATTCAACATTAGAGAGAACGGGTTCTTTCCTAACACCTTTTGTTTGTCCATATTCTCAGACTCCAATACGATTGCATCAACTTCAGTAGCACCTCTTTCTATAGCTTCTCGAATAGGAACCACACAACCCAAACCACCATCGGCATATTCATAACCATCAACTTTCGCCAAAGACATAAACGGGATATAATTGCACGAGATCCAAATCCAATCACAAAATTCCTCATAGCTAAAATCGTTAATGGACTTATATTCCACGCGATTCATTGACAGGTTCGAAACCGTCACTACAACATCATCTTTCGTGCTTCTAATTTTATCATATTCGGCTTTGGTAAAATTTCTTCTAATATTGCGTTTAAGCGATTTACTCTCACCAAACGTTCGCTTCATTCTTATAAATTGCCACAGCGAGTTTACAAAATCAATAGACACATATTCACGGTCCCCTTTTTGACGTTGCACAAAAGGACTTACGCTAAACACATCGTGCTGCTGTACATTTGTAAAAATATTATATAGCTTACCAATGTCGTTAGCCGCTAAATGAGGCACCAACAAACTCCCTGTGGATGTCCCTAGATACATATCGTAATTCCTTCCCAAATCAGTTGTCAGATATTGAGCAACACCTCCAGCAAATGCTCCTTTACTTCCACCACCTGAAATCACTAAAGCTTTCATAATATTCTAATAAGATTTTATAGGTTTATAGTCAAACATCAGCAAAGTACGATTTATTCGATGCCATACCAAGCAGAAATATAATTTGCATCGTTTTATCGTTGAAATGAATTGCTTAATTTCGCTATCATGAGTGTGAACCTCCAAACTCCGATAGAATACCTTAAAGGTGTTGGTCCTAATCGTGCCAATTTGCTAAGAACCGAATTGGGCATTCACACCTATCAAGATTTAATCAACTTATTTCCAAATCGCTATCTAGACAGGACAAAATACTACACCATAAGCGAATTGCAACGCAATAGTGCAGAAGTACAGATCATTGGAAAAATAACTGGTTTTAAAGAAGTAGCCCAAAAAAGGGGTAAGCGACTGGTAGCTACTTTTGAAGACCATACTGGTCGCATGGAGCTAGTGTGGTTTCGCGGACAGAAATGGATTCGAGACAGTATCAAAATCAACACGCCTTATGTGATTTTTGGTAAAGCAAATTGGTTTAATGGCACATTTAGCATCCCACATCCAGAAATGGAACTTCAAAGTGAGCATGAGAAAAGCCTTAGATCATCAATGCAAGCCATTTATCCTTCAACCGAAAAGCTATCCAATAAAGGCGTTTCTAATCGTGTACTAACCAATATCATGCAAAACCTGTTTTTAGAAACCAAAGGGCGATTCATTGAAACACTTTCTGAAAGCTTGATTTCAGAACTCAAACTCCTTTCAAAAAGCGAGGCGCTATTTAATATTCATTTTCCGAAAGACCAAGAACTTCTGGCAAAAGCAGAATTTAGACTCAAATTTGAAGAGTTATTTTATATACAACTGCAATTAATTCTGAAAAATCTCATCCATAAATCCAAAATAAAAGGATTTCCATTTGAATCTGTTGGCTCTTATTTCAACACATTCTACAACGATCATTTACCATTCGATTTGACCAACGCACAGAAACGAGTGTTAAAAGAAATAAGACAAGATTTAGGAAGCAATGCGCAAATGAATCGCCTTTTGCAAGGTGATGTTGGTTCCGGAAAGACCATAGTAGCCTTCATGTCAATGCTCATGGCACTTGACAACGGTTTCCAAGCTTGCTTAATGGCTCCAACTGAAATTTTGTCAGTCCAACACTATAACGGTTTAATTGAATTATCTAACAAATTGAATATCAGTATTTCAATACTTACTGGTTCAAGTACTACTTTAGAAAGAAGAAAAATTCACGAATCTCTTGAAAATGGCGATTTACAGATCTTGATTGGGACTCATGCACTACTTGAAGACAAGGTAAAATTCAAAAATTTAGGACTTGCAATTATCGATGAGCAGCATCGTTTTGGAGTAGCTCAACGATCAAAATTATGGAAAAAAAACACCTCTCCTCCACATATTTTGGTGATGACCGCAACACCAATTCCTAGAACCTTGGCGATGTCTGTTTATGGCGATTTGGATATTTCAATTATTGATGAATTACCACCTGGAAGAAAATCTGTTAAAACCGTCCACAGATACGACAATAATCGACTTAAGGTTTTTCGATTCATTCGTGATGAAATTGAAAAAGGACGTCAAATCTATATTGTGTATCCACTCATTCAGGAAAGCGAGAAACTAGATTACAAAGACTTGATGGATGGTTATGAGAGTGTTGTTAGGGATTTTCCTCAACCAAAATATCAAATATCAATCGTTCACGGCAAAATGAAGCCAGCTGATAAAGATTATGAAATGCAACGTTTCATAAGCGGACAAACACAGATTATGGTGGCCACAACTGTCATTGAAGTAGGCGTTAATGTTCCTAATGCCTCTGTGATGATAATCGAAAGCGCCGAACGGTTTGGTTTATCGCAATTACATCAATTAAGAGGTCGTGTTGGTCGTGGTGCAGAACAGAGCTATTGCATCCTAATGACAGGGCACAAACTTAGCCATGAAAGCAAAGTACGCCTGGAAACTATGACACGTACCAATGATGGTTTTGAAATTGCCGAGGTTGATTTAAGGCTTCGTGGACCAGGTGATGTTATGGGAACCCAACAAAGTGGTGTTCTGAATTTAAAAATTGCTAATATCGTTAAGGATAAATCCATTTTACAAAGCGCTCGATTCTATGCCAAACGTATTCTTCAGTCTGACCCATCATTAAGTTTTCCTGAAAACAAAGCAATTTTAAGAACCTATAGGCAATTGAGCAAATACAAAAACATCTGGAATTACATTTCATAAAAAAAGCCCAATATAAAATTGGGCCCAAAACACAACTGTTGGTTTTATGATTGATTGAGAAAGGTTGTTATTTACATAGCTCCTAATTCCTTTAAATGTTTCTCCGAATTCGCTTTTACGTTTGGAGGCGGATTCATTGACAATGACTTTTTAAAGTACTTTATAGCCTCTTTGTTTTTTCCTATAGTCTTGTAAGCTTCACCAAGACTATCATAAACGTTCGGATTATCGGGATCCATTTCGGCCGCTTTATTGAAATAAGTCAAGGCACGATCGTAATCCTTAACACCTAGCATTTGATAACCAAGGAAATTCAACTGATTGGCATTAGCGATTTTGGAAGCCTCATCCATGGTTTTAGCAAAAGCATCTGCGTTTCCTTGTTTCTGTAATATTTGAGCTTTGATCGCTAAGTTGTTCACTGTTTTTTGACTGTAGAAATTTCCGGAAATCGCTCCATTTACCCAACCCAGTGCCTCATCCAACTCACCACCATTATTCAAGGCGTAATTAGCAGCTTGCTCCCAATTTTGTCGGTTAAAGCCTGCTTGTCCTTTAGAACTTTCTCGAAACTCATTCAACACAATCCCTGACACATCAAATGATACCGTAAACGGAAAACCTTTCTTCTCCCACGTCAACATAGCTGTAGCAGAATTCGGCTTAACATCGTTGAATTCAAATGTCAATTGTTCCTGATGTGGTACTTCAATAGTAGAAATATCAGCTCTGAGCGCATCCTTGTTTGGTTCGTAAAAAAAACTTCCCCAAGCATTAGCATCCTTAGACAATATCAAAGTCGCTGTGTTATCAGGCTTCACTTCAAAATGCAAACCGTACGTTCCAGCTTTTATTGGCTTCCCTTCTACCTTTGCATCATGCGTAAAGGTGATCGTCGTGTTTTCATTTGCACCAGCACGCCAAGGTGCAGCTGTGGAAGTTCCAAATCCGAGATTATTCATGCCATAAGGCACTACATTACCCCAAATTTCCCTTCCGTTGACACTTGGTCTAGCGTAAGTAATTGAAACATCAGAAATACCGACACGTTGAGAAACTGTGGCTTGTTGACTAGCTCGAGGTGTATTGATTTGAGCATTGGTTTGAAATCCTATAAAGAAAAATAGGCATGCAAAAAATTGGTAAGAGTAATAGTTTTTCATTTTGATTGATTGTTTAGATTATTGACAACAAGTTAGATAGGATTGCAAACGGAAGTTGTTAGCATTTCGTTAAAAAGCTTCGGACGACTGTTAATTAACAGAATTTAGTATCTAATAAACAAAAAGTAAAGAAGTTTACTCTTCTAATAGTTCTGAAACAAAATTTGAGAATTCGGTTTTAAATTCTTCATATTTTTTACCAGTAGCAGGACCATTGAACCCTGTGTGGATTTTTCTAACCTTTCCTGTTTTATCAATAAAGATGGAAGTTGGATATGATAAAACATGGTTAAGCATTGGTAATTTCTCTTGGGCTTTTTGTTTGCTAGACGTTCCATACTGTGCTAACAAAATTGGATAGTTTACGCCAACATCATTTTTTAACCTTTGAATTCGCTTAAAGGCTTCTTCTTCCGTTTTAGAATATTCAAAAGCCAAAGCAATGAATTCTAAATTAGAATCTGAATTTGCATTATAATAATCTGAATAGTATTTGGTTTCATCCAAACAATTAGGACACCAAGTGCCCATAATTTGAACAACGACAACCTTATTTTTAAAGCGTTCATCTGAAAGCGATACCAATTCACCTTCAGCATTTGGAAAACGGAATTCCAAAGCATCATAACCATCCTTAAGATAAGTTAAGGTATTCGCATCAGCCAATTCAAAATCTTCATTTCTCTTCCCTACAAAAGGTTCCTTCCAATGGCTTCCAGAATAAAACATTCCAGACATTGTACTATCGGACACTTCTGCAGTAAACAAAAACGCATGTGCACCATCAAAAGTTGATAGTTTCATTGTATTGCCATCCAAAACACCTTCAAGGTACCTATAATCACCAGTTGTGGTTCTAAATGTTCCCGTAACCTCATCTCCTACCTGATTAAAAACACCTTTAGCTATATAGTTATCATCTTCAGAATCTGGACTAAACACAACTTCCCAGTTTCCGGAGACATCAGTATTGGCTTTTTTAGTCTTTGAAACAAAACGCTCCTCATTTCCAAAAAAAGCAGAAAATGGCACCGAACGATTTAAACTCTCATTAATAAAATGACCTTTTAAGTTATCTTTTGCGAGCAATGCTTTTATATAGCCTTCAAAAACAGGCATTTTTATAACAATGGAATCTGCATCATAGCTAATATCATCAACCCATATAACCTCATCTGAATTGAATATCTTTAACGACTCAGCAGAAACCACTTCAAAATTAAATGGCAAACCTAACGAATCACTTATTTGTAATTCTGCACGCCAAGTACCGCGATTAAGTTCTATTGCAGGTTCTGTTTTGCAGGAAAAAACAAACAATACGATACATACTTTTAAAACAAGCTTCTTCATTAGAGATAAATTTTTAGGATATCTGTCTGAACAAATTTAAAATTCTTACAAAGAAAAGGGAACTTTCGACCCTTAAAACTATCTTAAGATTATTATATTTGTAGCTTGATTAAAGACTAAAAATGAAGATTTCTTACAATTGGTTAAAGCAGTTTTTGAAAACAAATTGGCCAGCGGAACAAACTGGCGAACTTTTAACAGACCTTGGGCTCGAAATTGAAGGCATTGAATCGTTTGAATCGGTTAAAGGCGGATTAAAAGGTGTTGTTGTTGGAGAGGTTTTAACCTGTGAAAAACATCCAAATGCAGATCGTTTAAAAGTAACAACCGTCACTATTGGTAAAGGTGATCCGTTACAAATTGTTTGTGGCGCACCAAATGTAGATAAGGGTCAAAAAGTTCCTGTCGCTACAATTGGCACTACACTATACACTTCTGAAGGTGAAGCATGGACCATCAAGAAAGGAAAAATTAGAGGTGAATCCAGTCAAGGTATGATCTGCGCCGAGGATGAATTAGGCTTAGGGGCTTCACATGATGGCATTATGGTTTTGGATGCCAAAACGAAAGTCGGCACTCCAGTATCAGAATTATTTGAAGTTGAAAATGATGAGGTTTTTGAAATAGGCTTAACACCTAATCGCGCTGATGCCATGAGCCATTTTGGTGTCGCTCGAGATTTAAAAGCAGGATTGCTTCAGAAAGAAATCAATACAGAATTGATAACACCTTCTGTAAGTGCTTTCCATGTTGAAAACAGAACCTTAAAAATCGACATCGATGTTAAGGACAAAGCTTTAGCGCCTCGATATTGTGGTGTTACCATTTCTGGTGTTAAAGTTGAAGATTCTCCTGCTTGGTTGCAAAACCGTTTAAAAGCAATTGGTTTAACACCTAAAAACAACATTGTTGATATCACAAACTATGTGCTGCATGAGTTAGGCCAACCTTTACACGCTTTTGATGCCTCAAAAATAGCTGGTAATAAAGTAGTGGTCAAAACCCTTCCTAAAGGCACAAAATTCACTACTTTGGATGAAGTTGAAAGAGAATTGCATGAAGAGGATTTAATGATTTGTGATGCCGAAAAACCTATGTGTATCGCAGGTGTGTTTGGAGGTATTAACTCGGGTGTTACCGAAGCGACGACTAGTATATTTCTAGAAAGTGCTTATTTCAATCCTGTGAGCATCCGTAAGACGGCAAAGCGTCACGCACTGAACACTGATGCTTCATTTAGGTTTGAACGTGGCATCGATCCTAACATTACAGAATATGCTTTAAAGCGTGCTGTTTTGTTAATCCAAGAGATTGCAGGTGGTGATGTTACGAGTGATCTCATGGACTTTTACCCTAAAAAGATTGAGGATTATCAAGTACGAATGAGTTTTGACAATGCCAAGAAACTTATTGGCCAGGAAATTCCGAAGGAAACCATTAAAAGTATCTTGACTTCCCTTGAAATCAAAGTCAATAATGTTACGGAAGCAGGTTTGGGATTAACCGTTCCTGCTTATAGAAATGATGTGCAACGTGAAGCCGATGTGATTGAAGAAATCTTGAGGGTTTATGGCTATAACAATATTCAAACTACCGAAAAACTCAACGCTTCGATTTCGAACACATCAAAGTTTGAAGATTACAAACTTCAAAACATTATTGGTAACCAACTAGCTTCACAAGGGTTTTATGAAATTTTATCCAATTCTCTCACGACTCCTAAATATGTAACGCTTAGCGAACAACTTAAAGAAGCGCACAATGTCGAAATGCTGAATCCGCTAAGTAATGACTTAAGCGTTATGCGTCAAAGTTTATTATTTTCAGGGTTGGAAGCAGTAAGCTACAATATCAATAGAAAGCGCAACAATCTTAAGTTATATGAATTTGGGAAAACTTATCATGATTTTAAAAGTAATCGTGAGGAATACAAAAAACTGTCTCTTTTTTTAACAGGTGATAAAACGGCTTTGCGTTGGAATAGTCCTGTACAAAAAAGCGATTTCTTTTACCTTAAAGGGATTGTTAACAGCACTCTTGATCGTTTAGGACTCAGCAATCATATGGTGTCTCCTATCAAAAATGATGTGTTTAGTGAAGGTATTGGGTTATCTATCGGAAAAACCAAACTGGTAGATTTTGGAATTGTTAGCAAGAAGGTATTAAAACATTTTGGGATATCACAGGAAGTATTGTTTGCCGATTTCAACTGGGATAATGTGCTAGAAATGGCAAAGCATAACGATATCAAGTTTAAGGACATTCCGAAATATCCTGAAGTGCGACGTGATTTTGCCTTATTAATTGATGACAAGGTAACCTTTGGAGACATTGATAAAATTGCAATGCAAACCGAAAAGCAATTACTCAAAGATGTTGATTTATTTGATGTCTATCAAGGCAAAAACCTTCCAAAAGGAAAGAAAAGCTACGCGGTGAGTTTTACCATTCAGGATGAGAAGAAAACCTTGACCGATAAGCAAATCGACAAGATCATGAAAAAACTGCAGACCAATTTTGAAACACAACTTGGTGCTGAGTTAAGATAAAAAAGAAGCCTTTTCAAATTGAAAAGGCTTTTTTAGTTTTATTGTCTTGTGTAGGTTTCTACATAGGTAAAGTCACCATCGGTAAAGGTCAGCCTTAATGTTGTGCTACTTAGTTCAAGTATTTGAGAACTTGAAGATTCCCCTTCATTGGTTTCGATCAGTGTATTACCATTAATCGTGTAGTTACTCGTTGAAGAATCTGCATTTTCACAATTATCTCCCCAATACTCTGTCGAAGTTAGCTGAGTAGCTCCAAAAGTTACAACTACATCACAATCGCTTGGATCAAATATATTAACTCCATTTTCGGTTTCACCAGTTAATAGCCAAGTGCCAATAATTGAGCTTGGATTGGTTTCAACATCAGAATGATAGGTCACATCTTGATTTCCACCGTGAAGTACAGTGGCATCATAGGGAACTCTATTGTCCATAGGTATTGTGATTAAATTAAAAGCATCAATGGACGTGTTCTCAGGTGTCAATAAATTTTGAACATATTCAACTCCTGTCTGTTTTGCAAAATCTTCCCACACTTTTTTATCAAATCCAATATAAGTTCCTGCATTTTTATTATTAAATGCTTCTGCCAATGACGAGGTTTTTGCACTTTCACAGGAACTATTAAAAACTACGCTATTATTTGGGAAATTGCCATTTAAATTTTGAATGAAATTGCTGTTCACTCCCCAAAAAGTTCCTTTCAATTCGGTTACTTCAGGAGTAACAAAAACCTTATATTCCACAAGTGTCTCCATTACTATTTGATTATTATCAACCAGTTGAAGAATATCACTAAGCTCATCCATATTATCCCCATTTGGTAAAATCACACTCTCCCGTGTCCAGAAAATATCACCATTCTCCCCATGCGAACTTATGTATATAAATCCGTAATCGGTTAAATTGTTTAAAGAACTAATTGTACACTCCTGGTTCCTCAACAGGGTTACATCAAAACCTAAATCAGAGCTAGCAAATATACTCTGTATTGCGCTACCCTCTTCTGTTAGAAAAGCTGAGTCAAATGGGTCATAAATAAAAACCTTTCTGTTTTCAATTAAATGCTCTCCACTTCTAAAACTTATCTGGTTTGGATTATTAAATGCCCTAATATTTTGATTATTGGTATACTGAGTTTTTTTAGACTGATACTTTTTTAAGGTTTGCAAACCTCCTCCTTTGGTTCTGTTACCATTCTCATCGACCACAGCAATAACTACAAAACTAGACTTCCCAAAACTATATTTTATTTCTACATTACCACTACTAATGTCTGCCTCAACAATATCAGGTGAGTTTTCAAGCCAAGATTTTAGCTCTATCAAAGAAGTTTCTAAATCATTTTCTGAGAGAAACTCGTTAAGTTGGGTAACGGCTTCATTATTGGTATTAAACATTTGCTCAATGAGCTCAAAATTAAAATTATCAGGATTAGATTCATCATCTGAATCAGAGCAAGTAAAAAGCAAAATAAAAAAGAGAAAACAAATTGCATTTCGAATAAAATTCTTCATAATAAAAAGGTTGATTAATTAATAATCAAAGATGCTTTTTTCACTCTTGCTATACCATACCTTATAATGGGTATTTTATTCTTTAAAACATAACCGTTTTAAATGATAAGGCTACAATCCAGATACAACAACTAAAAAACGCCTTTTCAAAATTGAAAAGGCGTCTCCTAATTTAAAACCAAATTATTAATAATTATTCCACATTCTCACCATGTTGAGACAGATCCAAACCACGAAGTTCTTGATCTTCCCGTACACGTAAAGGCAGTACAATATCCACAATTTTTAAAAGTATATAGCTTCCTATAAATGTAAACAAAGCGACACCGACTAAAGCCACCATATGGTGTACAAAGGTTGTGGTTTCTCCATATATGAGTCCGACATCCTTAGCCAAAACACCTGTTAAGATCATACCAACGATTCCACCAACACCATGGCTTGGAAAAACTTCCAAAGTATCATCTATTTGCGATTTCTTATTCAATTGAATGGCAATATTACTCACCAAAGCTGCCACAAAACCAATGACAATACTATGACCAATAGTTACAAATCCAGCGGCTGGAGTAATAGCAACGAGACCTACAATAGCTCCAATACAAGCACCAAGGGAAGACATCTTCCTATCGTAAAAACGATCAAAGAACAACCAAGTCATCATACTGGTTGCCGACGCTATGTTGGTATTTGCAAATGCAATTACCGCATCTGTATTGGCTCCTAAAGCAGATCCAGAATTAAATCCGAACCATCCAAACCACAACAATCCAGTCCCCAAAATCACAAAGGGAATATTGGCAGGTTTTTCAAGCGTATGCTTACGTTTTCCTAAATAAATAGCTGCCGCTAAAGCTGCTAAACCAGCCGACATGTGCACAACGGTTCCACCAGCAAAATCAAGCACATCCCAGTTTCGCAACAAACCATCAGGATGCCATGTCATGTGTGCTAAAGGCGAATAAATGAAAATGGAAAACAGAACCATAAAAAAGATATAGCTTCTAAAACGGATACGCTCAGCAAAGCTTCCAGTAATTAAAGCTGGCGTAATGATGGCAAACTTGAGTTGAAATAACGCAAATAGCAAAAAAGGAATAGTTCCTGCGAAATCAGGATTTGGAGACACTGTTACATCCTTAAAGCAGAAAAAGGTCATTGGGTTTCCAAACACACCTCCTATACTTTCACCAAAAGCCAAACTAAATCCGACGACAACCCACAAAATACTAATAACACCTAATGCTACAAAACTTTGCAACATGGTTGAAATAATACTTTTCTTGTTGACCATTCCACCATAGAAAAAAGCCAATCCAGGAGTCATCAAAAACACCAAAGCAGAAGCCACAACCATCCATGCCGTATCGCCAGAATCAATAGCATCAACATTACTTAATATCTGATATTCCGTTCCACAAAAGAGAACAACCACAACAATAGCTGCTAAGACAATGAAATTTAGTTTTTTCCCCATAATGTTAGTGTTTATTCAAATGTATAAAATGACACTATAAATTGTTTCTGAAAATTAGCTTTCGGCATAACTTTTATGAACTTGATAAAAAAACATCCCTTTTTTTAAAATAAACACAACTACTAGATCTATTTTACTGTGTTAAACAATTGCAAAATAATAGTGCTCTCCAATTGAAAGCAATCAAATAATCCTTAATTTTAACAAACCAAAAAAATCAAAACTTATGGCCAAAATAACTTTAGGCGGAAATCCGATAGAAACAGTAGGTGAACTTCCAAAAAAAGGACACAAAATTCCTGATTTCAAACTTACTGCTACAGATTTAGCAGATAAAACCCAAAACGATTTTAAGGGCAGTCGCTTGGTCTTGAACATTTTTCCAAGTATTGACACGGGAACTTGTGCGCAATCTGTTAGAACATTCAATGAAAAAGCAAGTCAGTTGGAAAACACCAAAGTGCTATGTATTTCTAAAGATCTTCCATTTGCCATGGGTCGCTTCTGCGGTGCTGAAGGCTTAGACAATGTGATCAGTCTTTCAGATTACAAAACTGGAAACTTCGGAAAACAATTCGGACTCACCATCAATAACGGTCCGTTAGAGACCTTACATTCTAGATGTGTTGTGGTTGTTGATGTTGATGGCACTATACTACACACTGAACAAGTTCCTGAAATTGCTGATGAACCTAACTATAAAGCTGCATTAGAAGCTTTACAATAATGCAAGAAAAAGAACCATTCCTTCAAAATAGACTAAAAAGTGTTGGTTATGCCTTCAAAGGTGCCATGTATTTGTTGAAGACAGAATCGAGTATTAAAATCCAAGCTTTTGTTGCTATTGCAGTAACGATAGCTGGATTTTATTTTGAGATATCTAGAACCGAATGGTTAATACAAATTGTATTCATTGCGTTGGTCATGAGCTTAGAAGGCGTTAATACAGCTATAGAATACATGTCTGATTTCATCCATCCAGACCGCCATACGAGTATAGGACGCATCAAGGATATTGCAGCTGGAGCTGTTTTTATTGGCGCTGTTTGCGCTGTTATAGCAGCCATGATCATTTACCTTCCAAAGTTGTTCAGATTATAGACTGTTAAAACTGTATTTCGGAATCATACTTTTACGTTAGGATAAACGTTAGTAATTTGTATTTTTGTTTTATACTAAGAACCGATTAATGGCGAAGAAAAAAACCAAGACTAAAAGCAAAGCTAAAACCACGCCTAAATTTAAGACTCCGAGTTTAAAACTATCCAATCAGCAAAAACTTATTTTTGGAAGTTTGTTAATTATTCTCGGCATTTTATTATTTATAGCTTTCCTGTCTTTTTTCTTTACTGGTCAAGCTGACCAAAGTACTATTTCAGAATTATCTTCACGGGATGTAAAAGCTGAGAATTGGCTTAATAAATTAGGAGCATGGGTGAGTAATTTGTTTATCAATAAAGGTTTTGGTGTTTCCTCCTTTATTTTTTCTGGTTTGATATTTCTTTCTGGAGTATACGTGGCATTAGATATCAACAAGTCCCGATTAAGACGTCATTGGATTTGGGGAACATTGGTAGCGATTTGGTTGTCGGTGTTTTTCGGATTCTTTTCCCATAAATTTGATACCCTTGGTGGAACTATTGGTTTTGAAATGAATACCTTCTTTCAAGACTATATAGGAAAAATTGGAACTGCTCTCCTACTCGTTTTTGTTTTAATAGTTTATTTGGCGATTCGGTTTAAAGTAACTGGACAAACATTTGTTTCATTATTTAAAAATGCTAACAAACAGATAAAACAAGATTTTGATGCTGAAAATACAGAAGAATATAGTTCCGTAGCTTTAGATAATGACTTAACTGCTGAAGCTGAAGAAATCAAGTCAGCTTTCGAACTTGAATTGGATGAACCAAAACCTGAACCTGAAAAGATTCCTGAGCCTAAACCAGAACCAATTGTCATCAAAAAACCAGAGCCAGAGCCTGAGTCAGATCTTGATATTGAAATAGAAACCACGGAAGAGGAAGTATCAGAAACCGATAATCTATCTAATAAACTGGTAGAAGATTTTGGACAATTCGATCCTACGTTAGAACTGAGTAAATTTGAATTTCCTCCTTTAGATTTACTTAAAAAGTATGAAACCGAAGGGATTAAAATCAATCAAGAAGAACTAGAGGAAAATAAAAATCGAATTGTTGAAACCTTAAACAATTACAAGATTGGCATCTCCAGCATCAAGGCCACTATTGGTCCAACGGTGACACTTTATGAAATTGTGCCAGAAGCTGGTATTCGTATTTCAAAGATCAAAAACCTTGAAGATGATATTGCCTTATCGCTTTCAGCGTTAGGGATTCGTATCATTGCACCAATTCCTGGAAAGGGAACTATTGGTATTGAAGTGCCAAATAAGAATGCTACTATTGTATCTATGCGTTCTGTGATTGCTTCCCAGAAATTTCAAAAGTCTGAAATGGAGCTTCCTATAGCCTTTGGAAAAACCATTAGCAATGAAACTTTGGTGGTCGATTTAGCAAAAATGCCACACTTGTTAATGGCTGGTGCTACTGGACAAGGGAAATCTGTTGGTTTAAATGCTGTATTGACGTCTTTGCTTTACAAAAAACATCCTGCGGAAGTGAAGTTTGTATTGGTCGATCCTAAAAAAGTCGAGCTCACGCTTTTCAATAAGATAGAACGGCATTACCTAGCAAAACTTCCTGATAGTGAAGACGCCATAATTACCGATAACACCAAAGTCATCAACACCTTAAATTCATTGTGCATTGAAATGGACAATCGCTATGAGATGTTGAAAAATGCCATGTGTCGTAACATCAAGGAATACAATGCAAAGTTTAAGGCTCGAAAATTAAATCCTAATGATGGGCATCAGTTTTTACCATATATCGTTCTGGTAGTTGATGAATTTGCCGATTTAATCATGACCGCTGGAAAGGAAGTGGAAACACCAATTGCACGTTTGGCACAATTGGCCAGAGCAATCGGTATTCATTTGATTATAGCCACGCAACGACCATCTGTAAATGTCATTACAGGTATTATTAAAGCGAATTTCCCAGCACGTATTGCCTTTAGAGTGACTTCTAAAATTGATTCAAGAACCATTTTGGATGGCTCAGGAGCAGATCAACTCATTGGTCGTGGAGACATGCTTTACACTCAAGGAAATGATATTATTAGAATTCAGTGTGCCTTTGTTGATACACCAGAGGTTGAAAAAATCACAGAGTTTATTGGCGCTCAAAAAGCCTATCCTGAAGCTTATTTGTTACCTGAATATATAGGTGAAGAAAGTGGCACAAGTATTGATAATAATATAGAAGACAGAGATGCCCTGTTTAGGGAAGCCGCAGAAATAATTGTTACAGCACAACAAGGATCAGCCTCACTATTACAGCGTAAGCTTAAACTTGGTTATAATAGGGCTGGACGCATTATTGATCAGCTGGAAGCTGCTGGAATTGTTGGTGGATTTGAAGGCAGCAAGGCTAGACAGGTTTTGGTTCCTGATTTAACAGCTCTAGATCAATTATTGGCAAATGAATCGTAAAATTAACAAACAAATACATTTTTTTTTAAAATGAAACAGATACTAACTCTTGCAATGATTTTAATGAGCACTTTAAGTTTTGCTCAAAACTCTTCTCAGGCTGAAACACTTCTAAATGAAGTTTATGATAAGACAAACTCATACGAGAACATTTCAATTGATTTCAAGTATTCTCTTGAAAATACCGCTGAAAACATCAATCAGGAAACACGAGGTGATGTGGTTTTAGAAGGCGATAAATACGTACTAAACATTCTAGGTGTCACGCGCATTTTTGACGGAAAAACACTTTACACAATCAGTCCTGAAGATGAAGAAGTGACTATTTCTAGTGAAAATACAGACGATGTGAATACAATAACGCCTAGCCAAATGCTTTCGTTCTATAAAGAAGGCTATACCTATGCCATGGATATCGTTCAAAATGTGAGAGGGAGAAAAATCCAATATGTAAAACTGAGTCCGATTGACACCAATTCTGAAATCAAGCAAGTACTATTAGGAATTGATGCCAATACAAAGCACATATACAATTTAATTGAGATTGGTAAAAATGGGACGAAAACCATCCTAACTGTTAATTCTTTTAAAACTAACGAGCCCATCTCAAAAACCTTATTTACTTTTGACAAGAGTAAATATGCCAACTACTACATCAACAAATTGGATTAGGCGATAATCATTAATGAAAATACTGGATAGGTACATATTAACGACCTACTTAAAAACTTTTTTGAGCGTGTTTGTAATTCTCATGCTCATTTTTGTTTTACAATCCATTTGGCTCTACATTACAGAATTAGCTGGTAAAGATCTAGCTGTTTCAGTCATTTTGAAGTTTTTACTGTATGTAACTCCTACTTTAATTCCGCTTATATTACCGCTAACAGTCTTATTGGCTTCGATAATGGTTTTCGGACAGTTTGCTGAAAACTATGAGTTCGCTGCTATGAAATCTACAGGTATTTCACTACAAAGAGCCATGAGAAGCCTTAGTGTTTTTATCATTTTACTTGGGCTTACCACATTTATCTTTTCAAACAATGTGATTCCTTGGGCCAATTATAACTTTTATAACCTTAGAAAAAATATCGCCAAAGTTCAACCAGCAATGGCTATAGCTGAAGGCCAATTTAATGACATTGGAGATTACAATATTAAAGTTGAAAAGAAAACAGGCGAAAAGGGACAGTTCTTGGAGAAAGTCGTCATTCACAAAAAGAACAGTAAAATAGCAGGCAATACAACTGTCATTATCTCTGAAACTGGGGAACTTAAAAGCAATCCAAATTCTAACATTCTTCAATTAGTATTGTTTGAAGGCCATTATTATGAGGAGATTTTCAGTAAAAATCCTAAGGAACGCCAAAAAAAGCCACATGCCAAAAGTTATTTTAAAGAGTATACCATTAATGTTGACCTTGAAGGTTTGAATGATGTCGACATCGATGACAAAAGTTATGACAACAAATATAATATGCTTAATGTAAGTAGCTTAAACTATACGATTGATAGTTTGTATGTGAAAAAATCAGAGAAACTAAAAAACTTTTCAAATACACTCTACGGACGAACCATGTTTGAAAATCTCAACCAGCAAATAAGCATTTCAAAAGATTCGATATTTGAGGGAGATGTTTTCAACTTGTTCAGTAACAATTATAAAGCCCAAATACTTAATCTCGCATCAAATACAGCAACTAGCACTAGGCAAATCATTAAAGCTAACAAGAAAAATGTGGCAACCTCAACTAAGTGGCTGAGTAAGCACATCATTTCCCTTCATGAGAAGTATGTACTTGGGTTGGCTTGTATTATTTTGTTTTTTGTTGGAGCACCATTAGGAGCATTGATTCGAAAAGGTGGTATCGGATTGCCTTTGGTGATTGCCATCTTATTGTTTCTTACTTATCATTTCATTGGGATTTTTGCAAAAAACAGTTCTTTAGATGGTACTATCAATCCAGTCTTTGCTACTTGGCTATCAACACTGATCATGCTTCCGTTAAGTATTTATTTAACAAGTCGAGCCACTAAAGACAGGCAATTATTTGAATCGGAAGGTCTTTTAGAACCATTAAAAAAATTATTTGGTATCAAGAGCAAGACACTTACTTTCAGCACCAATACATTAGATGTCTCTACAACTGACTATCAAACATTGGAAAACTATGACGACAAAAAACTGATTGACGTTGTAAAGCATTACAGGCAATATGATTATGGCATTGAATACAAAAATTCTGCCTTAGCCATTTTAGAAAAAAGAGGCATCACCCAACAACAATTAAAATTTGCAGGCAACTTAACCGATTACGATTACGAAGAGTCCTTAAGATTAAAATATTCTTATGAGGAAAATTCGAAACTAGCTTTTGTGCTATATGGTTTGATGCTTCTAATTGGACTGCCTGGTGCTATTTTGAGGAATAACGGTTATCCTACCTTAGGGCAAACACTCTTTGTAATAGGCATCGGTATTGGTGTCTTGTATTTATTTGCTTTAATGAAATCATTTGTAGATCATTCCAATCTTTACAAGCAGTTAGGAAAGAAAAACATTTCGAATGCCGTTCTCTTTTTGCTTTTAGGTTTACCGCTTTATTTTGTGTTCTATGTCTTCCAAAAGAAAAGAATCAACGAAGATGTAAAAGCCGCAAAAAAAGTCACAAAAAAGGCGGTTGATAGTAATGCTGTTGATATCGATACCATCAGTGGCGGCAAAAACCAATTGCAAGCATATACAAATTACGCCACTTATGCACTCATATTTTTTGTTCTCGCTGTTGTTTTAGTGATACTTCATTTTGTCTTCAAAAACAATGAACTACCCGCAGCTGAAACCGCTTGTTTTGAACTTTCAATAATAAGCTTCTCTTTATTTGTATTGTATTATGTGGTTACAACGATACATTACATCAAACTATACAGAATCACTTCACAAAAAGGCTACCAAAATATCCTATGGATTCTTGTTGGCTTTTTAGCCTATCCTCTGGCCTATTTTAAAAGAAAACATAAAATTTCGAAAGACTTTTCAGCATAGAAAAAATAAGCCATATCTTTGCACTTTAATTCATCGTTATGCTTACCACAATGTCGAGTACCAAAGATGCATCCAAAATACAACTCAATACAATTGAAGACGCTATTGAAGATATCAAAAACGGAAAAATTGTTATTGTTGTTGATGATGAAAACAGGGAAAATGAAGGTGATTTTATAGCAGCTGCTGAAGCGGTTACACCTGAAATGATCAATTTTATGGCTACCAATGGTCGCGGATTGATTTGTACACCGTTAACCGAAGATCGTTGCGAAGATTTGGATTTAACCATGATGGTTCAGAATAATACAGTTTTGCACCATACCCAATTTACGGTTTCTGTGGATTTGATAGGCCATGGATGTACAACAGGAATTTCTGTACATGACAGAGCAAAAACCATCAAAGCTTTGGTTGATGATACTACAAAACCTCACGATTTAGGTCGTCCAGGACATATTTTTCCGTTGAAAGCAAAAAATGGAGGTGTTTTAAGACGAACTGGTCATACAGAAGCTGCAGTAGATTTAGCGAGATTAGCAGGATTTAAACCTGCTGGGATTTTAGTTGAAATCTTAAATGACGATGGCACCATGGCGCGTTTACCTCAACTGATGGAAGTTGCCAAAAAGTTTGATTTGAAATTGATTTCCATTGAGGATTTAGTGGCTTACCGAATGGAACACGACTCTTTAATTGAGAAAAAAGAGGATTTTAACATCGAAACTCGGTTTGGAAGCTTTCGTTTAAGAGCCTACATACAAACTACTAACAATCAAATACATATCGCTTTAACAAAAGGCTCATGGTCTAAAGACGAACCTGTATTGACCAGAGTTAATGCAACCTTAGTGAACAATGATATTTTAGGAACGTTGACCAACAATGCTGACGAGAAATTAGATGACATGTTCAAGGTCATTAATGAGGCTGAAAGAGGCGCTATTATATTTATCAATCAGCAAGCCCAATCCATGAATTTGTTAAAACGTCTTCATATTTTGAAAGAAAGTCAAGTTGATGGCGAAGTGGTTAAAGCACCTCGTATTGAAATGGATAGTAAGGACTTCGGAATTGGTGCACAAATCCTTCATGATTTAAACATTCACAAGTTACGACTCATTTCGAATAGCCAACAAACCAAACGTGTTGGTATGATTGGTTATGGACTGGAAATTGTGGATTATGTGAATTATTGATACATTAATCAATCACATCAAAAACCTTAAACAACCCTTTGCTTTTTGTATTAGGCACTTCTGATATAAAGGCATACTTACCTGGCTCTAAATCGGCATAAAAATAACCTGTATGTCCTGTAGGCATATCGTTTACACCTCCCAAAAACGTTACGCCATTCGGAACTGGTGTGATTAAACCTTTTGGGTCAGCCCAATTCATCCAAGTTTCTAAAGCTTTTTCATCTGCATAGTCTTCAAGCTTAACTAAGTTGATGTCATGCCATATAAAATTTTCATGTGGTTTCTGATCTTTTACAAACACAGAAAAAATGTGTTTCCCTTTTGTAATTCCCTTATCATATGATATCCCTTCCTCTCCAGATAATGTAATATTTACAGTAGCTTCAGGTGGATTGTTTCCGCTATTCTCTTCGGTAACAATGATAGGTTTTGCCATTCCCATAAGGGTATGAAATTTTCCGTTTGGCATTTTCACATAGCATTCCATGATATAATACCCAGGATCTAACTTTAATGTGGTAATGGCTGTATGCTTTGGTGAAATCAAACCTGATCCTCCTGAAAACACAATATCTCCAAACCATTCAGGTAATTCTCCAAAGGCAGCAAAACCTTCTTCAGATTTACCTTCATTGATCAGATCCATACCCTTTTCAAAAACAGGAGCCACATCTTTTAAAGTATGCTCTATCGTTTTCCCTTCAGGATACTTATCTAAGAGAAAGAAATGGGTTTCATTAGAGAGGTTTTGATACTTAAAATTGTTCCATCCTGACGGTATTGTATCCACACTTTGAAAGTCCATACTACGTGTTACAATATCAATAACATTTGAAGGAAACTTTATGTCTTCCGCCATTTCAGTGACTGGTTCTTCAGTAGTATTTTTTTTATCATTCTTACAATTAAGAAAAAACGTAAAAATCAGAAGGATCAAAACAATTGGTTGGTTAGTTTTTTTCATGACTTATAGATTAATGTTATGATATAAAGCTAGTTAATAATTATCTTTTTTGTGATTTGATGTATATCAGTTATTACTTTTAGAAGATACACTCCATTGGGAAGATGTCCTAAATGCAATTCACCCAGATCATTTTTATAATCAGCAACCAATTTTCCCAAGGCATCATAAAGTTGTATAGATGACAATTTTTGTGGACTTTGTATATATAAAATATCAGTTACAGGGTTGGGATAAATTGTTATGACGTCACTTAAACCTTGTGCTACGATACTTAATGTAGGCTCACCTATCAAAGGATTAATAAACCCTTCAGAAATTGTCACATTGCCAACAGTTACCTCTTGAACACTAACTTCTCCAATGGTAAATAAAACTTGCATCGTTCCATTTGAAACACTGGCACCTCCGCTATCGATTGAAAATTTTTCAATAGTTTGAGATTCAGCCAATAGATTCATAAACATAAAACCTAATAATAGAATTTTAATTCTCATAACATTCTAATTTTACCGTAGTAGTTGATTTCTGATTTTCCAAAGCTTCAACACGTTCTAAAAGAGCTTGTAGCATTTGTGATTGATTTGTATTGGCTTGTTCTTGATTTTTAATGGTTTGCCTTTGGTTATCTATGATATCCTGTTGTTCTTGAATGGCTTTGATAAGCACAGGTATCAATTCAACATAACTCACACTTAAGGTTTTGTCTTCATTCTCAGCTTCGTGTACAATCTCCTTGATTATGGTTTGTACATCCTGAGCAATTAAACCTAGAGATTTTGGCTGGTCTGGATGTTTTTTCCAATGGTAACTTACGGGGTTAAGTTGTAGCACCTCGTTTAAACCATAGTTTAGCTTATTTATATCTTGTTTTAAGCGTCTATCAGAACTTTGTGTTAAGGTGCCTGCTAGTGTGGCATCGCCATTAGCAAATACGGTAAACGCATTGGAGCGTGCGACAGGATCTCCATTTCCGACTTGAAATAGAGAGGTTGTAGATAAGGTATTGTCATTCAATCGACCAACAACTGTTGAAAACTGATCGTCAGCAATGGTCTCAGAACCTAAAGCTGTAGCACTAAAGCCCGAAGCCTCAGTATTATCACCAAGCGCAACCGTTGCATAGGATGAGGCTCTTGTACCGTAGCCTATGGCCACAGCATTGATACCTGTTGCATCAGCAGAATACCCAAAAGCCAAGCTATAGTCATTAGTTGCGCTACTTTGAAAACCAAAACTGAAAGAGTATTCTCCCAAAGAATAGGTCCAGGTACCCATAGAAAATGCATGATCACCTAAAGCTCCACTCGGAACCAATGAAGAACCAACACTAAAATCAATAGCATCTTCACCAATATTTCCATAGTCATTAGGATTCCTACCTCTCAAGCGCCAACCAATACCATTACCTTCGTCAATGGCCTCCAAACCTGAAGGCGCATCACTAGATCCAGCCTCTATAAAGGTGGTTTCAACAAATTCCCTAGTGACTAAGGTTTGCGGATTTGACAATAATATCTGACCTATTGTCAAACTAGGCGCCGTTACAACACCACTTGAATACACATTTAATGCATTAGACAACAGTACATTGGAGGTTCCGTTTCCAACTTGAAACAAGATGCCGCCTTGCGACGCATTATAGCGACCTACCACCAAGGCATCATTTTGGTTGGCAAGGGTATAAAACCCAAAAGCCGCCGAATTACTTGCAGTTGCCCGCGTATGGTCTCCAATCGCAAAGGTATGATTGCCTGTGGACTCCGTGAAGTAGCCGCCTGCAGCACTTCGAAAACCAGAAGCCTCGGTATCTTGTCCAAACGCAAAAGCGTTATCTCCAGAAGCAACAGATCGGTATCCCATACTCGTAGAAGTAGAACCAACTGCTTGGGATTGCCAACCCATAGCAGTGGCATTATCTCCAGATGCAATCGTAGCATTGCCCAGTGCCGAAGCATTTAGTCCTGAAGCCGTGGTAAATGCTCCTGAAGCCAACGAGAACGAACCCGTGGCACCATTTGTACCAGAAGCAATACCCGAATAACTTAAATCAACGGCTTGTAGGCCAATATTTCCATAATTTATAGGGTTAGCACCAATGAATCGCCAACCATCACCATTACCTTCATCTAAAGCTTCCAAACCAGTGGAGCTTGAGCCTGAGTTTTCAGCATAGAGCGCATACGGCACCGCCATAAATTGTGTGGTTCCTAAATCGACCAAGCCACTACCAGAGTCTATTTGAACATTTAAAAAATGACTATCATTAGCCCAATCTATAGTATTATAGTTTCCGCTTAAAACAGTTCCCATACCAATATTGACAATGACAATACCATTGGCATCAGTTGTCGTATTATGCTCTTCTTGATAGACGGTTGTATTGCCTGTTTCCTGTATGATTGCAAATTGTATGGTTACGGGTTGACTGACTAACACATTGCCCATATTGTCTTTAATCAATGCTTTGTAGTTAATAGCTTGTTGAGCTGTTACAACAACCGTAAACATCAGAGCTATTAGGAACATATATATAGTTTTCATGGATTTATGGTTTTAGTGTATTTAATTTAAATGCTTTAAAGATCTTCCAAACTTCTTCTTGTTGAAATCCAGTGACTTTCAAATTGACTGCAAAGCGATCATTGTAGAAAAACTCTAAGGTGTATCTGTTTTGATTTTTATCATAATGTTCTTTTACAATGGTGTTATCGTATTCTTTTATTTTGATGTAATCGCCATATTCTTTTTTATTGGTTTTATCGTATTTAATAGCTCTATAAACGGTTGTGGCTGCCGAACCCTTTTCACCTGCACCATCTAAAATCCGTAATTTTATTTGCTTACTGGTATTTTGCCCATAAGTTGCAAAGGCCGTTGAAGCACCTGCCATATCTAAGGCATTACTATTGGTTTTTGGCATACCATAAATAGTTTCTGGAAAGAATGCTTTTAAGGTTTCAGTTGAAATTGGTGTGAGTTTTTTTAAGGCTTCTGACTCTGATGCCAAATCTCTGGCACCTTTTACAAAATTGTTGCCTGTTTTTACTTTTTCTACTACTGAATTGGTTTTTGTGTCTGCTTCTCTTTTATTATCTGATCCACACGAAAATAGTACGACCTGAATAACAAACATTGCCGAAATTAAAATGTGCTTATGTATAGTTTTCATAGTTTGATTGTTATTGAAATCTTTTAGTCTTGAATGTTATATTCAAAATTTGCAGTTATATTATAGAGCAGTTCTCCTGGATCTGTGGTTGGACTAGTGAAATAATTACTGAAAAACTGGTTTCCAGAATCTCCAGGTTCTCCAGAGTTATCTATTTCTCCCTTAATACGCTTCAATGTAAGAATCCCTAATTCGTTTGTAGTTTCTTCGTATTCAGTAATGTTGACTACTACATTTTTGGACAATAAATTATTTGACGCATCATTATCCTGGTCACTATCATTATCATAAAAAATATCCTCATCATCTACTGATACTATCATATACTGAGTCGGCTGGAATGTAATCAAACCTGTTGATCCTGTCTGAAATTCCCCAAGAACCTTAGGTCCCGTACCTGCAGAAAAAGTCATCTCAATATTTCTTTCTACTTCACCATTTGACCCAATATAACCATACACCAAAGTGACTAGTTTTTCAGTCCCAAGTTCGGTTTCTTCAAAATAAACGTGACCTGATATGAATACAAAGTCGTCTTCAGTATCTTGTTCACGACTTATGGTAATATTGGTCCCATTTACAACACCTGTTCCGAGTAATGTATAGGTGATCTTTGAAGTCCCAGTAGACGGGTCTTCAGTATTTGGATCTCCATCGTCGTTGTTTGAGCATGAGATGATGGCTAATAAAGTAATACTTGCAATAACTGTACTAAGTAATTTTAAAATGGATTGTGTTTTCATGTTTTCTAATTTTTGGTTTTTTTAAGCATTTGTCCGCCAGAGAAAAAGTCCATGGTTTGATATTCTACTTTTTCTATTGATGTTTTGTTGTTCTTGAGAGATTTGGCGATGATGTTGACATTGTTCTTAGATTTCTTTTTATCGATGATATCCATTTCCAAAAGCAATCCATTAGAAAATTGTTCAACTACTTTCGAGTCAATATTGGGCATGCCCATCTTTTGATTCTGATTACCAAAATTCAAAAAGTTGGAAAGTTTTATTTCGGCTTCTGAGGTATGGTACACTTTCATTATATACTTATCATCTTCAAGTTGTAGCCCTTTGCAGTTGTATCCAATGATGGTTTTGGAAGGCAGGTCAGTAATCTTATATGTATTCATCAGCTCTTTGGTTTCCACAGGATCAGGAATGGGATGAATCTGTAAAAATTTTTGCCCTTGGGCTTCCATAAACATCACCATGGATTTCAAATCCATATCGAAAAGCATTGTTGAAACACCTTCATTCTTGGTGTCTTCCATAATCATCTTGGTCGCTTGGTAATTGGCACTTTTATTTATTAGGAACACCATCTGAATAACCTCTTTACGTTTGTTGTTTAATTGCATTTCTGTTTCCAATTCCCAATCAAATTCATAGCGATCCTTAAGGTCTTTGGAAGTCACTTTATGATTTCTCAAAGTCGAACGCATGCGCTTGGTCATCCCTTTTTCTTCACTGGTATCATAATCCTCTTCATCGATATCTTCTTTTGGTTGTTTTCCACCTTTAACAATGTTTTCCATAACGCCTTCCATGAGTCCTTGTCCGGCCGCTTTAACTTCTCTGGCATAAGGCAGATTGACCTCAACCGACTTATAATCGTACTTCAAACTACTCTCACCTTTTGGACCGTTTGAGCCAAAACCAGTCATCATCTCTGCATTTTCAGACATCTTTGTAAAAATCTCAACCAATCTATCTTGATCATCAAATAAGACATAGCTACCTTCATAACCAGGTTCATTCAAAAATTCAAACTTGGTATAGGTTTTTCCTTTTATCTTTTGTGGGATTTCATTAAAATCATCATACCTAAAGTCATCCGGCTTATAAATGAAAGCAAACTCCACAATGCCATTAAATGGATTAGCGGTCATGCCAATATCTGTTTGTTTTTGGTATTTTGCCATAAATGGTTCAGGAGGCAGCTTATAAGCTTCAATCATCATGGTTGGCGCCATCAAGCCTTGACTTTGGACTGCTATAAGAGAGGATTTAGTATACTCACCATCTTTATAAACATACATGAAGCCTTCACTGTCCACAAAGCCAGGTTTCGGTTGTTTTGTATCTTCCAACTTTACTGCCACGGCATCTGAATCAAAATATTGGGTTTGATTGGTCTTGCCATTTTCAACAAGCTGAATCACAACATCACTCGTATAAAAAGCTTTTTTCTCCTCAGTATTTTTTTCTAATGCTGAATTGTTAGACCCTTGCGTGGTGTCGGATTTATCAATTTTAGTAACTTGATTGATCTTCTTTTTGAGTTTCTTTAATAATTGAGCTTCAGCATTTGTCGAAAATGCTGAAAGCATAAAGATTAATAGGATGTGTTTTAGTTTCATTTTTGTACTTTTTTAAGTTTTACCAATCATAGACCTCTATAATTTTGTCGCTAATAATATTTCGAAATTGTAGTCTGTCATTATTTCCATCGTTATTACTATCTCTGTCATCATCACCATTGGTCAAAATAACAATGCCAGCAGATTGCACACCATCACTATTATTAATATTTCTTATTCCAGTAAAAAGGGCTTTAAAACCATCGTTTATACCACCATGTGAATATGTTATTTTACTTTCATCTTTTAAAATATTGACTCCTAAATCATTATCTATGAGCTGTCCTATAGCGTTGAGACTAAGTATTCTTTCATCTCTAAAAACCC
Organism: Psychroserpens sp. XS_ASV72; assembly: GCF_041224425.1. NCBI lineage: Bacteria > Pseudomonadati > Bacteroidota > Flavobacteriia > Flavobacteriales > Flavobacteriaceae > Psychroserpens > Psychroserpens sp. XS_ASV72. The sequence continues at coordinate 105,538 of NZ_JBGFGL010000068.1, read as the reverse complement.
CATTGTCATTTATCATTATTATCATATTCGCTAATTCTAATGCGTTAGTATATAATCCTGCAGCGGCATACTGAGGATACCTTTTAATTAAATACAACTCACCCTTAGAGTTATGACCTCTAGCAAATTCATCATAGAAATTTTCTGGTCTTGTAAGAAATTCGCTTTTATTCATATTAAGTGGTCTTAAAATATTATCACGCATCCAAACTGAATATTCAGTCTTTGTAATATCTTGAGTTAGTTTTTGTAATACGGTAAATGCCTTACCAGAATACCACCCAACTCTCATACGAATATTATTTGGTCGGTTTACAGTAGGATCATAAGTGATTGTTATATCTTCCATTAAATCTACCATTCCTGGGATATCATTTAAACTTTCAACATAAGGTTCAATACTATCATCTTTATCTTGGTAGCCCTTATAGCCTCCACCTTTATGAATTCCTTTGCTATCGGGTAGAACATATTGGCAGGTAATAGAATCCAATAAACTTCCTCTTCCTTCAATACCACTAGTATGCTGTAATATGTTTCTAATTGTAAGTCTGTTAAAATTTTGTGTCCATTGGGCACTTCTAACACATGGATGAAAAGGTATAGTGCTTTTTAAATTTTCTGAAGTCATTAAATTCTCATCAAGTGTTGCTTCTCCATCATCTATTAACTTAAATGCACCTAAAGCCGCAAACACTTTACTTATTGATGCGGCTTGAAACATGGATTCAGGATGTGTAGCATAGCGCTCATCATTTGCGATTAAATGACCATAACCTGTTGCCCAAGCAATTTCACCGTTTATGACAACCGCTACAGCTATGCCTGGAACACCTCTTTGGCGCATTAAGTTCCAAATAGATAAACCGCCTACATTTTGTTCAAATTCCCTTATTTTATTAACTGGAATGGCTTTTGTACGTTTATCTGCTACAAGACTCCAGCCGTTATTATCTGGGTCGAATGCTATTATACTATTGTTATATTCCCTACCACGAAACTCACCAAGTTTTTTAAATGCCTCATCTGGAATATTTCTGGTATAAAAGTAATCTTCAGCAAAAACTACCCAGCCACCTGAAGGTGTAAAAGACACTTTAGTAATCTTCCTATCACTAGGTTTATTTGGCATATCGGATTGCCTGATATTTTGCATGATTTGATAGCATTCATCAGGAATGTTTTTTGAAAATGTATCTCCATCTGTTGTTAAAATTACCCAGCTGTTGTCACTATCGTGATCAAAAATATTTATATAAGGGAATGATACACTTTCAATAGTTTTTCCCTGCTGTTTTAATGCTTGTATTCTTACATAACATTCTTGTGGAATATTTTTAGCATAAGTGTCATTTTCAGTGATAATTAACCATGAATTGTTACCACCTTTTGGTGGAAAAACCACTTCTTTAATTTTGACACCTGCATTATGATATTCTTTAATTTTTTCGAAACATTGTTGCGGTATTCCTCTAGCAAAGTAGCCGTTATTCTTAGTAATAATAACCCAACCACCATTTGGGGTAAATGAAAAAGATTGTATGCCAAGTGGCATTAATTCTTCCATTTTTTGAATGGCTTCATCTGATATATCTTTGTTGTATTTTATTTGGTCTACAGTACCTGTATTGTCTGAAGTGTTTATCACAAAATTTGTAAGCCCAATATTAGCCTCGAACTGCGAGTCATTCACTACACCAGCAATGGACATCATTTTAGGTTGCATTTTAAATGTTGGAATATTTAAAACCAACTTATTGTCCAAAAGGATATTAAGCGCTTCTCCAATAAATTCAACTTTTACATGGCGCCATACAGGCTCAAAAGTTTCAAACTCTTTTAAAAAGATTTTAGACTGCCCAATTTCCGGATTATTCCATGATGTCTCCAGACCATGTTTATAGAGTATAAATGGTGTATATTTTATATTGTCTTCTCTAAAACCAAAAGAGCCATCCCAAAGACGAATTTCAAAACGTTGCCCTGCCATATTTGAAGAGCGATTAAAAAACACATCAAATTCTACCGTAAAATCGCTACTTAAATAATTGTTAGTTTGGTCATTAACAATTGGCTTAATAACACCTCCATTTCTAAAACTAATATATTTTAGACCATCTTGCTGATTAACAGTTGCCATTCCTGAGATTGCATCCCATTGTGATGGAAAATCACCAATAGTTTCTTGTTTAAGGTTATCTTGGAAAATTTGTGAAGTTAAAACCCATGAAGTGATTAAAAAAACAATACTACAAATGTGTTTTAGTTTCATGATTTAGTGTTTAATATTTGATTAACAGCTAATTAAAATTAAGTGATAAGTTTTTACATTTACTTAAAACTTTATACTTTGAAATAAAAACCTTGTATTTTGCTAGTTATAAATTGTATTTTGCATAAGGGTAATAAAAAATCAGATTAGAACAATCTACAGGCTATAGTATACCTTTGACACATTAAAACACGCAATGCATAAAAAGGTTGGATAAGTATTACATAAACACTTTACTTTTAAAATAAAATGGAATAAGCATGATAAAAGCGATTATCATAGATGATGAATTTAACGCCATTAAAAACTTAAAATGGGAAATTGAAAATTTTTGTGACGATATCGAAATCTGCGATACATTTACTAATCCAAAAGAAGCTATTTCTGCCATTAACTATTTAAAACCTGACTGTGTTTTTTTAGATATAGAAATGCCAGAAATGGATGGTTTTCAATTATTAAGTAATTTAAGTTATCGTGACTTTGACTTAATCATTACTACTGCTTATGATAATTATGCTATTAAAGCTTTTAAAGAACATGCTATTGACTACTTATTGAAACCAATTGATTCTGAAGATTTACTAAAAACCATATCTAGAGTACAAAAAAATCAGAAACAAAATTCATTAGGTGAAGAAGTAAAAAAAATTATTGAGAGCTTTACACCACAAAATCAATCAAGACGCTTGGCTTTGCCACTTGTTGGCAAAACCATTTATGTTAATATAGACGATATTATGTTTTGTAAAGCTGATAGTAATTACACAGAAGTGCACATGGTAAATAATCATAAAGAAACACTTTCTAAAAAACTCAAGGAACTTGAAGCACAAACTAATAATTCTTTTTTTAGAGTCCACAATTCTTATCTAGTTAACATAAATTACATAAAAGAGTTTGTTAAAAATGAAGGCCTTTATCTTGTTTTAGAAAATGGCTCAACAATTCCTGTATCAAGAGCAAAAAAAGGAGAATTACAAGAACTATTAAACCACTTTTAATTTTTGGAACAAGGCTTAACATCTTATTTTTTTGATAATGCCATCCAAAATGGATTTCTCACTTTTACAATTGGAATTCTATTTATCCTTACCGTTTTTCATTTTTTACTTTATTTTCAACAAAGAGACAAACTATATCTATTATATAGTGGTTATACTTTTTTCATTATTTTCTCTCAATTGCATCATTTATCTGAAGGGTTTTTATACAGACTCTTTTTACCAATTAAAGAAGTAACCCAATACCCAACCATAGCAACCGAAATCTATTTTATTATTTACACGCTTTTTGCCTACAGATTTTTGGACATTAAAAAGCATTTACCAAATTGGTATAAATGGAGTTTTAGGGTGCTTTATGCTATTATAGCCTATTGTACTATTGTTTTTTTGTTATATCTGTTAAAGGAAAATGATAGCATTTTAATGGAAGGCTATTTTTATTTCACCATACCAATGACTCTTTTCGGTATAGTGATGTACATTCCTTTTTTTAAGGTAAAAAGTCCACTTAAATATTATTTAATAATTGGGTCTGTAATTTTATTAATATCATCTGTTTGGTCATTACTATATTATATAAGCTTACAAAATAATGGTTTATCCATAGAGCCAGCATATAGCATTTTATATCTTGGGTTTATATTGGAAAACGTTTTGTTTTCATTGGGTTTAGGACATAAACAAAAACTCATTTTAGAAGATAGAAACACTGCAAAAAACAAGCTCATAAATCAGCTTAAAGAAAATGAAGAATTAAGAAAAAAAGTACAAAAGCAATTAGAACAAGATGTAGAAGCATTAAACAAACAAGCAGAAATTGAAAAACTTGAATCCATTAAAATAAAATATGACAAGGAATTAGCAGAGTTAAAAGTATCCGCTTTAAGAAGCCAAATGAATCCTCATTTCATCTTTAATTCTCTAAACTCCATAAAACGTTATATTATTGATAATGAAAAGGAAAATGCTGTTTTTTATCTCAATAAGTTCTCAAAACTGATAAGAAAGATTTTAGCATCAACTGAGAATAGAGAATCTACGCTTGAAGAAGAAATTGAAACCCTAAAACTATATGTTAATATTGAAAATTTAAGGTTTAATAACACCATAGATTTTAAATTGGATTGTGATCCATCGCTAAATTTAGCTTCTTTAAAGATTCCTTCACTTATTACACAACCATTTATCGAAAATGCCATTTGGCATGGACTTTCCTTAAAAAAGGAAAATAGAACATTGACTGTAAGTCTAAGCAAAGAAAATGCAAATCAAGTTCGATTTGACATTATAGACAATGGCATAGGACGAGAGAAATCAAGTGCTTTGAAAGCTAAAAAGTTGCACAAAAGAGATTCCTTAGGTGTTAAGCTTTCTGAAGAACGCCTGAAACATTTCAGCAAACAATTTGAGGCTGAAGGAACCATCACTTTCACAGATTTATATTGTGATGATAAACCTTCTGGAACCAAGGTCACCATTCTTATTCCTATTGGCTAAGCTATTACAGATTTGATAATCTCAGCCATTTGTTGAGCTCTTTTTTTAACCTCGTCTTCTGTCCAAGATAATTTTATAAAGCAAGAGAGGTTTCTGCCAATCCAATGATCAGATTGAGAGAAGTCTTTTCTTTAAGTATAGGCAATTCCTGTTTAATTTCAGCAGATAAAGGATGTAAAGAATTAGCATCTTTTAATATGATGCTATTTCCTTACATAGTGTTCAATTATTGTCACAATAATTCCAGTAGCCAACAAACCAAACGCGTTGGCATGATTGGCTATGGACTTGAGATTGTGAATTATGTGACGTATTAAAACTCGCTCAAACTGGTCTCAGAGTTTTGAATATTTAAATTTAGATCTCCTCTAACAGAATTAGGTGTTCCCGATTCACCACCAAAATCTCTTACAAAGAATGAAAATGTTCCAGAATCGGTAGTATTATTTGGAAGATCTCTTGTTCTAAAAGTACCTGAAAGAATTGCTCCAGTTTTTGGATCTGAAACATCTCCGAACCATTCTACCATGCGATTAAGTGCAGAAAGATCTCTGATATCCCATGAATCAAAAGGAAATTCTGGAGACAAGAACTCTAGTTGGCTATTATCTCCAAGTTGCCATCGTATAGCAGCTACACCACCTTGATCGGCACCTGAATATGTGAAACGATATTCTGTTCTTCCTCTTAAATTAAGTTGCATACTTGAGAAATCATCATCTTGAGTAAAGGTGTGCGTAAATCCATCACCACTTATTTCAAATGAAAATGTTGGAGGTGTTGTATCTACCTCTGGAATTTCAGTATCACAAGACATTGCAAGACTGATAATAAAAAATAATACGAAAGTAATCTTTTGTTTTTTCATGATTTATTGATTTTAATTAGTATTCTTTGTTTCTAAAGCTTCAATTCTTGATTCTAAGGCTTTATATATTTCAAGTTTACGCTCAAGTTGTTCTATATCTTGCTGTTGTTGATGAATTGCATTTATTAAAATAGGGATTAGCTCAGTATAGTTAACACTCATAGTTTGTTGTTCATCATCACCTAGGAGAACCAATTCAGGAATAATTTCTTGAACCTCCTGAGCAATTAACCCGAAACTTTTATGATCAGTTTCTGGTCTATGTTTCCAATAGTATTGCTTTGGCTTTAAATTCAATATTTCTGTGATGCCATAAGGCAATGTTTCTATATTCTTTTTAAGGCGCTTATCACTGGTATGTACTACTGCTCCTCCAACTCTCACGTTTCCACCATCGTTTTGTAAATACAAGTCAGAAGTAGATCCATTATTTCGAGCCATAATTTCATTAGTATCCATAGAAATATTAACACCTGTAGCATCTCCTAAAACAAATAAGCCATGATTTGTTAGAGAGGTATCCAAATTTCCAGCAACTTGCAAACGTGTTACAGGAGTCGTTGTACTTATTCCTATATTATCTGCAAAATAATTTGCTGTTCCACCAAAACCCCAACTAAAATAAGTGCCATTATACCAAAGAGCTTCATCACCATTGACTCTCATCGCAATGCCAGTGCCAATGCCTTCATTAAAATTAGCTTGACCAGCCACTGAAAATGTATAGTCTGGTGAATTGGTATTCACTCCAACTCTATTGGTACTTGCATCCATTCTAAATGTGCCTCCATCCATTTCGACATCACCATTATTATCAGACTGAATAAACAACGTATTGTTTGTATTTGTAATGATTTCGTTTCCATCTAAACGTAAGGAATTAGAGATTTCTAAACTACCACTACCAGCAGTACCACTTGCATCTGTTGTAGCCGTGATTTCTGTTCTTCCATTTATACGCAATAAATCGTTACCGAAATCTCCATAAATTAAGGCATTGTTAGCATCGGCATTTGAATTTTCGATATACAATTTATTACTTCCTGTTTCATTTAATCCTGCTCTATAACCTAAAAAAATGTTGTTACTGCCAGTACTTTCTCTTCCAGCATCATAACCAATAGCAGTATTACTAATCCCAGAATTATTCCTAAGTGCTTGACTTCCTACAGCTACATTATATCCAGTATTTAAGTTATTATACATAGCTTCAAATCCTATAGCAACATTGTTACTACCTCCATTATTATTATAAAAAGCAGCTTGTCCTATAATTATATTTGAATTTCCTGATACGTTTGTAAATGCCGCTTCACTTCCTATAACAACATTACCAATTCCAGTTTGATTGGCACTCATAGCATATGTTCCAATAGCAGTATTAGCAAAACCCGTAGTTGTGCTATTCATAGACCAAGTACCAATAGAAGTGTTGTACGTACCATCTGTATTAGAAGTCAATGCATAATTCCCAATTGCAGTATTGTTTGATCTTACTGTATTTGAAAATAATGCAGACACTCCAACTGCTGTATTGTTTAAACCAGTGGTATTATTTCTTAAAGCACCAGAGCCAATAGCCGTATTATTATTCGTGGTATTCTGACGAAGCGCTTCATATCCTAATGCAGTATTATCTGTTCCGGAAACATTTAGATAAAGTGCCGTGTAACCCATGGCTATATTATGAGTTCCAACGGTATTACGATGCATCGCAAATGATCCAATAGCATTGTTATAATCTGCAGTATTATTTAGAAGTGCTTGATTACCTATAGCTACGTTACTATCACCACCAATATTATTTTGTAAGGCGTTTGTTCCTATAGCAGTATTAGCAATACCTGTCTGATTATTTGAAAGACTAGCATATCCAAGCGCTGTATTAAAACTTGCGGTATTATTATTTGATAATGTCGAAGTTCCTATCGATGTATTGAAACTCCCTGTTGTATTAGCTATTAATGAATTGTCTCCAATTGCTACATTTTGATTACCATCAGTATTGGCTTGTAAAGCTCTATTACCAATGGCCACATTCTGCTCACCATTGGTATTGCTTTGCATCACGAAAGGTCCTATTCCTATATTGTATTGGGTTAAACCTGTATCATTTTGACCAGCAGCTTGTCCTAAAAAAATGGAATTTTCTCCAGCGTTAGTTTTCCCATCAGAAAGATTATTAATTGAATCGTCATCTAAATCAGAAGGACTTAACCAAGTCATTTGACCAGAACCATTATATGCTAAAACTTGATTTAACCCTCCAGAAAATGATGGGAATTCATAAGCGCCATTAATATCTAAGGTTCCATTTATTTGAAGAAAATCATTATCAAACTCGCCATAAATTAGAGGTGTTGATGCGCTACTTTCAATATATAACTTGTTACTACCTGTTTCGGCGAATCCAGCATAATAACCCAAAAACACATTATTGCTTCCCGTTGAATTTGAACTACCAGCGCTAACTCCTATAGCAACATTTTGACTACCTGTTGTTATATTTCTCAAAGCAGAGTAACCCATTCCTGTATTTTCACTTCCAGAAGAACTACTGTACAAAGATTCAAAACCAATTGAAGTATTGTTACTTCCCGTAATATTTAATCGTAAACTACTTGCTCCTATTGCTGTATTATTACTTGAAGTCGTATTAAACCTTAATGCACTATTACCAACAGCAACATTACTTAATCCTTCTGTATTCTCCTGAAGTGATAAAGCTCCTACTCCAATATTATCAAATCCTATGGTATTATTTTGTAATGATTGCCTACCTAATGCAGTATTGTTTGATCCTGTTGTATTTTCAAAAAGAGCAGCATAACCTAATGCCGTATTTCGATTTCCAACAGTAGTATTTGATAATGCTAAACCTCCAATTCCTGTGTTTTCACTTGAAGACGCAAAATATAATGCTAAATATCCAATACCTGTATTATACGATGAAGTAACTGTGTTTTCTAGTGTTCTGTATCCCAATGCTGTATTAGCAGCTCCAGAAGTAGTACTAGACAAAGCTTGAAAACCAATACCAACATTTCTATTATCAGTATGATCATCGTTTAATCCTGCATCAATACCTAAAAAAATTGAAGACCCATTTTCCGTTCCGTCGTTATCAGATTTCCCATCAATGAGGTCATCAATTTTCTCGGCACCATTGCCTATTGGTAACCAAGTTGTAGTGCTATGATTATAGTAGTAAAATCCTGGCGCATTCGAACCTACTGTTGTAGTTAAATACACCAACATAGCATCTTGATTAGCGCCAACTCCTGTTGGAAATACATCAACTTTTGGAATGAGAATACCGTCTGTATTAATTGGAGTTGCTTGATTTGAAGATCTTATATCTAATGTAGCATTAGGATTAGTGGTTCCAACACCAACTTGCGCGTGCGCTAAAAGAATACCAAAGCAAAAACCGATTACAATTATAAACCTTTTCATAATCTTAAGTATTAGCCTTGAACTTTATCAAAGGTTATGGTGTCTCCATCACTTGTTGTAACTGTTAATGATTCTTGCGAAATAGAATCAATAACAACATTTATCACTGTTGCCCCAACTGTAATGGAAATATCATTATTCATTCGAGTGAATGTACCTGTTTCAACTCCTGTAGATGCACACGGACCTGAATCCTCATCAAAAGATTCTAAAAAAAACGCTCCGTTATCGTTAAATTCTATATTGGTGTTTTTTTCACAATCTGTAAAACTTCCTGGTGTAATTGACTCTTGATACCATTTTCCTGATTGTAACAAACTAGCAACATTAATATCACCTTGCATGTCTCCTCCACTGTCATCATCACTACTACATGCACTTGTCAATAATACGAGACAAATAATCCCTAACCTTTTTAATACTGTCATAATTTTTGTGATTTAAAAAGAAAAGGAAACAACGCTAACTCCACGTTTATAATATTGCTTCCTTTTTCTCAACTGATTAATAGCTTCTTCCTATTTACTTTTCCTTAGTAAAATGTGTGCTTTTAATTATTTTACTGTTGTACACAATACTTAACCTATAACTTCCTTTTTCTAAATGATTGACATTGATATAAATATTGGTTTGAGGTAAAGATTGTATCGATCCTAGTAATGATTTTTTTTTATTCAAAATTTAGATTTAAAACGTCTTGCTAAGCATTTATTTCAAAACTAAAAGGAAGGAATTAACCGAAGTATGACAGATGTAACAATTGCTATGAAGTATGTAACACCTAGGTTTTTTATAGGTTTTTCAGGTAATCTGAAGGAGAACAACCATATTGTTCTTTGAAGCATTTGGTAAAATAGGAATGATCATTAAATCCAACCGAGTATCCAATTTCAGAGATATTGACATCCGATTTTTTTAATAACTCAACGGCTAATTTTAATCGTTGGGAACGTATAAACTCTGTCGCTGACAAACCTGTAAGTCCTTTTAATTTTCTGTGTAATTGCATGCGACTAAGACCTAGCGCTTTGCTAAATTCCTTAACATTAAAAGAGGATTCAATTAAATTAGAATCTATAACTTCTTGAAGTTTTTCTAAAAATATTTCATCGGTATTTGAAATGGCGATATCCTTTGGTCTAAGAATGATTTCTTGACTGTAGCGTTCTTGAAGTTTTTTTCTTGAACTTATTAAATTATTCACTCTCGTTTGAAGCAATTTAGATTTAAAGGGCTTTGTAACATAATCATCAGCTCCTATTTCCAATCCTTTATATTTATCTTCATCTTCAGATTTAGCGGTCAATAAAACAATCGGAATATGACTTGTGCGTTCATCTTGTTTTAAAGTTTGGGTAAGCTCAAATCCACCAACATTGGGCATCATTACATCTGAAATAATAATATCTGGAATAAACTCAATTGCCTTGCGATACCCTTCCGTTCCATTTTTGGCTTCTAAAAGTGTAAATTGGTTATGAAAAATACTCTTTATAAAATTCCTTATTTCCTCATTATCATCAACGACAAGCATAATATTGTCTTCAGGCGATACTTCAATTTGCTCACTATCCAACGCTTTATTAAGTTCTGTGATTTCAGATGATACGATAATTTGGTTGGTTTCAAATGCATTTTTATCGATTGGCAATAAAACTGAAAAGTTTATCCTATCATCATTTTGAATCACACTAATTTTTCCTTTACACAAATCAACCAATTCTTTTACCAATGACAAACCAACACCGATACCATCTTTATTATCATCAGCTTGATAAAATCTATTGAAAATATTTTTTATTTGCGTATCTGTTAGTGATTGGGTTGTATTAACTACTTCTAATACCAAAGACTTATGTTCCTCTTTAGCATTAAAAGCTACAGTTCCGTTTTCATCACAATACTTAATTGCATTCGTTAATAAATTCGTTGTGATTTTTTGAATGACATCAGCATCAAACCAGGCAGTTTTCAATCCTTTTATTGCTTTGGAATAGTTTATTTTCTTTTCATTTGCCGTTAATTCAAATGAAGCTGCTAAAGATTTTAATAAAACGGATAAATCCCCTTTTGTAACTCTTAATTTTAATTGTCCAGATTCTAATTTTGCCAGATCTAACATTTGATTTACCAGACCTTCAAGTCTGTCAGCATTCTTATTAATCGTTTCTAACTCTTTCCTTTCATTTTGTTGTAATTCCCTATTTTCTAATTGCTTATGAGAATACCCAGAAATGAGCGTTAATGGAGTTCTAAACTCATGTGAGATATTTGCAAAAAGTTTGCTTTTAAACTGATCCAAATCTTTCAGCTTTCGATTGGTTTTCTTTCTGTTTCGGTACAACATAAAAAGAAAGACACCAGCTAAAGAAGTTATTCCCAGACCACCAATTAACAAATTTCGTTCACTTTTTTTCTTTTGAGCAATGAGAGCCTTTTCAGATTTTAATAAGGCGATTTCTTTTTCCTTTTTTTCTGATTGGTATTTGGCTTCAATTTCTTTAGCTCTTAAAAGGTTCTGACTGGTTACAAGTGAATCATTAATCCTTTTAAATTGCTGTGAGTATTCATAAGCTAATTTATACTCTTTTAATTTTTCCGAATTTAACTGCAAAACTTTATAGATGTCCTTTAGCTCTTCATAACCATCCAGTTTAATTGCTAAATCTTCGGCTTCTAATGCCAATAGATTACTTTCTCTGTAATTCTTTTTTTTACTTAGAATCTTAGATTGCTTTAGAAGTGCGAATATTAAACCTGCTTCGTTCTTATGAGCTCTGTTAAGATTAATGGCAATTTCACCAGCTTCAAAGGCTTTATCTAATTGACCACTATTAAAATAAATATCACACAAAACCACACTTAGTGATGCTTCTTGAAGCGGATACTTATTCTGATTATAAAATAATCGAGCATCCAAAGCATATTTGGTAGCGATGTCATAATTTTCTCTTTCGTTCTCTATAAGAGCAAGCTTACTAAAAATGAAATTTTTCTGGTAAGCATTATCTACACTATCAAATATTGCATACGCTTGTTCTTGATACGAAATAGCTTTCTCGTATTCACTGAAAGATTCATACACATCTCCAATAAAGGATAAGGTAAAGCCACGACTATAACCTTTATAATTATGAGATTCATATATGCTATCTGATTTTATTAGATATTCTAATGCAAGTTCTGTTTTATCAAAAACATAATTGTAAATTTTTCCAAATTGCCCATAGATGTAGGCAGTTTCTTTCCACATTCCATGTTCTATAGAAATGGATTCTGCTTTTTGGGCATACATTAAAGCATCTTCTCCATTTCCTAGTCTTGCATTTTCTTGAGTTAAGCGAGAATAAATCTTGTAAATACGTTTCGGATCATTCATCACCTTTGAATAAGACAACGCTTTCAACAAATTATCATTTATAAAATCTGACGCACTTTGTCCCGATTCAATAAACATTCCGAAATATCCAGCTTTTCTTCTATAATAATTGTAATATGCTAAGTTTGAATTGTAGGTTTTAGCATAAGTAAGAAATTCTTCAAAATATATTTTGCAACTATCGATATCATTATTCTTATAATGCCTGATTAAAGCAATATAACTTTTACATTTTGAACTGTCTGCTATTTGAGTTTGAGTTAATACTAGTTTTAATGAATCAACATTTACTATTTTCTTTTGAGCAAATGAAAAACTACAAATCAAAAAAACTAAAACCCAAAACTTGTTCATAAAAAAAATCAAATAATAACAGCTAAGCAATGATAGATAATAATAATTTTTCAAGCTGTTATGAATGTAACAATAATAAGTTACATTCTTTATAAGAAATTAAATGAATTTTTGTTTTGATTTTAACAAAACAACCTCAAAGACAAGACTTTATGTTATTAACCATTGTTTCAGCTCTTTGTCTAACCTCTTCTTCTGTCCATGACAATTTTATCAAGCAAGAGATGTTTCTACCAATCCAGTAATCGGATTGCGAAAAGTCCTTCTCTTTGAGCTTAGACAATTCGTGTTTTATTTCTGTAGATAGTGGATATAAGGACTTCGCCTCTTTAAGATGTTCCCATTTTCTTACATAATGCCAATTGTTGTCGTAGTAATTCCAACAGGCATCAATACCTTCAGTCTTAAATTTAGCAGCCACTTGTCTAGCTGTTTCCAAATCTGGTAAGAAAAAATTCAGAAACGCATAACTCTCCTCGCCTCCTTTTGGGACTTTTCTAAAGGTAACTCCTGGAACTCGTGCAATGGCATCCCTAAGAATCATATAGTGTTTCTTCTGAATGGAAATAAATTCCGGCAAGCGTTTCACTTGCGCCAAACCTACTGCTGCATTCAGTTCTGAGATTCGGAAATTATAACCTAAGAACGGATGCGATTCAGCACCACGATCATTTCCAACGTGGTCATGCCCATGATCGCTATAATGGTCGGCGTTTTTGTAATACTCAGGATTGTTGGTCACGACAGCGCCACCTTCACCACAAGTAATGGTCTTTACGAAATCGAATGAAAAGCAACCCACATCGGCAATACTTCCTAAGGGTTTTCCATCGTAGGTTCCGCCAATGGCTTGACACGCATCTTCTACAAAAATAAGGTTGTGCTTATTACATATGGTGCGTAAAGACTTCATATCAGCCATACTACCACACATCTGCACCACCATAACCGCTTTGGTCTTATCGGTAATGGCAGCTTCAACTGCTTTGGGATCTAAAGTTAGGGTATCATCAATATCTACAAGCACAGGAATTGCTCCAAGCATCATGATGGCTTCAAAGCTCGCCACGAAGGTAAATGTTGGCATAATCACCTCATCGCCTGCACCAACACCAGCAGACGCCAAGGCTACAGAAACGGCAGCGGTTCCACTGGAGACCAACTGTACGTGTTTAGTTTGAAAGGTTTTGCTTAGTTCTGTTTCCAGAGATTTAGCTTTCCAATGTCCATTGCGCATACCATCAAACCCATAGCGCATCAACACACCATTATCTAATACATCATTGACTTCCTTGCGTTCTTGATCGCCAAACAATTCAAAACCTGGCATATACTATTGAAGTTTAGCTTCCAACTGTGATAAAAATGTCTGAATATGTTCTTTGGTAATAGCTGTTAACGATACACCCAAACGGTTTCCGTTGGCATCTACCAAAGATACTGCAGGAGCTACTTTTACTCCCGTGTAATGAGTTGCTATGCGCTTTGTATAAGCATCGGTATCATTGAAACTCAATTGCAATAAGACCACTTTTAAAGCCACACGCTTAAACGTTTCAGAATTGAAGAGTTCTTCGTTTAATAAAGCTTCTGTTTCAGAAGACATATCACCTGTGGCAAAGACTAACATGTTTTGGTTTTGTGATGTCGCCTTTGCGGTCGCCACTTCATAATCAGTGAACCAATCCCCTTTATTTTGGGCTGTAATCTGAAGAGAAAATAGTAACAAGATTACTAATGCAATTTTTTTCATCGGTTTTCATTTGAATTGAAACAAATATAAGATAATACTAAGGCGGTTCAAAAAAAGTTACGCTTAAAGTGTAATCACGGCTGCATCCATATCTTTTCTGACTTTCTTAAAGCTTGAAAACATATCATCGTCTGCCCTGAAACCCACTGGCAATAGTAACACCGATTTCAAGTGTCGCTCTTCTAGACCAAGCGCTTTATCAAATTGTTCAGGTAAGAACCCTTCCATGGGGCAGGCATCAATTTGTTCTACCGCACAGACCGTCATCAAGTTTCCTAAGGCAATATAGGCCTGTTTGGTGGACCATTCCTGTCGTTCGGTTTGTGACATGTTCTTCATCATGCGCTTGAGATCGTTTCTGTAAGGTTCCAAAATCGTCTCAGGCGTGTTTCTCACATCTGAAACCGTATCGAAAAAGGCATCAACATCGGCATCACTGATATTATCTTGAATACAAATGACCAACAAATGTGAGGCATCGACCACCTGTTGTTGTCCGTAAGCATGTTCTACAAGTTGCGCTCTAAGGTTCTTATCGGACACCATGAGCATGGTAATGGTCTGCAATCCGAAAGATGTTGCCGTAAGGTTAAAAGCTTCCTTTAAGGTTTGAAGCTGCTCATCATTCAATGTTTTATTGGCATCAAACTTTTTGGTGGCATAGCGCCAATTCAAGGCATCAATAATATCCATAAGCATTGTTTTACGCTGCAAAATTAAGCGATAGGCTTGGACTTTAAAAGGATGATGCCGTTAATAAAAACCAAATATTAAGATTAAATTTAAAAATCTTCGGTTTTATTTGAAAGAGTTAAAAAAGGGTTTTATATTTGCATCCGCAATCGGAGAAATGGCAGAGTGGTCGAATGCGGCAGTCTTGAAAACTGTTGAGGGTCACACCTCCGGGGGTTCGAATCCCTCTTTCTCCGCAAACAAGCGCAAGGCTTGAAATAAAAAAACCACCAAGTTTACTTGAGTGGTTTTTTGTTTTTTAAGGCTTAGGCATTTGCAAAATGCGGTAAGAGGGATCACGAAGTAATCCCTCTTACTTGTTTTTTTACCCTTCCGTCCTACGGACAGCTTCCCTAAAATAGGGAAGGGTTTTACATTAGGTTTATGATTACACACTATTTCCCATTGCTCTTATATTCATTTTTGAGGGACCAAAAACGAATCAAAAAGTCCTTTACTGTCGAAGGTATTTTCATTGCCTTAAAGCAATGAAACCATAATTGAATTCCTAAATTGTCTCCAAGGCTTCGACAATTTTTAACAGAATTCATTTATCTATACTGACGACAGCGGTTTCCGACGTTGTTGGGATTGGGTTGTCTTATCCTTCCGTCCTGCGGACAGCTTCCCTAAAATAGGGAAGGGTTTTGTTTTTATACACTTTTTACCATTGCCGCAAAAAGTGTCAAAAAGGTCTAGCCTTGACATCTTCGGCGGTCAATTTGACTATCGAAGCCTAAAAGAAATGAACTCGCTACGCTCAAACAGCATTTCTTTTTTAACGTCTTCTTCTAGTCATTGACACTCGCCTGCCTGATGTTAGAGGCTAATCTTCGTTTTTCGTTGGTTCTGAAAATTGTTGGTGAAGTATGTAAATTGTTATTTTGGTTTTTAAAGCCTTCCGTTCTGCGATACCTTACTTGAAATAAGTAAGGTTTTTACTTATATCCTTTTTTCATCGATAAAAAAGGATACAAAAAATCTAGGCTGCACTTCTTGTTCTTGAAAACCTAACGAACAGACTTAATCATGCGCATCGCAATCGCTACGCTGGGCAATGCTCCTCTACCCTCTTTGTGTCTGTTCTTGGTTTTACTACGAACAAAAACTGATGCCGTTCTATTGAATATTGATTTTACGTTAGTTCTTGAAATCGTTGACAAAGTACGTACAAAGTCTTTAATTGGATTTCAGTTATTTATACTGACGACAGGGGTTTTCGACGTTGTTGGGATTGGGTTGTCTTACCCTTTCGTCCTACGGACACCTTCCTTAAATAGGGAAGGGTTTTCTTGTTAGTTTTGAACATTCTTGTGTTTAACACGGTTTTTAATTTTTTGTTGACCTGCATTAGACCTGAAGGACACCTGAAGGAAACCTGAAGGAGACCTGAAGGAGCACTTCATGTGAATTGGTTATAATTACATCACTTTTTTAAAACCATGCATTTTTATGATAATCGTAGTGGTTATTCAGGTTGGATTTATAATGTAGAATTTTTTCTATATAAAATTGGTTTGATTTTAAATATTATTTAGAAAATTGTTTAAATAACTGAGAATCTTACATTTAGAAAATATTCTCAATTAAAATTTATTTTCTATGTTTGGATCGTGAGTTTTATAATTCGAGCTATCCGGAGGCTTTGTATTTGAACTTACAGTGTTATTCTACCCTATTGATTCCCTAAGCATGTAATTCCCTCATCTATGATGGAAAGTAGCCTTGGTTGCTTTCTGAGTATTAACCTGATTGTCTTCACTATTAAAACAGGCAATCGTAAACTTTAGTATTATGGCTAGAAACAATAGCTTTATTAGACTTGAAGGGACTCTGGACGGGTTGACCTTCTACCGAAAGAACGGCGAATCTTTTGTAAAGACCCAAAGCCGTGTGAGCCGCAATCGGATTATGAACGATCCGGCGTACAGACGTACTCGTGAGAACATGCAGGAATTTGGAGGCGCTGCCAAAACCGGCAAGGCGTTTCGAGAGAGCTTTGCTGGGATTGTGCGTTTGGTTGGAGACAGTTATGTGAGTGCCCGATTGAATGCCATTATCCGCAAAGTGTGTGGATTAGGAACTGGTGCTCGTGGTGAGCGTGATATTGATCTCGTGAGCCATGTGGATTTGTTTAAGGGGTTTAATCTCAACTTGAGTAAGCCTTTTGACACGCAGTTTAATGCGCCATCCTCACCTCCTGTTATCAATGCTGCCCGTGATACCGTGACTTGGGATATTCCTGATTTTGATACGGATACCTTTGTTTTGGCTCCTGAAGGTGCCACGCATTTTAAATTGGCTTTGGCCGCTGGTTTTACCAGTAACTATGAATGGGTTCCTGCCATTAAGGGTTATGAGCCTGTTGATGAGGACGTGAATGGCCGTGGTATGGTAACTTACAGTGCTGAAATTCCGCTAGGTGGTATGGTGGGTAGTGCTACCAACCTTGTTGTGGATATGAGTTCTTATGGTGCCATACCTGTGACCAGTGCGCTATTTGCAGGGACTGCGATTGTGTTTTACCAAATGGTGAATGGACAGTTGTATGAGTTTTCGCAAGGGCATGCGATGAAGATTGCTGTTGGTGGGTAGACTTCTTTATTAACCTTGGTTAGAACCCTCTTTGGCTTATTTGCTAGAGAGGGTTTTTTGTTTTTTTACCCTTCCGTCCTACGGACACCTTCCCTAAAACAGGGAAGGGTTTTGTTTTAATACACTTTTTACCATGGCAGCTTTAATGATGTTCATTTTACCTTGATGCAAAATGAACCAAAACATCAAAACGATTTTTAGGAACTTTTGTCTACGCCAAACCACTCAAATCTGCGCTGCATGCTTAATGCTTTGCATAGCACTTTCGCTTGATTCTGCGTTAGTTCTTGAAATCGTTGATATCTCACCAACAATATTTTCACTAGTGATCGACGCTCGCCTGCCAGATGTTTAAGGCGGAACTTGATTTTACGTTAGTTCTTAAAATCGTTGGGTTTTCCGACCTTGTTGGAATTGCAAGTACAATGCTGTTTTGAAAATAGCCTTATGTATTGTCATTGCGAGTGAGGGACGAACGTGGCAATCTGTTTGTTGATAACTATGCCATTCATAAGATTCCTTCGCTATGCTCGGAATGACATCAATATGGTGTATTGTATTACTATTTTTTTATGCCTCTTCATCTTGGTTAAGAATTGCCACTAACTCTTTGTATCTTTCTGGTTCACCTATTTCTTCAAAAACTATTTCAATTAATCGAGGTGGAAACTCCCTTGCTTTTTCATAAGATAAGCCTATGGTTTCTAAATAGTCTTGTACCTGAGGAACTTCAACAAACATTCTTGCTGTTTTCTTTGGGTAAAACCCTTGAAGCCTTGATATATCCTTTTTCTTAATAGGCTCTGATAGTTCTTGGTTAGTGTCTCTCCATTGGTTAAACATAGCTAACATCACCTGCCCTATTGTAGGCTGCTTTATTTGAAGGTATTTTGCATAATTTTTTTTAAATGTATTGCGATTAGTTCCGAACAGCTCATACATAGACTCCTTATCATATGTACTAGGCATATGTTGATCAGTAAAATCTGCAAGCATTTGGTCTGACAGTGTTATATAGGGTGTTTCCTTGAGATTTAACCAATTGGCATGATGCATTATATAAACCAGCCACCTTCTTAACGATTTAAAATCATCACTAAGATGGTAGCTTGTTAATGTTAGAAAAAAATGTTCTTTGCATCTCCATCTGTGACCACTTTGCACAAGGGATTGTAATAGGTCTCTCCATTCATTTTTAGTTGTCACAGCCATTTTTGACGCTTACTTTTTTCTGTTAGGATTTAATTGCGCTCCTCGATTACCATGTACTTTACTGTAGGTGCTGTTAGTACCTGAGGTGCCTTTGTTTGCATTACTTTGATTAGCTTGGTGATTGTTTTGTGTACTCATAATTTTTTGTTTTTAATATTACTATGTTACAAAACTAAAACTCAAAAAATTGGCATTTCTAGATATTGACGGTTTTTGGTTTCATTTTTTAATTATAAGATTCTGAAACGCGTTCAGAATGACACGGGATGCGTTTCTGGACACTATTTACTGACATCTCATAAAATGGCTCGAAGTGACAAATAGAAAAGTAAATCATTATTACCCTGTTTATAATTAATATTCAATTCACAAGTCCATACCTGCGCCATTGATTTTTAACCAATGGATTTGGGCATCATAATTTGGTAATATTTTATCGACTTCATTCCAGAATAGTTTTGAATGGTTATTGTGAATTAAGTGGGCTAATTCATGCACTACAATGTAGTGCAACACATCAATTGGTGCCATAGCACATTTCCAATGGAAGTTTACGTTACCGTTTGCTGAGCAAGAAGCCCAGCGGTTTTGAAGCTCCATTACTTTAAGAATTCTTGGCAGTACGCCTAATTGTTCTTGATATGATTTTACTATTCCTGGTAATTTAGTATTAAGTTTTTGTTTGTAGAAATCAATAAACAGCTCTTTAGCTTTATCCTTATCAGTTGGGTTTAAGAAAAAAGTATTTTTTCTGAAATGTAATTTACCTGCCTCTACTTCGGCGAATTTTAAGCGGTAATTTCTTCCTAAGTATAAAAACGATTGACCACTAACATATTCGCGTTCTACTGCATTTGCATTTAATTGCTCCCATTCAGCAAGATGTTTGAAAATTAAGTACTCTTTTGAATTTAAAATGTCTTGAAGCTCTTCGTCTTTAACTTTTTCTGGCACACGAGCTGACACAGAACCATCTCGCTCGATATAAATACTAAGGGTTTTACGTTTACTCTTGATTACTTTTATGTCGATTCCTGATACCTGCATTATCCTAATAATTCATCGTTTCGACGCTTTGCCAAGTTCATTATCTCAACGCTCAACTTGGCGTACTGATTGGCTACTTTTTCAATGGACACAAATGCTATTTCATCCTCAATAATGCCTTGTAATTTTCGTATTTCGGATGGGCGTCCTTTCCAGAAGTTTGGTTTATTTATTGCATCTTGAAGCAAGACCACTAGATTTTTTACTAAAGTTTTTAATACTTCTTTTTCATCATCCGATAAATCTTCTTCTTTTAACGTTGTAAAGATGATGAAATCATAAAATGGTAGCTCTTGTTGGGTTAAGCCTGATTCCTGAGCTTCATCCGCTCTCCCCTTATCCATATCCTCTCGGACTTTATAGAATTCTTGTACAATCATTTCCCAATTATCGGCATAACGCTCTAGTAATTCTTCTATTCTTCTTAAAAAACGCTTGTATAACGCAGGATCTTTTTGCATATTGACTTTGATGTGTCTTCTAATCGCATGCTCCATTTCAGACGCTTTTGCCTTGCTGTTTTTACCTAGCTTATCCACTTCTTTAGTGAAATCGTCTGACAACAAACTTACTGGTGGAATTTTACTATCAATACCCAAAGTTTCTAAATAGCTGTCTATCATTTTACGCACTTTGGGTTTTGCCCATTTTAAGTCCATACTTGGGTCTTTATAGCGGTTTTTGATACGTACCAATAAATACCCGAAACGCTTTGCAGGAATGTAATAGTCTTTAGCCACTTTAGAATTGAATAGCAAATCTAAACTATCAAAAAAGGCTTTTAGATAGGTGTCAAATTGTGCTCTAAAGGCTACCGATTCTGCCAAGGCTATACAATCCTCTGCCAATTGAAATTCTTTGTCTTTGTCAATCATTCGCTGTTCGGCAAACTTTTTAAAATCAGTTATGCCTTTGTCTGTAAACAACTGAATCATTCTGTTGTAACGTGCTTCTAAGACAGGAATTTCTTTATCAATATCCTTGAAGTATTCTAATAATTCCTTGATATCCTCTTCATCTTCGGCTCCCCAAATATTTAAGGCATCTTTTAAATGATTGGACACTCCGTAATAATCTACTAAAAGCCCATGTTTTTTATCTTTTTTAGTTCTATTTACTCGTGCTATGGCTTGTAACAAGTCGTGTTCACGAATGTTTTTATCTAAATACATCACTTGTGCAATAGGCGCATCAAAGCCCGTTAGTAATTTATCGCACACGCACAGAAAGGCAACACCTGTTTCTGGTTTTAGGTAATTACCATCTGCATCTTTAGAAAAATCGAAGTCCTTTTTAAAGTTATCTACCGCTTTTAATTCTTTGGCTTGTTTTCTAGCCGCACTGATGAAACCAAGCTCATTGTTATCTTGTTTGGTTACAATAGTTCCTAATTTTAAAAACTCAAGTTTTTCGATAAGCTCTATATCTGGACTTTGTTTTTGTTTTTCTTCTGCTATATACTCTTGAATGTATTCTTGAATGTAGTATTGATATCGTGCCGCTGCAAGCACAGAACTCCCAACGACCATAGCTTTAAACCCATTAGGTAGAATATCTGCCACGTAATGTTTTACAATGTCTTTGGCTATTTTACGCAAGCGGTCTTTGTTCTCTAAATAGGCTTGCATCGTTCCATAACGCTTTTGAATCTCTTCTTTTTCTTCTTTGGATTGTTTTTTAAAGACATCTTCAAACTCGGCATCAAAGGCTTCTTTAGAACTGATATTATCATTGGTGGTTTTACCAATATATCTTATATCTAAAGTGGCTCTATCATCTACTGCTTCTCGTATTTTGTAGGTATCTATAAACTCCCCTGTGCCACCAAAACGCTCATGTGTTTTCTGTTTGTGTCTATCGGTCAATAACGGTGTTCCTGTAAAGGCTATTTTGGCTGCGTTAGGAAAGGCCGCAAATAGATTATCGCCCATATCACCGCCTTGTGTACGGTGTGCTTCGTCAATAAGGATTACTATTCTATCTGAGGTATTTACGACCTCAAAAGGTTTAAATTCTGGTACTTCGCCTTTTTCTTCGTAGGCTTTTAATAAGGCTTTGGAATGTTTCAGTTCTTCTTGCACAAACTTATGCACCATGACCATATTTAAGTTAGATGCTGTCCCACTTAGCTTCGGTTTAAGCTCTTTACGGGAACTTACAATATTGGCTTCTTTAAACTCATTGGTTAAACGTGCTGTAGCCGATAGTTGTTTCTGTAAATCTTTGCGATCTACCATCATAATGACCTTGTAATCTTTGAGGTCAGATTGCGAGCGCAACTTGCGGACAAAAAACACCATGGTCAAAGACTTACCAGAACCTTGGGTATGCCATACTACTCCAGAACGTGTTTGTCCTGTAGATTGGCTGCGCATACGGTCTAAAATTTTACCTACTGCTCTGTATTGTTGGTAACGACACACGATTTTAACCTCTACACCTTCTTTAATTTCCATAAAGAGTGTGAAATGTTGTAGAATATCTAAGAGGATTTCTTTATTGAGAATCCCTTTTATCATGACCTCCTGACGTACACGAGGATCGTTTTGTAACCCATTACTTTTATAACGCTCGCTTTCTTCTTCAACATAGTTTGTGATATCTATGTCTTTATAGCTTTCTGGAAAAATGTCTTTCCAATTGAGGTAGTATTCGAAATCGCCTGTAATAGACCCTACTCGTGCTTCTTCACCATGCGTAGCAATGCTAAAGAGGTTGTAGTAAAATAAACGCTCTTCACCTTCTTTGGTGCCAAACTCATCTTCTCTGGTATTGGCATAGCGCATAATTTGGTCAACTGCACTAGAAATAGGATCTGCTACATCTACTTCTTTACATTCTACTACTGCAATAGGTAAACCATTAACAAAAAGTACAATGTCTGGTATGATGCCTTCACGCGGACCACCAGGTGTAACCACTCTAAACTGATTGATGGCCACAAACATGTTGTTGTCCCAGTTCTCGAAATTGATGAGTTTAACAAGGGGGTTCTCTTCTCCTGTCACTTCATTTTTAGCCACCGTGGTTTTGGTAACACCGATGAGTTTTTCAAAGATTTGTTTGTTGGCCTCTAGTAAGGATAAATTATCACGTTCTACACTAATTAGTTCGTTGTAAATATCCTCTAGTTGTTTATTGGTTAACCATGTTTTGCCATTAACCAAATTGATCTGGCCTACTCCTTTCATAAACTCTTCTTTTAGAGTTACTTCTTTAAAAGAAGAACGCAAACTAGACGCAGGATCTTTAGGAATGCCAAAACTGCCTTGGTTGATGATACGCCACCCTAAGGCTTGTAATTTATCTAAAAAGGGTTTTTCTACGTTGGTGTATTCTGCCATGGTTAACTAGCTTTTAACTTATTTTGTTTTCTACAATTCTCAATCTGTAATTGAATTCGTTCTAAAAAGATATTTTCGTTTCTAATTAATGTTTCCATATCCATTTGCTCACCAACTAAAATACCATCGATAAAAAAATTAGTGCCAAATCCACTATTAAATAAGCCGCTTGAAGTTGATTTATTAAACTTCAAATTTTCTGACAGAGGATAAATTAAACCTCCTAAAATAACATCAGGTTGAAAATATTGGATATACGTATGTATTTGATAAAAATCAGATCTATCTACATCTATTTTGCGACCAGACATTTTTTTGAATTTAGCATCAAAAACAATTATTTCGCCTGTTTGTTTATGTTTCATAACAATATCTGGAAACATTTTTCTTCCAAAAAACAGATTGTTATAAACATTTATTTCTTCCTGTCCATTTACGATCCAATTTGTGAAATATCTTTTAAGTAATTTCTCTAGATAAACCTCAAATAATTGCGATATATCAAACAGATATCCATAAGTTTTTAAACTTTTATCAGGTTTAGACACTAAACCCAAGTTATTTAACAAAATTTCTGCATAGTCTAGAACCTCTTTGAACGGTTTATAAATAGGGTTTTGTAATACTTTATGATTTTTAGCTTTATCTATAATGTTTTGAGACACATACTTTTTAGAACTATTTTCTTTAAGTGTTTGATATACACCTAGAATCTTTGATTTGTAATGAGTCCCCAAATAGTTCTCTACTTTTGTAACAGCTGCAAATAAAACATCCAATATTTCTTGGATGTTTTGCTGAGTCCTGAAGGTAGAAGATAATTTTCCTTTAAAAGGAATATCTTCTTTTAGATATTGATTGATGTTTATTTTACCTCTTACTTTTGAGCTTCTTTCTGTAACTTGTTTAAATTGTTTTGGCAAACCTAACACACTTGCTTTTTCTAGTGATTGGATAAACAAGTAAGCAATTATGTAATGGAATTCGTTTGTTTTTTTATTTAGTTTTGCTTCTGTTTCTTTTGTGCTTACATAAATATCATTAACAAAATTAAGCATTCGATTTAGCAACACATTTCCATAACTTGTTGTTATATTAAAACCGTATCCTTTATGATATAATTTACCAGCAAATAAACCTGTTTGTATAGCAAACTTTTTTTGTTCTCCATTTACTTTCGAAAAAAGCCTAATTACCAATTGCTCCTCTTGATTTAATTTATTTTTTTGATTTTTAAATCCAATTATTTGCAGTTGTGCTAAACTTAGGTTTTTAGTAGTTACTGTAAATAATGAAGAAAATAAATCTTGTTCTATTACTTTTTGGTCTTTTTTATACTTAACATCAAAAGCATCCCATAGTTGCATATGGTCAAAAAAAGTTGACTCATAATAATGATGGTTTGTAGGAATACTAATATTCACTTTTATAAACTTCCTTTAAATAATTGCAGTGCCTCATCTAACTTACTATCTAAGTCTTGCTCTGGATATAATGCTCTTAAATACTCTCTTAATGATGGTTGCAGATATAATCTGAATAATTTTTCAAGATTGCTACTCGTAATGGTTTTTCTGTGGGCTATTCCTTCTATTTTCATAAAAAACGAATGCCCAAACTCATAAGACTTTCCTAAGCCAAGAGTTTCGCTTATATATGTATTTAGTTTTGTACAAGCTATAGCATACTCTACAATATTATGAAAAGCATTACCACTTTTATGTTTTGTTACATTCTCTAAAACCTCTTGACTGTAATCCATTCGTTGCCATTTAAAACGTCTACGCAAGGCTAAATCAAAAGCATCTATACTCTTGTCAACATCATTCATCATACCTATAAAATAGAGATTATTCGGAATACTGAAATAAGCATTACCATCTGTAAAATAAAAGGCTAAATTCTCTTTGCTATCACCTTCTTTTTTAGCATCCTCAACCATAGCTTCAATAAGTGAACTATATTGCGTTTTATATAAATTGTCATTAGGTCTGTTTACATCATAACGATAATCTTTTTCTAAACACATTAAAGTTTCACCAAATACTGCTGATAAATTGGCTCTATTGATTTCATCAACCACAAAATAATATGGTTTTGGCTCTCTTCCCTCTTCTTTTGCTTGCAAGCATTCCGCCAATGCTTTTTTACAAAACTTCTTAAAAACACCATCAGTTAATTCAAATTTTATATTACCATCGGTAGTAACTCCTTTTGGCTTTATACCATCAATGAAATCTTCATATGTAAATGAAGGGTGAAAGGTTATAAACTCATACCTTTCTGTTTCCCCTAAACAAACAAAATCCAAATTTTGCTTTACACTATAAGTCTTGCCTGTTCCTGGTGGACCATACAAAATAACATTAGGTGTGTTTGCATCTGCAAAAGAACTTGCCGTGGCATATTGCCACAAAAATCTAGAAACTGCATAAGAATTAAAAGCCGAATTTTCTAGTCCTAAAATACTATTAATCACCAACCGTATTTCATGATTCTTACCTAAATTGGTTTCTGTTTCACTTTCTAAAAATTCATTATGAAGTGTATTAATGGCATCGTCTGAATAAATATGTAAAAAATCACTAGTACTATCTAATACTGCCATTTTTCTTAATATTTGTTTGGCAGCATAATTAGCATTTTCAATAACTTCAATTTTTTCACTAGCTGAACTTCGATTAACAATTTTTCGTAATAGCGGTTTAATAACGGTTGTAAATCTTTCCTTTGCATCTTCTTTTGAGTTGTAATTTATTTGACCATCACCTCTTTTAAGATTTTCATTAAAAGTGTAAGTCTCATTATCATTGTTTAATTTAATCTCGAAATTACTAGCATTACCAGGTTTTGAAGAACCATAAATTTCGCTAGTAGTGCGCTCCAAAAAATTACATAAGTAGCCACCTCGTTCATTATTGTTTTCTAATCTATTGGTATAATCATCTAGACCTATTGTACCATCTAATATTCTTTCGCGATAATACTGCCAATCCTCTTGTAAAGTCTCTATTTTATTATTGATTTTCTTAACCTCAACACTTGAATATTTATTATGAAAGGTTTGCCATAAACTTTTAATGTTGTCAATACGTTCTTCTGATAAAATGATGTTATCCATAATCATTTGTTTTTGTACTTTAAGATGCCATTTTTTAATGAATTGGTTAGTAGCATTATTATTATTTGCAGATGTAAGTGTTCCTGGTGCCTGTATATGATTCTTTCCATACTCTTGTAAAATAGCTTCTTTTAATTTATGTTCAGAATCATTATAAATGCTTAACAGTTGTATTGATCTGCGCAACCGAAACCAATCAAAATCCTCATCAGTGTTATTTTCTATAAACCAATTACCTTTTATCTGTACTAAAGCTATTGGATCAATACCATCACGTATAAGAACGACATCATTCAGTTTTACATCTTGCTTAAAATAGGTTGGGTCTGCTACCTCTTCCCCCTTTTTATTGAGCCAAGATTCGCCCATACCAATAACCTTCTTCTCTTTAAGGATTTTGATAAGCGTGTCTTTCTTAAATTTTGCACTATTACTAGGGTGCATTTGTAAATGCCAATAATTCATAATCTATTGGTTTTAGCGTACATCTAGCATTTTCATGAATGCTTTAAACGTACCTTTTAAATACTTTTGCTCTTCTTTATTAATCTCATTTATAACTTCAATCCATCCCTTTTCTAATGATGCTTTCGTATAAAAACTCACTATTTCCTTAGAACCTTCAAAACGCCAAGATTCAAAACCACCAGTTATCATTTCAATCATAGTAATCCAGAGTAACCAATATTGACTTGCAGTATAATTTTCAAGTAGTTCTTTTAAAATCGGGTCATCTTCTCTATCTAAAAACTTAATATAACTCAATAGACCTATCCGTAAGGTTTGTATATGTTGTTCAATTACTTTTGGATTGGTTGCATTATCTTTCACCAACTCAAAAGCAATTACCAACATCTCCTCTACTTCTGCCCTTTGTAACTCTAGTACTTTACTTTCGTCTCTAAACCATAAAACATCTGTATACTTATATCCCTTCATATACTTGATAGAGGAAGCTGGATATAATAAACTTTTTAAATTATTATTCCAGTTGTATTCTCTGTTCTGTTCTTGAGAGTCTTCTTTTACAGCAACCAATAAACGCGACCCCTTAACAAGAGACTCTAACTTTGCAGAATGCACCAATGCAGGACTCACAATAAAGTTTTTGTCTAAATTAGGTGACGTAGTTCTATCTTCTAGTCGAACAAACCCTTCACTAACAGCGCCACGCAGTAATAAAAAAAAGTCCTTACCCAAACTTTCGTACTCCTTGTTTTTTTTAAAACATTCTCTATAAATATCAGAAAGACAATTCAAAATAGAAGTTCTATTGCTACTGTAAAGCAAAAGACTGTCAGACATTAATGTTCCTTTTACATCTTCATTACTTCTTATAAGTCTCCATGAAATATTATAGAAATCATTTAGGATTTGTCTTGCTTTATTTTGGTCTATGCTAACCATTCTACTAAAGCCCAATAAATCAATAAAAGCGAGTATTCTCTCTTCTTCCATAGTTACTTATTTTAATTTACACTCACCTCAACCCTACCCGTTAACAAATCTTGCAACAAACCTGCTTTTAGCTGCTGGTATTTTGCCAATGCCTGCTGCTCGGTGTGGATTTTTTGGTCGATTTTATTTAGCTTATTTGTAATTATATCTTGTTCCATTTTGTCTGGATAGCTAAATTTTAAATTGTATAACGCATTAGAATTAACACTAGGAACACCTGTAGCCTCGTTTAATTTCATTAAGTCCTTAGAACACATTTGATAATAAAACCACTTTATGTTTGTTGATTCATTTGTATTAATGCAAAAAATTGTATCAACATTCCAAAAATCACCCTCAACATATATCGGGTTATTTATAGTTCCTTTTCTACCTGTAAGAACTGCTGGACCAGAATTTAATGATTTTGATGTCCATCCCATTATACCTCCTGTTCCATAAATTGGATATTTATCTCCTTTAGGATTTGCCTTGTAATCTCGACCATATTTTATTTCTCCAAAATCCTCCAACTTTTTAACTTCCCACTCCTTAGGAATCCAACCTAAAGCGCTTTGTTTGTACAGTTCTGGTGCTAGGGTTTGTTTGGGGCGTAGTTGCCCTGTGTGTACATCTATACCACGTGTAAATACATCGTGCATGAGGCCTTGTTTTAGCTGCTGGTATTTGGCTATGGCGGCTTCGGTTTTTTCTAGTACCGCATCTACCGTGCTTAATATTTGGGCTATTTTGCGTTGTTGTGATAGGGGAACAAAAGGAACTTTCAGCTTTTGAAAATCACCTACAGTAAATGAAGCTTGATTTACAGCTGGTTTAGTTATAGCCTTAATTTCATCTTGAACTATTCTTGAACTCAATAAATAATACAAAAAACTTGAATCAATTTCAGACTTTGCTTTTATTCTGAAAAGATTCGTTGTATAAATACATGGTCTTTCATAACCTTTAAAAATCGCTAATTTTCCAATTTGTTCTATACTATTAATAAAACATAGAAGTATATCACCAACGTCTAATAAATATTTACTTGTATCAGCTCCTTGTGGATCTCTTACGTACCAATATTTTAAATCACTATAATCAAATCGATTATTTTTAATATTTCCTGATATTAAAACTGGTATACCAATATCTTGTTGAGATAATAATCTAGATAAACCACTTTTTAATAAAGCAAAGTAAGAACCTAATTCTACCTCTTTAAATCCGCTACTCATAGCCCAATTCCTTTAAAAACGTTTGTAATTGGTTAGCGGCTTGCTCGCGCTCGTTTAAAATGTTTACCAAGGTGTGTTGGTATTTGGTAAAGCGGGTTTCTAGTTCGGTGAGCAAGGCACGTTCGTAACGGTGTACATAGTCCATTACTGTAATATGTAGCGTTTCTTTAAAGCGTTGTAGTATGAGTATTTTGGCTTCGTCTGCAGTAATGTTTTCGCGTGCTTTGGCTACCAGGTCTTCTTTTTTGTCTTTTATTTCTTTTATGGTGGCTCTACAGGTTTTTAGCTCGTTGGTAAGCTCGGTATGGCGCGCTAGTTTTTGGTCTATGGTTGCTTTATTGGTTTCGGCTTGGGTTTGTTGGTGTTGTCGTTGGTTGCGTTGTTGTTCTAAGGTAGTGACTTCGAGAGCCTCAGTCACCGTTTTTATTCTAATGTTTAGAGCTTTGATGTCTTTTTTGCATTGGCGAATAGTAGCATTGGCTTCTTTTACATCGGCTTTTAACTCTTTTAAGGCTTCTTTTGGGAAGACCTCGTAGTTATCTTCTTCGTACTCGTCATCATCTAGTTCGTTTACTTCATTAAACAAAGCCTCTAGCTCGTCTCTACGGGCTTCGTTTATGGCTAGTTCTTCTAACACCTCAGGGAACTGCGATTGTAAAATGGCATCGGCAGGAATTAATTCGGCATTCCAACCACTGGCAGCAATACTTTTAATATCGGTTTCTAACGCATCCCAATAGGCTGCAAACGCACCACGGCTTTTGTGTAAGTCTAAAATACCCAATTGGTTAAAGGTGTTGGCAATGCTTACTGCAAAATCTTGTCGTACCTCATAAACGTTTTGCTTGTCTGGTAAGGCTTCAAGTTTTGCTACGTTTTGGTTCCACCAACTGTTAATACTGTTGGTGTAGGCTTCTCGTTTTTGTAAAACATCCTCGTGATTAAGCACTACGTTTTTTAGGTCTTCTTTAGCGGTAATTTGGTCGGTAAACACATCGTAATCTGCTTTTGGTGCTTTGTAAAAAATGGCAGTACGTAAGTGCAGGTAATTGTCCCAATAGTTTTGTAGTTCGTCCACTTCGGCTGTAGGGATACCACCATGCAAATGTGCATGCACGTCTTGTGGTTGTGCAGGCGGACTGTTATCTACATACCTACGGATGTTGAAGTTGTAATCTTCTTTTTCTAAATCGGTTTTAGACACCTTTTTGGCATAGCCTTCTAAATTTTCTTTGGCTTTGTAGATATAGGTAATTTTGGCAATATCTTCTGGTCGTAGTTTGTTTTGGTTTTTGCCTTCTTTGTATTCTCTATCGGCATTGATAAACAAGACCTCTTTACGTGTACCAGCCTCTTTTTTGTTAATGACCAATACCGAAGCAGGAATTCCTGTACCATAAAACAAACCCGATGGTAAACCAATAACCGCTTCTAAATAACCACGTTCTACGAGCCATTGTCTCATGCTTTTTTCTTCGCTTCCGCGGAACAGCACACCGTGAGGCATGACTACAGCCATACGTCCGTTATCTTTAAGTACAGATACCATGTGTTGCACAAACATAAAGTCGGCTTTTTTCTTTTTAGGCATCCAATAATGAAAACGGTCACGATGGTTTTTAATATCGCTATAATTGGCAGAAAATGGTGGATTGGCAATGACTATGTCAAAACGTTTTAATTCTCCGTTTTCTATGTGTTGTGGATTTGCAATGGTATCGCCTTGTAAAATGGTAGCATCAAAAATATCGTGAAACAGCATGTTCATTTTACACAAAGACCAGGTGGTTCCGCTTAACTCTTGTCCGTAAAAACTCAGTCGAGACGCATCGCCATAACGTGCTTCAACGTAGTTTTTATTTTCAATAAGCATACCACCAGAACCGCAGGTTGGGTCGTAAATTTCGGCATCTTCACCAGGTTCTAAAATAGACACCAATAGTTTTACCACTTCGTTAGGCGTGTAGAACTCGCCGCCTTTTTTACCAGCGCTATCCGCAAAGTATTTAATTAAATATTCGTAAGCCGCACCCAAAAGGTCTGGGAACTCAAAACGGTCGTCTGTCAACACCACCTTATCAAAATGCGTGATGAACTCAATGAGTTTTTCATCGCTCAAGGCATTTTTATTTTTACCAATGGTACGATTAAAGTTTACATTGGTGAGTACACCGCTTAACTTATCTGGGTTGGCTTCTTCTAAAGCTTCCAATGCTTTGTTTAGATGGTCACCCACATCTTTTTTAAGGTGCAAAATACCGTCATTGATTTCTACACCAGCATCGTTGGTGGTTTTGTAGTTCCAACGTGCTCTGGTAGGCACAAAATAGTCGTAATTATTTGGGCTTTCTAGTCGTTTATTAATCTGGTCCTCAGTTCTACCTTGGGCTTGTAATTCTTTGTAGCGTTTTTCGCGGTCTTGTTCGTACTTATCGCTTAATCGCTTTAAGAACAACATCCCGAAAATGTATTCTTTAAACTCTGAGGCATCCATGTTACCTCTTAATATATCGCAGGCATCCATAAGGAAACCTTCTAGCCATGAAAGGGTTAGTTTTTTGTGGGTCATGTAGTTTGTTAGTCTTTTAAAATACCGTCTTTATATTTTTCTTTTTTAAGCTTGTCTCCTGCTTTGTTGTAGTATGTTGTAGTGCCATTACGTAAACCGTCTCTAATACGACGTTCTTCATAGTTACCAGTATCTGAATCTGTATAGATAAATTCCCCATCAAATAATTGGTTAGTATCTAATGCGTAATACGTTTCTGTATTAGGTTTGTTACTATGATCTAAGTAGCTGGTAATAATCTTTACATTTTGTTTTGGATAGTAATGCTCCCAAGTACCTGTCTTAGCAGTTTTGTACACATAGCCTTGAAAAGAAATACTTCCGTCTGCATTGGCTAATAAAACATCTCCATCCTGATAGCTTTTATTAGACCCTTTCATTTCATTATGAAATAACTCTTTAAAATCGTAATGTGCCACTTCTGCTGTTGGTTTTGCTATGTGATAATCGGCTTCAAATCTACCTCCTTCTTTAAAGTAATTGATAAAACGTACTTTGTATGCGCTTTGGGATTCTGATAGGATTTTATAGATCTTTTCTATGTTTTGCCCTAGTTCATCATAAACTTTGAGTTCTTTAAGCTCATTACTTCTAAATAGTTTTTCTTCTTGTTTAATACCATCAAGGTTGTATCTGGTATATAATCCATTTAAAAGATTGTATTTATAATTACTCTCTACTAGGATATGCTCATCGTTAAGATATTCAATCCACTTCCCATCTTTAGATCCGCTCTGGTAGTTTCCTTTTTTATAAACGTATATCGGGTCTTCTTCTGTTTCTATGGTATAGCTTTCAATCCATTCTCCATGTTCTTTACCATAATTGTAATTACCCTTATAGCGTAAATTTCCTAGGCTATCTTTTAAGGTATATAAGCCATGCAATTCATCATCTTTATAGTTTGCTAGAATATATAATTTAGTATAAACCATTTTTGTACATGAGTCTTTTGGTTTATTGTTGTCATCCCTATCTTCACATTTATATTTTGTTTTAGTCAGATTAGAAAAGAGCTCTGTTGTACCATTTAATCGCCCTTTATCATAATTTTCTATCTTGTGAAGTTTTTGGGAATAGTGAAAAGGTTTATTATTGTCATCTATATACTTAGGATAGTAACTCTTCCATTGTCCTATTTTTAAATCATTTTGATAATTCCCTTCTGTAATTGCACCAGTTAGGGTATAGTGTTTCCAATACCCTGTTTTTTTCCCATCTTTATATTGTCCTTTATCAATTAGTTCAAGTTTAGTAGTATCTGTCTCTATTATACCTCCAAAAATAAACTTTGTCAAATCCCTATAAAGTCTGTACTTCCCATTTAATAAACCTTTGTAATAATTTGCGAATATTAACGTGTCTTCAGATATCTCTTGAGCCAACCCGTTCTTTAAATCATTTTCATAATAAGTTTTTGATAAAACGCTTTCGTTGTTATCTTCATCTATGTAAATTAATTTGGTTACTCCATTTAATTTCCCATCGATATAGTTAGAAAAAACTTTAGCCTTTAAACGCCTTGTCTCATCATCATAAAAGTAAACTATAGACTCTCCATGTAGTAGGTTATTTTTAAAAAACTCAGTTTTCTTAATTTTACCGTCAGGCTGATATTCTTTTGATTCACCATCCAATTCACCCCTATTAATATTATAAACATAGACTATATTTCCATTCTCGTCATACTCTTTCCATAAGCCTTGTTTTTGGTCGTTTTTATAAACACCTTCAATACGTAAGTTTCCGTTTTTATAATACCCCTTATAATCGCCTTCAAATTTACCATCTTTAACATTGTAGATGATTTCCACCTGCTGGCTTTTATCAAAGTATAATTTTTTTAAGCCATTTTTAGGGTCATAGGCACTGGATTTTTTGATAAGCGTAAAACCATAGGCTGTTATACTTTTAT
Source organism: Psychroserpens sp. XS_ASV72 (assembly GCF_041224425.1). NCBI lineage: Bacteria > Pseudomonadati > Bacteroidota > Flavobacteriia > Flavobacteriales > Flavobacteriaceae > Psychroserpens > Psychroserpens sp. XS_ASV72. Next base: position 71,742 of record NZ_JBGFGL010000068.1, on the reverse strand, counting down.
CATAACTAGAATAAGTGTCTTTTTCACGTTTTTTTGTAGATATAGTAAGTAAGAATTTTGAACTAGCATAGTTTGAAATTAATTCATTGTCTTCTATTTCACTATCTTTTAGTTTATAGCCTTTAGGACTTAAAGATTTCTGAATAGCAGTGTAAGATGGTTTGTTGAAAACAGAATAGCTCACTTTATTGGGAAACCCCTCATATGTGTAAAGGTAAAACCAAGCCGAAGCCTTATCATCATAAGATTTATTGTAAGACCATGTTATGGTATTATAACTTTCGGAATCACCTTTTGAAGACTCGTAATATTCCCATCCTTTATTCATTAAAAACTGGTTAACACTTTCCCAGTTCTTTTTCTGACATATGTTTTCCAAGTCATTTAAGGTAAGTTTTTGAGCTTCAACTGAAGACAAAAAAACACAGGTTAATACAAATAAAATTTTTAATTTCATTGGTTTATTTAGTTATTCTTTATAATAATTCTGATAGTGATTCAGGATACACAATCCATTTGTCTCCTTTATTATTTTCCTTGTATTCTATCCCTTCTTTAAATCCTTCTTCTGTAATTGTATTTTTATCTAGAATCAATCCTTTTTGAGACATCACTGAAACAACCTCACTAAATCTTTTCCCTTTCAGTCTTCCTAAACTTGTAGCTGAATGCTTTTTTTCGTTTTTACGAGCTTCTACTAATTGATTAGCTTTATATTCGTCCCTCGTGATTACCTCATTGTTTTCTTGAACATTAACATAGGATTCTTCCATATAATCAAATACAGATACTTTTTTTGACAAGTTGCCATTTACTAAGTCATTCGTTAAATCCAACTGTGTTTCAGAACCCAAATAATCTTTGCCTAAAAACTTCTTCTTGTAATTAGGTCTTCTAATAAAAACTGTATAACTCTGAGATAAGACGTCCATAGTTTCATTCCAAGCTTGTTTATCTATGTCTGTACCACCAAAAAGTGAATTTTCACTAATGACACCAAACTCCACATTGTTGTCAAACGAGTAATCGTATAGATTTACAGAAGTAATAATACCACGTTTTTCGTTTGCATAATATTTAGCATGTAAGTTTGGAATGTAAACAATTGAAATATTTGGAAACTCTTTAAAATATTCTACATCTTCTTCCTTGATACTTCTCCAAGGGTTATTTTGGTTTTTCCCAAAAGCGATTAAAATATGAAGGTTAGCATTACCTTTAAGTCTATTAAACAATTCATTTTTAAAATACTCATCAAGTTTTATGTAAGGTGAAACAATCAACAGGTCTTTTCTTGCTTCTCTTATTACAGCACATAATTCATCTGTAAGTTGTTTACCCGTAAGAAATTTAGCCATTTAGTTAAAATTATTTCATAAAGAAAGCGCCTCGTGGTGAGTCGCTCATTGTAAAAGGGATTGGTTAAAGATAGCAAAACCATTACAATTTAAAAGGAAAAACATTGTATTTACAAACTAGAGATTCAATGAAATTTAGACTCCTACCCTAAAATAAATAAAACACTAATTTAAATCTGAATTTTTCACTTCTATCAATTTAATACTGACAATCAACTACTCTTCATCAAAAAAGAATTCATGAATTTTAATGAGGTCACCTCGCCCAATTTGAATAAGGTTCATTGTTTCGTTAAGATAGATTCCCAAGGATCGTTCGTTATATATAAATTTCATTTCTGGAGAATAGTCCCCAACAAGATACATATCGCCATCAATTTTATAGAAGTCAATATCCTCTTCTTCCTTTGATTTGACACCTCTATTTACCACTTTCCCACTCTTTAATGTTTGACGAATAATTTGTTCGTTTTTTTCTCCTGATGCTACTTTGGTATAGGCCGTCATCATATTCATCCATTCATCGCTATCAATTAAAAACCATTTTACCTTATCGAAATCAATACCATATTCATTGATCCAACCAAAACTCGTAAATCCAAAAAGCACTAGTTTTTTACCCAACACAGGTTCATCGTCCATAAGGTCAAATTCTCTAATTTTAAATGTAATGACAGAAGTTGAAGACATATCTTTTAACTTCTTGCCATTAAAATCAAGTGTTTTTAATTGAAACTTGCTGTATTCGGGATGGTGTGTTAAAAACCATTCGGTTGCTGTAAGTTCTGCTTGTTCTTTCATTTGTTCTACAGCTGCCACTCCTGCACCTAATGCTAGTAGTCCACCCGCAACAGCGGCAACAGCGGCACTATCATTTTGTGCTTTACTTAATTTTGGCATTAAGAATAGGATGGAGAAACTAATGATAACTAGTTTTTTCATATTAATTATAATTTTTGGTTAGTTAGATTATTATTTAAGCATTAAAAACACGGATTACATTCCAATCATTAAATATAGAACTAATCTTTACTCGTTTTTTACGGCTTTCCGTATCTTAATCATTGATGCTGATAACACTTCCCATTGGCGTTTTTAGTCTTTCGCTTACAGCGTTTACCAGCTTGGGTCTTCCCTGTACATTGGGTCGCTACTGCTTTTTTTGCCGAGGGTTTAGAAGTGGTAGCAGAAGTTTGTGTTCCAGACAATTGATTGGCAGTAGCCTTGGTATTCTCACGTGTAGGTTTACAAACCATACAGGCAGTATAACCCAACTCCAACGCTTTATCAAATGTGATTTGTGTTTTGGAGTACTTGAGATAGCGGCAATTGGCTTTATGGTACTTCTCCCCTGTTTTGGTGGTATAAACCGTTTGGGCAAGTACGTTGGAGGTGCTTGTTATAAATAAAATGAGGGTTATAAGAAGTGCTTTTTTCATTTGTTTTTTATGTGTTTTCATTATTGTAAAAAGAATCAAATAGATATCGCTTTTATTGTTCATTTTGTCTTGACACATTACTGAATTTAAAGTATACTTTAAATGAAAGTACTCAGCGAAGCTGAACCAAAACATCAAAATGGTTTCTCATTTATATACTTTTTCCCATTGCCGCATTTATGATGTTCATTTTGTCTTGACACAAAATGAACCAAAAAGTCAAAACGATTTTAGGAACTTTTGGCTGTGCCAAACCTCTTAAATCTGCGCTGCATGCTTAATGCTTCGCATAGCACTTCCGCTTGATTATACGTTAGTTCTGAAAATCGTTGTTGTCTTCAATTAATGTTTGTAATTACCGTTTCCTACGTCTATCCAAATTACAGCGACGGCAGCGTGATAAATACGTCAACGAAAACTCATATACGCCTCTGGTATTCCCTATTTTGGACGTGTTCATATCATACGATAAGCCAAAACGGAACTCGGTATATTCCAAGCCTAAAAAGGCATTCACCGAGGTGAGCAAATGACTGTTCTGGTCGTTACGCGCTGGATTGGTTACGGCTGTCAACCCCAGCAATAATTGATTCACCTGAAAGAGCGACCCAATATCCAATCGGTTGTACTGCCCTTGCTGCATGTAGTTGGCGGTCATCATCACACCGTAATCGTTCAAAAAGGGAAAGCGGAAATTACCATGAATGGAATAAAAAATCTCCAAGGGTGTTTGCTCGCCTTCCACAAACGAAATGTTCGGTCGGTTCAAATGCTTCACCGACGCCCCAAACCAATAGGTAATGCCATTAAACTCTTCCTTTTCAAACACAATCCCTGTGGTAAAATCAACAAAATAGCGTGTACGTGTGTTACGGCTTAAGGGATCGATAGATGTCGGACTTATCTCTCCTGTATTGATGTTGATTTGGTCTGCCAAGGTGAGATTTCTAAAGCGATTGCTTTTATTGCCCACACCTACCTCAATGCCTGGTCTGAAAAACCAACCACCATTAAGATTCACACGGTGGGCATAGTTAAAATTGACCTGCACAAAATTATAATTGTTAAACGACTCGTATTGCCAAATCGCATTGGCACCAATACCAAAGCCAAACCCAGGACCATAATCAAACGACTTGTTCACAAAGGCGTACTGTGTGGTCAAGTTCAAGTCGAGACTTGGCCATTGCAATCGGCTTAAGATGCCAGCATAAATACGATCATTATCCTCAAAGCCTGAAAAGCCAGGGTTTAAGGTTTCCTGAACATAATTAGATTGCGTAAATATAGGATCTTGGGCTTGAACCGTTTGAAACGCCAAAACACCTAAAAGTAAAATCGTGTAGTATCTCTTCATGGGGCTAAACTTATTTGATGAAGACAAAAGCGCCTTGTTTTTCTATCACATCGTCGTAAAAGGTACTGGCCTTAAAGGTGTAATAGTAGTTTCCGTTTTCTGCTGATTCATCATTGATCTTGCCATCCCAACCTCGTATATCATCGCCCGATTCTGAATAGATCAAGCTTCCCCAAGTGTCATATATATTGAGTTCCAAAGTGTTCAAACCAATATGTTCTGGGGCGAAATAATCGTTCAATCCATCCTCATTTGGTGTAAAGGCATCAGGCATGATGAGTTTATAGCCGTCTTCAACAATAAGTGTTACGATATGGGTATAGACACAACCAAAAGGATAGGTTACGGTTTGCGTGACCACATAATTCCCAACTTGTACATAGGTATGTGTCGGATTTTCCTCTGCGGAAAAACTGCCATCTCCAAAATCCCATAGAATACTCACAAAATCACCCGTAGCCTCATTGGTAAACTGAATTGGGTCTTGAATGGCAAAGATGCCATAATTTACCAAGCCAATAGACGACACCTCAAACCCAGGATCACCCAGTACAGGGGTTTCCACATTGAAAGTATAGTTGGTGGTACAGCCCAGACTATCGGTTACATCAAGTATAACGAGTCCGTTAACCTCAGTCGTCATCATTTCATTATTAAGACCGCTTACGTTACCACTCGACCAATTAAACTGATAAGGTGGAACGCCACCACTTGCCATGGCGATAAAGGTTTGATCGACGGTCTTGGCTTCACAGTCAAATTCCGATTGGGTTTCGACGTCAACCACTAAAGGCTCAAAACGCGTCACTTCCCAATTACCTTCTACTTCGCAACCGTTGGCATCGGTGACCACCACCGAATAGAAGTTGGGTGGAATACTTTCCAAGTCTTCTGTAGTAGCACCATTATTCCATTGAACATCAAAAGGAGGTGTACCGCCTTGAATCAGTAAGTTAATGGCGCCACTATTGGTATCGTCGCAATCTAAGGCATTGGTGATATTTGCCGAAAGCAGCAATGGTGCAATATCGTTAATCGTAAAGCTTTCCTGAATCACGCAAGGTGTGCCATCGGTAATGGTCACCGTATAGGTGCCAGGTGCCAGATTGTTTCGTTCCACACCAACCGTTGCATCATCATCCCAAACTACTGTGATGGGATCAATACCGCCAACAAGGTTCAGCGTAATACTGGCATCGTTCTCGCCTGCGCAGGACATTTGTGTGACCACAGGATCAATCAAAAATAGGGGTGCTTCCTCTATTTCTATCGGAAAGGCTTTCTCACAGTTTTCGGCATCTGTAATGGTGATTGTGTAAATACCTGCCGAAAGATTGACTTGGCTGAGTCCTGTTCCGAAGTTACTCCAAGCAATATCATAAGGTGGCACACCTCCTGAAATGTCATTGATGGTAATTGAGGCATTGTTATCGCCATAACATTCAATCTCTGTAGTGGTGACATCAATCATGATCTCATCATTCTGATTGATGGTGAAATCCAAGACCTCAACACAATCGGAGCTATCTGTAACCGTAATGGTATAGGTTCCTTGGAAAAGCGTATCAATATTTTGGGTATTGCTGGTATAACCATCGGGGCCAGTCCATGAGAAACTATAATCTGGTCGGCCACCTGCCACATTAATTGATATCGCTCCAGTAGCCTCACCAAAACAAATTACATCGGTCTGACTGTTTAAGGTAACGACCAAGGGCTGTGGCTCTTCAATTAAAAAGCTTTGGGTCAATGGCCCACAATTATTAGCATCGGTAACCGTGATTTCATACAGACCAGGTCCCAGGTTATCTAAGTCCTCATCATTTGAAAACGGCAAACTATCTTTGGTCCAGCTATATACATAAGGCATGGTGCCGCCAATAATAGTGATACCGATGCTGCCATCATTCGCTCCAAAACAAGAAATGGTTTCAGGATCAAAAAGTACCTCATCAATTAGAAATTCCTCAGGTTCTTCAATCGTAAAGCTTTCCGAATACGGACAACCACCATCATCGTCAATAGACAAGGTATAGGTTCCCGCTTCAAGGTTGATAATATCTTCATCGGAACTGGTAAATCCGTTAGGGCCAGTCCATGAAATCACATAAGGTGCACCCGATGTGAACGGTACACCTCCTACGATATCTATATTTATAGAGGCGTTATTCGACTGAAAGCAATTGTTGTTGACTACGGTTGACGTCACTGTAATTGACGGATTCACCGTGACAACTACTTCAAAAGTCTCCCCTACACAATCGCCAGACGTTGGTGTAACGGTATAAGTTACTGTAGCTGGATTGGTTGTGATGTTTTCCAAAAACTGGGAAATCGTATTAACAGGTGTCACTTGGTCTGAAGCACCGTTGATAGAGCCCGCTGGATTCACTACTGGTGCCGTCCAAGTATAAGTGGTATTGGCGGGAACAATATCACCATTGGTTTCATCTGGAGTCACCGTAAATTGATTGTTACTACATATTAGTGCCTCATAATCACTTATTTCGGGTACTTGATTAATGGTAATTTGAACGATATCAGTCATTAAATCGCCACACCCTCCTTGGGAAAAGGATATAACCGCATAGTAGTACACTGTGCCAACATTGGTGTCTGTAATCGTTAAAGTCGTCGCATCGGTTCCTATAGGGTTTGGTGTATCGGTGTCGTTGGTATCGTTGGAATACCATTGAATTGTAGGTGTTCCAACACCACTGGAAAAACCGATTTCCAAGGGCAAGATGGTATCACCCAAACAATATTCGGCACTAATTGGTTGCTGTGTGATTGAAGGCCCATCGTTTACGGTAATGGTTACTGTATTACTTGTGCCATCACAACCTATATCGTTTGCCTGACTTACCACGCAATAGTATTCGTAAACACCAGCTGGCAAACTTGTATCGTGGTTATAGGTACTGGCAGTGGCTCCTGTTATGGCAACACTGTTCAAAAACCATTGAAAGTTGTAATCGGAATTATCAATCGCGCCATCGCCATTGGCATCAATGCCACCAGAAACAATTGCTACCAGCTCATCAACTGAAGCGTTGGTACAAATGGTTTGGTCTAATGGTGTTACTGATACCTCTGGATCGTCCACCACTTCAATCGTAAAAATGGCACTGGACACATCAGAGCATCCTAAGTTTTCATCAACATCAACTGTAACGTAATAATAATAAGTCCCTGCCGTATTTAAAATCCCTGGATCATAGGTTGCATTTGAGCCTACTTGGGTATCAGAGGCGTCAATAACAGCATCATCAGAAAGATACCATGCATAATTGACGTTTCCTGCACCACCATTATTGATGGAAAAACTCAAGACTTCTGGGTTAGCGCCTGTGCAAATAAGCTGATCCAATGGCAATTCATCACTGATGGCTACATTTGGGGTTATCGTAATGGCCGCTGGAACCGTTGTAATCTCACTACAACTTCCCGTACCACTAAAACTAATGACACAGAAATAATACAAAATACCTTCACTATCGGTTGGCGGTTGGTAATCGGCTTGCTCTCCTTCGGGAGCAGGAATTGGCGTGGTATCACCATCTGTTGGATCATTACTTCCAGTATCGTTTACATACCATTGGTAACTTATGGTTCCAGAGGTATTTCCATTTAGGGAAAAACTCAGTAATTCAGCAGTCGCATCTAGACAATAACTTGCGTCCTGTGGTTGGGTTCCGATGGAAGGTCCTTCATCGACCGTTATGGTAAATTCTACAGGATCACCAGGACAACTATCGACCAAGAAAGGCACTACGGTGTAAACAACCGTTCCGGTAGTTCCCGAAGTCAAGGTTAAAACATGCTCTGGAATGGTATCTGTAGTTCCCGAAGCAATTACCCCAGACACATTGCCCGTTGGTGAGTTGCCCGACCAAGTAAACATCGTATTGGCATCATCGGCTTGTAAGAGAATGTCTGCTGTAGATGTGCCAGAGCAAATGGTCTGCGTCAAATCTGTATTCGTGATTTCAGGAACAGCAGAAAACACGAATTCCTCAGTATCAGAGTTGGTACCGCAATCGTTGGTGATTTCAAGACTTAGAATATAGGTGTTAGGTGTGTAGAATTCAATTTCAGGGGTTTGAGAATTAGCGTTAGTGCCATTCACAAACTGCCAATCGGTTGGAGAGGTTCCCACATTGATGCTCCAGCTGTAAGTTGGTGTATCTGGACCACAATTATCCACCACAGCCGACACTGAAATCGCGCCATCTGATTCACATAGATCTGGAATGGCATCAATGGCTATTTGAGGTGGCGACTTTACTATGACCTCTTGAGGTGTACTGGAAACCGAACCACAGGAATTGGTTGCCTCCAATACAATTTCATAAGTCCCTCCATTCAAAAATTCAATTTGCGGATTTTCAGAATTGGCATCGGTACCGTTAACAAAGTTGTAATCACTTGAGGTTCCACAAAATCCAGCCGTATAATTGACGGTCCATTGATAGCTTGGCGTATCACATTGATCAATCAAACTAGTGGTATTGTTCAAAACGGTAGTATAAGGCGCGCAACCTTCGGTATTGTTTACTGTAAATGTTGGACTTAAAGGCGGTTCGATACAGATATCTTGAGTGACCGGAGTTGTTTGTCCACAATAGTTTTCAGCATATAGTGAAATGGTGTAAACACCAGGTGAGGTATACGAATGGTTCGGCTCAAAATCGGTGTAAGTTGTTCCATCTCCCATATCCCAAAACCAATCGGCACCTTCAGAACATCCTGGATTGTAGCCAGCACTGGACGTGTTGTCTATAGAAATAGTGGTGTTTTGACATGCGCTATCATCGACTTCAAAACTCACATCTGGCCTTTGAAGAATCGTGATGGGACCTGCAGTAAAATTAGAAATCCCACATGAGGTAATGATATCTAGATAGACCGTGTAATTAGCATTCGGACAATTTGACTCGGTATATTCATGTGGCACAGGATAATCTGCAGAAGCTGCAGGGTTAGCACTGTCATAAAACGCTGAAGATTCTAACTCATTTTGAGACAAACTCAAGGTCGTTCCATCCCCATAGTTTATATTATAAACTGTATCAGGTGGATTTTCGCCCCAATTACTGATGGCAAATTCTAGAGGCACAATTGGCGTGCACAAATTTACGGTAGAACCCGGAGATACAATACCGCCTGTAGGGTTACTGGAATTGGCAACCGAATACGTTTTTCGCGCTTCACAGCCATTGGTTCCAACTGCCGTAATGGTCATATTAAATGTTCCCAAAGTAGTGTAAACGTGATCGATAGGAAACGTGACATTATTATTTGAGCTACCATCGCCCCAGTTGATATTATAAGTTGTTACACAGGTATCTGAACCAGGTTGAATCCCTACTGAAACCAGATAATCAATAGACGCAGCATTACAGTTTTCAAAAGGCACATCAAAACCTGCATTGAGATCCTCAAAATCAACATCAGGTTCTTCCATAATGGTTATTGTTTGCGTGTCTGTACTTGTTTCTCCATTATCATCAGTAACTGTTAAGGATACTATAAAATTTTGGTTACCACATCCATACGCATTAAAAACATGGTTAGGATTGGCTTGCGTAGAAGTTGAACCATCACCAAAATTCCAGGTATAATCAAAAGGACCATCTCCCGTGACGTTTGAAGTAAAGGAAACGACTTGTCCAGAACAGGTATTATTGTCGAAGGTAAAATCTACCGTTGGAGGTGCAAACACCGAAGTTTTCGCAATGTTATTAAAAGCGATTGCTGTGCCAACGATAATAAAAAAAATAAATCCGAAGTACACATATTTTTTATTTCCCATAACACAGTGCTAGCTAATTTTATAATCAGGTTTAAATTATAGATTTGAATTTTTATATGCCTTTGAAGTTGAGTTATTTTCGACAAAAGCATCTTATCTTCGTTAAAAGCCCAAATTCGTTAATCCCCATGCTTTCAAATTTATAGCACTTGATACGCTCAAAAAATACTCTTTATTGGGTATTTTCACTACCTATTCATTAGCCACATAATTCGTTATGGCCTTTTTCCACAGCAAATAACCCTCTGCGTTAATATGCAAGCCATCATAAGACAATTCTCGATTCAGTGTGTTTTCTTTTGTTTTGAATGTATCAAACAGGTTTATGAATATTAGCTTATGTTCGTCTGAAAGCTGACTTAAACGTTTGTTGATATTTATAATATCGATATTTCTTCTTGTTGGCTGATCATATGTTGGAAGTAGACTTTGGATGTACAATTTGGTGTTTGGCGCTTTCTTTAAAATCAAACTCACCAATGTCTCATAATCGTTTAGAATTTGATCAACAGATTTCTTATTTCCCAAATCGTTGATACCAATCATCAAGAATATTTTTTTAGGTTGGAAACGAATTACCTCATCCAATCTATTAATAACTCCTTTAATTGTGTCACCACTAATACCTCTGTTTTTGAGGTTTTGTTTGCTAAGAAGCTCATTCCAATTACACATGGCAGTTAGGCTATCGCCTAAAAAAATGAGTTCTTCAGACCTTGCAGGCATGCGTTCAAAAAAGTCGAGTTTAAAATCGTAGTGCTCACCAAAGATGGTAGATTGGTTGTTAGGTTTATTGATTTGTTTTCTAACAATACCTAACACATCCTTTTTAATAAGCACATAGCTCCCTATAAGAAGTGCAATTATATTTGCTGCAACCGAAATTGCAAATACAACTTCAATAGCCATGTTGCGCTCTTATGGATTTGATTGATAGCCTCTTCATACGAGCACTAAATGTAAAGTCATAAGAACAAACTCCCTTACGGATATCCGTAAGTAAGGTATTGATTATAAAAATCTTATGTTTAAATCAATCCCAAATCCTTAGCAGTAGCCACTAACTGAATGACATTATTGGATTTGAACTGGATGCGAAGTCTGTTTAAGCGTTTTTCGATAGAACTCAAACTACTGGGTTTTATTTTTTCGGTCTTGAGGAGCTTGCTGATCTCTTCCTGCGACAGGCCTTTTGCTAATAGTTTCAACAAATAAATGTCATAATCCTCAATCTCTAAATCGGCTTTTGGACTCAAGGCACTGGAGACTTGAGGCGATAAATAGAGTCTGCCTTCACTAACAGCCTTAATGGCTTCCTCAAGTTCTAAAGACCCTTTTCTGTCTTTACACACATAAGCATTAACACCATAGGTCTTCACCAATTGCCTTACTTTTTGAAGTTGGTCTTTCATAGAATAGACGATGATCTTCATGTCTGGAAAATCGGTTCTGATCTTCTCGATAAGATCTTCGCCACAATCTAAATTGACGTTTCTATGGTCGCGCTTGAAGGATAAATCGGTAATCAATAAATCATATTCGGCTTTGTCGAGCTCTGCCTTTTTTATCTTTAAAAACGCTTCGTCACAATATTGGGAACGTTCTACCGAATTTGCATTTAATTTTTTTAGCGTATGCGAAATGCTTGAAAGAATGGCGTCGTGATCATCATTGATTAATACTCTTCTGAACATTATTAAAATTTAATTTTTGCTTTAAATCCCTTATTTGGTTCAGATTCAAAAGTAATAGTTCCGTTAATGGCTTGAATACGGTTTTCCGTATTTTGAAGTCCGTTGCCTTTTTTTATGTCACAACCTACTCCGTTATCACTATATCTTATCTCATGTTTTCCGTTATCCTTCTGAAATGACACCACTACAATACTTGCCTTGCTGTGCTTTTTCATATTGATGAGCAACTCCTGAAGCACCTTGTAAATGGTCATTTTCTTTATTTCTGACAACATGGTATAGTTTACCTCAGACAGCCCTTTTACAATGATGTTGGTTTCTGTATTTTGATAATTTTCTATCAAGGCCGTCAACTGCTCTGAAAACGGATAGGCATGACTTATGGTGCCGTGCTCTTGGGCAATATCACGTGTTCTGTAATACAAACCATGTAAATCATCGACCACTTCAGACTCAATATTGGAATTGCTTTCTAGTTTCGTCATGAGCTGAAACACATCGTTAGCCACTTCATCATGGACCTTTTTGGAAATGCGCGATTCTGTTTTATACACTTCCTGAAGTTTGTCTTTTTTGTGCTTCGACCTTAAATAAAAGACTATAAACACCGCTAAAAACAATAAAATGATGGCTATGATCAGATAGTACAATTTCAATTGCTTTTGTGTGGCATTATCGAGCTCGACTTCCTTAATCTTAAGCTCTTTTTCCTGTGCCAACCTCATTTGTTTCTCTAAGGCATATTTCTTGGCAGCATAGCTATTTTGAACATTCAGCTCTAAATTATACAAACTGTCCTTAAGGAAGGTATAGCGATTAATATCGTTATTGGAATTCAATTTCATTAATACTGATAACACCTCAACCTCCTCATGTACTTTTTTATTGATTCTTGTCAACGCAAGCGCCTGTTCGGCATTTTGGAGGGCTTTTTGAAGGTTATTACTGTCTTTGTAATAATCTGATAGCTTTAAGTAGCTGTCTACCATTCCTGTAGTATATCCAGCATGTTCTCTTATTTCCAAAGACTTATGGATACTGTCAAGTGCTCCAGGCATATCCATTTTGGACATAGTCATTCCTAGATTACATAGAGATCGCGCTATTTTGAGCCTATCATTCCCTTTTAAATTAAACCTATGAACATCGAGATATATGCTAAATGCTTCATGGAAGTTTCCTTGCTCATAATAAATCAGTGCCTTATTGGTTTTTAATGTATTTAACCTTACAGGATCTTTCTGTAAGACCTCTGCTTTTTCATAATACCAAAGTGCGCTCTTATAATCTTTCAATCTATTATAAACACGTCCTAAATGGTTATAAATCCCAACCCTATTCTCGGTAGCTCTAGTGTCTTGAACACTAAAATTGTCAATATACTCCAAAGCCTCTACAGCTATTTTTTCACTATCCTGTAACAATCCGAGATCAAATTGTGTCATAGCGATATACCGCAAATTATATATAATATTCAAGGTGTCTTTTTGGCTCAGACTTGTCTCGTTTCTGTTTTTAAAGAATTCATAAACCTTTATAAGGTCATCTTTGCTCTTAGGTTTTAAAGCGAGGTCTCTATAATACGATAAACTATCGACCACTGACGCGTTTTGAACTTTAAGTTCTACATTATCAGAGCTATGCACCAACCAAATGGCACTAAAAAAAATGAGGAATGAAATTACTATGGACTTCATTCCTCAAATGTAAACTTATTTTCAGTAACAATCTATCTTATTACTTAGCCACCAGGTGGTGGCGGTGGTGGTGGCGGAATGTGCTCTCCTTCATCACAGCAACCTTGAGGAGCTATTTCTTCAGAAATTTGCTCTGGTGTACAAGAAAAACAGAATATAGACACAACAGCCAACAATGCAAAAAATCGAATTGCTTTCATACTTCCATTGTTTAAAATTTGACAATAGCGTGCCACCTGAGATATTTCAGTTTGTTGAATTGCAGCACGCGCGTTTGAAGTCAGTGCTTCGTTGGGAAGTGTGGCATATGAAAGCAATTGTTGAAGCCCTTCCCGAGACGATCTCGAATTGCCATCATAGCCATTGTCAATTTGAATTTCGCATGCCTTTTGCGATTAAGGCGTTTCAAATCTTTCGTAAAAGAAGTGGTTGTGATTTGGAATGTTTGGAAAAAAAATGGAACTTTTATGGAAAATTAATTCCATAAAAGTTCCATAAGAATTCCATGTACTAACAGTAAAACTCAAGCACTATGTACAACCAACTCATACTTGATGCTTTTGAGAAAGCAAAACATAAACTAGATACTGATAAAATAACCCATATATCAAGAGAGCTATCTGAATTTATTCAAGGGCACAGTAATGAACCTTACGGCGAAAGAACCTTAAGAGATCATTACAATAAGGCTCTTGATGGTTCTGAAGAAACTGTCCATTTAAGAACATTTGCCGCTGATGCGCTTAGTGTTTATTTAGGATATTCTGACTATTCAGAATACAAAAACGCCCATTCTCCATCTATAGAAAAATATGTAACTGAAATTTCAAGATTAAAAAAAAGAAATCGGGTTGTTATTATCTGTTCCCTTATAGTGATTTTGGGCTTGCTACTGTATCAGGTTTTAAACAAACAACATTGGATGGTTTGGGACAATGACCATTATGTTGAATCAAAATTTGATATCAAAAAATTAAATCTCGGTCTATTAAAAATTCGCGATGATAATCTTATTGATAATTTCAGAAAAATTGAACCAACGTGTAACTATGTTTTTTTTAACCCAGATGGCAGTCCAAGGGTTTGGTATGGCAAGAATATTAAAAAAGACTATGAATATTTTACCAGTTTTGATGAGCATCCTGAAACCAAGAAAACACTAAAGGAAATAACCCAGTATATCATTGACAATCATATCTGTAAATAATTTATATAAATTATAATGTATTGATATACAAATTTTTATAGTATATTATATATTATTTTAGTTTAAGCATACACAAAAGCGTTTTCTACAAGTGATATACACTCTTCAACATTATTTTTTTGTGTATTTATGGCAAAACTTCCATTAGCATAAGGCTTGTATTTTTCAATTTTTGTGTTTGAAAACAATCCGATAGTGGTAGTCTTTGTCGAGCTTGCCAAATGCATGATACCAGAATCTGCACCGATAAACAATTCTGCATTGGCAATAACCGATCCTATTTCCCTAATATCCTTACTGTAGAAGGATTCCGCCTGAAAATCTATTTGGGAAATATTCTCCACTGGCAAAATCTCCAAAATATTATAATCCTTAAACCTCAATTTCAATTGTGTATAAAAATCTTTCCACCACAATTTCGAATAGCATTTACTACCTGTTGCATAGGTAAATATGCATATGGTTATTTTGTTGTTATCAAACGTGCTTTTTAGAATGGTCTTCCCTTTCTCAATCTCATCTTTGGTAAGCTTTAAATCTAATGGCGCTATGGGCTTGTCTATTTTTATGATACCTGACTTAGAAAAATACGTTCTAAAATGATGAATCGGGTTTTTAGCCATATGATACCCTTTATGGGAAGCATCAACTTTTTGCGCCTCTACCGCTCCGAAGATTTTATATTTAGAATTCGCAATTTGGGTTAATAATCTGCCCGAAGATGAACCTCTCACGGCATTGACCACCAAATCGTATGTTCTGAATTTTACTTTTAGCCAAACCAAGGCATAATTTATTAAGTGCTTAAATGGCTTTCTAGGAAGGAGCAGGTAGTTTTTGATATTGCCATACGTTCCAAATACAATTGGCGCTAGATTGCCTTTTGCCAAAATATCTATTTCACATTCGGGAAAAGCAGTTTCAATTTCTTGTATCAATGGTGTCGTCAAGATCAGATTCCCTAACCTGTGGTTTGGTCTGACAACCAAAACTTTTTTAATCGTTATATCACCATTGAGCGGCATGGTATCAACTTGGGATTTACCAATATTTTTGGTCAACGATGTCATTATGTTTCTTCTGACATCATTTATCCGCTTCCAAATTATTGCTCTCTTGCTCTTTATTTTAATATTATTGGGAGCCTCCATACTTTAAAATTGAATTACTGCCGTTAAACCAACGGTGTCATTATAAATTGATGGTGCTACATTAAATTTTGTAAGACTCTCAGACTCTTGATTTTTCTTAAACGGATTCCAATCAAATAAATAATCGAAATGGTATACCAATTTGGTGATAAGGATTCCCAAACCAGCACCTGCCAATACATCAGATAAATAATGTGAATTCTTGGCTACCCTTAGAAAACCTGTTGTTGAGGCAAAAGCATAGCCACTGTAAGCCAACCATGGATTTGTATCTTTAAATTCCTCATACAAGATTGTAGCCGAAGTAAAAGCCTTTGACGTATGACCTGACGGAAAGGAATTATCGTTATAACCATTAGGTCTCGTTTTGTGAATCAAGCCTTTGAGTGCATTGGTAGTGTACTTGTTGATAGTATGCGCTACAAATGCATTTTTAGATTGGTCGAACCAATGATTCTTAGCCTCTACTCCAAGCAAATCAGCCGAGTACATTTCAACCAAAGGCACATACCACATATAGTCATCCATTTTGGTTGTGAAATCATTTCCCACCAAATTACCAATGTCATTTTGAATTCCTTTTTCTAGGGTCGTTCCAGAAATTAAAAGCGACGTTCCTATTAAAACCCTAGGAACTGTTATTTGCTTTAAAAATGTCTTTTTGGGTTTGTTGATTTCTAAGCTGTCATTTGAAGATTCTATTACTTGTGAATTTGCCGTTAGCACACAAAAAAGTAATATCCAGGAAAATAATTTCATAATAAGTCCATTAAGGTTCGTATTCAAACCCATTACAGACAAACAAAACTTTACCCTATTTTTTTAACACTATTTTTCGAAGTTTAAGTACTTTTGGAATTACAACTAGTAGATAAATGCCTAACAAAGAACCTTCATTATGTGATGAAAAAGTTTTCAATGATTTTTTCAGAAAGCACTACGAATCGATCACGAGGTACATCTATTACAAATGCGGAGACCTACAGCAAGCCGAAGATATTGTTCAAAATATATTTGTGAAGATTTGGAATCTTTGTGAAAAAATTATTTACTCAAAAGCGAAGTCGTATATTTATTCTGCTTGCAACAACCTATTGATTAACCAAATTGCCCACAAAAAAGTGGTGCTTAAGCATCAAAAAACGGTAACAGACAATAGCAATCATGAAAGTCCGGACTTCCTTCTGGAGCAAGAAGAATTCAGAATCAAATTGAAGCAGGCCATCAATGATCTGAATTTTAAGGAACGAGAAGTCTTTCTATTGAGTAGAATTGAAGGTAAAACCTATAAGGAAATTGCCGAAATAACAGGCTTAACCGTAAAGGCCATTGAAAGAAGAATGAGCAAGGCCTTAAAAGAACTCAGGGAAAAATTGGGAAACCATATAAAAATATAATAGGGTAAATCTGTTTTTAAATGTATTAACATCAGAAACGCAAGGTAAATGGAACAAAACTACCATACAGATGAGACTTTTTTAGCACGTTGGATTGCAGGAGAACTTTCTGATGAAGAATTAGCTGCCTTCAAAAAAACGGATGCCTACAAGGAGTTTAAACGCATTGATGAAGAAGCGCAATTGTTGAGCGGACCAGAAATTGACGTAGAGAAAGCATTGAAAAATGTACAAGAAAAAATCAGCACTCCTACTACGACTTCAAAATCAAAAACCATTCAGCTATGGCAAAAAATAGCTGTTGCTGCTATATTGATATTGTCGTTAGGCTTCTATTTGAATTCCTCCAAAACCTACAGCAACGGTATTGGTGACAACCAAACCATTGTTTTAAATGACGGTTCTGAGGTACATCTAAATTCCAATTCCAGCATTTCTTTGAAACGCTTTTTTTGGTCTAATGACAAAACCGTCAAATTAACTGGAGAAGCTTATTTTACTATTACCAAAGGAGACGACTTTAAAGTGGAAACCTCTCAAGGTGTAGTGAGGGTTTTAGGAACCCAATTCAACATTAGAGACAGAATCACATTTGAATTGAAATGCTATGAAGGAACAGTGGAATTCTCTCAAAAAAACATGTCCGCATCGCCTCAAACCCTAACCAAGGGAATGCAAATAAATATTGAAAACAATACGGTTGAAAACTTGACTTTTCAAGAAGACTCACCAGATTGGAGAAACGGATTATCAAAATTTGAAGCACAACCTTTGCACCTAGTTCTAGAAGAATTAAAACAGTATTTCGACATTGATTTTGAGACTGAAAACGTCAATACAGAGCGTTTGTTCTCTGGAAGTTTTGAGCACAATAATTTAGACCTCGCTCTTAAATCAACTTTAGTTCCTATGGGAATTACCTACGAACTCAAAGGCAACACCATTATACTTACAGAAGACTAACTTTAAATTAGTATCTTCCTCTTGGATAAGGTTCATTTATGAAGCATTTTATTTTTCTTTTTTCCTTTTTTATCATTTCATCAGGTATTGCTCAAAAACGAAAAAGCTATGACTTTAAAAGCTCAAGTTTACATGATGTTATCAATCAATTAGAAACAGAAAACAACGTTACGTTTTCTTATGCTATCGACCTTATTGCGCACAAGCAAATATCATTAACTATTGAAGACATCGAATTTGAGGAATTACTCGATTTACTTGAATCGCAAACATGCCTAAACTTCAAGTTGCTTTCAAAAGACCGCGTCATTATTGCTCCCAAAACCAATGACGATTTGATTTCAGTCTATATCTTAGACCAAGAAACCAACTTACCAATACCTTATGCTGAAATTACAAACTCCTCAGGTTTACCATCCATTTCTGATAGCAATGGTTTTTTTCAGTTAAGGAAAAACGAAAACAACAATTTTTCAATTTCAAAAAACGGCTATTTTCCACTTGAATTTTCAGCCAATGAAGGTTGTCAACAAATCTATCTTTCAGCTAAAAATGAAATGCTTAATGAAGTCTTGGTATTGGGATATGTAACTTCAGGAATCGATAGAAAAAAAGACGGCTCCATTGATGTCAACAGTAACTCTTTAGGGATTCTTCCTGGACTTGTATCTTCAGACTTACTGCAAAGCATTCAATTGATTCCAGGAATCAATAGCTTAGATGAATCTGCTTCAGGAATACAAATTAGAGGTGGCACACCAGACCAAAACCTCATCTTGCTTGACGACATTAAACTGTTCAACACAGGTTACCTGTACGGTATGTTTTCATCTATAAATCCGCATGCCACCCAAAAAGCCAATGTCTTCAAATCTGGAACAAGCGCTGTTTATGGTGATCGTATTTCAGGAATCATTGATATCACGACTGGTGAAAATATTCCAGAAAAAACCGAAAGTGGTTTGGGTATTGACGGCCTTAGCATTGATGGGTTTGTAAAAACCGCTATATCTGATAAGCTCGCTGTTTATGTGTTTGGAAGACGTTCTTTAGACGATATTTTCAGAAGTCCGACCTATGAAAGCTTTGCCGATAAAGTTTTTAGAAATACAGGAGTAGTCAAAAATGCCAATGGCGAAATCATAGACGTTCAAAGCGATGACGACTATACGGAAAACTCCAGCACAGACAGTTTTTCATTTCATGATATGAATGCAAAAGTTATTTTCACTCCAAACGACGCCAATACATTTATTTTAAGCGGCTTGATCAATCAAAATGCTTTAGACTTTTCCTTTGTGAATAGCAATGAGAGAAAAGCTGATGATTTGGTAACCACCAACAATGGCTTAAGTTTTAAATGGAAACATCAAGGTAATGGCTATAATTCCGAAGACATTTCAATTTATGTATCAAAATATGATTCTGACTATTTTAATCAGGAAACCATTGACAATGTGTTAGGTGAAAGGAATAAAATAAGTAATAGCATTACAGATATTGGACTGAATTTAAAGCTTAACAGATATGTAAGCGAACGAAATCTACTGACATTCGGTTATCAAATTTCTAATAGTCGCGTTGATATTGAAGTTGTACAAGAGGATCAGATCAGTAATGAAGAAAACCAAGCTTTCAAAAACGCTTATCAAAATCTGAAAAATGCATTATTTGCCGAATATAGCTATAGCACAAAAAACTCAAGCTTAATCGGTATTGGACTTAGAACGGTTCATTATAGCAGCTTAAAAGCATTGTATTTAGAGCCTCGATTAAATATAGAATACCGATTGATTAAATCCTTGAGACTTAAAGGAAGCTTAGAGAGACGCCATCAGCCCATCTCGCAAATCATAGAATTTGATCAAGGAGAGTTGCGATTGGAAAATAATATCTGGCGCTTGTCCAATAACACTGACAGTCCATTATTAAGAAGCGATCAAATATCTACAGGGTTGCTATTCGATAAAAAACATTGGACCATTGACTTTGATGCTTACTATAAAAAAATCTCTGGATTGACATCACAAACCAGTGGTTTTGGAAACCCACAATTGAAATTAGATGAAGGTGAAAGCATTATTAGAGGATTAGATCTTTTAATCAAAAAACGATTTCAAAATTATCGTATTTGGGCTGGTTACACTTATAATAACATCAGTTTTGATTTTCCTGATATCCAAGGAGGCAATTTCCCTGGAAACAATGATATTAGACATAGTTTTAGAATATCAAATTCCCTGAAAATAAACAATCTAGACATCTCTTTGGGATGGCAATACAGAACAGGTGCGCCTTACACACCAATAACAAGCTATGACCCAGAAACATCTCTTGTTTCTTTTGGCAGCATTAACAGTGCGCGACTAGAAGACTACCATCGATTGGATGCCTCTGCTATTTATGACTTTAAATTCAGTAAATCAAAAAAATGGAGCGGACAAGTAGGTTTTTCAGTATTGAATATTTACAACAGGGAAGTTCCAATCTCATACACCTACATCACTGAAGACGAAGGCGCTGGTTTGGAATTGCAACAAGTTATTCAAAAGTTTTCTCTTGGAATAACACCTAATGCGTCTTTCAGAATATTTTTTTAGATTGAATGATTATGATATCCATTTAAAACCCAAGACGTATCTTTGCAAAAACTTTCTTATGGCAAAGAAGAAAAAACCAGATCAAGTTGTATTCAATGAGAAGTCCCAATCTTATGATGCTTCCTTAAGACCCTATTCCACCAATGTAGGTGCTCCAGCTATTGAAATCACAGATACGACCGCATGGAAGAACAAAAACATATTTAAAGCCAACAAACAATTGGAAGCAAGATACCAAGAGTTAAAAGCTGAGTATGACAAAATGCTTCAGGAATTGGAATATAATAATTTGGTTTACAACGCGCGTTTTAATTTTGAGCCTACCATTGGTGAAACCTATCACTTGTACAGAGACAAGACTGCGCATTTATTTTTATCTATCATTGCACCTCAGGATTGTAATTTCGATTACGTTGGAAGTTTTTATCTCAACAGCGAACAGCTCTGGAAAAAAATCGACTTCAAGTCTTAGTCTTTACCAGCTTTTAAATACGCACGTATCACTACCACTGCCCAAACGACAACGCAGAAGGACACAAAAATAGAGAACCAGAAAACAATTTCATTAGCGTCCATTGGTTATCTGTTTTATAAAAATTACAAGTCCTAATATGGTCGGTACCCAAAGCCCAATAAATATAGCGTGAAGTTTATCACCACGAAGAAATAGGTATTCAGCTACTACAATAATCAATGCACAGAGACATATCATAAAAAGGTTTGATGGACCTATCTTTTTAAAAAAACTCATAAGTTGAGGGTTAGTTCATTAGTTACTAAGTTATAAAAAAAGAATAGCACTTACTTAATCCACATGAAAAGTTTTTCATTAACTCCCTATTTTCATATTTTAGAAATCAGATTAACAACATTACTTTTGGCACAATAAATGCAATTCAAAAAGTTAATTAACAAACCCTATCTCATGAAATATATGTTCTTTTTGGTTTCCCTGTCTCTTACGATGCTAGCGTCTTCTCAAAACACATCGATTGGAAACAATGAAAAATTAATCTTCAGTGCATCTTATAATATGTCTGGACTCTTAACCGAACTAGCTGAAGTGAAAATGGAAACCAGTGAAGTCAAAACCGCTAAATCTACTTTACTTCGCTTAAAATGTACAGCTACAACCTATAGTAAATGGGATAGCTTCTTTAAAATACGAGACTTGTATGAAAGTTATGTGAGCCCAAAATACCTAACCCCTTATTTGTACAAAAGAGACATTAGCGAAGGTGGCTATGAAAAGTTCATGCAGTATAAGTTCAGTCACAAATCAAAAACAGTAGAAAGCATCAAACGCAAAGAACGCAGTGATGGAAGCATTTGGGAAGTAAAGAAAACATTAAAACTCAATCCATCTACCAGAGATTTGGTCACAACCATTTATCATATTCGTAATTTAGATATTGATAAAGCCAAGATTGGTGATAGCTCTACCTTTAAGGTGCTCTTTGATAACGAGGAATTTTCTATAAACGTCAAACTATTGAAAATCGAGACCATCACAACCAAAATCGGACCAAAAGAATGCTACAAATTAGCCATTTCAATTAGCAATAGCGATGTCTTGAAAGGCAACAACGATAATTTACTTTGGTTAACGGCTGATAAAAACAAAATCCCTGTGTATGCTAAATTTAAGATTGCTGTAGGCAGTGGCGAGTTAAAAATCAAATCGGCAACCGGATTGAAAAACTAAAACCATGAAAAAACTAATGATTGTCTTAGGCTTTATTACGGCTATTTTAGCTATTGTATTAGCTGTGACTCCTCTTTCTAAGATTGCTTACATTCCAGGCATTTTAGCACTTCTTTTTGGGAGTGTGTCGTTATTCCTATCAAAAACCGACACAGGTGCAAAAAGACCCATTCAACTTATGTTCCTGCTTACCATCATCGCTTTGGGATTAACAACCTATAAAGCAATTTTCAATACTGTTGAAGTTGGAGACACTCAAGAATTGGAAATTAAGGAAAAAGCCTCTGAAGAGGAAGCCATAGAGGAACTTAACGATTTGGAGATTGATGATATTGAAATAGAATAAAACTTCTTTTTCTTATGTTTTTTTACGTTATTTGACTGGCAGTTAGAATACTAACCTAAACCCTCTCCTATTTTATTCTAAATGAAGATACAAGCTGTTACGTCATTGCTTATACTTGTTGGGTCTTGTGCGACTTTAAGCCATACCGAAAAATTAGAAAACATAAAAAGTAATATTGTTTTTTTTGATACTGATATCATTAATAAATACGCCAACACCATTACCGCTGAAGAATTAAATGCCCATGTGTATCAATTTTCATCAGATGAATTCCAAGGTAGAAGAGCTGGTGAAGCAGGACACATGAAAGCTGCAGATTTTATCAAGGATTACTACTTTAAAGAGAACATCCCTTCGCCTTTAGGTCCTGAAAATTATTATCAATTTGTTGATGGCGACTTTTTTCCTGAACCTCAGAACAGTTCTCCCAATGTTTTGGCTTTTATAGAAGGAACTACTTTCCCTGATGAAATCTTAATTATTACAGGTCATTCAGACCATGAAGGATTTACCGACGACATTATTTATAACGGTGCCGATGATAATGGCTCTGGAACTGCGGCAATGTTAGAAATGGCACAAGCATTCAATATGGCTAAGCTTGAAGGTCATGGACCGAAACGCAGCATTTTATTTCTACATCTCACAGGAGAGGAAATAGACTTGACAGGTTCTAAATACTATACGCAACATCCTATATTTCCTTTAGAAAACACTGTTGCCAATCTCAACATTGATATGATTGGTCGCATAGATGAAGCACATCAAGACAATCCGAATTACATCTATTTAATTGGTTCCGATCGGCTAAGTACAGAATTACATTTTATTTCGGAAAAGGCCAATGAAACGTTTACAAAACTCAATTTAGATTACCGACTTAATAGTGATAGTGATCCCAATCAATACTACACAAGATCAGACCATTACAGTTTTGCCCAAAAAGGAGTTCCTGTAATTTTCTATTTCAATGGTACGCATGAAGACTATCATGAACCAACAGATACTGCCGAAAAGATAAACTATCCGTTACTGAGCCAAAGAACAAAATTGATCTTTACAACAGCTTGGTACTTGGCAAATAACGATGAACGCTTGCAAGTCGATCTCGATTCCTAATCCTGTTAAAGTTTGTTAAAGAAAGTATAGAGGTAAAATCTAAACTCAAAGATATTTTGTAATATCGCATTCAAAACACTAAACATCTATGAAAAAGATTTTAACGATAGGAGCTTTATGCCTCTTATCCCTCTCTTGTACTCAAACAAAAAAACCTGCAGACCCTAAAATTTATGGCGACACCATTACAGAAACCGAATTAAAGGAACTTCTGTATAAATATGCTTCAGATGAATTTGAAGGCCGAGAAACCGGTGAGCCTGGTCAAAAAATGGCCGTAAATTATCTCAAAGATCAATATGTTGAAATGGGCATTCCTTCAGCTTATGGCACTGATAATTATTTTCAGGAAATTCCCTTAGAAAGACAATTGCTCGCTGATGTTGATTTAAAAATCAATGGTAAAAAAGCCCTTCTATATGATGAATACATTCCACCAAGAAATGTCAATGTTTCAGATTTATCCATTAGTGAAATTGTTTATTTAGGTTATGGTATTGATACCGATACTTATTCAGATTACAAAACCATGGATGTTAAAGGTAAGTATGTGATTATGAAAGCTGGAGAACCCATGAATCCTGATAGTACTTATGTCACTTCTGGCACCAAGGGAAAAACACAATGGACTTCTGGAAGACGAGCAAGAAATTTAAAAATTGAAACTGCTGAAAAGCATGGAGCAAAAGCTGTTTTCTTTTTGGATGATGCAACTGTAAACTATTATTCTAAATATTACAAAAACATTGATCCAAACACTTATGAAGGTCGTATTGCTGCTGTAAGTAATGACAACGACTCTTATAGTTTTATAATCAATAATTCATTGGCAAATCAAATTGTACCAGATATTGATTCCAACCATACTCCAAGAACTGTTGAAACAGACCTTCAACTTTCAATGAAAAAAAACATCAAACCTTTTACGACAGAAAATGTTGTTGCTTACATTGAAGGTGAAGAAAAACCTGATGAAGTTTTGGTGATTTCTGCTCACTTAGATCACCTTGGCATTGAAGATGGCGTAGTTAGTAATGGTGCTGATGATGATGGCTCTGGAACGGTTGCCATGTTGGAAATTGCCGAAGCGTTTCAAAAAGCGGTCAATGAAGGTTATCGCCCGAAACGATCTATTTTGTTCCTGCATTTAACAGGTGAAGAAAAAGGACTTCTTGGGTCTAAACATTATACAGATATCAGTCCTGTTTTTCCTCTGGAAAATACCATCTCTAACCTCAACATCGACATGATTGGTCGTGTTGATAAACTTCATGAAGACGACAGAAACTATGTTTATGTTATAGGATCTGATATGCTAAGTACAGAACTTCATGACATTAATGAAAAAGCGAATGCGACTTATACCAACATCAATTTAGACTATCGTTACAGCAATGAAACCGATCCAAATCGCTACTATTATCGTTCAGATCATTACAATTTTGCCAAAAACAATATTCCAGTAATTTTTTATTTTAATGGAACGCACGAAGATTACCATAAACCTACAGATACACCAGATAAAATTCAATACGATCTTTTAGAGAAGCGAACGAGATTGGTTTTCTACACGGCATGGGAACTCGTCAATAGAGAAAATAGAGTTATTGTTGATAAAGCCACTAAATAGCTATATCAGAATAATTAAAATAACTTAAAAAAAGACTTTGTAAAAAATTGCAAATGGCTTACATTTGCAATCCTATTTAAAATGGTGGTTGTAGCTCAGTTGGTTAGAGCGCCTGATTGTGGTTCAGGAGGTCGTCGGTTCGAGACCGATCTTCCACCCAAAAAGACAAGCCTTTCAGAAATGAAAGGCTTTTTTTGTGCTTTTAATAAAAATCGTGTGATTTATTAACATATAACGTTGTAGTTGGTTTGAAATTTTGAGATTTTCTGAAAAAACAATAATATGTATTAACGAATTAATCATAGATTTTCTCACGTACTTATGAAAATTAAAATTTCCCTAGCATACCTCCTTTTTTTTAGCATTGGTTTTTCTTTCGGACAAGTGCATACGTCGTATCTTTGGCATCTTCAACAACCAACCTATTGGCCAGATGCTAGTGTTTCAAATCCCTATGAATATCAAAAAGCTTGGGAATCCTTTCAGTTAAAACAAAACGGTGGAAATATCTATCCTGATGGATTAGCGCATCCCTTGAACGATCTTTATGAGATTTTCAGTAAACCTGATCGTGTAAACGTTTACCAATGGGAAGCTCGCAACTCAATCAATAGCATTCAAGGTCATGCTGATGCTGGTGCCCAAGTGAACTATGGTGGTTGCTTAATTGAAAACATACAATCCCTTTCTGATGCTGGTGCTTGGGGCTATGTTCCTAACTGGACCAGTTCTGTTATTGAAGCACAAAACTGGCAAACCTCTGGCGGATTTCCACGTATGGATGTCACAAGTTTTACATGGCATCATTCACTTTCTCCTTTAGTAAGTGATCGTGTTTTAAGAAAGGAAATCCAAGGCCATAAACATATTGTTCAAGACTATTTCAACGGAACTGTCTCACCTGGCTATTGGCCTGCCGAATGTTCTTTTTCTGAACGTATTATTCAAGTGTTGGTTGAAGAAGGTCTGGAATGGTCTGTGATTGCCAACAGTCATTTGGCGAGAACCTTAAATGATTATCCCATAAACTTCGGAACATCAGGTGTCAATACGAATCCACCAAATCAAGCAGATAAAGTTGTTACAAATGGTAATAACTGGTGGAGCGGACAAATTGATGGTCGTGGCGGAACATTTGCTGCACCTTACAGCTACCAAGCGCACAAAGCAAAATATGTTAATCCAGAAACAGGTCAGGAATATAAAATCACTGTGGTGCCCATGGCAGATCTCTTAAGCTATCGTGATGGTTTTTCTGAACAAAGTACTGCTGATATTGACAACAACATTGCTCCTTATGATAACCCAAGTCAGCCATCTCTTGTACTATTGGCTCATGATGGTGATAATGCTTGGGGAGGAGGTGCAAGCTATTACCAGCAAGCTGTTCCAAACTTTACCAATGCTGCTGCTAATCAAGGGTATTCACCAACAACAATCCAACAGTTTTTGAATGACCATCCGGTTCCCGATAATGATGTGGTAAAAGTTGAGGATGGGTCTTGGTTCAATGCTGCAAACGATTGGGGAAGTCCGCAATTTATTAATTGGTTATGGCCAATGTATACTTCGGATTTTGAGTTTGATCCAAATGGTTGGACTGAAGATGCTAGAAACTGGGCTGTATTGACGGCCGCTGAAAACTTTGTCGTCATGGCTGAAGACCTTGAAGGTGGTACTGATATTTCAGATATTGTGAACCCTTCTGCCTCTTCTTCTGATGCTGAATTAGCTTGGCACGCACTGTTACCTGGTTACACTAGTGGCTATATGTATTATGGAAAAGCAATCGATATGGAAATTAAGCAAACCATAGCTGGAAATAATGCCATTGCTTATGCCCAAAATGTGATTGATAATAATGCAGGAATCGATACAACGCCTCCTTCAGTGTTTATTCCACAACGTTATCCATACAATCCAGGAAGTATTGGTTTCGGACCTACTTATGGTTACCAGCAACATTTGAATTCGGCCGATTTTACAGTTTGGACTTTCGCTTATGATGTGAATGGTATTGTGTCTGCTGAATTAAAATACAGAGTGGATAACGATGGTACCAATCCGTTGAATAATAATGACAATGAAACCTATGCTGGAGGACCTTCAGTTGGTGCTTGGCAAACTTTAGCGATGATCGAAAGAATATTTCCAAAAACCAATATTACCAACGATCCTGAAATTGACTTTTTTGTATTGCCAGATCATATTGCCAATCAGTATCATGCTGAAATTAGTGGACTTTCAGAAGTATTGGTAGATTATTATGTGGAAATAACCGATACTAATGGGAATGTTACCAAATCTAAAATCCAACATGTTTGGGTAGGTGAAAATTTAGACGTGAATCCGACCATTACGTTTCAGCCTGAAAATAATTACTCCGAAAATCCAATCGATGTAATCATTACAGCAGACGATTCAACAGATCCGAATCCGACGATTTATTATACTACAGATGGTTCTGAACCTACTCTGGGTTCTGCTTCAGCAGTTTCTACAACGACAATCAACATTACCGAAACAACCACTTTTAAAGCCTTTGCTGTAGACTTGGATGGCAACCAATCTGATGTTGTAACCAAAACCTATTTTATTGGTGAAGTAGATGGATTTACAGTGTATTTTAAACCTCCTACTTCATGGACAACAACACCAAAGATATACTGGTGGAATGCACAACCAGAAGGAGTTTTGGGAGATGGTTCATGGCCAGGTGTTGATATGAATGAAATTTGTGATGGTTGGTACAGTTATACTTTTAATAATGTGTCATCTACCAATCTTATCTTTAATGATGGTGGAGGTAATCAAACGGCTGATTTAAGTGCTAGTGGAGATGCTTATTATGAATGGGATTCTATGTCTTGGATTTCAAATCCAAATATTTCAGAACCTTGTTTGGTCATTGATCCACTTGGAGGCACCTTTTCAAATGGGTCAACTGTCGATGTCACTTTAACGGCTATTGATTCAACCGATCCTAATCCAATTATCTATTACACGACTGATGGCTCCACTCCAACCACAAGTTCATTGTCTGGCTCGAGTCCATTGGCACTTCAGTTTACGACTACTACGACCTTGAAGGCATTTGCCCAAAATACAAATGGTGATATGTCTTCAATCAAAACTGAAACCTATACGTTTGAAGACGTCCAAAGCTTCACAGTGTATTTCAAACCTCCTCAAGGTTGGGCTGTTACACCAAACGTATATTGGTGGAATGGACAACCGAATGGTGTACTAGCAGATGCTGTCTGGCCTGGAGTTGCGATGGAAATGCATGATGCCGAATGGTATAAATATACCTTTACTGGTTTAACTAGTATTAATGTCATTTTTAATAATGGTTCAGGCGGTGTTGGAGTCAATCAAACCGAAGATTTTGTTGGTGTTACCAATGATCTATGGTACGAGTGGAACGAAGGTGTACTGTCTGTTGAAACTCATGACATAGATACTTTCAAACTTTATCCGAACCCGATAGAAAACATCATTAGAATAGATACAACGATTGATTTTAAAACTTATGAAATCTATGATGTTACTGGTAAATTGATTCAAAAAGGAGCCATAGAAAACAAAAACATCAAGGTTGGAAATCTTTCAAAAGGGTTATACCTATTGCAACTGAAAGATGAGTTCAATACCATCAAAACGGTTAAAATTCTGAAGTAAGATTTTATATCAAGTCGAATACACTATCAACAGCTACATGACGTTCAGCTGTAAAACCTTCAGCATATTCAGTGCCTATCAGTCGACCTAAGTCTCTGGCTCTGTATTTGACACTATCAGTAAAATTTTTGCTTGAGATTGGCGTTTGTGGTTCTTGACTATCAGGATCGTAAAATTGCGTCTTATACGCTAATACAGCGTCCATTTTCTTATCTATAAAGCCAGAGATATCAATCACAACATCTGGTTCGATGTTTTTCCATTGGATATAATGATAGACTTGTTTTGGTCGCCACTGCTCCTGCTTTTGCCCATCAACTTCGGTTTCTATTTTTATCAAGCCACTTAAAAAACAGGCATCGCTTACCAAATTACTGCCTCGTGCATGATCAATATGCCGATCTTCAATAGCGTTGCATAATACAATATCTGGTTGATACTTACGAATGACTTTGATAACTTCTAACTGATGGTCTTTATCATTCACAAAAAAGCCATCAGCAAAGCCTAAATTTTCTCTTATGGAAAGTCCTAAAATTTCAGCAGAAGCACTTGATTCTTGCGCTCTGGTTTCAATTGTACCTCGAGTACCAAGCTCTCCTCGCGTTAAATCGACCACACCAACTTTCTTACCATTTGCAACTTCCTTTGCTATAAGTCCACCACAACCCAATTCCACATCATCTGGATGCGCTCCAAAAGCCAATATATCTAGTTTCATCTTATCAAAAATTTAATCTACTAAGTAAAAATCTGACGTTTTAGTTCTGAATAAATTACAAAATCCTATAAATCATACTCAAGAAAACTCAAAATTTTACGATAAAACAAAGCTAATATTTATAACTCAATACTACGCATTCGTTTTCGTAAATATTATTTTCAATAAAACAATCTGAAAAAAGTGAAAACCGTAAAAGTCAGTCCCACTCTATTTCCATGACATATATCATATTAATTTCAGCATACAAAACATAACTTTAAAGTATTGAATTTAAGTGCTACACTATGTATTTAATGCTTGCCATATTGACCGTTACCATCGGATTGTTCATCTGGGGAAAATTCACTCCAGATATTGTAGCCTTACTTTCTATGATTAGCTTGTTTTTATTCGGAATCTTAGATCTGAATGAAACCTTAAGTGGATTTAGCAATCCGACAGTCATTATGATTGCGGCACTTTTTATTATAGGTGAAGGCTTATCACAAACAGGATGGACTGCCATTGCAGGCGAAAAATTCATGAAACTTGCTGGAAAAAGTTCTACTCGACTACTCATGATTACCACTTTAGGCTCTGGATTGCTATCAGGTGTCGTAAGCAATACAGGAACCATTGCAACATTGATGCCTGTTACCATTGCTTCAGCATGGAATATCGGAACCTTACCTTCTAAACTTTTAATGCCAGTCGCCTTTGGCTCTAATACTGGTGGATTATTAACACTAACCGGAACACCTCCAAATATCATTGTGAACAATACCATGCTGGAAAGTGGACTCGAGGGGTTTTCATTTTTTGAATTTGCGCTTATCGGATTGCCTTTGTTATTGATAGCACTCCTCTATTTCAGGTTTATTGGTTATAAATTACTGCCTAGCAACAAAACCAACAATAAGCCGGTCGATATCAGTACAACGTTCCACAAATGGATTGAAGCCTATAAGGTAGATGATGATTATTACCGTTTGAGAGTACGTTCTGTATCTCCTTTATTGAATACGAAAATTGGCGATTGGAATTTCGAAAACGAATACCATGTGTCTATTATACGAATCAAACGAAGACATCCAAATGTATTTAAAGGCAATGAAGCGTTTATTGAATTTCCAACAAATTCAACTGAATTCATGTATCACGACATACTCACTGTAAAAGGTGATACTGAAGCCATTAATACCTTGATGATAAAATTCCGATTAGGACTTCTTCCGTTGGAACCTATTGCTGATGAGCTAAAAAACAACTTGGTCAATCAAGAAGTGGGTATGGCTGAGATTATTGTCACACCTAAGTCTGTTCTCGTCGGAAGAAAAATTCGTTTAGGGAACTTTTTTAAACGTTTTGGAGTGCAACTTATGGCAGCTTCAAGAAACAATGTGCCTTTTTTAGAACGGGAAATTGTTGTAAAAGCGGGTGATGCCTTCTTGATTCGAGGTATTTGGAGTGATATAGAACAACTTAAAGAGCACCACGAAAACCTCGTTATTATTGGCAGTCCAGAAGGTATGTCTAAAACCATCACCAATCTCAATTACAAATCATATGTCGCTTTGTTTGCATTGATTTTAATGATTGTCTTACTGGTATTTAAAGTGGTTCCTGGAGCTATTGCCGCTTTAATTTCTGCTGGCATTGTATTGATTTCTGGTTGCGTACCAATTGCCAAAGCTTATAAAGGTATTAGTTGGATCAGTGTAGTGATGATTGCTGCCATGATTCCTATGGGAATCGCATTGCAAAAAACAGGAACCGCAGAAATGATTGCCAATGGTTTGGTCAACTCTTTAGGAAGTTTAAATCCTCTTGTTTTGCTTGGAGGTGTCTTTCTATTGACCACAACATTTAGCCAAGTCATCAATAATTCAGCTACAGCAGTTCTAATGGCTCCAATCGTTATCCTTTCTGCAAGTGCTTTAAATGTCTCAGCTGCACCTTTTATGATTGCTGTAGCCATTAGTGCTTCAACAGCTTTTCTAACTCCTGTAGGCACCACAACCAATGCCATGGTAATGACTGCAGGAGGTTACAAGTTTGCGGACTATTTCAGGGTTGGATTCCCTTTATTGATATTATTTCTAATTACGACATTAATTCTAGTGCCAGTGATATGGCCTTTTTAACACATTAAATCATGGAAACACTTTTAAAACAACCAATTATGAAAACAACAGATCTTACCAAATATGGAATTAAGGACGCTAAAGTCCATTACCAACTATCTCCTGAAAAACTTCAGGAAATCACCTTGGAAAAAGGCATGGGAAAAGAAACTGCCAACGGGACACTTGCCATCAATACAGGGAAGTTCACAGGACGATCTCCTCAAGACCGTTTCTTGGTGAAAGACGACTATACATCTGATCGTGTTTGGTGGGGAAAAACGAACAAACCAATCGCTCCTGAGAATTTTGATTATCTACAATCTGAAATCGAAAAGTACCTCAGCGGAAAGGAAATCTATGTTCGAGATGGTTATGTTTGTGCAGACCCAAAATATAAAATGAATGTTAGAACCATCACAGAATATCCTTGGTCTAATATGTTTATCTTTAATATGTTCTTACGACCTTCAGAAAAAGAACTTGAAAACTTTGAGGAAGAATGGCTTGTACTTTGTGCTCCAGGTTATGAATGCAAAGAACCTAATAAATATGGCTTAAGACAGGGTAACTTCTCTATTTTGAACTTCACTAAGAAAATTGCCCTAGTTGGTGGTTCAGCTTATACAGGAGAGATGAAGAAAGGTATTTTCTCTGCCTTGAACATGATCCTTCCTGTGGACAAAAACGTATTGCCAATGCACTGTTCTGCCAATGTTGGAGAAGATGGTGACACAGCTATTTTCTTTGGTTTGTCTGGAACCGGAAAAACAACTTTGTCAGCAGATCCTAACCGAAAACTGATCGGTGACGATGAACATGGTTGGACAGCAGAGAATAGTATCTTCAACTTCGAAGGTGGTTGTTATGCCAAGGTAATCGACCTAACTGAAGAAAAAGAACCAGATATCTATAGAGCCATCAAACCAGGTGCAATTTTAGAGAATGTCATTTTCAAAGACAATGGCGAGGTTGATTATATGGATAGCAGTATTACACAGAACACACGCGTAAGTTATCCGATTTACCATATTGACAATATCCAACAGCCATCGTATGCCAGCAATCCGAAGAACATTTTCTTCCTCACCTGTGACGCCTTTGGTGTGTTGCCGCCAGTTTCTAAACTAACCCCTGGACAAGCAGCCTATCATTTCATTTCAGGCTATACCGCAAAAGTGGCAGGAACCGAAGCAGGAATCACAGAACCTGTACCATCGTTCTCAGCCTGTTTTGGAGAACCGTTCATGCCATTGCATCCAACGGTTTATGCTGAAATGCTGAGCAAAAAAATGCAAGATGCTGGTGTCAATGTTTGGTTAATTAACACTGGCTGGAGCGGTGGACCTTATGGTGTTGGTTCTCGTATTAAATTAAAATACACTAGAGCGATGATTACTTCAATACTTGAAGGAAAACTTGACAATATCGAGTTTGAACAACATCCAATTTTCGGATTGTTCATGCCTAAGGAATGTGACGGTGTTCCAACTGAATTATTGGATCCAATGAATACTTGGTTGCAAAAAGGTGCTTATGTTAGTAAAGCTATTCAGTTAGCACATTCATTCCACTTGAACTTTGAAAAGTTTGTGAATCAAGCTTCACAACAAATCATTGAAGGTGGTCCACTAATTGATGAGCACCATCATTTAAACGATCACGTATAATTAATTAATGAAAATGAGGTTGGCTAGGCATCTAATAGTAGAGGTACATTCATGACTTTAAAATTGCCAGCCTCATTTTTTTATGAACACTTAAAACTTCACTTTATGAAACGCTATTGGTTGATCCTAGTGTTTTATTTCGTTTCTAATGTCGTATGTCCACAAACCAATCCTGAAGACAAATTAGGGACATGGTTTATGTACAATGGGAAACATCAACTATCAGAAAAATTCAGTATCAATTCTGGTGTACAATTCAGGTATTACGAGCCAAGTACCAATTACAATTTGAACCTGTTTTATACAGGGTTCAATTATCATATAGGTAGTCAAACATTTGCCACTTTTAATTACGGTTACTTGGATATTGACAGAAGTATCGAATTTTCAGATGTAAAAAACACCATTGAACATCGTTTTTGGGAACAAATCTACAGGAAACACAAGCTCTACGGAATCGCTTTGAATCATAGACTGAGACTTGAACATCGCTTTCTACATGATCATGAAAACACACTTCAAAACAGAATACGATATCGCTTGGGTTCTAGTATTCCCATAAATTCACGATTTTCATTTTTAGTTAGCAATGAGTTCTTTGTTAATCTTGAAGGAGATCCTTTTAGGGAAAATAGAATTTATGGTGCACTAGATATCCAAATTGATAAGCATGTAAAAATCAACCTAGGCTATTTAAGACAACATATAAACAACTTAAACCTTAACCGATTACAAGTGGGAATGCATATTACAACAGACCTGAGAAAAAAATAAGCCTATTGCCATTGTTTTTGTTCCTCTTTTGATAAGAAAGACCATGCTACAACCCTACTTTTTTTATGTCCTAAAGAGAACTCAATAACTTTAAATTCAGTCGCATTAAGTTTTTCAAGAGAAATTTTCATAGACTTTATATGTTCTTTTTTTGACACCAAACTGGTATACCAAAAAAAATGCTCTTTTAGTTTTGAACTTTGGAACAAATAATTGTGCAAAAAAGCCTTTTCACCACCAGGATACCATAATTCGCTGGACGTACCACTAAAATTTCGTTGGATTGTTTTTGCCTCCTTACCTAGTCCTTTGAGTTTTTGTTGGTTACTTTCAATGGCTTCCTTTTCATTTTTGAAAAATGGCGGATTACACATGGTTGCCGTTAGTCGTTCATTTGGCAATAGAACTCCTTCCAATATTGCATCATTTTTGCTTTGCAATCGCAATTCAATATAGGCTTCCAATCCATTTTTTTGAATAATCTGATTGGCATTAGCCAAAGCTTTTTTGTCAACTTCGGAAGCTAAAAAAGTCCAACCAAATTCTGAATATCCAAGAAGCGGATAAATACAAGTAGCACCTGTTCCAATATCCAAAACCTTGATTTCTTTTTCTAATCCACTTGACTTCAATAGATCATTTAACAACAAGATGTACTCCAAGCGTCCTGGAATTGGCGGACATAAATTTTGGTCTGGAAACTCCCAATATTCAACATTGTGATACTGCTTCAACAAAGCCGTATTTAGAGCTTTAACTGCTTTTGGATCAGCAAAATCAAGCGTTTCACCACCATACTTATTAGTAAACACAAATGATTCCAATTGAGGATATGAGTCTATTAGCGACTTGAAATCATACTTCTTTGAATGTCTATTGTTTTTATGCAAGTGTAGTTGCTTTAGAGTGTTTCAAAGCTTGTTTGATATCTCGTTTTAAATCGGAAACATCTTCAATACCTACCGAAAATCGAATCAATCGATCACTAATACCTACTTCTTTGCGTTCTTCTTCAGTCAACAACGCATGAGAGGTTTTTGCAGGTAATAACATCGTACTTTCAACACCAGCCAAACTCATAGATGGTTTTATCAATTTCAATTGGTTTTGAAATGCCATAACATCAATACCTTCCTCTAATTCAAAAGATAGCATCGCTCCAAAATCGTGCATCTGACCTTTGGCAAGTTTGTATTCAGGATGTGATTTAAGTCCAGGATAATACACCTTTGAAATGGCTTTGTTGTTTTCTAAAAACGCAGCTATTTTTTTGGCGTTTTTGTTTTGAGCCTTAACTCTCAATGCTAAAGTCTTCATACTACGTTCGAGCATCCAAACGGTAAAATCACTTAAGCTTCCACCTAGATTAATTCCAACATTCCAGATGGCTTCAATATGGTCTTTACCACCTGCAACAGCACCTGCCAAAATATCGCTATGACCTCCTAAATATTTAGTAGCCGAATGCATCACAAGATCAATTCCTAAATCGATTGGATTTTGATTGATCGGACTTGCAAACGTGTTATCAATTGTTGTGATGATTTGTCTAGACTTAGCTAAATCAGCTATAGCTTTAATGTCAGTAATGGTCAATAACGGATTTGAAGGTGATTCTAAATGAATTAGTTTTGTATTGTTCTGCAGAGCCTTTTCAAAATCTGAAGGTTGATAACCATCGGTAAAGGTAAACTCAATACCATATTTAGGGAATTCAGATTTGATAAAATTTCGCGTTCCACCATATAAGGTATTCTGAACCACAATGTGATCGCCTTTCTTTAAAAATGCCAAAAACATGTGACTGATGGCAGCCATGCCACTACTAAATATCAAGGCATCTTCAGCGTGTTCCAAGGCGGCAATTTTTTTAGCCAAATGTTCTTGATTAGGAGTATTAAAGTATCGTGGATAGCGCTTTACCTCAACATCATCATAAGCATACGAGGTAGAAAGATAAATAGGTGAAATAGCACCTTTAAACTGTTGGTCTTCT
Source organism: Psychroserpens sp. XS_ASV72 (assembly GCF_041224425.1). Taxonomy (NCBI): domain Bacteria; kingdom Pseudomonadati; phylum Bacteroidota; class Flavobacteriia; order Flavobacteriales; family Flavobacteriaceae; genus Psychroserpens; species Psychroserpens sp. XS_ASV72. Next base: position 35,317 of record NZ_JBGFGL010000068.1, on the reverse strand, counting down.
ATTTCTCCGATATGTGTGCAAATGGTATTTAAGCCTAACTTCTTTTTTGACATAATAGAACTTTTAAAGTGTTCTAAAATTACAAAAAAGACACAGTAATTATTTAATTGGAACCATTATTTAATGATAACTTTAGTGTTAAGAATCGTACGATCTGTATGAACCTCAATAATGTAAGTTCCTGTTGACATATTTTGTACTGGAATTCGAATTGCTGAACCAACTACATAGTCTAAGGTATTATTCCAACTTTGAATTTCTTGCCCTAAAATATTTACCAAACGTATTTGATTGATTTCAGAAGTATTAAAAGTCTTCACATATATTTCTGAAGTTGCATTCAGATAATTAATAATAGTCTGACTTTCTTGAGATGCAACAGTTGATAATGTGTCCTCAGATTGGAATGTTACAAAAAATCTGTCAACATAAGTATTGGCATCCAATGTAATCTGGAAGGCTTCCGTATTGATATTGAAATAATTTCCTGTAACTACATCATAAATGAATACTTCAACATCTTCGTCAAAATTTTCCAAAGCTTTTAAGGAAATTTCATAAGTTCCTGCATCACTAATATACATAGACAAAGGATATTGTTTGTCAACCGCAAATGAACCAACTCCTTGCGTAGTAAAATCTCTGTTTTCTATATTCCAGAACGCATCGTTTGAAAATTCCGAATCGGTATTTTCAGCATCATAACCATAATCGATGGCATCAGTCGCAAATCCGTTAGAAACAAATCCAAGCAATAATGGTCTAATTGCCCCTTCGGAAGTTTTAAAATCCAATCGTACGCGCTTTATTTCAGAATCAGAATCTGTTTGAGCATCATCATAGTTTGCTGAACTACTCCTAATAAATACAGAGTTCCCTAAGCTTTCTCTTACAAATCCTCTTTGACTATTCTTAAACTGAATGGATCCACCTGTATTACTTGCTGTTACGAAAAAGCCTTGTGATACAGGCACATAACGTGATGGTAATTTAGTAGGCGTACCATTACCACTTACTAAAGGAGGTGACACCGCTGCATTTCCTCCGGTTAAATTATAGGTAGCATAACCACCTTCGTACTCTTCAAGAATATGTGTGAAATTTGAAGTGTAGTGCTCCCAGAAATACAGAGTACCATCGATACTTTGGGTTGTTCCTGAGTTACCACCAGGAATATTATCTAGAATAAACAGGTTCGCATCAATAGCTGAAGGATATGGATTTCCAACTAATGCCTGATTTCCAACGGTAACAGGTGTTGTTATATTCCCGTTGTTAGGTTTACCAACAAACACGTAGTTTTGATAATCAGCAATAGGATCACCAGCACCACTTCCTTTCATAGTAAAGCCTAAACCTGTGCTAATATTACTTGTTTCATTAATAGCATTCCATGAGGCATACGAATCTTCAGGATAGTTTTCATACGTATAAAGCCATCTGCTAGTTTGAGTAATAGGCATTGTACTTCCGTTAGCATTTTGTCCCATAATCCATTGTAGATTTAATGGGTTTGCTGAATTGGTTCCATCTTTTAAAACATCATCTATACTGAATGGTATATTATTAGCACTCGCATTTATAGTGCTTACTGGCGAGCTCCAATAATTGTAATTATATAAATTTGAAGTTCCTTGTTGGTCTCTTTCAAGCTTACCACTACTTGACACATCTAAAACACTATCCTCATCTTGGAAAAGTTGGGACTCACCCACAAGATCTATAATACCATCTAATTTGAGGTAATGGGTTACTCTAAGCATTTGTCCGTCATTGGTTTCGTCTTGAGCGGTAAACGGATCGGTTATGGTCAATTCTTTATTTGTGGTATCTGAAATCAATCCTAAAACTGTAATATCCTTATTTCCTGAACTGATGTCATGGGAAACTTGGACAATATTCCAGTCTATTGGAGTTGATCCATCAACCCCTAAACTATTAGGAGCATCCCAAACATTAAAGTTTGTCCAGGTGTTATCTGTACTCCAATTTTGACCATCAACCCTAGACGTGTACGGCAGTGGAGCTGTTTGCTGTTGAGCAGAATTCATATTTCTCAACTGACCTCTAACACTTCCTGCATAAGGAATTAGATAACCACAAGTGATATCCATTCGGTAGTAACCACTTAAATCTGTCCAGTTCAATCCAGCAACATCTAAAGGAACGACTGCTCCTCTAACCGCAGTATTATCAATGATTTCTTGATTCATCATCTTTCGAATCTGATGCGTGCTTAATGCGGTATTCCAAATACGAAGTTCATCAATCCAACCATTAAAATAGTATACAGGTCTGGTAGTTGGATTTCCATTTTGATCCATTGCACCTGCTAAAGCTTTCATTCCATTTGATGCTGGAGCAGAACCAGATACTGGTGAACTTACCTCAATACCATCGATATATAATCTGTAGGTTCCACTAGAATTAGTCACAGCGACATGGTACCATCTATTTGTAGAAATTGGGTATGTAGATTGAATCACTCCAGTATTATTCCATCGGAATTGCACAGTACTTCCTACTAATCGCAAATCATATCCAGAAGATAAGTCGTTTGCATTTCTTTTTGAAAAAATGGTTTGCGTACCTGTTATTGAATTCGGTTTCACCCAAGCTTCAATACTAAATTGATTGGAAAGCGTAAAGTTATCATCAAAAGTGACATAATCATCCGTACCATCAAAATCAACACTCGGACAACTTTCTATAGTTACCAAAACTGTATCTGAACAGCCTCTTGTTGGAATTGACCAAGTTAATTCATAGGTACCAGGTTCTGCTGAAAACTTAGATCTCGGACTAGATATATCTGAAAAACTATAGTTAGTACCACAACCTGAAATCACAGTAGCAGACCACACGCCAGCTTCTTGAGTTCCAGGGTAAGTACCTGTTGTGAATAGCGCTGGATTAGATACACCATTAGCAATATTTTGCGCAGCTGTTAAATCATTATCGTAAGCATTCAAAGAAACTTCTTCACCGCATTCACCAATAATCTGAACAATATCTTCTCCAGCATAGGCTAAGCTTGCATTTACTGATATAAACTCTGTACCTTCATCTCCATCAGCTCTACATCCATTAATTAAAGAGGTTACACCAAACGTTTGAACACCAGGAGTTACTGGACTTATAGTTGTTGTTGAACCGGTTGTTACCACCACACCTGTTCCGTCTGTCCACTCAATAACCTCATCAACTGGTGCTTGAGGAATGGTGATATTTTCAAGAGCCCAAACACTATTAGCTGTACCAGAATAGGTAAATCTAATTCGCATATTAGACAAGCCAATATAATTTTGTAGATCTATAACTACGTGATTATCAACTAAGGTTCCAGGATTATTTCTACATTGTCCTCCAAATCCGATAGATTGACCATTAACAAAGCCTGTATCACTCGGACCAGTATAATTATAACCTGCACCTGGATCTAAAGTTATTGGATAAGTTGCTCCTCCATCTAATGACAATTCTATAGAGAGCCATGCTCCAGCTTCTAAAAAATAAGCTTGATCAAACTCTAAAGTCGCTGTAGATAAACCTAAAGTACTAAATACAGAAGTTTCCAATGTTGATAAAGGCGTTATAGTATGATCAGGATTTACATAAGGAGGAATCCCACTTACAACAGCAAATTTGTTTCCATCAGGAGAATCAAAACATTTTCCATTAAACTTCTTTGGTCCATTCGTTAATTTCCAGTAGGTATTATTTGTATTGTTTCCACCTGCAGACATCTCAGCAGCACCATCAACTGTCCATCCTAAGTTATTCAAGTTAGCCTCGTTGAACATTCCTCCGTTATTGAAGCCAGAATTAATTCCAAAAGAACTTTCTGCAGTAACAACAATATCATCTCCTATACAAGACTCAAATGTATCTGGTCCAATAATCGTTGGTGGAACATCTGGCGGAATAACCACAACTTGAGCAATTGATGATTTAGCTTGGCAAGATCCAATTTGGATAACGGCTCTAACCAATGTTGTTTGCAGAATATTTGGATAATAAAATGTCGTAGTCGTATTTGCCACAGTAGTCCAATTCAGTCCACCATCAAGTGATGTTTCCCAATAGGCAACACTCCCTGAGTGACCAGTCAAATTAATTGTTGCGTTTTGTGGTTCATCTGGACAAGCGGTTACTTCTATCAAATTATCTTGATCAGCAATTGTCTCTGTATTATTTAAATACCCCAAAGCTGTTCCTCCTGAAATATTTGGACTAACAACTGTAACTACGGAAGTACAAATAGCAGAATTCCCATTACCATCATCTACAGTTAAAACAATGACATTACTACCTATGTCTGTACAATCAAATATATCTTGAGATAAAGAAAAATTAACTACTCCACAGTTGTCTGATGACCCATTGTCAATTTGACTACCAGTAATTGTTGCAATACCTGTTGTATCACTCAACTGAATTGTGATGTCTTGACACGTTGGTATCGGATCAACAGTATCATTAATAACTACATTTTGTACAGCACTGATTGAATTTCCGTTACCATCATCAAAATTCCAAGTAATTGCAAACGCACCCTGAGTATTATAAACCAATGGATCAGAAGTTGTTCCTGAAATTGTCCCTGAACAATTATCAGAGATTGTTGGTATAGGTACAGTAACTGAGCATTGACCTGTAAGTATTGGTAAACTAGGTGTCGATGGGTCCGTCACGTCGTCTACGATGACCGTCTGTGGGACACTGATAACATTGCCGTTACCATCATCGAAAGTCCAGGTGATCGTATAGGTTCCCTGGGCGTTATAGGTTAGCGGATCTGATGTTGTTCCTGTGACCGTTCCAGAGCAGTTGTCCGTCGTCGTCGGAACGCTTGCCGTTGCCGAGCACTCGCCAGTCACTGTCGAAAGGGTCGGTGTCGCAGGATCTGTAGTATCGTTTACAATAACTGTCTGAGGTACTGTGATGACATTGCCGTTACCGTCGTCGAATGACCAGGTGATCGTGTATGTTCCTTGAGCGTTATAGGTTAGCGGATCAGAGGTCGTTCCTGTGACCGTTCCAGAGCAATTGTCCGTTGTCGTTGGAACGATTGCCGTTGCGGAGCACTCGCCAGTCACTGTCGAAAGGGTCGGTATCGCTGGATCTGTCACGTCGTCAACGATGACCGTCTGTGGGACCGTGATAACGTTCCCGTTGCCGTCGTCGAACGTCCAGTTGATCGTGTAGGTTCCTTGAGCGTTATAGGTTAGCGGATCAGAGGTCGTTCCCGTGATAGTTCCAGAGCAGTTGTCCGTTGTCGTTGGAACGCTTGCCGTTGCGGAGCACTCGCCAGTTACCGTGGAAAGGGTCGGTGTCGCTGGGTCCGTAACGTCGTCAACGATGACCGTCTGTGGGACCGTGATAACGTTCCCGTTACCGTCGTCGAACGTCCAGGTGATCGTATAGGTTCCTTGAGCGTTATAGGTTAGCGGATCAGAGGTCGTTCCCGTGACCGTTCCAGAGCAGTTGTCCGTTGTCGTTGGAACGCTTGCCGTTGCGGAGCACTCGCCAGTCACTGTCGAAAGGGTCGGTGTCGTTGGGTCAATACTATCGACTACTGTTACAGTTGCAGTACAAGAATTTGTTTGTCCGTCAGTATCTGTAACAGTTAAAGTAACCGTGTTATTTCCTATATTACTACAGTTAAAGCTATTTGGTGTAACACCCATGGAAGCAATTCCAAAGTCATCAGAACTTCCTGAGTCAACATCATTTGCTGAAATTGTAACATTTCCACTAGAATCAAGTTGCGCTGTAAAATTTGTACAAACAGCAGTTGGCGGATTGTCTACTCTAAATGTAGCTCTGTAATTAAATCCACCATTACTAATATAATATGTGTTATCAAGAATGTTATCTCCGTCATAATCGGCATCAGAACGCGTATACACTTCAAGCGTATAATCACCAGATGGTAATCCATTTAGGATATCTATATTAGCTCCAGTAGATTCCCATGTTTGATCAACACTTGTTCCTGAACAAAAGTTAGAAGTTCCGTCATCAGTATTAAATAATATCTCTGAAGGAATGAAAGCAGGAGGTGTATTTCCTGTTAGATAAATTCTATAATCTATAAAGCTATTAAGTATATTATGGGTTCCGCACTTGTATGTTTGGTTCTGTGCTCCATTCAAAACCAAGCTGTTCGATGGATTGAAGGTCCCTAAATTAACCCCTTCAAAATTAGGATTTGCTGTATCGACATTTAAGTCGTAATAAACATTTCCAGAACCATTAATATCTAAAACAACATAACTTTCGTAAATATCCGATTGAGAATACGAAACATTAAATGTAACTAGCATAAGAGCTACCAAAAACCTCAAAGTAAAATATTGTTTTTTCATGTATTCAGATTTTGTTTTAAACACAAAGCCTATTCTTACAAAACATGTTTTGTTCAATGGAGAGAAAACATGAACACCGTTATTTGAAGGGATTATTATATAACAAAAATGTTCATCAAGGGAATGTAAAATTACGGATACAATGTCTTGTCAAATAAAATAGTCGTTGAAACACCAGAATATTCTATGTATACTGATTTTCAATAAGTTAATTCGTTGAAACGTCAAAATAGCAGATTAAAAGCACGCAACTCTTAAGTTTACAGAGTCTTTATAATCAATATGTTATATAAAATTGAAAGAATTTACTGTTATTATACCTCCGTAAGCTTCCATCGTCCTTTTTTAAACCAAATAATGGCTACGATAGAAATTAATACTTCTGCGAATACAATAGCCAAGAACACACCTGTTGGGCCAAAATCAAAAGTTAATGCCATTAGGTATGCAAATGGCAACTGAAACAACCAAAAGCAAACAAAATTAATGATGGTTGGTGTCACCGTATCTCCAGCACCATTAAACGCATTGATAACAACCATACCATAGGCATAAAAAATGTATCCAGAAGCCATAATACGAAGACATAGGCTTCCAGCAGAAACAACATTTGGTTCAGAGGTAAACCAAGACACAATCTGAGTGGCAAAAACCAAATAAACTATAGAAACCAATCCCATAAAATAAGCACAGTATTTGCCTGTTTTCCATACGGATTCTTCAGCTCTTTTTGGTTGTTTAGCTCCAAGGTTTTGACCTACTAAAGTTGCTGCAGCATTACTCATTCCCCAGGCTGGCATCAATGTAAACATCATTACTCTTATGGCTATGGTATATCCAGCTAAGACCTCACTTCCAAATTCACTCATAATGCGCATTAAGAATACCCATGAAGACGTTCCTATCAAGAACTGCCCTATTCCTCCCAAGGATACCTTTATCAGATTGACCATAACTGCAATCCTAACGACTACATCCTTGATACGCACCTTAATCTTGCTCCACCCATAAAATAACACCAGTAGTTGAAAAACTACAGCTGTACCTCTTCCAATCGTCGTGGCGATAGCTGCTCCTTTAACACCAAATTCTGGGATTGGTCCCAAACCAAAAATCAGTATTGGGTCTAAAATGATGTTTAGAACATTTGAAATCACCAAAGCCCACATGGCAATTGAAGCATCTCCTGCTCCTCTAAAAATAGCATTGATTAAAAACAATAGCATTATGGTTACATTCCCTCCTAAAAGAATCTGCGTATAGCCAAATCCTTCAGCAACAAGGTCATTCTCACCTCCCATAAGTTGTAGGATTTCCTTAGGAAATAGAATTCCGATAGCACTAATAATTAAAGACACTACGATGCCCAATACGATAACCTGAACAGCCGCTTGAGATGCTTTTTCATATTCCTTTTCACCAACCCTTCGAGCAACAATAGCTGTTGCAGCCATACTCAGACCAATAGCAACTGCGTAAATAAGGGTTACTACAGATTCTGTCAAACCAATAGTAGCTACGGCATTTACACTAACTTTAGAAACAAAAAAGATATCGACAACCGCAAATATGGATTCCATAAGCATTTCAAGAATCATTGGTACGGAAAGCATAAAGACAGCTTTTCTAATACTTCCAGATGTGAATTCTTGCTCTTTGCCAGAGACAGCTTGCTTAAATAGACTGCCTATTTGTTTAAGGGATAAGGTTGATTTTGTCATTACAGATTGCTAATTACATTTATATCCAAGTTTATAAAAGATGTGGCTTGAATTTAGTTGATTTTTGAGGCTTCCATCTGATGACAATCAACCGTGAGAGCAAAATTGCATTTAATTTTAGTCAATTCAAAATGCAATCAACCTCTCATTTAATCAAAATTTGCACTTTATCGAACAAAACGACTACTCAACCAATGTATTCTGAAGTTATTGATTCTCAGTATGCTTTTACTTATATTCGTCTCAACTAACTGATTAAAACCTATGTTCAAAGCTGTATTATTTGACATGGATGGTGTTATAGTTGATACCGAACCTCTCCATCGAAAAGCCCATTTTCAAACATTTCAAGACCTTAATATTCAAGTATCCGATAAATTTTACAATTCATTAATCGGACAAACCACATTCTCGATTTGTCAAACCGTTGTGGAACATTTTAAACTTCCACTTTCACCTTATACGGTCATGGACATTAAACGTGATCATTACAAAGCCTTATTCGATACCTCTAAATCGCTTACGCTTATGGATGGAGTTTTGGATTTGATAAAAGATTATCATGCCAACGGCTTGCAACTTGTTGTCGCCTCTTCATCAACGATGGAAAACATCAACCTTATTTTTAATCGCTTTAATCTAAACCCCTATTTTAAAGGAAAAGTTAGTGGTGCCGAATTAGAAGCTTCCAAACCACATCCTGAGATTTTCATGAAAGCAGCTGATGTTGCTGGTCATGCCATTGAAGACTGTTTCGTTATTGAAGATTCCTCCAATGGAATTATTGCTGCCAAGGAAGCGAAAGCCTTTTGTGTAGCATTTAAAGGTCCGCATTCTTTAGCTCAAGATTACAGTCGAGCTGATCGTGTTGTGGAATCTTTTTCCGATATAAAATTCAATAATCTGAAACAGCTTTTCAGTCTTATTTAGGAATTCTTACGTAACAATGCATTTTGTTCTTCCATCAATTCAGTAAGATTTGACAGTAACTCTATATCCTTTGGTGTAGAGACGCCTTCATTTTTAGGGTCTTCAGCTTTCGATTTTAAACGGTTCATTGCTTTTACCACAATAAATACTGTTAATCCTACAATCAAGAAATCTAAGAAGGTTTCAAATAACACACCGTATTCTATAGCAACCTCATCTGTTATAATGTCGCCTTGCGCATTTAAGATTCTTTCCCGTAACACGTATTTCTGATTTTGAAAATTCAAACCGTCAGTCATGAGTGTTAACGGAGGAAGAAACACTTTTTTAACCAGCACATCAATAACCTTATTAAACGCTGCACCTATAATGATTCCGATGGCCATATCCATCATGTTACCTTTGACAGCAAACTCTTTGAATTCCTTTAAAAATTTCATACTTGTCCTTTTAAATTTACAAGCGACAAAGATATTTAATACCTACAAAACAGAATTAAAAAGAGTGCTAAATACTTGAAGAGGTCTATTTTTTGTAGAACATCACATACTTTCGGTAAGCCAAAAAGCCTAGGACAGCAACAATACTTACTGCAATGGCAATAATTTGCAAACTAGCGATTTGCTGACCTGATTGGTAGGAATGCAATCCGGACAAATAAAAGTTCACTCCGAAATAAGTAAATATGATACTCGAAAAACCAATTATGGAAGCCAAGTTAAATCCATAGCGCCCGCGAAGACCAGGAATCAATCGCATGTGAATGATAAACGCGTATACCATGATACTAATCAGCGCCCAAGTTTCTTTTGGGTCCCAACCCCAATATCGTCCCCAACTTTCGTTTGCCCACATACCTCCAAGGAAATTTCCAATAGTAAGCATCACCAATCCAACCGTTAATGACATTTCATTGATGATTGTCAGTTCCTGAATATTGAGCAACATCTTCTGTTTATTGGATTTAGTGGTAAAAATCATCAGTAGTAAAACGGTGACTCCTAAAATCATTCCTAAAGTAAATGGCCCATAACTTGCAACAATCACAGCTACGTGAATCATTAACCAATAGCTATCTAAAACCGGTTGTAGATTTGCAATGGCAGGATCCATCCAATTCCAATGGGCAACCATCAAAATCATGGAGGTTACAAAGGCCGTTGCAGCAATCGTCAACATACTTTTCCGTCCGAAAGCCAATCCGAAAAACATGGTTGCCCAAGCGACATAAATCATGGATTCATAAGCATCACTCCATGGTGCATGACCCGAAATATACCATCTTACAACCAAGCCTAAGGTATGTGTAAGAAACAGTAGTAAAATAATGACTCCTAATGCTTTTACAACGTTATTCAAAATCTTATTCTGTGCTTTAAAAATCTGTACAATAAGGAGAATAAACAACAAGGTGCCAGCATACATATACCAACTGAAGAGCTTTTTGAAAATATCGTATTTATTGTACAATACCTCAGCATTAATACGATCTTCGGAAATCATCACCTCACCACCTAACTTTTGCTGATTTCTTTTAAACCCTTCCAATAATTTGTCCGCTGTGGTAAAATCACCTGTTTGTTTTGCTTTGTAGAGTTCTGAAAGATAATAGCTAAAACTATTTTCAATAAACTTTCCATAGATGGTATCGTTGACTTTCTGCTGATAACCTTCGCGATATTCCAAAGGTGAAATCCACGTATTTTTCTCATCACCAGGCACCGGAAAAATCTTTAAAGACCTTCCTTCAATCGTACTGAACAACAAATTAATCCGTTGATCGGTTTCCTTGAATTCTTTCTGATAGCCATTTGGAACCTGTGTTTTATAGGCATCTTCTAGATAAGGTCCTAACTTGTATGTTCCATCGTCTTCTAAGAAATCGGTCAATGCCACATACTTTTCACTTTCATCAACGCCAATAAGATGTCTAATGGAATCTCCTTTTCGTTTGGCTAAATAAATGATTGGGACATTATACCAAAATAATGGACTTTCCTGCATGGAAAGCATGACTTGATTAGCATCAAAATCTTCGTAATGATCTTTCTTACTTACTTTTCTTAAGACTTCTGATGCATAGGTGTTCATTGGCATCATTCGACCACTATAATCTTGAATAACCAATTTTCCGAAGGCATCTGAATGCGCTTTAGGAGTAATATTGGCTTTTATGATCGAGTCAATTTGAGCTTTTGTTGGCTTAGCGATTGAATTTGTCGGCTGTGAATGGTCATGACCATCATCTTCAGAATGTTGCTGTGAAAAACCAGAGAGGCTCACAAGAAGCAAAAGAATTGAAAGTACTTTAGCCTTTTTGGATTTAACCTTATCAAGCATGCGTTTCAAATCACCAAAACGTGATCCTTTAACAAATAATATCGCCATCAATCCGAAGTACAATAACATGTAGCCTATATAAGTGATCCAAGTTCCCCAAGCATCGTGATTAACAGAAAGCTTTGTTCCTTTAAGATCTGGATCGAAACTCGCTTGAAAAAAGCGATAGCCTTTATGGTTCAAAATATGGTTCATATAGATGTGGTAATCGAAATTACCTTCCTCTTCGTCAACAACTGTAACCTTGCTTTCGAAAGAAGAAAAGCTATCCTCTGTTCCTGGATACACCTCAGCATTAAAATCGTTGAGCTTGATACTGAAAGGCAATTCCTTAACCAAGGAGCCATACTTTACAGCCACATCAAAACCTCCAACTTTTACTTGCTCAAATTTTCCACTATTGTATTGACCTCCCAATAAATGAACACGTTTGGTGTCGCCATTCGCTGAGACAGCAACGGTCACACCATCTTCACTACCACGCAACATTTGCGAACGCTTCACCAATTCAAACTCACCTTTAACTACTGGCTTAGGAAAAACCATGGACAAGTTACCTATTTGATATCGAGATCGTAAAGCAAGTGGTTGAATGGAATCCTGAACCAAAGTACCAGTGGCTCGCGTTGCCATGGTCATAAATTCCCCTTCAAAAGGCGATTCGATGAATATACCATTCTGATCATCGGTTGTGATGTTAATAGCGCCTTTTTTTGGATTATTGAGTGTAAAGATGATATTGTGAATCAGTTGGTCCTCACCATCCTTTAAAAAATGGTTATGAGGTTCGCCTCCTGAAGATTCAACTATTTTCAAATAAGACTCACCATCATCTGTTGGAACTATATCAATTTCAGCATTTTTAATAAATTTTTCTGCTGAAATTGTTACAGGTGTCCCGTTATAATCTGCAGTTACTTCAAAATCATTGCTTAAGCGTTCAGAGAAATCGACTGGTTCGTTAACAACTCGTCGTTGTGGCAATCCATTAACCACATAATCGCCATCAATATAGGCAGTCACATAAATAGTTCTGGTTAGATAGTTGTTGGTAGTTTCTCCTTCCTTAATCGGCATCCATCCTTCATAACCAATATATCGTGTGATTCCTGCTCCAATGATGATAAAGATAAAAGCCAAATGCAAAATTAAGGTTGCCCATTTTTCCTTTCTCAGCAGTCGGTATCTAAAAATATTGCCTATAAAGTTGATTACGAAGATGACCATAATCAACTCAAACCACCAAGCATTATAAATCCAATAGCGTGTGTAAGGTGTTGGTGAGGTTTCCTGATTGGCATCCAGGAAAGTTCCTGTAATCATAGCTATTGCAAAAACAATGAATAAAACACCAGTAAGTCGAGTTGAAAATAGGAAATTGGCAATTTTTTTTTGCATAGCTTTTCGTATATTTTTTGCTGTGCAAAGGTAATTATTTTAGTTCATTTAAAACCCATGATTCCATTTCAAAAATGTGTTAAAGACACTGGAATTAATTTGATCGCACCTCAAAAATTTTAAGATATATAAATGTGGCCATTTTTCGTGCTCTTCTTTTAGCATTATCAGCAACCTCTCCCTCGAAAAATTCATCTAAGGTTTGATACCATAGATTGAGCCATAATCCAAAATGGAGTTCAGTTATGGAATAATTGAATTGTTTATCGACCTCAATATGGACTTCCAAAGGATTTCCTCTATACTTTTTTTCTAAAGGTTTGGTCATGAATAAACTGGTTTCCCAAAATGTAGTTAAGTGATCTAAATGTGAATCCCAGTCACTAATAGTATTATTAAAAAAAGGTCCCAAAGTTTTATCTATCTTGACTTTTTTGTAGAATTCTGAAACCAACAGAGCAATATCGCTTCGATTTTCGATATCTTTTTTCATATCATCAAAGGTAGCGAATTAAAAGCATGCAGTAATATTAAATAGTTTCATTTGTATGTCGTAATTCTATTGTATTTTAGCACTATGATTTCTGTTGTTATTCTTGGCGCTGGAAATGTAGCCAGCCATTTATATAAAGCCTTTCAAAATTCTGAAGACATTGACGTTAAGCAATGGTACAATCGAAATTTGAAACCACTTCAATCGTTTCAAAACGACGTTTTGATTTCAGATAATATTTCTGAATTAAAAGAAGCCGACATTTATATTTTGGCTGTGAGCGATGATGCGGTTTCAGAGCTCTCTTCAAAACTACCTTTTGAAAACAGATTGGTCGTACACACCTCTGGTAGTGTTAGTATTCACGATATTGACAAAAAACACAGACGTGGCGTTTTTTACCCTTTACAAAGTTTTTCCAAATCAGCTGACATCGATTTTTCAGAAGTGCCGATTTGCTTGGAAACACTCGATAAAGCAGATTACCACTTGCTCAAAGAGCTTGCAACCGCAATTTCAGAACACACCAAACGTGTGAATAGTGAGCAACGTGCTTCACTACATTTGGCTGCTGTTTTTGTTAATAATTTTACGAATCAATTATACCGAATTGCACAAGAAATTACAGAATCGACCAGCACTGAATTCGATTTACTGAAACCCTTGATTAAAGAAACTGCAGAAAAAGTCCAAGAGCTTTCTCCTTACAGAGCGCAAACTGGACCTGCAAAACGCAACGACAAAAGCACCATAAAAAAACATTTGAAACAACTTAAAAATGAAGAGCATAAAACTATTTATAAGTTGTTGACTAAATCCATCCAAAATACTCATGGAAGATAAAAGCTACAAAGAATATTTACCAAACATTACCACCTTCATTTTTGATGTAGATGGTGTCTTAACTGATGGCACAGTAACGATTATGACCAATGGCGACATGCTTAGACGCATGAATATTAAAGATGGTTATGCATTAAAAACGGCTATTGATGCTGGTTATAATATTTGTATTATTTCAGGAGGAAGTAATCTAGGAGTTCAAAAACGCTTGGAAGGTCTGGGTGTTACCGATATTTATTTAGGAGCTCATAACAAAATAGATCAACTTAAGGAATATACTGAAAGAAAGCAGATCCAATTGGAACATGTATTGTATATGGGAGATGACATTCCGGATGTGCCTGTCATGAAGTGTGTCGGACTACCAACTTGTCCGCAAGATGCCGTTAATGAAATCAAGTCCATTAGCAAATATGTATCCCACAAAAACGGAGGAAAAGGTGCTGTTAGAGATATTATTGAACAAGTGATGAAAGTTCAAGGAAAATGGAATGCTAATTTTGATGCCAAATACGACTAGCCTTGCATATACTACAGCTCATTCGTTATAAAAATCTATTGCTCATCGTTCTGGTTCAACTATTGATTCGCTATGCTTTATTTGAGCCTTTCCAGATTGATGTAGCACTTAGTACTTCAGGTTTTATCGTTTTAATTATTGCCACGCTTTGTATTGCTGCTGCTGGTAATATCATCAATGACATATATGATTTGGAAACAGATAAGGTAAATAAACCTGAACGTGTCGTTATCGATAGGCATATTTCTGAAAAAACCGCTTTCAACTTATTTATAGCTTTAAATGTTATTGGTGTAGTGTTAGGATTCTATTTATCACATAGCGTTGGAAGGAGTCCGTTTTTCTCAATTTTTGTGATTATTTCAGCAGCCTTATATGTCTATGCTTCCTTTTTGAAGCAAACTCCTTTTTTCGGTAATTTGCTCATCTCGATTTTGGTAGGAATGAGTATTCTCATTGTTGGTATTTTTGATTTGATTCCAGCAATAACCGAACAAAATAGCGGCACGCAGTTTACTATGTTTGAAATTCTTCTCGATTATGCTGTATTTGCCTTTTTGGTCAATTTGGTTCGTGAAATGGTTAAAGATATTGAAGACATCAATGGTGATTACAAAGCGCAAATGAACACCTTGCCTATTACTTTAGGGCGTGAGCGTGCTAGATACATTGCCTTTATATTTAGCTTTTTCCCAATTATCGCTGTCACATATTTTGTTGTAACTTATATATATCAACAAGAGATTGCTATTGGTTATTTTTTACTTTTTGTTTTAGCACCTCTTATCTATGCTTCCATTAAAATTTTTATGGCTAAGACAAAAATGCATTACCATCACATAAGTAATGTCTATAAAATTATCATGCTTTTAGGAATGCTATCTTTATTATTATATCCTTTTATTCTGAAATAAATTTCAAATATGCTTGCAGACGCTTTAAAATCCTATCATCTCATTTTGGCTTCAGGTTCTCCTCGAAGACAGCAATTTTTTAAGGATTTAGGTCTTGATTTTGAAGTTCGCTTGAAGTCTATTAAAGAAGACTATCCTGATAGATTACAGCACTTTGAGATCAGTGATTACTTATCACAATTAAAAGCCATTCCCTTTAAAGAAGAATTACAGGATAATGATATCCTTATTACGAGTGACACTATTGTCTGGCATGATAACAAAGCTTTAGGAAAACCTATAAATCACGATGAAGCCTTTGAGATGTTATCTTCTATGAGTGGAAAAACCCATGAAGTCATCACATCAGTTTGTTTTACGACATCAAAACTTCAAAAAACAGTTAATGCAATAACTAAAGTCAATTTTAAAGATCTGACTGAAGAAGAAATTGAATACTACATTGATCGCTATAAACCATTCGACAAAGCTGGTGCTTATGGTATTCAAGAGTGGATTGGCCATATTGGAATCACTCATATAGAAGGTTCGTATTTCAACGTAGTAGGTTTACCAACACATTTAGTTTACAAGACCCTTAAAAGCATAATAGATTAAAATCTTATTTTAGAGATTCTTTTTTCTGAATAAAAGGCTAGCAATTCGTTTATCTTTGTAAAAAAAAATCACCTTCTATGTTTTTTGAAACTTATCATTCTGAAATCATCACCTCTATTATTGTATTGGCCATATTATTTGTCATTCGACTAATTGCACATACATTAATAAAAAAAATTGGTCGTAAAAGTGGCATCAATGATGCTCGAATTCAGCTGATTTGCCGTTATGTTTCAGTGACTCTTTTAGTAATAGCACTGATTATTGAAGCTTTTGTATTTGGAGCAGAATTGAAAGAGTTAACATTGTTGTTTTCATCCGTTTTTGCAGTCATCGGAATTGGGCTTTTTGCCATATGGTCTATTTTAAGCAACATAACTTCAGGCGTAATCATGTTCTTTAATTTTCCTTATAAGGTTGGTGATAAAATTGAAATTCATGATAAGGATTTTCCTGTAGAAGCTATTATTGAAGACATTAGAGCCTTTCATTTGCATTTACGGTTAGATAATGGCGATTTGGTAACTTATCCAAACAACCTCATTCTTCAAAAAGCGGTAACTCTAGTAGAAAAAGATGCAATTCACGAATTGCTTGATGACGATAGCGAAGCCTTATAAACAAAAAATCCTTGAGTGCTTTACCCAAGGATTTTATATATGCATGATCGCTATATTATAATATAGCCTTAGCTCTCTTGTTTGCTTTTATAGACGACGTATCGTATCCTGAGAACTTTTTCATATAATGCTTAACAGTTGACCCATAAGCATCCGAAAAGTTCTGTGATCCATAACTTCTCAAAAATTTCTTTACACTTCCAGGTCCAGCCAAATGAGCAGCTGCAAGGATTCCTGATTCGGTAACCAAAACACCATTAATATACTTACCATCAAAACGTTTGATGTCACGTCTTAAAATCCACTTGTTTCGTTCGGCATTCGCTAAGAATGCTTTTTCCTGCAATTCAGGAGTATACAAGAACTTTTGTGGATTGTAAATGCCAATGAGCTTTAAGGTTTCAGCACCAAATTGGTATTTTCCCAAATAACCTAACGTATTGACAGTAAAATAATCACCTCTCGATTCTTTAAAAGCCAAAGCTTCTTTAAATCCGTGATACGATTTACCTAAATATGGAAAATAGGTATGCTGTGTTTGGAAAGGGTTTGATAAATGAACTTCAGTAGCCTTAGAAGGTTCTTCTTTTTGTACTGTAAAGTCTAGTTCCATTCCTTCCGTCGAATACATGGCGACATCCAGAGAAGGGCTCGGTTTTAGTGCCATAAAAACAACACTACAAATAGCTAGAGGGATAGCAAAATAATTACTTATTTTTTTAAACATAATAGCTAATTTATGTAAGGTGAAAATTGTCCCCTAAATAACCTTACAATTTCAGCTTGCAAATATACGCCTTTTTCTAATTTATTGAAAATAAGAGGTTAAAGTGTTGTTAAAAGTAGATGTAATGAAGCTTAAAGCCGTTTTTATCGTTGAACTCCAAGGTAGGAAAAGGTACTTTTATCGTATTAAAAACGTCAAACAACGATTGCAACAACCTAGATTTTGTCTTAATTTTTGATAAATCGACGTCCAAACTCAGGTAAAATTGACGCTGTCTATTTTGATTTATGAATAAGTTATCAACAGACTCATCATTTCCGGTCAACATACCCTCTGCTCCATAACCAATAGCTATGTTAAACCACCTAGGTATTTTACTGGATTTAAAGAACGATTTTACATTGGCACTCAACCAATAGGTTTGTCCGTTATAATCCTTTAAAAACTCTTCCATAAATCCGTTTCCCAATTTATCAGGACGTTGGGAGGCATATTGTGTTTGATGGAAAGAATACTTCATCAATATGCGTTGTTCTTCCCACAATAATTCTTGTCCGATAAACAATCCAGTCCCTAAAGAATTTGCTGCCATATCTGTCCATGAAAATCCCCATTCAGCACTATAGCCATCCATAACTTCTATAGCTGTTAAAAAAGTAAACCCTAAGGTTGCGCCATAGATTAATTGGTCTTTTTTCTGAACGCCACTCCATTTCAATGCATCTGCTCCAACCTTTCCCAGTTGATAGGCAGAAAACACATGCCCTAATTTGTCCATTTGTAACCATTCACCAGAATCGTCTAAAGTATGAAATGAAGATCTCGGATAATCGGCATACCAAAGTTGATCTAAACCAATAAGAGCCATACTTGCCAAGGAAGCTTCCGTAATGATGACTGCATTCCGTCTAGGAATATGTAACGTATCACTGGGTGTTAGAAAAGCATCTAATTTTGACTGTGAAAAGGAAGACCACGAGATCAAAACAAGACCAATATGTACCCAAGACAACTTCACCTATCTATTGATCCCTTGTGAAGACAAGTAGCGTTGGTAAGCTCTTGCATTGACATTGTGCTGCGCTAATGTCTTAGCAAACTTATGATACCCTAATTTTTGGGGATCGGCTGCAAAATAGAGGTAGTTATGCTTTTCATAATCGAGAACAGCATCGATGGCAGATATATCTGGCATTCCAATTAAGCCTGGAGGCAAGCCTGCGTTTTTATAGGTATTATAAGGCGAGTCGATTTCTTTATGAACATTAAGAACCCTTTTTATAACCGTATTCTGATACTGTGGAAGTTTGTAAGCAGCAAATTTTAATGTTGGATCGGCTTGAAGTGGCATACCAATACGTAATCGATTCATATAAACACCTGCAATTCTAGGTTGTTCTGCTGCCTTTTTGGATTCTTCATGAACAATGGAAGCTAATGCCATGACCTCATTTTTTGAAAGCTGAACAGCTTTTGCCTTATTGGTCCTGGTATCATTCCAAAAACGATTGTATTCTTTAAGCATGCGATCTCTGAAGTCTTCAGCAGACGTATTCCAAAATACCTCATAACTGTTGGGAATATACATTCCTAAAGCGGTTTTTTCTGAAAAGCCATTCGATTTAAGGAATTCAGAATCTCTCATAGCAGACAATAAAGCACTGCTATCAGCTTCAATCTGACTACTGATTCTTCCTGCTAAATCCTCTAGACTATTTTGATTATTGAAAGCAAGCTTAAGAGGTATGTTTTTGGTTCTTATAGAATTGATAATATCATTGTTCCCCATACCTTTCTTAATGACAAATCTACCAGCTTTCAGATTGGTATTGTATTGCTTTCTTGAAGCCAAAGCATCAAAAGTACCTATATCCTTCAACAGAGGTTCCAATTGGGATCTAACTTCTTGATAAGAAGCATTTGTAGGAACAGTGATATAAACCTTTTCTTCATTAAAAGCTGTATTGGGCTCAAACATAGCGCTATACACATAATATGCAAATGCTCCTGCTATAACGAGACCTATGATGGCAATTGCCCAAAGAATTTTTTTGATGTACATATTAATTTAAAATTCGTTGTAGTAAATATTCATTTTTAAACTTGCTATCAACCAAGTTCCAATCTTTTTTTAAGCCCACGATTTCAAAACCTTGATTTTTAAAAAGTTTTAAACTCTTTGTATTGCTTTCTGAAATATTGCAATACAATTGATGTAGGTCCAAATGTCGTTTTGCATACGAGATTAGCAATTCCAATGCCTCTTTTCCGTAACCTTTTTGTCTGTCTTTTTCATTCTTGATAAGCAAACCAACTCCTGCTCTTCTATTCGTGAAATCAAAGTCGAAAAGATCTATCAAACCTATGGTTTCTTCATCAAAGTTGGATATAACCAATCGCAATTGTTTCACCTCAAAGATATCTTTATGTGCATTTTCAAGGTATTGTTTGATTACATATCGCGAGTATGGTGTAATGGTATTGCTGATTTCCCAAATAGATTGGTCATTCTCTATGGCATAAACGAATTCCAAGTCTTCAGGCTCCAATGCCCTGAGGTATATATGTTTACCTTTAAGATTAATCATTGATTTCGCCTTTAAATACTTGAGTTGCTGTTCCTATCAACCAAATGTTTTCATAACCATTATCATTTGTTTCAAAAGACACCTTCAACGCACCTCCTTCAGTTTGAAGTGCAATGATATTACTTGTAGACGCTCCTAAAGTATGCATGGCCAATGCTACGGCAGTTACACCTGTTCCGCAAGACAAGGTTTCATCCTCAACACCTCTTTCGTAGGTTCTGACTGAAAAATTGTCATTTGTGTTTTTACAAACAAAATTCACATTGGTTCCCGCTTGTCCATAAGTTTCTGAATAGCGGATTTTACTTCCACTGGATTTCACATCCAAGGTTTTCAAATCAGGTTCCATTTGTACATGGTGTGGCGATCCTGTATCAAGAAATACATGATTTTCAAACCGTTCAACTTTATCGACATCTTGCATCTTTAAGCTAACTATGGTATTGTCAATAGTAGCTTCGTGCAGACCATCAATGGCTTCAAAAGTAGCCTTATTTTCTATGATGCCTAAAAACTTAGCAAAGGCTGTAATGCAGCGACCTCCATTTCCGCACATCGAACTCTCATTTCCATCAGCATTAAAGTATACCATTTTAAAATCTACACTGTCATGTGCTTCCAACAATATCAATCCGTCAGCACCAATGCCAAAACGTCGGTCACATAAAAACGCAATACGTTTGGTATTATTTTTGTCGAATTCCTGTTGACGATTATCAATCATCACAAAGTCGTTTCCAGTACCTTGATATTTATAGAATAATGTTTGCATAGCTTTTGCAAATATAGAAATAAAGATAGGATAATTCAGCTGTTAAACGACCGTTAAAAGTGACGTTAAAAATCGTTAAAGTTGAATTTGAAAATCAATAAATAATTAATTTTAATCGTTACCTAATTAAATAAAGATGAACACTATGAAAAAAATTGTAACCTTAGTATTTGTTTCAGTATTAGGTGGAATAATAACCTTGTCTGCCTACAAGTTTGGTTTTGAAAAAAACTCAGACACCTCAGTTGAATCTACTCCATCTGAGCAACCTTTTTTTGTGCCAACCAACTATAATACTACAAACACTAATTTAACAACTGCTGCCATTCCAAATTTTGTAGACGCAGCAGAAAAAACGGTTGATGCTGTGGTTCATGTTAAGAATACAGCGTTGGTTTCTGCACCTATGACGCTACAGGATTTGTTCTTCGGAAGACAACAAGCTAAACGTGCGCAGATTGGTACAGGAAGCGGTGTGATCATTTCACCTGATGGTTATATTATAACCAATAATCATGTGATTGCTGGATCCGAATCGATTTCTATTACTTTAAACGACAATAAAATTTACGATGCTCAATTGATTGGGACTGATGAAAAAACAGATATTGCCTTATTGAAAGTTGAAGCTGACAATGATTTACCGTACATCACTTTTGGCGATTCTGATGCGGCTCAAATTGGCGAATGGGTTTTAGCCGTTGGCAATCCTTTTAATCTAACCTCTACTGTTACAGCAGGTATTATTAGTGCCAAGTCTAGAGATTTATCAGGACAGAACTCCCAATCTTTTTTACAAACCGACGCGGCTGTTAATCCTGGAAACTCTGGAGGTGCACTCGTCAATTCTAAAGGTGAATTGGTTGGTATCAACACAGCCATTACTTCTCAAACAGGTTCGTATATAGGCTATTCTTTTGCGGTTCCAAGCAACATTGCCAGAAAAGTGGTTGAAGATATTATAGAATATGGCAATGTACAAACAGGTATTCTTGGCGTTTCCCTTCTGAATAAAAATTCAAAAGAAGCTATTGAAAAAGGGTTAAATGAGATCAGTGGTGTTTATGTTTCAGAAATCACTAAAAAGTCTGGAGCCGAAAGTGCAGGAGTTAAAGTTGGAGATATTATTAAGAAAATAGATGATATTGAAATTAAAAAATACTCTGACTTGAGTGGGTATTTAAAAACCAAGCGGCCAAATGATGTCGTCAATATTGAGGTTATGAGAAATGGTAACCTGAAAACATTACCTGTAACACTCTCAAAAACTGACATTCTAACGGTAGACTTTTTAGATATGGAGTTAAAGAATCTCTCCGACGAACAAAAAATCCAAAAAGATATCAGTTATGGTGTTGAAGTCGTTAAGAATAACAATGATTGGCTCGCAGAAAATTTAGGTATTTCGTCAAGTTATATTATTACCGACATCAACAATATCAAGATTAAAAATATTGAAGATATTTCTGTTCTTAAGCAAAAACTTGGAGGGAACGCCGAAAAGTATATCAATAAAATTGGCCTCATTAATCGAAATGGAGAGCGTGAGCAATTCATCATCCGATAAATTTTCAGATTTTCCAATACTAAACCCTTTAAAAATAAGTGTTTTTAAAGGGTTTTTTATTTTTCAAAAAAACGCTACGAAAACGTTTGAAATATATTACTTTTGCACACTGAAACTGAGGCGTTTTTTAAATTTTCGTAGAAGAATTAAAAGGCGATTAAACAAATCAAACAACCCTCTGCAAAAAGCAGATTAACTAAATTTAAAACAATGAGTTTGAACGGAACTTATGAAAACGAATTGGCATTTCAAGCCGATCGAAGACGAGCAACAGTAGAATTTATTAAAATCGTTAGCGATTTGCTCTATGACAAATCCATTGAACTGGTCCTTTTCAGAAATCAATTGATTGATCGCAATGTGAGTGAAATCCTTAACCTTCACGAATATGCTGGTGAATTCGTACAAAAACCCATTTCTATTTTTGATTCGGTAGAGATAGCACAAGCTATCAAAACCCTTGACCTTCCTCCTGCCAAATTGGACATCGGAAAATTAACCTATGAATTCCATTTGGAGGACCAAAAGTACAGTAATGCAACTGGTTTCGTTGCCAATAAACTCAAAGACGCCAAAAAGAATTCCGACATCAAGCCTAAGGATGTCATTTTATATGGCTTTGGTAGAATAGGTCGATTGCTTGCAAGGGAATTGATGACCAAAACTGGTAAAGGTGGCCAATTACGTTTAAGAGCCATTGTCACTCGAGGAAAAATTGACGAAACCGTATTGGAAAAACGTGCTTCCTTGTTGAGAAATGATTCTGTTCACGGTGATTTTTCAGGGACTGTGGTTGCCGATATTAAAAACGAAGCTTTGATCGTCAATGGTACTACCGTTAAAATCATTTCAGCAAACAACCCTGAGGATATCGACTATACAGCGTATGGAATTGAAAAAGCCTTGGTCATAGATAATACTGGTGCTTTTAGAGATAAAGAAGCTTTAGGAAGACACTTGAAAGCCAAAGGAGTGGATAAAGTTTTACTAACGGCTCCTGGTAAAGGTGTCCCAAATATTGTTCATGGCGTGAATCATTTAGAGAACAATCCGGATAAAGTGGATATTTTTTCTGCGGCTTCCTGTACAACCAATGCCATCACTCCTATCTTAAAAACCGTTGAAGACACATACGGAGTTAAAAGTGGCCATTTGGAAACCATTCATGCTTACACCAATGATCAAAATTTGGTAGATAACTTTCATAAGAAATACAGACGAGGACGTGCAGCTGCATTAAACATGGTGATTACCGAAACTGGGGCAGGCAGTGCTGTTTCAAAAGCCTTACCATCCTTTGAAGGAAAACTGACTTCCAATGCCATAAGGGTTCCTGTACCAAACGGATCTTTAGCTATTTTGAATCTGGAACTGGAAAAGAAAACTTCGGTAGATGCCATGAATGCCATGATAAAAAAGTATGCTCTTGAAGGTGACTTGGTTGAACAGATCAAATATGAAATGAGTGATGAATTGGTATCGAGTGATATCGTAGGCAGTTCTGCTCCTTCAATCTATGACAGTAAAGCTACTATTGTAAGACCTGATGGAAAAAATGTCATTCTTTATGTTTGGTATGATAATGAATATGGCTATAGCCATCAAGTGATTCGATTGGCAAAATATATTGCAAAAGTGAGACGTTACACATATTATTAACAGTCTTAACGTCTAAATATTTTTTTTGACCGTATATAATTTAGCCTCACCTTTTGTGAGGCTAATTATTTAATTTTATTATATTGAACCCAATAAACACACAACTAATTTTACTAGCCAAAATGAAATTTTCAAAGCCTTTATTCCTGTTGTCCTTTTTTGTTGTGACATGTCTTACCGCTTATTCCCAAGAAACTGATGAAAACGATAACCTATCTTTAAATAGCGGAACCATTGATAGTCAGTTTGAATATGTTTTTAGAAAATCTGGAAATTTTAAAGGGACCAATGGTCAAAGATATGAAGCCGTAAAACAGGTTTGGCTCTTACAACTAAAGGCCAATGTTTTGGATTCTCTTAAAACAACCTATCAAGAGGTTGATAATCTTGAAGCCACAGTTGCCAATCAGAGCAAGGAAATTGGAGACTTAAAAGCGAAACTCGGCAACACACAAAGCACCTTAGATCAAACCAATGAAGAAAAAAACAATATGTCCTTACTTGGCATGCAAACCAGTAAAGCCAATTATAATGTCATTATGTGGAGCATTATAGCTGTATTAGCTGCGTTCTTGCTTTTCTTTATCTATAAATTCAAAAACAGTAACGCTATTACCAAACAAGCCAAATTAAGTTTGGCGGAAACAGAAGAAGAGTTTGAAGAACACAGACGTATCGCTTTGGAACGTGAACAAAAAGTTAGACGACAATTACAAGATGAAATCAATAAGCAAAAGAACAATGGGTAACCTAAGTTTTTGCTCTCAATAAATCATTAAAAATCTGTAACTTAGTTTACAGATTTTTTTTTATTACAATAATAATGCGGACAAAAGCATTACTGATTCTGGCAATTCTTGCTTCCCTTCTAGGTTATATGGAATGGGGACAGAACAATACCGCTTTTGTTTTGGAAGCTGAATATCAAATTATCAAAGGTTTGTTTACCGATATTACATCTGTAATACATCCATTAACTATTATTCCTCTAATTGGTCAATTACTATTGATGTTTGCCTTATTTCAAAAATCACCTTCAAAAAGGCTAATCTATTTCGGACTGATTGCTATTGGAATACTTTATATTATACTACTGCTGGTCGGATTGATCGCTATGAGATTTACTACGATACTATCAACGCTACCTTTTTTTATAATCCTGATTTTATTGATTAGGCAACTCAGGCAAAAACATTAAATACCTTATCTTTGCGGTCTTAAATTGCTATCTATGCGCATAGACATTATCACTGTTTTACCAGAATTATTGAAAAGTCCGTTCGAGGCTTCCATCTTAAAACGAGCTATTGACGCAGGATTGGTGAGTGTTTATTTCCACAATCTTCGCGATTATGCCAAAGGTGGTTACAAAGCCGTTGACGACACCCAATTTGGAGGAGGTGCTGGAATGGTCATGATGATCGAACCCATAGATAAGTGTATTAGTAAACTTCAGAGTGAACGCTCTTACGATGAAATCATTTATATGACACCAGATGGAGAACGCTTGACGCAAAGCATTGCCAATCAGGTGTCCTTAAAAGAGAATATCATTGTTTTATGTGGCCATTACAAAGGTGTGGACCAACGCGTGCGTGACAAGTTCATTACCAAGGAAATTTCAATTGGCGATTATGTATTGTCTGGAGGCGAATTAGGAGCTGCCGTATTATGTGATGCTGTCATTCGATTAATTCCGGGAGTATTGGGCAATGAGACCTCTGCTTTGACCGACTCGTTTCAAGATGGTTTATTGGCACCACCAATCTATACCAAGCCAAGGGAATATGATGGTATGAAAGTCCCTGAAATCTTGTTTAGTGGTAACTTTCCTGAAATTGAAAAATGGCGTGAGGAGCAAGCTTACAAACGCACCAAGGAACGACGCCCAGATTTACTCAATGAGTAGATATGAGCTGTGATCCTTAACTTTTAACTTATTTACTTTTCAAACTTTCAAATCCTAAAACCCGTGTTAAGGATTGAAGCTTTGTTGGAGCTCTCCTGCTACGACTTTAAAGTATGCAGGAAGCGACTGCTGAAAGCCTGACGCTGTAGAGTGTTTAGCGATACAGGGAAACACCCAAAAAAAATAAATTAATAATTGCGCATTATCAATTATTGACTATCTTTGCACCACTTTTGGATCAACCTCTGGCGAGAATCGTGAATGTTGGTTTAAAACAACTATTTAAATTTAAAAAAATGAATTCCTTAGTAAAGTTTGTTCAAGACGAATTTATAGAGAAAAAACAATTTCCTGAATTTGGTGCTGGAGATACCATCACTGTTTACTATGAAATTAGAGAAGGTGAAAAAGTACGTACGCAGTTCTTTAAAGGTGTTGTATTACAACGTAAAGGAACTGGAAGTACAGAAACTTTCACTATCAGAAAAATGTCTGGAACCATTGGTGTTGAACGTATTTTCCCAATGAACTTGCCTGCACTTCAAAAAATTGAAGTGAACAAAAGAGGTCGAGTTAGACGTTCAAGAATTTACTACTTCAGAGGTCTTACAGGTAAAAAGGCCAGAATCAAAGAAGTTAGAAAATAAGAAAAACCAAACCCTTATATATCAAAGCCTCGATTGTATCGAGGCTTTTTTGGTTATGAACTTTTGTTAATAACTTCGGTTTATAAAATGTGAATATCTATAACTTAAAAAAATTTGGAATTCTCAAACAAAAGTCTACTTTAGCTAAACGATTAACAACAAACGTTGTTTGGTTTTGAATATTAATTTGAATTTGTGTTAAATCGTTAATAAAGAAACGTTCTTTATATGATTGTTTTTCGAGGCTTTGGAGTCGCAGGTGTATGCGTGTTAGACAAGAAGGTCATGAAGTTTGGAAAATGTCTTGATGTTTCGGCAGTGAGGTGTTGGAAAAGCGGAAAGCTTGGAACAAGTATCAGTAGTGAAAGCGAATGAGAACAGGAAGAGCAATGTCTTTGGAATATTTGACGTGAAAACGAACTAATGTTGACAAAGAGATCAAGAAAAACGATTAAAACTGAAGCTGAGTAATAACAGGTCAATACATTTTGAAAGTTATGAAACGTTTCATTGAGTTAGTGAAACTTGAACCGAAAAGAGATGTGGGAATTTATATTCAGCGATCTCGAGGTTAGCAGCAATGTTAAATAGGTCACGTGTAGCTAATTTCAAAAAAGCCATGTCAGAGTAGTTATGCTACAGTGATATGGCTTTTGTATTTTAAGAGAATATTCTGAAATACTTCATTGAAAATTGTCAAATAGCAAATAGATTCTATTTGATATTTTTAATTTGATAAAATTTCCTTCAAAAAATAGCGATTTGGTATTTTTTATGGCTTCTGAAAGTGTTTCGCCAAAAACCTTATAACACCAAATCTTTACTTCTATTAGCGCTTAGTTTTTTGTATATTTGCTAGGCTTAAAAAAATAGCATTTTTTATTTAAAATAAATTTACAATTCCTATGGCAAAAACTCCTACTATCATCTATACGAAAACAGACGAAGCCCCAATGTTAGCAACACATTCGTTATTACCAATCATTACCTCTTTTACAGCTTCCTCTGGAATCAATATAGAACTTAAGGACATCTCTTTAGCAGGAAGAATTTTAGCGAACTTTCCTGAATTTTTAAACGAAGATCAACGTGTACCAGATGCTCTTAAGGAATTAGGTGATTTAGCAAAAATGCCTGAGGCCAATATTATTAAACTTCCAAACATTAGCGCTTCGGTTCCACAACTAAAAGCAGCGGTTAAGGAACTTCAAAGTCAGGGCTACAATTTACCTGATTATCCAGAAGAACCTGAAACTACGGAAGAGAAACAAATCAGGGCACGTTACGATAAAGTGAAAGGAAGTGCTGTAAACCCTGTACTTAGGGAAGGAAACTCTGATAGACGTGCGCCTAAAGCCGTTAAGAATTTTGCCAAAATGAATCCGCATTCCATGGGTAAATGGTCTTCAGATTCCAAAACACATGTCGCTACCATGTCGCATGGTGATTTTAGACATAATGAAACATCGGTTACAGTTGATAAAGCAACATCAATTCAGATAGTTCATACTGATAACAATGGAAACAAATCAATATTAAAGAACAACATTGCTTTACTTGATGGTGAAATTATTGATGCCACTGTCATGAGTAAAAAGGCGCTTTTAGATTTCTTAAGAGATGAGGTTAAGGATGCTAAAGATAAAGGTGTTTTGTTTTCATTACATATGAAGGCCACGATGATGAAAGTTTCTGATCCCATCATTTTTGGTCATGCTGTTCGTGTGTTTTTCGCCGATTTGTTTAAAAAACATGGTGACACTTTTGAAGAAATTGGTGTTGATGTTAATAATGGTTTTGGGAATCTTGTTTCAAAACTGGAAGAACTTCCTGAAGCAAAGCGTTTACAAATCGAAGAAGATATTGCGACAGCATTTGCCAATGCTCCAGATTTAGCTATGGTAAATAGTGATAAAGGGATTACCAATTTACATGTCCCAAGTGACGTGATTATTGATGCGTCAATGCCTGCCATGATTCGTACCTCTGGACAAATGTGGAATGCTGAAGGCAAACAACAAGATACGAAAGCTGTTATTCCCGATAGCAGTTATGCCGGATTGTACCAAGCAACGATAGATTTCTGTAAAACGCATGGTGCTTTTGATCCAACCACCATGGGAACGGTTCCTAATGTAGGCTTGATGGCCCAAAAAGCTGAAGAATATGGGTCACATGATAAAACTTTTGAAATCCAGTCTGATGGAAAAGTAGATGTTGTAGATGCTTCTGGAAACGTATTGATGTCGCACACTGTTGAAGCTGGAGATATTTGGAGAATGTGCCAAGTAAAGGATGCTCCAATTCAAGATTGGGTAAAACTTGCTGTAACGCGCTCAAGAGCATCTCAAACGCCTGCCGTTTTTTGGTTGGATAACGAGAGAGCCCATGATGCCGAATTGATTAAAAAAGTAGAGGCCTATTTAAAACATCACGATACAAGTGATTTGGATATCAGAATTTTGTCACCTGTTGAAGCTACAAAATTCACTTTAGCTCGTGTTAAGGAAGGAAAGGATACTATTTCAGTTACAGGTAATGTTTTACGTGATTACCTAACAGACCTCTTCCCTATTTTGGAATTGGGAACCAGTGCCAAAATGCTTTCCATTGTTCCTTTGATGAATGGTGGTGGTTTATTTGAAACAGGCGCTGGAGGTTCCGCACCAAAACACGTGCAACAATTTATGGAAGAAAATCACTTGCGCTGGGATTCTTTAGGTGAATTTTTAGCACTTGCGGTGTCTTTGGAACATTATTCAGAAGCAAATAATAATTCAAAGGCAAAGGTTTTATCTGAAACTTTAGATGATGCTACTGAGAAATTATTGGCCAACGGAAAATCGCCTTCCAGAAAAGTCAACGAATTAGATAATAGAGGTAGTCATTTTTATTTGGCTTTGTTCTGGGCGGAAGCTTTGGCTAATCAAACCCAAGACATGGAATTGAAAAATGAATTTGCTTCAGTATTCAGGGATTTACAGGCTCATGAAGCTAAAATTGTTGAAGAGCTTAATAGCGTCCAAGGTCAAACGATGGATATTGGTGGTTATTACCAACCTAATTCAGAAGCTACTTTTAAAGCCATGAGACCTAGTGAGACTTTCAATAAAATTTTAAACTAAATATAAGAGACCTAAGGGTCTCTTTTTTTATGACCAAGCAAGATCTTCTAGATACTTATAACAGGGTTAAACCTTATGTTCACAACACACCAATTCTAACTTCAAGATTGGTCAATGAACATGTTGAAGCACAAGTATATTTTAAATGTGAGAACTTTCAACGTGCTGGTGCTTATAAAATTCGAGGTGCCACCAATGCTATTATGCAGCTTTCAGAAGATCAGAAAAAAAATGGTGTGGTGACACATTCCTCAGGAAACTTTGCCCAAGCATTATCTTTAGCTGCAAAAAGCTTAGGGATTAAAGCCTATATCGTAATGCCTTCAAATGCGCCAAAAGTTAAAAGAGAAGCCGTTTTAGAATATGGTGGCGAAATTATTGAGTGCGAACCTACCATTGAAGCAAGACAACATGCAGCAGATGAAATAGTAAAATCTACTGGAGCAACATTTATACATCCCTCCAATCATCCTGATGTGATTCTTGGTCAAGGGACTGCAGCATACGAGCTTTTGGAAAAGATACCAGACTTAGATTATATTATTTGTCCGGTTGGAGGTGGCGGACTCATAGCCGGAACAGCTTTAGTAGGAACTTATTTTTCTGAACATTGTAAAGTGATTGGCACCGAACCTTTTGAAGCCGATGATGCCTATCGCTCCTTGATCAGTGGGAAAATTGAAAGTAATATCACTGCAAATACAATTGCTGACGGGTTGCGAACGCAATTGGGCTCGCATAATTTCCCAATCATAAAAGAGCATGTTTCCGAAATTATTCGCGTTACGGAAAACGACATCATAGAAGCTATGAAGTTTATTTGGGAGCGCATGAAAATCATTATTGAACCTTCGAGTGCAGTAGCTTTTGCAGGAGTAGTAAAACAAGAATCCCAATTCAAAAACAAAAAGATAGGAGTTATCATTTCAGGAGGCAATGTTGATGTAACAAACTTACCCTTTTAGACAATTCTAAATAATTGTTAAAAATCGAAACGCCCTAAAGCCTTATGGTTATTTTTGATTAAAACTTAATTGATGAAGAAAAAAACCGCCACTTTTCTACTCTTTTCACTATTCGTTCCTTTATTTATAATAGCCCAAGAAAAATTCACCTTAAGTGGCACCATTTCCGATCAATCCAGTAATGAAACCCTAATTGGCGTAAACATTCTTTTTCCAGATGCACAAACTGGAACCATTACCAATGAATATGGATTTTATTCTATAACCCTTCCTGAAGGTCAATACAAAATTGTCATCAGTTATTTAGGGTATAAAAACATTGTCGAAACCATTGATTTGCGTTCAGATTTGACCAAAAATTTTCTGTTGGAAGAAGCTACGGAAAGTTTAGATGAAGTGGTCATTACAGAGAATATCGAAAAACTTGATATCAGAAAACCTCAAATGAGTGTCAATGCACTTTCAGCTGGAACCATTAAACAAATTCCTGTGGTATTGGGCGAATCTGATGTGATCAAAGCCATCACACTTCTACCTGGCGTTACTACTGCTGGCGAAGGTGCTTCCGGGTTTAACGTAAGAGGTGGCGCGGCAGATCAAAACCTGATTTTATTGGATGAGGCCATTATTTATAATTCATCGCATTTATTTGGTTTCTTCTCGGTATTTAATCCAGACGCCATTAAAGACCTAAGATTATATAAAGGTGGTATTCCTTCTCGTTATGGTGGTCGTGTGTCTTCGGTTTTGGATATCTATCAGAAAGAAGGAAATAGCAATGAATTTCATGCCAATGGTGGAATTGGAGCTGTGTCTAGCCGTTTATTGGTGGAAGGTCCAATCAAAAAGCAAAAAGGTTCATTCCTTTTAGGTGGAAGAGCCTCTTATGCGCATTTATTCTTACCTCTTTTTGATATTGATAATATTGCTTATTTCTATGATTTGAATACCAAAATCAGTTATCGACTGAATCCTAATAACAATATTTATCTTTCAGGATATTTTGGTCGTGACGTCTTTAGTCTGAATGAAAGTTTTGAAAACACCTATGGTAATAGTGTGTTGAATTTCAGATGGAATCATTTGTTTTCTGATCAATTATTTTCGAATCTATCACTGATTTATTCGGATTATTACTATGGTCTGAATTTGGATTTTGTAGGATTCAAGTGGAATTCAGGAATACGGAATTTCAACCTTAAATACGATTTGAAGCATTATTTAACAGATAAAGTCAAGCTTCAATACGGATTGAATAGTATCTATCATAAATTCAATCCTGGAGAAATTGAACCGTCCACAAGTACCTCAGGTATCAATCCAGATAAACTGATTGATAAATACGCCATGGAAAACGCTTTGTATTTTGATGTTGAGCATCAGCTTTCCAACAAATTGACAGCTTCCTACGGATTGCGATACAGTAATTTTCTACGATTGGGTCAAGATGAATTGAATCGCTATGAGAACAATCAAGCTGTTGTGTTTAACGAAAACCTACAGATTTACGAAAAAGCAGAACCAATAGGTGTCGACAATTTTGACCGATCTGATGTTATTAAAAGCTTTAATAACCTAGAACCGCGTTTAGCTCTAGCCTACCAACTTAATGGTGAATCTTCAGTAAAAGCGAGTTACAATCGTATGGTGCAATACTTACATCTCTTGTCTAATACAAGTTCTCCTACACCACTTGATGTATGGACACCAAGTGGAAAATATGTCGATCCTCAAATCCTGGATCAATATGCTGTTGGGTATTTTAGAAATTTTAAAAACAATACCTATTCTTTAGAAGTAGAGTCTTTTTATAAAACGATTGACAATAGAATTGATTACATCGATGGTGCCAACCTTATTGCCAACGATGCCATTGAGCAAGTCATTTTAAATGGAAGGGCTCGTGCTTACGGATTGGAAGTATTGTTCAGAAAAAATGAAGGTCGATTTAAAGGATGGTTATCCTATACCTTGTCAAAATCGGAACAACAAACTAAAGGCAGAACACCAGAAGAAACAGGTATCAATAATGGTAATTGGTACAATACGCCATTTGATAAAACTCATGATGTATCATTTACGGGAAGCTATGAACTGAATAAAAAATGGACCATTAATTCCAATTTTATTTTTCAAACAGGACAACCTGTGACCTATCCTAATGGACAATATGAATATAATGGTATTCGCATTCCAAGTTATACCAATAGAAATGAGTTTAGATTACCGTCGTACCATCGTTTGGATATTTCAGCCAACTACACTCCAAAACCTGAAAAAACAAAAGGGTTTAGAGGCGAATGGGTCTTTAGTATTTACAACATTTACGGAAGAAAAAATGCCGCTTCGATAAATTTCAGGCAAAATAGAGATACAGGAAGTAATGAAGCCGTTCGATTGGCCATTTTTGGAATTGTCCCTTCTGTCTCTTATAATTTTAAATTTTAGTCATGAAAAAGATACTATATATTTTTTTAGCTGTTCTTCTTTTTGCATGTGAAGATGTCATTGATGTAGATTTACCAACTGCCGAACCAAGATTGGTTATTGATGCCTCCATCAATTGGTTTAAAGGTACTTCTGGAAATGAGCAAAGTATAAAACTTAGTTTAACAGCTCCTTTTTTTGAAGAGGATATTCCACCTGCCAACAATGCAACCGTTTTCATTACAGATGAAGACAATAACATCTATAATTTTACCGAAGATGCAAACACTGGAATTTATATCAATACGACTTTCAATCCTGAAATTGATAGAACCTACAGCCTAACTATTATCTATGAGGATGAAACTTATGTTGCCACAGAAATTTTAAAATCTGTAAGCGAGTTAACACGTGTCGAACAAAACCTTGAAGGCGGATTTACAGGTGAGGAAACAGAAATCAAAGCATTTTTTGACGATCCAGTAGATGAGGAAAACTATTACTTTTTTGAGTTTATTCCCAGCCTTCCTGTGACACCTACACTGGATACTTTTGAAGACGAATTCGTCAATGGTAATGAAATTTTCGGGTTTTATGTCGAGGAAGACTTAGACCCTGGACAAAGTGTTACCATCAGAAATTATGGCGTTTCAGAACGTTTCTATGAGTACATGTTTATTTTATTGCAACAACTGGACGATTCAGGAGGTGGTCCTTTCGAAACTCAACCTGCAACCGTTAGAGGAAATTGCATCAATCAAACCAATCCCGACAACTATCCACTAGGTTATTTCAGATTATCTGAAGTTGATGAATTGATTTACACAGTTGTTGAATAGTTTTTGGGCGTTCCCCTTTTTGCCTTGAAAAGGGTCGTGCTATCCATTATATCTTTTTGTGTTCACAAAAAGGATGTCATTGCTATCACTAACGCATAAATTTCTCTATTTTTACACTATGGCATTCATCAAAACCACAGAGCAAGACTCCAATTACGATCATTTGGAAAAGATGAGTATCAACGAGATACTTCAAAACATCAATAATGAAGATAAAACAGTTGCCTTTGCTGTAGAAAAGACACTTCCTCAAATCAACTTATTAGTAGAACAAGTAGTCAACAAACTCAAAGCTGGAGGTCGAGTGTTTTACATTGGTGCTGGAACAAGTGGTCGACTTGGCATTCTGGATGCTTCTGAATGCCCTCCCACTTTTGGAGTGTCCCATGATTTGGTCATTGGCCTAATTGCTGGTGGAGATAGCGCTATTCGAAAAGCTGTAGAATTTGCTGAAGATTCAACAGATCAAGGTTGGAAAGATCTAAAGTCTTACAATATTTCAGATAAGGACATTGTGATAGGGATAGCAGCTTCAGGAACGACACCTTACGTGGTATCTGCTTTAAAAAAATGTAATGACAATAAAATTATTACAGGTTGTATTACTTGTAACCAAGGTAGCCCACTCTCAAAGACCGCAAAATATCCTATTGAAGTTGTTGTAGGTCCTGAATTTGTCACTGGAAGTTCAAGAATGAAAGCTGGAACAGCTCAAAAATTAGTCCTTAATATGATTTCAACTACTGTCATGATTCAATTAGGTCGTGTCAAGGGTAATAAAATGGTCGATATGCAACTAAGCAATAATAAATTAGTTGACAGAGGCACTAGAATGGTTATGAACGAACTTAATATTTCTTTGGATGAAGCTAAAGAGCTTATTCAAAAACATAAAAATGTTCGTGACGCTATAAAAAAAGATAACAAAAATGAGTAGTGAAAAAAGAACAAATAAACCTTTATTGATTAAAGGTATAAAAATAATGGGCTTATCATTAGCCTGTATGTTCATTGGTCCCACATTATTCTATGTAGCTCAAACCAACAACGAAAAGCTACTTTACATTCCATTAATGATTATTGCTATTACTGTTTGTGTTTTGGCTGTCTTTTTTGCCTTCAAAGGACTACGTACTATCATGAATAGTATGTTTGACAATTAACAGTCGTATTCACATATCCCTTCTAATCAATTTTTTGATCGTATAAACAAAAAAAGACCCTTGCTTATTGCAAGGGTCTTTCAAGAAAGGCGATGTCCTACTCTCCCACAGATGCAGTACCATCGGCGCAAACGGGCTTAACTTCTCTGTTCGGAATGGTAAGAGGTGAGCCCCGTCGCTAT
>NZ_JBGFGL010000062.1:0-18093 GCF_041224425.1 Psychroserpens sp. XS_ASV72 | reverse complement strand
CGTCAGCTGGAGCTGTAGATAATAGAAAGGGTTTTAGCAATTTGGTTTAGCAGGTCGTTATGGTCACACTTGCTTGTGGGGCGGGAGTGCGCAGCACGTAGCCACGCAAGTCAGCTTCAGCTGATTGTGACCATAACGGTTTGTGCAAATGCAGTAACCGACGTTTGGAGGATGTTGGCATTTTGCACATTGTTGGCATCAGTTATCTTCTTTTTAATCTCCTTTTAGAAAAGCCAATACTTCTTCATTTTCTTCATTCATCAAAATCAAATTCAGTCCTTCTAATTTATAAAAGGCTACTTGATTAATTGCTTTGATAAAAGCCTCAGCAGTATCCATTTTATGGCACATTTTCTTGGTGGAGGCAAGATTTCCAAAAACAATTTGGTTTTCGGTCACTTTCTTTATCCCTCCTGAGTATTGATTGCATCCATCATATCCGAACACCTTCAGGTCGGTTAGGTTAATTTCCATTCTCGGTATCGGTGACATACGGTTAATGGGGTTTCCATTTATTCTTGTAGTTACCCAAATATCATGAAGTCTTTGATTTGGATTATTTGGCTTTTCTTTTATGAATTCAAGAATTTTCTTTTCCGTTTTATCAAAAAATATAACCGTCTCGCCTTGTATTTGATAAGTCGATATGGAGTTAAGTGTTTTTTGAAACTCAGGTTCAACATTTTTGTTGATGCACGCTTTTTTAGTACCTGCCACTGTTCCTAAAGATATTTCGGAAGCAGTCAGAGTCTCTATTTGACCTGTAAAATTATTGCAACCTCCATTTGCTGCCAATACTTTTTTAGAGAGTTCAATGGTGATAGTTGGTATAGCTACCATTCTGTTAAGTGGTGCATTGTTCAGTTTTACTAAAGTCCAATCACCGTTCAGTTCTGAGCGAATATCTTTTTGCTTATCCAATACTTTTATAAGTTCGTATTTAATAGAAGAGCCGTCAGCAGGTACTTCGTTTTTATCTAATCGGGTTTCCTTGACCTCAATCTTTTGAAGATAACCTTCTTCAAATTCAAAGCCTTTTATAGAAGCATAGAAGTTTTCCCAATTAGGGTTGTTTATATCTTCTCCCCTATAAATGTTTAAACATTGCATTTTCCCTGCTCCCGCAGAACATTCGGTTTTTATACCGCTTACCCAGAAAACTTTATTCATTTTGTTTGAGCATGATTGAATTAGTACCAGTAAAAATAAAATTAAAAGTAATTTTGTCAGATTCATTATTATTGATTTTACTTTTTTTAATTGATGCCAACGGTTTTGTATAAGAACCGTTTAAATGGTTTTTATACATTGTTGGCAATAGTTTTTTATTCTGTCTGTTTGAATTCTTTGCTAATCGAATAATCACCTTTATAAACGATCCCGAAAATGCCAATATCTTTAATCTTTAGAGGATCAATTTTAAATGGATTTTCATTTAGAATTGTAAAATTGGCAATCTTATTCACTTTTAAAGAACCAATTTCATTTTCTAAGTTTAAGGTTCGTGCAGCATCAATAGTAATAGCCTTCATAGCATCAAAAACAGAAATTCTTTGATCTTGTGAGAATTTACTTCCCTGAGAGGTTTGTCGGTTCACAGCAGTCCAGACAAGTGTTAATGGTTCTACCGGAGCCATTGAAAAGTCTGAATGAAATGAAAGTGGAATATTTTGATCTGTTAGAAGTTTAAGTGCTACAAGATTTTCAGCACGTTCAGAACCAAGCCCAAACTCTGAATATTTATCGGCTAGTGCCCAAAGATAATATGGATTTACAGAAGCTTCTATGCCCAGATCAGTCATTTCCCGAGTCATTGATTCATTGAAATAACCCATATGATGCAGGGTTAGACGATGGTCTTTCCTTGGATTGGTTTTCTGCGCCTTTTTTACCAGGTCAATAACCATTTGTTGCCCCAGGTCTCCGTTGGCGTGAACATGGATTTTATAATCATTGTTCCAATACATCATAAGTTGCTCTTCGAATAAATCCAGTGGGGTCATCCATTCTCCATGATGCCCATCTATATATCCATCTTTCATTTGCATGAGTTGAGAATAAATAGCCCCATCTGAAAATAGTTTTACTTGTTTGGGTAAAAACTTAACATTTGAACGGTTAAAAGACCTTACAGTGTCCAAGGTCTCCATAAATGCCATGGCTTCTTCATTGCCACCTTTCATTCCATATAACTGGGTTCCACTGGGAATCAAATACACATCATAGGGAGGATTATTTTCCATTTCCTTCATGAGCAACTTTAGTTCTCCATCGAAATCAGAGCTCGGAAATCCTGGTTCTGCAATAGTTGTGATACCATTCTGACTTACCAATTCACTCATGGTGCTGAGACCTTTAAGATAGCTGTTTGGCTCAAGCAAGATGGGAGCCATCTTGGGGACTAGTGCAAGCCATCCTCCTTCAAAAAAATGGCCTTTACTCCATTCTACCTGAGGGTTATCTTTAAAATCATCTTCCTTGATGCCTAATTTGGTAATCGCAGCATCATTTAAATAAATTTCGTGGAAAGAGCGGTGTATGATTCCAACAGGTTGATTTCCAGCAATTGTATTAAGAAGGTCTCTCGATAGTTCTCCATGCCAGAGTTGATGATACCCCCAGATAAAATAGAGTTTATCTGGGATGGCATTTGATTTTATGGATTCGCTAATTCTGTTGCGATAGGCTTGCTCCCCCTGGACACCTTTTTTAGTTCCGGAAGGTAATTTCCAATCGTAAGGAGCAATGATTTCGTTTTGAAGCATGATGGCAGCCAGAGAAGGGTGCAAATGAGGTTCAATAAAACCTGGCATGAGCGTCTTGCCTTCCAAATCAAATTTTGTTGCATTTTTATACCGGTTTTCAGCTGTTTTTAGATCTCCTTCAAAAATAATTTTTCCATTAGCTTCTACTATGGCTTCCAAATACTGTGGACTTTCTCCTTCCATCGTGATGATGTCTCCATTAAAATAGATTTTGGTCGATTCATCTGAAGCATTTGAGTCCTTACTTTTTTTCGAAGAGTCGTTGCACGAAGAAAAAATTATGGCACTAAGGATTAAAAATAAAAAGGTTAATTGTTTCATGCTTTTATAATGTTATAATTATTGCCAACGTTGGTGTATAAATTTCAGTTGCGGAAAATCGGTACGATTTTCCGAATGATGTATAAAGATAGTAAATTGTAATGAATTTCTTTATAAGAAATTCAATCGCAATTGAATTTATGCTTTGTTGGTTGCAGTAAGATTTCAGTTTTTTAAGGTTCATTCAGCGTTTTGTTTTGCGTTCAGTTATTCAATTCTACATTTTGATTCTGCAATTTTTGGAAATCGATTGAGTAGAAGTGGTTAATTCACGTTTTTTTTAATTCCGCTCGAGTTGGTTTCAGCGCACAATTCCGTTTTACATTTTTCAATTCAGCATTACGTTTTGGTTTTGAGTATTAAATTCAGTTTTTGCGCAAAGTTCCGCTGTTTTCAAAGTTCGGAATTCACACGATTTATACGTTTAGTATTTAATTCCGCTATTGTAACCAACGGTCTAGTATAAGAATAGTAGCGGATTTTTATACACTAACTTTTCGGTTTGTTACTGTCGTTTGATTTATATATTTCACTTTGGTTTTAGCAATTAAACCGCTATTATTTTTAAACATTGTTGGGCACAGTTATTTTTCTTCAATTGTTTTCTTAATCCCGAGTGCTATAGCTTTTGCCATTAATGGTGGTACAGCATTTCCGATTTGTACCATTTGTTTCGCTTTAGAGCCTTTAAATATAAATTCATCAGGAAACGATTGTAAACGAGCCATTTCTCTAACTGTTATTACTCTTGGTTCAATTGGGTGAATATTAACTCCTCCATGATTTTCTTTAATGGTGCAACTGGCTTCATTCCAAGGACATTTTTTCCAAGAATCGGAATAATTATCATAAAGACTTTTTCCTTCTGGAACAGCAGCTAGTCTTTTTTTCATTTCATCTTTATGCTTGGTTCTTACGTGATTAATTTCTTTGTCGTCTTTTACTTTAATTAAGTCTTCAATAGCTTCTTTAGTTGTAACATAAGAACCTTCTTCTAGTAATGGCGATGGATGAAAATTTTTCTTTCCTATTCTGTTTGCAACAAATATGATTCTTTCTCTTTTTTGAGGAACATAGTAATCGGCTGAATTTAAAACTGTAACATTAACTTCATAACCCAATGCTCTAATATCTTTTTTAATTTTATCTTCAACTTTTCCTTTTAGCATTGAACGTAAACCTTTTACATTTTCGGCAACTATAAATTGAGGTTGTAAATCTTTTATAATTTCTAGCATATCTTTGTAAAGTGAATTTCTTGGGTCTTCTACAATTCTGCTACCAGACATACTAAAGCCTTGACAAGGAAAGCCACCTGACAGAACGGTTAAATCTTTTCCTTTAAGTTGTTTTTTTACTGTATCAATAAATTTTTTCTTTATTTCAGAACTTGTTATGTCCCCTTCTATTAAAGGATGTTTAAAATTATGACGATAGGTCATACCTGCTTCTTTAAACCAATCTAAACCTGCAACTTGATTAAAGCCTGCCATTTCAAAACCTTTTGCCATTCCTCCAGCACCACAAAATAAATCAGCAGAAGTAAAGTTATTTGATTTGATATTTTCCCATTCATTTGAAATGTCAACCCAATTTACAATATCTGTTTTGGTTGATTTTTTTCTAATTGGTTCTATTTTTTCTTCTTTACCATTTTCATAAATTGAAAGGTTTAAGAAATATTGAAGTTCACTTTCTTCAACTCTATGTACTCCACCAATTTTATTTGATTTTATTTTACCTGCGTGAATATATCGCCTAACAGATTTTTGTGAAACGTTTAGTTTTTTTGCAACATCTTCAATTCGAAGCATTTTTGTTGTTGTGTCCATAATTGTCCAATTTTGTCCAAATCTACAAAGATTATTTTAAACTTAAAAGATTTCCAAAATTGAATCTGAATTTTAGTGAATTTCTTGCAGAATGGACTTGAAACTCTCCAATTGAAATTTTATTGTCAAGTCCATATTTAATAGTTACACTACTTTTTTCTGTAAAATCATTGCTGTAATCTATATATTCTGGATTGAAATTTATTCCTTCTAACTCTGATTTATTTATTATTTGAGATGAGATTTTATTCTCATCTAAATAAAGTGACCATAATAAATAATCACATTCATTTAAGAATTTCACATATTCTCTCAATAAAAGTGAAACTGTATTTGTATTTCTTACAAGTTCACGAAATTTGGTTTCATCCATATTTCCTGCGTACCAACCTTTATTTGAAAAATGTAAATCAAATGTTTTTGGTGAGGGTTGTCCGATTTCAGGCGGACAAACTTTATAAGATTTTGACTTATTTGTTTTAACTGATAAAGTATTTTCTTTTTCTAAATAAAAGTCAACTCCACTTTTACTATGACTTCCTCTTTCTCTTTTTTCTGTACCTCCATATCTGATAGGTATAAGAGGAAAAAGTTGTTTTTTATTTTCTGAATAATGTGATATAAAAGATTTTAAAATTTCTTTATCAGAATTATTTACTAATCTGTCATTATCGTTTCCTGGGTCTAACTCGAAAACATTGCATATTGCAAGTTCAGCAGTATCTCCAAGCATTGAATTATTTATTACTTTTTCTTTTTTCAATAATTCTGGAAAATTCTCACGATGAAGTCTGATTTTATAACCACTTCTGTTGTTGTGTAATTGAAGTTCTAAAACTGTTTTACCTTTAAATTTTACAGTATTAGATTCATTCCAACTTGCTGTTGTTGGCTTTGTAAATGAAAAATCAGAAAAGTTGTATGTTAATTCAGGCAGGTCATCTCTTTTTAAAACTTCATAACTGAATTGTTCATCTTTTCTGTAAAACCAACAATTGTAGTCGCTAACCAATGCGTAGTCAACAACAATTGGTAATATTTCGTTGATTTTTGTTAAACAGAAATTTTTAAAGTTATTTCTGTTTATGGTTTCAGGGTATAAATCTCCAAAAAAGTGATTAAAGGTTTCATCTCCTGCTTGTCCAACTACTTTTGGTGCAAACATTTTTCCATTACCTTTAAAAGTTCTTACTGAAAAAGTTTCTTCATTTTCAAGTAAAAAATTATGAGGACACCTTGTGATATATGGTGATGTAAACTTTTTAGAAGTAGTTAAATATTCAATCGGTTTTGGTTTTCCTCTGAATATTTTGTTTATTATTTTGGATTTAATAAATGATTTGAGTAAATCTTTATCTATTCGGCTAATAGATATGTCATTTTCAATTTCAAAATGCAAGCAAATTGCATATTGGAAAGTCATTCCAAAAGTTTCGTTATTCATTTCTTGTTTTTCTCAAATTTACGGTTTTTTCGTAATTGTGCCCAACGGTCTCGTGTATGAGCAGTAGCGGATTTAACCCACAAAACTGTCAAATTACACTGACCTTAAATTTACACTTTTTAGTTTCAAAATAGCACAGAACCCGCTATTGCTTATACACATTGTTAGCCACTGGCTTTTTTCTTTCTGCGTTGGAAAAGCCATACTCTTTTGCAATTTTTGGCTTGTGTGTCGGCTGAAGCGAATTGCAAATGTGTATGGCTTTAGCGTTGGCTTATTCACTCGGAATTCTAAACCGAACTCCTACATACAATTCTCTCCCGCGAGTTGGTCCCCAAACTGAACTTGTGTCAAAAAACTGACCGAATGGGTCTTGCCAACCTATAATCGGTCGTTCTTGCCTAAAGTCAAAAATGTTTTCGCAACCTGCATACAATTCAAACTTTTTCAGGTTGTATGTAAATTGAGCATTTACAAGCACATAATTTTCTGAAAAGTCAGGTCGTTGAAATTCTGGTGGATTGCTCTGCGTATTTGGCAATCGTTGTTGACCGTACCAATGGATATTCATATCTACGTGATACTTTTTGGATAATGGTTTGTAGCCTAAAGTCGTTACTACTTTATGTCTTGGATTGAATGGCAATAGCACTTTTTGTCCGTCAATTTCCCGATAAACATCTAAAAAGCTGTAGCCTGTTTTAAATTCAAACTGTCGCCAAAAATTTAGATAGACTTCTGCCTGAAATGTATTGCTTACGCTCTTTCCTGAGAAGTTTTCAATGATTGCCTTTGTTGGGTCTGTATCGTAATCGGGAAATATTTGGTTCTGAAAATCAGTTCGGTAATAGTCCGCACTAAAAAAACCTGTAACATTCTCGCCATTGAATTTCTGTGTAAGATTAATACCTGTATTCAA
Source organism: Psychroserpens sp. XS_ASV72 (assembly GCF_041224425.1). Taxonomy (NCBI): domain Bacteria; kingdom Pseudomonadati; phylum Bacteroidota; class Flavobacteriia; order Flavobacteriales; family Flavobacteriaceae; genus Psychroserpens; species Psychroserpens sp. XS_ASV72. The sequence goes on along the minus strand of NZ_JBGFGL010000062.1, from coordinate 10,812 downwards.
TGCTTTTTCAGGTTCAAGTTGTTCTGAAAAAACAATGTCTCGTGAACTTACCAATAAACCAATATTTTCACTAAACAAATTGACCGTTCGCCATCCTGTTCCAATGTTTGCACGTACAATGGTGTTTGGTGCAATATCATATTTTAAAAGTGTTCTTGGCGTTACTATTGTGCCAAATTGATTGTGATTATCAACTCGTATTCCTGCAATCCAAGTCAGTTTATCGTTGAGTAACTTTAAGGTATTTTCTGCAAATACACCTGCAATGTTTTCGTTTCGCAAATAATTGCCTGCATACGTTCTTTGCAAGTTGTTATTTGTAAAGGAAATATCTTCATCCAAATTCAAATGACGAAAGCTAAACCCTGTCTTTAGCGAGTTGTTGCCGTAATTGAATTCATATTGAAGGTTTCCATAAAAGTTGGTCTGGTTGGCATTATACTTTACAGTTCCGAAGTAGGATTTTTGGTCTTGATAAAAACTTGAAGCGAATAAAACAAAATTGTGTTGGTCGTTTAAGCGGTAGCCTGTTTTCGTCCAAATTTCGGGCTGATTGATATTTACCGTTTGTCCATAAACTTCTGTACTTCCTTTATCATTGTTTTCGTTAAAACTGGTTTGTCCGCCAATCCGCTGTTCGTTTACATATCGCAATCCTATTCGGCTGTTCCAACCCCAATCTGCGTCATTTCCATATTTTAGTTTATTGGAAACCATATATCGAGTAAGTTTTGGTAAGTCGAGAAAATTGTCGTTATCCCTGTCAAACTCATTCGCTGGTTGCACCGTATGAAGAGCTGTCAAGTTGCTCCATTTTCCTTTTTTTATTGCATAATTGGCGTTCAAATGCTTTTCTGAAAAGCTGTTGATATAGGCATTTAGCAAAAGTTTGTCGGTTTTGTCAGGTTCTTTGGTCTCTACATTTATTTGTCCGCTCATACTCTCAAAACCTTGTAAAACGCTGTTTGCCCCTTTTGAAATGTAAATGTTATCTACTAAAGTTCCTGGAATACTGCTAATCCCATATGTATAGGTCAAGCCCTGTATCATTGGAAAACCATCAATCAAAACTTGATTGTACACGCCTGAAAGTCCAAGAATACGAAGCTCTTTTGAATTTGTTATGACGTTTGTGGTTTGTGGTTGAACAGTTGTTTGTGTTTCAAAGCATCCTGCCAAATCACAACAAGCGGCTTTTCCTAATTCGGTTTGCGTAATCTGTTCTGTCTTTATTGGATTGAGATTTGAAATAATTACTCCGTCTCGTTGTCCTTTTACAACCACTTCATCAAGCTCTTGAGACTGCTCTAACTTAAACTCTACAAATGTTTGGTTCGTTATTTCTATGGTGTCTGCAATATGTCCGACATAACTAGCTATCAGAAGTTTAGGCGAAATATCCTTTGTAGTAAGTTCAAACTCGCCTTTAATGCCTGTTGTTGTGCCAATGGTTGTGTTAGCCCAAAAGACACTCGCTCCAACAAGAGGTTCGTTTTTTTCGTTGGTTACCTTTCCTAAAATACTTTGTGCAAACAAGGCATACGGAAACAGCAAACCAACAATGAATATATATTTTTTCATTGTTTCTTTTTTAAATGAGTTGAAAAGCAAAGCGTAATTCAATTACGCTTTGCCTTAAATCTGTTTACTGCTTTATTTTGTATGGTCTTTCGTCAGGATTTTCGCAACTTCCTGTATTTTGAATTGCTGAATGTATTTCCTTTTCTGTAATCAGAGCTGGATTATACACTATTTCAAATGTGGTTGTTGGTCCTGTTTTTCCTGCTTTGCAAGTGCTTACACCTTTTAGTTTCTCGACATTTGCCGAAATCATTTTTAGGTCTGTCGAGCAAGTAATGCCTTTAACTTTGGTTGTTAAAGTTTTTGTGGTGTCCGCAATTTGCACTTTTTCTTTTGTCGATTGTGCAAAAGTTACTGTTGTTGAGGCTAACATAAATGTGATAGCCATAACGAAAATATTTGAAAATTTCATTTTTCTGAATTTAAATTGTTTAACTAAAAGTTGAACCGAAGTTTCGGTTCTTTTCTGTGGTCGAAAGTGTTGTTAAACAAATTGTGGCGGTTGCCAAAAGTCAGAAATGAATTGAGAAGCTATAAATGATTGGTATCCGAAGAACTCTTCGGTTGAAAAATCAGTCTGTAACGCTGGAAAAAAAGGTGTACTAACACAAATCAAAAGGCAAGAGCCACAAATTTGAAATGGATTACACATTCCGTTATCTTTTTGTTCGTTCTGATTTTCTGAATTATGATTGTCAGAAATTGGATTACACTTACTACTGCTACAGCAAGTCTGTTGGGTTTCTGACGAAAACGGAATAGCATCAATCGCTGGTTTTACCGAGAGAAAGATTACCGTGAAGGCTAATATGTAAGTTAAAATTTTCATCAGATTGTTACAAAGCTACAAAATTTCAATGAGTTTCCTTTCGAGCCTTGGCGAAAAACAGCTCTTTTGGTTTTTTCTGCGTTGGCTTTCGTGTCGGCAAAAACCAAATGTGCTGTTTGTGCGGCTGGCTTTTTAGCTTGTGGCTAACGGTTTTGTGTATGGCTCGTTGCGGGAAATCCGCGAGGATTTTCCGCCGTGACCGAAAGATAGCAAATTGCAATGAATTTCGATTAGGAATTCAGCCGCAATGAGCTATACACGTTGTTGCCCACAGTATTTTTTAATTTGTCAATGTCATTTCTATTGCTAAAAGTCCAAATTTATTTATGTATTCTTTTGGGTGATTGGTTTTCGTATCAAATGCCTTAACTTTTTCCCATTTTCCATTTTTATAAGTCCAGCTATTCTCGTCTGTTTCACTCGGTAAAAATCCAACTTTAGGTTCGTACATTATTTTTTCTATTCGCTTTTTAGAATCTTTTATTGGAAATGAAGCTTTGAATTCATTTTCTGGTATAATTAACCACTCATAACTAATAAAAACTCCGTTTTTGGGGAACATAATATCTAATTCCGACAAATCAAGCTCGATATTTTTCGTTCCTTTTTTTACAATTCCAATGATGTTTTTTTCGTAAATAGGATTTTTTGGTTCTCCATTTTCTCCAATTGAATAAAGTCTAATATTGAATTTTGCATTTCGAATATTACTGTAAATTCTAAATTTAATTTTTTTAAGATAAGGTGTCTTTACGTAGCTTGAATCAAAAGGAAAATATCTTGCTTTTATTTCAGGTTTGTCAAAAGAGCCATAATAATATCCAACATCCAAATCATTAAACTTTCCAATGACGCTTTCTTCTTGCTCTTTAGTTGAACTAATGATGACTTCATTCAGTTCTGTTATTTTGGGATTTAGAACTATTCTTTCTGAAATTGTTGATATTTCAATTCTCTTTTTTTCGTATCCTAAACTTGATAATATCAAAAATTTACCATTTGTAATATCTATTGAAAATTCACCTTTTTCGTTAGAAGTTGTTCCAGCATTTTCATTTTCAATCCAAATATTTACATAAGGAATTACTGCTTTCGTTTCGCTGTCAATAATTACTGATTTTAATTGACAAAAACTAAAATTAGAAATAAGCAGAATTATGATTGCGAGCAGTTTTTTCATATTGTGGGCAACGGTCTCGTATAACCGTCAGTTACGGTTTAAATATACGATAATTTTGGTTAAGTACAGACTTTAGCAATTCCGAGTGGATTCGGACGTAGTCGAATCCGCCGTAATTGCGGTTATACATTGTTGTACTGCGTTTTTTATTCATAAAAGTCAGCCCATTCAGCTGTCGGTTTAAATTCTTTTTCAAACTCATTCTTTTCAGTCCGATTTAGCGAGTTGTAATATCGTGCAAAAATTGAAATGGCATCTTCTCCTTTTCCCATTCTCCAAAACATATCGCTTGGATTGATGTTAGGATATTTTTCCCAAGGTGCTTTTATCAATGCGGTATAATGCTCAAGCCATTCGAATGGTAAAGAATCTAATTCCGATTCAATAAGCTTTGAATTTAATTTAATTCCGAAGTTTGTTTTGGATGACAAGGTTAAATTCCGTTTGAATCGTTCATTAATGTCCTTCAGAATACTTTTAAACTCCGATTTACTTTCAGTCATAATCACATTTACCAAACAGTCACTTTTCGATTCGTAATTAAAAATGTTTACGTGAAATTTAGGTTCATCGTTCTCATAAACTATCCATTCTCCATAAGCAGAGTCAGGAAGAGAAATTTCCTCAATTTTGCCTTTTAAAGTCAGATATTTATTCGTTCGGTATTTCATTTCGTAAATGCAGTACAACGGTCTTGTATATGAAAAGTAGCGGATTTTAAGCACTAACTTTTCGAATTATAACTGACCTTTAATTTATTCATTTTGTTTCGATTAAGCGATTAAACCGCTATTTTTTATATACGTTGTTGTACACTGGCTTTTTTCCGTTCAGATTGTCATTCAGCGTTGGCGAAAGACATACTCTTTTGCAATTTTGGGTTCGAGTTTTGGCTGGTGCGAATTGCAAATGTGTATGGCTTTAAGCGTTGGCTTATTCCGTTAATACTTTCGGATTTATTCTATATTTTTCCAAAAGGAAGTTATTTCTTTCTTCAGACGAATCAGTATTTAGTAAAAAATTCTTCTCATTTTCATTCAAACTACAAATTCCAAAATCCTTTACATAATTTTTAGCTAAAGCAAAATAATTCCCTGAATATGGTTTACTGGTTTTTTTAATGTAATACCAAAACACTTTAGATTCTAAAATTCGCTTTAATACTTTTAGTTCACGTTCCGAATCAAAATATACTGCATATCCAGCATAAAGTAATAAGTCTTCTTGGTCTGTATAAACAAAATAAGGTTGTCCAGCCATATATGGAAATAGTAACTTTTTACCAGAATCATTCAATGCTTGCGTTCTACCAAATTCAAACCATTTATAATTCGTTTTTTTCCCTTTATCTCTATTTAATAACTGAACTTTGTTCTCTTTCAAATACTTGTATGCTTCAGGGAAGTTTTCTTCGAAGTATTCTTCCTCAAACACGATTTTTTTATTCGGTCTATAGTCGAAATTATTTGCTTGAAAATTGTCTTGATAATATGGAAAGATTATTTGTTCTTTCAATAAAGGAATCTCGGATTCTGTCTTTAGTCTATTAGGTTTAATGACATCTCGACAAATTCCTTTTTCAATTTTATGAAGTGTTCCATTTTGATGGTAATAATAATTTTCATCCTCATCAACAGGCTTAAATATGAAAATATCATTACTTAATGTTGCTAAACCATTTCTTATTGGGTATTTGTCTCCTAATGGAATCCCAATACTTTCTATTTTTTTAATATTCTCTAAAACATCAGGTTTATTTAAAATCCAACCCTTTTTTGTGTTTAATAGATTATAATTGATTCGAGTAAAGTCTTTTAGATTTTTATTTAGAAAATCTTTCGCTGTTATTTTTTGGTATTTAACTTCATCTGATTTGTGTTTTTCAATAAATACAATACAGGTATAAGTAGACTTGTTTGCAAAGATTTGTGAACTACCAAAATCTATTATTTTTAAGTCAAATAGATTAGTTTTAAAATACTCTCTAAGGCTTCTAGCGTTAACACTCCTCTTAAAAGTATTTACAGTTATGTAACCAAGAATACCGCTTGGTTTTAAGTATTCAAGACCTATTTCAAAAAAAGGAATATACAAATCAGGATTTCCAGTCTTTGTAACCTCCCAATTTGATAAAAGCGATTTAGTTTGTTCGCTTAAATTTTTTGCTCGAACATAAGGTGGATTACCTAAAACAATATCGAAACCATTGAAATCTTTTATTTTTTTATTCCAGTTGAAATCTAAAGCATTTCCAACCATTAAATTAAACTCAAATTCTTCTTCATCCTCTCCATTAGAAAGAGCTAAGAGCGAGAGTAAAATTTTTGCTCGAGTAATTGTATAATCAGAAATATCAAGACCGTAAATATTTTGGCTGAAAATGTCAGAATAACTTTTGTTGGACTTAGCCTTTATTTCTTGCGCTACAGTATATAAAAATGCTCCTGTTCCACAAGCAATATCTGCTACTTTTAAAGTAGATAAATCAACATTTTTTATTTTATAAAGTGTTTCTTTAACTATGTAATCTTTTATATAATTAGGTGTGTAAACAGCTCCATTTACAGAGACATCTTTTGAAGGTATACTAGTTTCAAATAAATGAATTACATCTTCAAAGTCAAATTTTCCATTCTTTAGTTTTATTAAATCAATAAAATTGTCAACCGTTTGCTTATCATTGCCTTGTATACAAGAAAGAATTAACTTATTGTTTTTAATTTCAATGTTATTAAATTTAAGATAAGTACCAATAATTAGCTTATTGACAATTGATAAGTTATCAGATAAGTCATTTAGAAATTTGGATATTTCTTTATTAATCATAATCTATCAAGTATTTCTATCCTGTTTATATTTCTTCCTCTTTCATTGAAAAAGGAAATTTGTTCATTGGTCAATTCGTATAACTCGTAGACTTTATTATCAAGATTAGACCAATAAGTATTAAGCAAATTCTTTAAAGTGGTCTTTTGTCTTGGTGAAGAACTTCTAAATCGTTGCTGCGTTTGTTTAATACTAATTGCTATTTCCGAAATTTCGCTTACTAATCCAGTATTAGTGTTGAAATTTTCTTTAGGAAATGGAATTGGTTCAATAAACTGCTTGTTAAACTTAAAATATCCATTCTGTTGACTTAATGCGATTGACCTAGCTAAAACAGAAAATAAAGTCGAGTTAACTATTCCAGAAACTGCAAATAAATTATTTTCACTTTTTTCTGGAATATCAATGAAAAACATATTAGCATTATCACAGTAATTTAAAGGGTTCTGCGTTACTGTAGCGTATGTGTCATTTGCGGTCATAGGCAGTAAGACTTTAGGGTAAACTGCTTTATGATTTTGAACTCTTGTGAATTGATGCCAATTTTCCTCTCCATCACAAGTTTCTACATTACTAGTTATTTCATCCTTATATCTAGTAAGATATTGACCAGCTAATGGGAATCGTTCGTTAAATTCTGAGAATGGAATAGGTGTGTTTTCATCTAATGACGTATCATAAGGGAAAATCACGTAAGTCGATGTTTCATCATTACAAAAAGGATAAAATTTTTCATTGACCATTAAAGGACGACAAGCATCTATCTCAATAGTAATATCTTCTTCAAGATGCGTGTTTCCTGTAATTGTTCCATCATCATTTATTGATGTTACTTTAATATGGTAAGCTCTATCCCAAAGAACTTGAATACCTACTTTAACTTTTGCAAAATCCCCAAATTTTCCGTGGTTTTCTAAAAGCAAAGTTTTTATTGCAAGTAAATCAGCATCTTCGAAATTCCAAGGGTTTTGATTTAACCCACTAGAAGGTATTGTGGAAAACTGAGTGTCATCATTTTCAAAAGGTTGAATACTCCTTAATGTAGAAGGGATTTCTTCTAAGTCAGAATCAATTTTTAAGAATGAAATATTCTCTGGTCTTGCTTTATCAAGAATAAGAGTTGCTATATAGGTTATCCTATTTGGAAATATATTTGAATTTTCAAACTCTATAACCTGAGAAAGCAAGTTTCTAGAACTAATATATTCACGAATTTTTTTCCCGTAATCGGTCTTGAAAAATCTCCTTTGAACAATTAACCCAAGTTTTCCTCTCTCATTTAAAATTGAAATTGCTCGCTCCACAAATGCTACTGCTAAATCAATTTTCCCATTTTTTGTAGTTTCATATTGCTCTTTTATGTATTGATGCATAAAAGGATATTCTACATTATAATTTTTAACTTCAACATAAGGTGGATTACCAACTATATAGTCAAAACCACCTTTAGTATCAAAAATTTCGGAAAAACCATTCTCACTATTATAGTCAAAAACATTTGTTCTAAAAAGTTGCGGTTCGTCCGAAACAATTAATGGATATTTTACAGTAATATCGGTTGAAACTAGTGTGTTCCCACATTTAATATTGTTTCCAACGTTATTTAAAATTTGATTACCAAAAACTCCAATTTCTTGATAATTTTCATAAAATTCGGAACTATCAACAATCTTGAGTGATAATGACATTCGAGCAACTTCAACAGCTTCTGGGTCAATGTCAACTCCAAAAATACAATTTGAGATTAGATGCCTTTTTCCAGAAATAGTTAGGGTTGTTAAATCAGAGTTCTGAAAAAAGAAATCACTAAAGTCTTCGGATGGATTTTCTTTGTAGTAATCGATGAAAATTTCTTGTAAATAATCGAAAGTCTCAATAAGAAAAATGCCACTACCGCAAGCAAAATCTAAAATTTTAGTGTCTGAAATACTTTCAAGTCCTCTTTCTAATAAACTTTCTTTAACGATGGTTCTCTTTAGTAAATCTTGAACTAAATATTGAGGCGTACTTATTGCTCCATTAGTTTTAATATATTCGAGTTTTAGTTTCTCAGAAACTTCTCCATCTTCAATTATTAGTTTTTTTGACAAGAAAATTTCATAAATGTCACTTAAAAGTTTGGTTGGAATAACTTCAAATCTGTAAGGTGAAGGATAATAAAGTTTATCTATTAATTCCTTAATAATTTCGTTGTCTATTTCTAGTTCTTGGATATCACTTATTCTATCAAAAAGAGGTCCATCATAATGTTCGAAAAAATCATTGTAAGATGAGTTTTTGAATTCAGTCCAAAAATCTGTTTCCAGAAAGGTTAGTAACAACCCATCTCTTTCAATTCTTCTTGCCTCACAAATTCTAATAAATATTATACGATTGATAATTACTTGTGTGAGATATGCTAGTAGCTCAGCATTATTGCTTATCAGGTCGCTATTGTTTTCTACAATATTTGTAGCCAGTGATAGCCTAAATTTTGAAAGCTCCTCTGCAAAAACTAAGTCAGGTGATAATTTTTGAACACTACTTACATTTTTAAGAGTGTCTGAATAAAGTTTTTCAAGAGTTCCGTTTAGAATATTAGATTTAAGAAGGTGAGTTTCTAAAACATCAAAATTATCAACATAATCTTCTATTTTTAGATAGGTTCTGCCTAAGTTCGCTGGCTGTTCCCGATTCGGAATATAAGTACAATCATAAATTGCAAATTCTTCGAAATTTGTCAAGAATGTACAAGAACCAGAAATTGACCAACCATAAGATTTTATTTGAAAAGCAGAAGAAATACTTGTTTCAATATTAACTGAAACTGCTTTAGCATCAAGAAAAGTAAGTTTTTGATTTCCTATTTTAAAAGTGTAATCTGGTCGAGTAGAAGTTGAGTCAATTTCTTCTAATCTCTCTTTTTCTTCCCTTGATAAAACTTTCTCTTGAAGCACTTGCGATGTGTCCATTACATCCCAATCAAAGATTGAAAGAAATTCATTAATCCAAGTTCTTATAGTTTCCTCAGAGCTTAAATCTAGACGTCCCTCTTCTTTGAAGGCTTGGTATCTTTGAACCAATTCAGTTAATTGTTCTTTTCTTACAGACATCTATAGTTTAAGTTTTCCTTGTTTTACATTTTGTTCTCTATAGTATCTTACTTTTTCTTCCGCAACATTGAGAACTTCGGTAGAGCAATTGGTTTCGTATATTTTTTTAGCAAAAATTTCACTAAAAAATTCAGTTTTTAAGTGTTCGATATCGAGACCGAAAACAGAAGCTAGTAATTCAAGTCTTTTTTCATCAAACTCTCTTTTTCCGTTTTCAATTTTGCTAAGATTTGCAGAATCTAAATCAAGTTTAGCACCTAATTGGGTTAAAGTAAGTCCTTTTTCCGTTCTTAAATTCCTGATGTATTCTCCGAAATAATGTTTCATTTGACTTGAATATTTAGACTTGTCAGTGGTTGACTAATATAATAAATATTCTGTGATTTCCTATTTCGGTGGCAATGGAAAAAGGCAAGCTCTTTTTATTTTTTGAGGCACGAAAAAAATGAAATGTGCTTAACTGTGCGGTTGGCTTTTTAGAGCTTGTGTACAACGTGTTCGTGTATGGTGTGTTGCGGGATTTCAGCCGAGCGCTTTTGCGTTAGGATGAGCCAGCTTGACTGGCGAAAATTCCGCGTTGGAAAACAAAAACGTGAGGCTGAGCTAACGAACTGTTCCATGAAATAAATATAGTTAATTAAAGTGAGAATTTTTCCGCTGGAAAAATTCGAAGCAATACGCTATACACGTTGTTGGCTGTAGTTTAATTCAGTAAATCTAACTCGTTTTTTGGGAATTCGTGATTCACCCATTTTTGCTGATATTCTTCAGGTCCAAATTCATTCCAAATATTCTTTAATACTTTTCTTACCTCATTCACGTAATTAACAATGCTAGTTTTTCCAAATAAAACTCGTTCAAATTTTTCATTTTCTATGGCATTCCAATCAGTCCAGTCATCATACCAAAAAACTTCATACTCAATTTCATTCTCAGATGTTCTATTTAAAACTAAGTGATGTTCACCAGGCTCATCCATAAAAATGACTCTTTTAGATTTTTCTTTTTTGATGTTAATTGCTGATTCCGCTAATTGCTTGAGAGTATCATTTAAGTAAGAAACAGTAATTGTTATAATTTCTTTCCCGTTACCAATTTCAGAAATTGCCCAACCTGCATCTTCTAATTTATAGTCAATACTTATCATTCGCTTAAATTACTGCCAACTTGTTCGTGTATGGTTTGTGCGGAATTTCAGCCGAGCGCTTTGCGCTGGGATGAGCCAGTCTGCGACTGGCGAAAATTCCGTTGGAGAAAAAGCGCGACGGCTGAGCGGTCATGGTTTTTCAGTTTTGTTGATTGGA
>NZ_JBGFGL010000025.1:0-466 GCF_041224425.1 Psychroserpens sp. XS_ASV72 | reverse complement strand
GCGGTTGTGGGGATTACCTCAGCGACGACCATCGATGTCAGCAACGTTTCCAATACGAGCTGTGACCTTGACCTTACGGGCGTTAGCGCTACGATCACCGTCGACCCGCTTCCGAACGCCGTTACGGTATCTGCTACCGCCACCCACTCGTACCCTAGAAATACAAGGAAGCTCTTTACCAGTTGCAATTCCGGTGGCCCAGCGGCCTACCATACAGACGGAGGCCCATCGGTAACAGGCGTGATAACTGAGGGCGGTACGTTTGAGATAGCAGTGGTGGGGACAAATGCGGAGAAGACAATTGATGTCAGCAACGTTTCCAATATGAGCTGTGACCTTGACCTTACGGGCGTTAGCGCTACGATCACCGTCGACCCGCTTCCGAACGCCGTTACGGTATCTGCTACCGCACCTAGCGTGTGCTCTGGCGACGACGGGGAGTTCGTGGTCAGTGGCGATGCCGGTG
>NZ_JBGFGL010000011.1:0-411 GCF_041224425.1 Psychroserpens sp. XS_ASV72 | reverse complement strand
ACTTGGACCGCTACCGATGAATGCGGAAACTCAGTGTCACTTGACCAGACCATATCCGTAGTGGACACCATAGCCCCTGACCTTTCCGCTTGTACGGTGGAAAATACGGTGGTCGAATGTTCCGACACGGACAACGAGGCTCTAGCGGATGCGTGGAACTCTGCGAACATAGCAGCCCTTGAAGCATGTGCCACGGATGCCTGTGATGACGACCTTACCGGTCAGGTAACCTCTGACTACGACTTCAGCAACCTGAACACGACTTGCGGACCTTGCGGTACCATAAACGTAACATACACCGTGACCGATGATTGCGGAAACAGCTCAAGCACCACCGTAACGCTTACTTTTGACGACGGGACCATCCCTGACCTCTCAAACTGTTCTGTCACTGACCAAACTGTTGAATGC
>NZ_JBGFGL010000033.1:0-366 GCF_041224425.1 Psychroserpens sp. XS_ASV72 | reverse complement strand
TACTGTATCTGCTACCGCACCTAGCGTGTGCTCTGGCGACGACGGGGAGTTCGTGGTCAGTGGCGATGCCGGTGACACCGTGACCTACAGTATAGACGGCGGCCCATCGGTAACGGGCGTGATACCTGCTGACGGTACGCTGGAGATCGCGGTTGTGGGGATGACCTCAGCGACGACCATCGATGTCAGTAACGTTTCCAGTAGGAGCTGTGGCCGTGGCCTGAATGGCGTTAGCGCTACGATCACCGTCGACCCGCTTCCGAACGCCGTTACGGTATCTGCTACCGCACCTAGCGTGTGCTCTGGCGACGACGGGGAGTTCGTGGTCAGTGGCGATGCCGGTGACACCGTGACCTACAGTATAGA
>NZ_JBGFGL010000012.1:0-262 GCF_041224425.1 Psychroserpens sp. XS_ASV72 | reverse complement strand
CCATACACGAACACGTTGGCAATAATATTCAAGAAATGCTCACATTTTTAAAAAATAAATCGTTACTAGTATTCAAATTCTTGATTGGATTTGTATTAGTTGGAAAGATTTTAAATTGGTTTTTGAATTTCGATTACGAAACAAACAAAATACTTAACATAACTATGTTTTGCTTAATTGGAATTGCTTACTTAGCTTTTGCATGGGCTTTCGATAACATAAAACTCAAAATAGTGCTTACAATTTGTGGAATCTATTTAAT
>NZ_JBGFGL010000002.1:0-241 GCF_041224425.1 Psychroserpens sp. XS_ASV72 | reverse complement strand
TGATTTCCACAAATTTCAACTGCACCATCTATACCGGCATTCGGAAGCGGGTCGACGGTGATCGTAGCGCTAACGCCCGTAAGGTCAAGGTCACAGCTCATATTGGAAACGTTGCTGACATCGATGGTCGTCGCTGAGGTGATCCCCACAACTGCGATCTCAAGCGTACCGTCAGCAGGTATCACGCCTGTTACCGATGGGCCGCCGTCTATACTGTAGGTCACGGTGTCACCGGCATCGC
>NZ_JBGFGL010000056.1:0-254 GCF_041224425.1 Psychroserpens sp. XS_ASV72 | reverse complement strand
ATAAACGTCGTGGACACTACTGCGCCAGTGCTTACATTGCCTAGCGATGCTACCGTGGAATGTACCGAAAGTACCGATCCTGCAGCTACTGGAACGGCTACGGCCACCGATACTTGTGGTAACGTGACCGTAACTTATTCCGATGCTTCAGCTCCTGGTTGTGGTAACACCGAAACCATCACAAGAACTTGGACCGCTACCGATGAATGCGGAAACTCAGTGTCACTTGACCAGACCATTACCGTTGAGGATAC
>NZ_JBGFGL010000052.1:0-390 GCF_041224425.1 Psychroserpens sp. XS_ASV72 | reverse complement strand
CTGTGCAAATGAGTACACCATTACCAGAACCTGGACACTTGTAGACGAATGCGGTAACGAGAACATACAGATACAGACCATCAATGTGGTGGATACTACTGATCCAACCTTTACGGTTCCTGCTGGCACCACTATCGAGTGCGACCAGGATGCCAACGATTTGACACTTACTGGTGACGTGACGGACGAGACAGACAACTGCTCAAATGGATTGGAGGCAACATATTCTGATGCAATCACTGAAGGTAGCTGTGCAAATGAGTACACCATTACCAGAACCTGGACACTTGTAGACGAATGCGGTAACGAGAACATACAGATACAGACCATCAATGTGGTGGATACTACTGATCCAACCTTTACGGTTCCTGCTGGCACCACTATCGAGTG
>NZ_JBGFGL010000050.1:0-5620 GCF_041224425.1 Psychroserpens sp. XS_ASV72 | reverse complement strand
GATCTCAATCGGTAATCTTGTCAAGGAGGAATCTGACTGTGTCCAGATTCCCTCATGGGGATTTTTAAGTGATGTCCTGACCATTATTGGGTTCCGAAACCCTCTGGGAAGACCAGAAGACTGGTTTATTGCCTACAACGTGTTCGTGTATGGTTTGTACGGAATTCAGCCGAACGCTTTGCGTTTGGGTGAGCCAGTCTGTGACTGGCGAAAATTCCGTTGGAAAAAAGCGTAAGGCTGAGCTTACGAAATGTTCCATGAAATAAATATAGTTAATTAAAGTGAGAATTTTTCCGCTGGAAAAATTCGGTAGTATTAACTATACACGTTGTTGGCACTAGTACTTTTTTTAGTAATCTCCATGAGTTAGATGAATCCACCTTTTCCATTTTCCATTAACTTTTTTGTATAAGCATAATGTTGCATGACCATAATAATGACCACAGCAAAAATGACTGCTGAATAAACAGACTATTTCATTATCTCGAATAAAAATCGGTTTAGAAATAATTCTTAATTCACGATTTCTATCAACCATTAAAAAATTTAAAGCATTTGACGACTCAACTTGTATTAGTTCCTTTTCATTAGATAAATTCCAAGTGTATGTTTTAGATTTCTTGAGTTCTCTTATTAATAATCTTTTTTCTTTTTTAGAGAATGTTATGCTTTCCTCCTTTGTGATTCCATTATTATAAGTGAGTGTTTTTCTTTTTTTAAATAGCTTTAAATGAAGGGAAAATGTATCAAAATTGATTTTTTTTGTATAACCTATTTCTGTATAAGTATCTGGATAGAGCTTGACATCAACTAAGTCCCAAAATATTTTTTCGTATTCTTGAGATTGACTTAATATACTTTGACTAATAAAAAGTATGAATAAGTAAAAGATTTTTTTCATATTAGTATTAGTGCCAACGTGTTCGTGTATGGTGTGTTGCGGATTGAGCCGAAGCTGTTTTAGCTTTGGTGAGCCACTTGTGGCCAAAAATCCGCTGGAGGAAAACAGCAAGGCTCTGACTTGTTATTTTTCCGCAAACTAAAGTTACAAATTTTATCTAGATCATTCACTTAACCAACTTGCGAAGCAATACATTATACACGTTGTTGTGTGTAGTTTTGTTTCAGTTTAGTTTTGCCATTGCTTTCTGAATTTGATTTACACGTCCGTTTTTAATTCCCATACGTTTCAGTAAATCAATATATTCGGCAAACTGTATGTTGAATTTTTTGTATTCAGTTGGGTTTTCAATGTGAATTTCCCAAAGAGCTCCAGCTCCTCCAAATAATTCTCGACTGAGTACTAATTTCCTAAATTCTGATTCATTTTTATTGTCGGCTGCAAGGCGAATTTGTGATAAATGATCTACATGGAATCCAAGTCCGTTTTCGATTAAAGTTTGTCCGAGTAATTCCGATTTTCGAGTCAGTTCTATAACTTTTTCATTCGAAAAGTCAATTGGTGTTTTCTTCTTTTTTAGAAAGTTAAATATTCCCATTAAATTTCTTTTCGATTGAGATTACTAAATTACACACAACGTGTTCGTGTATGGTTTGTGCGGAATTTCAGCCGAGCGCTTTGCGTTTGGGTGAGCCAGTCTTAGGCTGGCGAAAATTCCGTTGGAGAAAAAGTGCGACAGCTGAGCGGTCGTGGTTTTTCAGTTTAGTTGTTTGGATTAAAAGTAAGAAAAAATCTTCTTTTTAACCGACTTGACGCATTAACTATACACGTTGTTGGCAACAGTAATTAATTACAGTCACAAATTGAGTCAAAATCACTTATGTTAGAGTATGGAAAACCTGCATTGCCCCAACACATTGTATTAAAATGTATCTGATTTTCATTTACCCCATTCATTATTTGATTCAAGTATAATTTTCTTAACGCACATACATTTAATAAAGGGTTTTCAAAGTCTTGATAAAAAATGTTTATCCATATTATTTTTTCATTGTATTCTAAATTATCTAAACCTGCTAAAGTTGAAAGGCTATCATTTCCTTCTATTTTAGCACTGAAGTCACCGTTACCACCTCCAGATATTTCCACTAAACTATTAAAACTGATATTATTTAAAAGATTGTTCTCTTTTATATTTAGGTAAGATAGCTTTTGAAGTGCAGGAAAGTTCATATACTCCAAGTTATCACAATCCCAAACCGTCAAATAACCTGTCTCTGTTAGAGAAGGAAAACAATTTAATGAAGTAATCGGACAACCACTTATCCAAAAATTCCCTAATTTTAAAAGATTATCAAAACTTCCAAGATCTGTAAGATTTTGGCAAGAATTTATTTCCAGATAATAATTGCTCAAATCTCCACTGATATTATTAATTGCAGATATTGAGGAAAGATTTGAGTTGTTGGATATTTCCCATCTAAGTCCTATTGGCGTTCCATTACAATTGGTGAAAGAACCATCGAAATTTACTGTTTCTACGTTATTAAGACCTTCTAAATTTTGAATACTACTATTGTCTTCTATTTTTAGTACTCCTAATGTGTTGAGATTATCTAATCCTTCAAGATTCATTAAAGATTCATTGTCAGTAACACTCATATATTCTATCCATCCTACTCCATTTAAACCAACGAAATTAATTAAGGAAGAATTATTTCTGATTTCTAAATAATTTACTGAACTAAGATTATTTAATCCATTTAAATTGATTAAAGATGGCATATTCGATATGAACAAGTTGGATACTTCTAAAAGATTAGATAAACTACTTAAATCTGATGTGCCACAATTTGAGATATATAAACACTCAACTTTTTCTACACAACTTAAAAAGGATAGATTATCCAAATTCGAGACTCTTAATTCATAAAATTCTTTATATGGATTTTCTAAGAAAGTTTCTACATCTTCTAACGAAGATATATTTAAAAAGGCCTCAGGATATAATCCATTATTTGCATTGCAATTAAAATTATTCTCACCATTATTTTCAGTTGCTGTACTTCTGTCAGAACTGCATCCTAAAAGAAGAGTCATTAGAATCCCTAAATATAAAATTTTCATTATTTGTTTTTTTATTGTTGCCAACGTGTTCGTGTAAGGTTTGTTGCGGATTGAGCCGAAGCTGTTTTGGCTTCGGATGAGCCGCTTGCGGCGAAAAATCCGCTGGAGGAAAACAGCAAGGCTCTGGCTTGCGAGTTTTCCGATTTAATAAAGATATAAATATTTGTAAGAATTATTCTTTCTATTACAAACCGAGCCATAAACTTTACACGTTGTTGGCAATAGTTTTATTTCCTACTTCTAGACTTAGCTAATAATCTTAAAATTTCAAGATATAACCAAATTATAGTAACCATTAATCCAAATGCAGCATACCACTCCATATATTTAGGAGATTTTGATTCAGCACCTTTTTCAATAAAGTCAAAGTCAATTACTAAATTTAGCGATGCAATTACAACAACAAATAAAGAAAAAATAATTCCACCTGTTGAGTTGTCATGTATATAAGGCAACTGGAAACCAAGAACGCCTCCAGCAAGAGAAGCTATATAATAAATTGCAATTCCTGCTGTTGAAGAAGCAACAATAAGTTTAAAGTTTTCAGTAGCTTTAATTATTCCCAACCTATAAATAGTCAATAAGCTGAATAGAATTCCAAATGTTAAAATAACTGATTGTAATACTATACCAGGAAATTTAGCTTCCATAAATGCAGATAAACCTCCCAAAGCTAATCCTTCAAGACCACAATAAACAGGTGATAAATATGGTGCTGTAGTATTAATAAATATTATAACTAATGCTACAATAAAAGCTGCAATTGAACCTCCAATTACATAAGGTTTTAATAATAGAAAATCTTGAGTCTCTTGATATAAATTCCAAGTTATAAGTGAAGATGATAGAACAATTAATCCGAGTAATGCAGCTTTGTTTACAGTCCCATTGATAGTCATTACTTCAGATGAAGTATCAATCCTTTTTGCTTTGGTAAAAACTTCAGTGCTTAGAGCTGGATTTTTTGATTTATATAATGCCATTATTTATTATTCAAATTATTGCCAACGTGTTCGTGTATGGTGTGTTGCGAGTGAGCCTTGCGAATTGAGTTTGGCTTTTGCCGAATCAGCCGTTAGGTAGGCAAAACTGCGTTGGAAAAGGAGCAAGGCTTGACCTGTGACTTTTCCAATTTTTTTAAAGATACTAATTTGTGGGAAATTTTCCTTCTATTACCAACCTAGCAATACATTATACACGTTGTTATGTGCTGTATTTATTCGTCTAATGGTCTAGGCATATCGTCATAAGGATAATCAGTTCCATAATCATCTTCCCATTCTTTTTTTGCAATATTACCATATAAAATCTGACGTACTTCATAATCTTTGGTGTCCATTGTTCCAACAAAGATTCTCTGATGTTCAGGAACGGCTTCGTAAGCTTTTTTTAATTCTTCTTTTAATTTTATGGTAGGATTGTTTTTGTAGTCTTCGAAAATTCTTGAACATTTTGCAATGCTATTCTCTTTGCCATTTAATTCATTCAATTTATCAGTAAGTTCATTTAATTTGAAATTTATGTCGACTCCACTTCCTGATTTAATTTTAAAAGAACCTAAATTTAAAACAGTTACAGTTTCACCAATTTTTAATTCGGTTACTAATAAATCCTCATTTATTAACCTTTTCAAGTCCGAAAAATCAAAAACTTTTTTAGATGGTAAATTGGTTATTTCAACTCTTCCATTTTTATAAATTGATAATTCTGCTAAGTATGTTTTATCATCACTATTTCTAAAAAAGAAGTAAAATTTTTCTCCGCTAACTTTACTAGGTAGTATTGATTCAGGGTCATCAAAATAATAGGGTTTTGGGGAAGGAATAAAGTGTTTTGCAACATTCGCCTTTCCAATTGTCTTGGAATTGTTTCCTTTATAATTATGAAGATTTTCTAGAGTCGGATTTAACCTTTTAACTAAAGAATGAATGAATTCATGTAATGATTCTTTTGAATGTTCCCATTCACCTTGTTCTATATACCAATGCCCTAAATTAAAAATTGAAATTGCTTCTCCATTTGGTATTTTCGTTACGATCCAACCTTTATTAATTTTATCTTTCAGCATAGATAAATCAACCATTTCCCAGCAAGAAATCAAACCGTCACTATAAACCTGTAAGTCAGTGAAATGGTATTGCATATTGTGAATTATTCCAGGAATAGAAAAGCCTTCAAAAGTTTCAGTTCTAGTTATAGTTGTTAATTCTGAAATCTTAGTTTTCTTTTTTTTATTAAATATTCTATTGAATAATTTCATTATTTTCTGGGCGGTTGTAGATATTGCACATAACGTGTTCGTGTAAGGTTTGTTGCGGAATTTCAGCCGAACGCTTTGAGTTGGGATGAGCCAGCTTGCCTGGCGAAAATTCCGTTGGAAAAAAGCGAGAGGCTGAGCTAACGAATTGATTCCTGAAATAAATATAGTTAAATAATGCGAGAATTTTTCCGCTGGAAAAATTTGAAGCAATTGACCTTACACGTTGTTAGCCATAGTTTTTATCCATTTCATTAATAGCTAATTCTTTCCAATCACTTGAATTATTATTAAATTTTTCTTTGAGTAATTCCGATCCATTAGAATTAATGTAT
>NZ_JBGFGL010000020.1:0-2057 GCF_041224425.1 Psychroserpens sp. XS_ASV72 | reverse complement strand
ACTTTTGTTTGCGAATTTGGAGTTGTAGAAGTTACTGTAACAAATCTTTCAGATAAGACAGAAATTCCACTTTCATCATTAATGGAATTTTGGTTTTCTGATTCTGAATATTACAAAGATTACGGAAAGCACATTTATAGTGATGAAGAGAATATTAATTGGATCGTAAAAGTTTTGGATCATCACTTTATGGAATTTAAAATCCAGTATCCTGATAAAATTTCGGAATATGTGGAATTTCAAAAGCTAGAATCAAAACTTATCAAATACATTAATTCTAATGGATCGGAATTACTCAAAGAAAAATTTAATAATAATTCAAGTGATTGGAAAGAATTAGCTATTAATGAAATGGATAAAAACTATGGCTAACAACGTGTAAGGTCAATTGCTTCAAATTTTTCCATCGGAAAAATTCTCGCATTATTTAACTATATTTATTTCAGGAATCAATTCGTTAGCTCAGCCTCTCGCTTTTTTCCAACGGAATTTTCGCTAGGCAAGCTGGCTCATCCCAACGCAAAGCGTTCGGCTGAAATTCCGCAACAAACCTTACACGAACACGTTGTAATGCATTTGCCTAAACCAACTGACTGAATTACTTACTAAATAAATTAATACACTCATTTAGACTTTTGAAAGACAAATAACCCGAATAGATTTACCGGAAAAACAATGAATAAATCCAACCTGATTTTTGCTGTATCATTATTGTGGTTTTCGTTTTTCTTTGGTCAACAAAAGGACACTATTTATGGAAAAGTAAAAACTGTTAGAGAGCAAATCAATTTCCTCGATAAAAATCGGCAGAATATGAAATTATTTAGTACAGAAGGAGATTATGGACACTACGGTTTTTCAAGTGCTGAGTTCACAAAAAGTAGATTTCATAACTGGTGGTATAATACGCCTTGGGTTCATTATTCAAATTACTTCAAGGAGATTAATGAGAAAGGACAAACAACTTATGAGATTTGGTTCTATAAAGACGGAGACACAGTTACGACCTACAAATACAAGTATGACAAAAAAGACAACTTAATTCAAAAGAAGGATATATTTGATGAAAACGATTACACTTGTAGAAATTACACTTACGACTATAAAAATAAATTAAGGTCTACAATCTATTACGCTTCAGATGACCCAAACCTATACTCCTATACAACCTATGTTAGAGATTCTCTAGCTAATTTAATTGAAATTATAAGATTTGATGAAGACGGAGAGCTTGCTTCTTGGAAATATAAATATGACTCAAAAAACAGAAAGATATCCATGCAAATTCACAAACCATATATCTATGTAAAAAAAGGAAGAGCAACTACATCAAAAAGAGATAGCATTGGACTAACTAAACTTTGCGAAAAATATTACTATGATACAGAAGATAATTTAATAGAAACTCATTACTTTAATTATAGCGCATCAGATAATTTACCTTCTAAATTATCTCGTAAAGTCAAGAATGAATATGAAGATGGACTCTTAAAAAAAGTAATCTATTCAAGAGACACTATAAATAGTTTTAAAGAGTATCAATACGATAATAATAGACGAATAATAAAAGAGACTGTTACTTTTACTAAATACTCTGATAATAATCTTTCAACCCAATATTTCTATGACAATACCGGAAATATTATCAAACTCATATATACAGAAAAAAATAAACCTGTATCAGTCGAATTTGAATATGAGTTTGACAAGCAAAATAACTGGACAACACAAATTAAATCAGTGAATGGAGAGAAACTATTTGTCTGGACAAGGAAAATACAATATTATGAATAGAAACGCATTACAACAACGTGTATAACTAATTGTCCGTTAAAGAACCCTCGCGGAATTCTAGCGAATTCCACTCAATCCCTATTCCGTTTTTTGCTATCTTACTAAACAAATCACACAACTAGCCATACACGAACACGTTGGCAATAATATTCAAGAAATGCTCACATTTTTAAAAAATAAATCGTTACTAGTATTCAAATTCTTGATTGGATTTGTATTAGTTGGAAAGATTTTAAATTGGTTTTTGAATTTCGATTACGAAA
>NZ_JBGFGL010000029.1:0-456 GCF_041224425.1 Psychroserpens sp. XS_ASV72 | reverse complement strand
GATTCGTTTGCACAGGAGCCATCAGCCACGGCATCAGAATATGTTGCTTCCAATCCATTTGAGCAGTTGTCCGCTTCATCGGTCACGTCACCAGTAAGCGTCAAATCGTTGGCATCCTGGTCGCACTCGATAGTGGTACCATTAGGAACCGTAAAGGTAGGCGCAGTAGTGTCCACCACGTTTATCGTCTGCACTAGGTTTGTCTCGTTTCCACAGTCATCGACAAGAGTCCAAGTTCTTGTGATTACAGATTCGTTTGCACAGGAGCCATCAGCCACTGCATCGGTGTAAGTTGCCTCCAATCCATTTGAGCAGTTGTCGTTCTCATCTGTCACGTCACCAGTAAGGGAAAGGTCCGTTGGATCTTGGTCACACTCGATAGTGGTACCAGCAGGAACCGTAAAGGTAGGCGCAGTAGTGTCCACCACGTTTATTGTCTGCACTAGGCTTGTCTCG
>NZ_JBGFGL010000066.1:0-12319 GCF_041224425.1 Psychroserpens sp. XS_ASV72 | reverse complement strand
AATCGGTAATCTTGTCAAGGAGGAATCTGACTGTGTCCAGATTCCCTCATGGGGATTTTTAAGTGATGTCCTGACCATTATTGGGTTCCGAAACCCTCTGGGAAGACCAGAAGACTGGTTTATTGCCTACAACGGTCTTGTATATGAAAAGTAGCGGTTTTTATGCACTAACTTTTCGGATTATAACTGACCTCTAATTTATTCATTTTGTTTCGATTAAGCGATTAAACCGCTATTTTTTATATACGTTGTTGTACGCTGGCTTTTTTTCATTCAGCTTGGTTTTCAGCGTTGGCAAAGACATACTCTTTTGCAATTTTTGGTTGCAGCGTTGGCTGTTGCGAATTGCGAATGTGTATGGCTTTATGCGTTGGCATTATTCAAACAGTTCATTAAATGGTTTCCAATTTTCAGTCAGTTTTCCTGGTGTGTAATCGTAGTCAAATTTCACTCCGTATTCCGCTTGTGGTTCCTCAACTCCGCTTACAGTTGGTTCCAACAAGTACTTTTCGTTATTAAAATAATACCATTGGTTATTCTCCAATACTACAAGTCCGCCTACATAATTTCCACCGTCAGAATTTAATTCTTTCAGTTTGTTCGCAAGTCCTTCAGCTCGTCCTTCAGGGTTTTGAGCAGTATTTCCGCTTTTCGTGTCAAAAATTCCAATTCTACCATCTTTAAATTTCAAAATCCAATCAGGGTAGAAGAGTGCTTCTTCTTTTTTGGCTGTGTTATAATATTTTAAACAGTAAAATTCTTTACCTGAATCTCCATTTTTAAACCACCAATCTAACTTGTCTTTTTTCTGTTCAAGGTATTTTAAAAATCTCAATTCATTATCTCGTCCTTTGTATTCTTTTTTCAAATAAAACGGTTGAATTGCACTCAATTCAGAAGTTCCTTCATCTTTGGTTAATTCTGCATAATCTTCTGTAAATGTGTATTCTTCTTTTATTTCAAAAAGTGGTGCTTCTCTTTTTTCTATATCCTTTTTACGTTTTTCTAAATATTCTTTCTTTACTGGATAATAATCTTTCAAGGTTTTAGTCAAAGCCTGTCTAAAAATGCTTGATTGCTCCTTGTTTAAATCATTTATTAAAATTCTGTAATACAAATTGCTGTCTTGGTCAAAAATGCTTTTAAACCAAACTCTAAATGCCGATTTTAAAGGCGACCAAGAACGAGAAACGTTTGAAACTTTTGCCTCTGTTTCTGTTTGTTCTGAAAGTAGCTGAAAGCAGTACCAATTAAATAATTTCTCAACGTCATTTCTTGAAATCTCATAATCCTCTTCGTGTCCTTTTTTGGCAAAGTCTAAATTGATTTTGTCGTAGTCCGTAAATTCAGCATCAACAATTAATTTATTTGTAAGTGTTGGATTGATTTCAATTCCTTTTGCTTGAATTTTTTCTCTTTGAGTAATTGGGTGGTCTTTTTCTTCAAAATCAAAATAGCTATTAAATGATTTCAAAAAACTCATTTGAAATTTTACTGCGTGACCTAAATCGCCATAATCAACACGAGACACGAAATCAGAATAAAGTCCTTCAATGTTATCTAAATCTTCTTTTCGTTTAGAAGTATAGATAAATGGTTTGTTTTTATTGCCTTGGTCAGGAATTTCTACATCATTACGTTTGTAGTTCGTGTACAAATATCCTGTTCTTAAATTCGGATTGTTTTTGTAATCGTCTTTCTGGTTTGGTTCTGCCATTCGCAAAATCCGACCAATGGTTTGAACATAAAAAGAGGCCGAATTTATTTCTCTGAACATTACCAAAATATGTGCTCTCGGACAATCCCAACCTGTTCCTGCGGCTTGTTTAAATAGCATAAAGTCAACATCGCTTTCGTTGTGGGTAATGAAGTCCATATTTTTCTGTTTGCCATCAAACCACAAAGCCACCTTTCGGTCAATGTCTATTTTCTTTTTCTGTAAATAGTCTAAAACTATTTCTTCTTTGGTTTTTTGTCCTGCATCTTTTAAACGACTATCGTCATTTGGTAATTGGATTAAAACCAAAGGATTTATGTCTTTTCCTAATGTTTTGTATTCTTCTTTGAGTTCTTTTTGACGTTCAATAGCTAAATCCAAAAGCAATTCGTCTAAATCCTTATTTGGATATTTTGCTAAATCTTCTTCGGTTTGAACTGCAATTTTTTCTTTGATTAATCCTTCTTCAACTACTTCTTCTCGTTTAACTCCAACATAACCTGCTGTTCCATCTTCAATTTCGTCAATTCCTGGAATATTTTTGGGCGTTGCCGAAACGTTTAGAATGACTTTTGGATTAATTATATCTATAATTTCTTGAGCTAAATCTGTATCTCTGTTTTTATGGCTCTCATCAATGATTAGAACAAATTCTCTGCCTTCCTTATGAGTGTTTTCTATTAAGTCCTCAAAGTAGAAACCTTGCTCTTTTAAAAATTCTTCTTCATCTGGCCGTCTTAAAAGTCGGTTTTCTTTTTTAGAAGCAACTAATTTTTGCCAATTGATAAACAGTATATCGTTTTTGTGAAGTTTACCTTGTTTGAAATCATTAACTGTAAGCAATCCATTTTCAAGATTTGTGTCAAAATATTCTTGGAACTTGTCTTTGCTCTGCATTGCCAAGTCCTCTGAAAACGTAATCCAAATAAAGGCTTTATCATAATCCCAAGTTGGCATACCATTTAGGCTATGCACAAAATTGGCAACCATAAAAGTTTTACCACTTCCTGTTGGTGATTTAAATGCTAACAACCTTTGTGGTTCTGCATTTCCCCACAAATTGGTAAAAGTGGAAACTAATTTATCTATGGCTTTCTTTTGAAAGTCTAATGGACTAAATCTGCTCATACGGTAACTATATTGTAAATCTTCTTGTAAATCTCCAAAATGGGTTGTGGAATGGTTTTGATTGTAATGTGTTCCAAATGGTCGAACAAGGCTTCAAATTCACTTCTATTTCCCCAACTAAAAAGATATAAAGAGATTGGTTTTTCTATATTTTCCACTTTTTCTAAAAATGATTCCATTTCGGTCAATTCCTCTTTGAAATAAATGGCAGTTACTTTTTTGTCATTTTCAAAAAGCTGGTAACAACCACTCAATTCAATTTCTTCCAATGTGTTTTCAGCAATCGAAAGCAAATAACCTGCTTTGTGGGCTAAAGAAGACTTATCTTCATCAGTAGCTGAAAGAATATTGTTAGAACCAACAAAATCTGTTTTGTAGAATTTTAATGAGTTTCCAAGTGCTTCTATTTTATTTTTCTTCAAATCGGTATATCCTTCAATTACTTTTTTGCTTCGTGGATAAGTAACTTCTGTACAAATATTCCCTTCATCATTTGTACAAATAATATTTTGGATAGTATGCCCTTGTTTATTAAGTTCTAAACAAGCGTGCAGTGTCGTACCTGAACCTGCAAAGAAGTCCAAAACAGTTGATTTTCTTTCTGTGGTTAATTGAATTAAATCAATGATTAAATCAATTGGTTTCGGATTTTTGAAAGCCTTGTAACCTAAAATGTTTTTTAATTGTGCTGTTCCGTTACCACTTGAATATTCTGGTTTATAAAAGAGGGATTTTGGTTTTTTTGTGGGTAGCTCGTTTAAATCAGGTCTTTGTTTTTTGTAAAGCGAAATACCGTTTTTAGTACGACTGACAATTACATCTGTTTTTAATCGTCTTCGATTCTTTTCTGAAAATCCCCAACGCCATCTACCATATTCACTTCCTGAAAATGGCAAAACCGTTTCAAATCCTTCTTTTTCATATTTTGATATGACCTTTTTTAAAAAATCATCATCAAATGTTTTAGTTTCTTTATCGTAAAGTTTTGAATGCTCCTGTTTTGTTAATGTAAACGCTTCTTCATTTTGAATAAAAATAGGATAAAACATTTCTGCTCTATCTTCTCTTTTATCCTCTTCTCCTGTCGCTCTCATTGGTGCACCTTTTTTAAAGTGACCAATATCATCTTCATCCCATTTTTCTAATTCAGAATCATCCAAATCGAATTGATTGAATTTGCATTTTGATATATCTTTTGCAAAAACTACTGTGTATTCGTGAGTACCTGCAAATGCAAACTCATCTTGATTACCCTTTAAATTCATTATTGTGGGTAAAACGGCTACTTGGTTGTAACTTCCAAATACTTTAGCACAAAGCAAAACAAGATTGGCTACTTCATTGTCGTCAATGCTTATTACTATTTTTCCTGTGTCTTTGAGAAGGTCTTTTGCTAAATCTAATCTTTTGTGCATAAAAGAAAGCCAATAACTATGACGCAATGGCGAGTCTTTTGGGACTGTTGTCCCATCAGGAAATTTGTCAATTATTCTCTTGTCTTTGTATGTAAAACCGTCCTTTCCTGTGTTGTAAGGTGGGTCAATATAGATTAAGTCAATCTTTCCTTTGTGCGTATAATTAAGGCAAGTAAGCGAATGATAATTGTCGCCTTCAATCAAGATATGAGTTGGTTTTCCATCATCATTTTTTATCGCTTTTTCTTTTACCTCTGTTAAAATAGGTAGTTGGTTTTCGCTTTCTTCTTCAAATGCTTCTGGCACATCCAACCAAGTAATTCCGTATTTCTCGGTTTTAATTCGGTTGTTGGCAACTTCCAATTTCTTTTTGAGTGCCTCTATTTCAGTAAGTAGTTCTTTCTCCGTTGCCATTAATTTTTCTCTTTGTTAGATATTATCAATTCTTTCACGTCAACATCTAAAATTTCCGCAATCTCCATTAGCGTTTCTAATCTTGGTTGTTGTCTGTTTTGAGCGTAAGCATTTACCATATTGTAGCTTTTGCCGAGTTTTTCTGCCAACCAAGTTTGCTTAATTCCTTTTTCTTCCAACACTTCCTTAATTCGGTTCATTTCTGACGTTGTTTTCAGTCCACTAATTTACATTTATATCTCAAAAAACTGTGTAAAAAATCAAAATATTTTCGGGTGGTGGTGGGGAAGTGAAAGCTCTTTTGGTTTTTCAGCGTTGGCTTTGAGCGTTGGGAAAAACCAAATGTGCTTGAACGTGGGTTGGCTTTTTTTCAGCTTGCGTACAACGTGTTCGTGTATGGTTTGTACGGAATTCAGCCGAACGCTTGCGTTTGGATGAGCCAGCTTGTCTGGCGAAAATTCCGTTGGAAAAAAGCGTAAGGCTGAGCTTACGAATTGATTCCTGAAATAAATATAGTTATTTAAAGTGAGAATTTTTCCGCTGGAAAAATTCGGTAGTATAAACTATACACGTTGTTGTACGTAGTTTATTCCGCATTTATAAATTCGTAAAGTCCATTTAATTCAGTCGAGTTAATTGATTTCGACCATAGATTTCTATGGTAGTCAATTCCCAATTCGTTGAATTTAGAACTATCAATTTTTTGATTATTTAACGTCATCCAATTCCAGAGTAAAGTAGAGTCCGTTTTCGCTAATGCTGGTCCAGTAATATTCATGTTCAGTTTATGACAAGCTGCACAATTTGTATTAAAAATCTGTTTTCCAATTAGTCCGCTTTCGGTCAATTCGGGCGAAACAGTTCCACAATAAAATTCAGGTGTTTCTGTTCCACAAACAAATCTCTTCTGTTTACTGTAGCTGTAGAGAAAGAATGAAATTCCGATTGTCAAAATCAAAATTCCACTTGAAATTATCAAAATCCGATTTGTCAATTTTCTCATAATCTACGATTACTGAAATTACGTACAACGTGTTCGTGTATGGTATGTTGCGGGATTTCAGCCGAGCGCTTTTGCGCTTGGATGAGCCAGCTTGACTGGCGAAAATTCCGCGTTTGGAAACAAAAGCGAGAGGCTGAGCCAACGAAATGTTTCCTGAAATAAATATAGTTAATTAAAGTGAGAATTTTTCCGATGGAAAAATTCGAAGCAATATACTATACACGTTGTTGTACCCAGTTATTTTACTATTAACTCATAATGGTACTTTCCCTTTTCCGTAAATGCTTTTATCATTTTTTCGTTATTCTTTAAATATATGGTGTCAGTCCCATAAATTTTTATCATTTGAATATTTCTAAAATCTGGTTGAGTACCTATTCCCATTTCTAAATCTAATGTGTCTTTGGTTTGGACATTTGCAGTTACAATGAAGTTAATCGTATCAATTTCAAAAGAAGTTCTTGTATTCTCATTGTTGTAAACAACTTCAGGTGTAAAACTAATTTTACGTTTGATATTCTTTTTTATTACTTCTTTATCATACTCAAATATAACTTTTAATGGTTTGTTCGATTTATTAATAATTTTAGCATTATAAAATGGATCACAAGAATGAAGAACTAATGCAAGTAAAAATATTGAGATTAATTTTCTGTTCATTTGATCAAATTTAGTTCAGAATTTATCCGTTCAAGTAAGTATTCAACTTGCTCAGATTCTTGACCATACACACTTATTCCTAGATAATGTTCTGAATGCAGAGTAATTAGAATCTTATCAATTTTGAAATCCCAGTATTTTTGTTCAATCCCATCAACTTGTTCGGTTATTTTACCATTTAGCTTTTCAATTATGAAATCAGCAACCTGACTGAAAATTTTAGAGTCTGGAGATTTTGTGATTTGTAAATTATATGTTTTTTGTGATTTCAAATAATTGGGTACAACGTGTTCGTGTATGGTTTGTACGGAATTCAGCCGAACGCTTCGCGTTTCGGATGAGCCAGCTTGCCTGGCGAAAATTCCGTTGGAAAAGAGCGAGAGGCTGAGCTAACGAACTGTTTCATGAAATAAATATAGTTAATTAAAGCGAGAATTTTTCCGCTGGAAAAATTCGGTAGTATTGACCATACACGTTGTTGTGCACAGTTGATTTTCAATCTACTTTATCAATTCGTTCATTTTTTTATGATATTGCTTTTTATCAAATATGAATGGTCCAATGTTTTTGTATTCGGTCAAATCATAGTCCTCATAGTTGTTTTCGTATGCAAAATCACTCCAAATGATTTCGTTTTCGGTTTCGCTAATTTTTCCAGTCAATGCTCCACAGCTGATTCCTCCACATTCTGGGCATACATAAAACATATTCCTATCGGTTTCGAGAGTTGGTTTTTTCTCTTTCAAAAACTCGCTTACTTGTTCATTCTCATATTCATAGCTTTCAGTCCAACCAAAATTTCCAATTAGGTCAAGTTTTTCCGCTCCTAGAATTTCACCAAGAGATTTTCCTGAAACTAAAAAATCAATATAATGTCGTTGGCTTTTGGAAATTCCACTTTGTAGATTATTAAATCCATCTCTTGATTTAATTTCAAAAGCTAATTGGTCTTTCATTTTCTACAATTGTGCACAACGTGTTCGTGTATGGTTTGTACGGATTGAGCCGAAGCTGTTTTAGCTTCGGATGAGCCGCTTGCGGCGAAAAATCCGTTGGAGGAAAACAGCAAGGCTCTGACTTGCCAATTTTCCGATTAGTTAAATATACAAATTGTAGGAATAATTCTTCTACTTAAACACAATGGTAGTATAAACTATACGCGTTGTTGTGCCCAGTTTATTTATTTCCAAAATTCCACCATTTTTTGGATTCATTGTTATAGAATGAATCTGCATGTGCATTATCATTCAGAGCCTTTTTTGCATGTATAGCAACTAGGTCGTATTTGTGATCAATAAATTTTTCAATCCGTTTATTTATTCTTGGGCTTTTGAACTTTATTAATTCCATAAAAATTGAACCTTGAACAGCATAAATGAATTCAAGTTTTTCAAATTCCTCAAAAGCTATTTGTTCCATTTCGGAATCTCCATTTTTCAAATCATTTATTAGTGCAGCCCAAGTGATTTTTTCAAAATGAGAATCTTTTTCATTAAGACGTTTTGAAAGAACAGGCAGTGCATTTTCGGATTTCATTTCTGCTAAAGTTTGTGCAATCAAAAGATCATCATTTTTATCCAATTCCTGAATTAGTCTTTTTTCAACTGCCAAAAATTCTTCTTCATTAAGTCCAGAAATTATTTTGTCATTAGTAAAGCCTTCTCGTTCCTCTCGAGTTGGTGGAGGTATAATTTCTCTTATTAATTTTTCAATATCTCTCATCAACGAAATTGGGCACAACGTGTTCGTGTAAGGTTTGTTGCGGAATTTCAGCCGAGCGCTTTGCGTTTGGGTGAGCCAGTCTGTGACTGGCGAAAATTCCGTTGGAAAAAAAGCGAGAGGCTAGGCTAACGAATTGATTCCTGAATTAAATATAGTTAAATAATGCGAGAATTTTTCCGATGGAAAAATTTCGAGCAATGAACTTTACACGGTGTTGTGCACAGTTATTTTTGTTTCGTTTTTTATTCAGAATCTATTTCAACTTTTGATTTTCTCTTTCTATCTATCCAAATGAATAGCAAAGAGGCAATTAATGAGCTAAATATTCCAATAAAAAATCCAAAAGCTCTTTCATACCAAACTTCTTTTTGTTGGCGTTTTTCTTGCTCCAAAAATACAGCTTCTAATATTTTCTTATCAGCTTCAACCAGAGGTTTTAAGTTTTCTTTTTCTTTCCGTAAATTTTCTAATGCTTCGTTTT
Organism: Psychroserpens sp. XS_ASV72; assembly: GCF_041224425.1. Classification (NCBI taxonomy): domain Bacteria; kingdom Pseudomonadati; phylum Bacteroidota; class Flavobacteriia; order Flavobacteriales; family Flavobacteriaceae; genus Psychroserpens; species Psychroserpens sp. XS_ASV72. The sequence continues at coordinate 3,779 of NZ_JBGFGL010000066.1, read as the reverse complement.
CAGACGCTAATTTTTTCTTTTGACTTTCAACAAACGTTTGTAGGTTTTTCAAATCTTTAGAGATATCATCTAAATTCTCTATTTGAGTTCCGATATTTTGAGTTTCTCCTTTTTTACTTATCTCTTGGTAAGTCGTTATTACGCCCAAAAGGGAAGCAAAAATTCCGATTATAAACGGTACAATTTTAGTCGAGAGTTTCAGAGCTTTATTCAGCTCTTGAATTTTCTTCTTCTTCTTTAGTTTTTCGGTCATTTCTGCGTTGAATGATTTTTAATTGTGCACAACGGTCTCGGCTATGAGTAGTTGCGTGGATTAGTACGTAATTTTGCAAGTACACACCAAGCTGAAAATCCGCGAGGATTTTCAGAAATAGGCGAGAACAAGCAATTACTTATAGCCATTGTTGTAAACAGTTATTTATTTAATAAATCAGCGAATCTTACTTCTCCTTTTATTGGTTCAGAATTATCGCAAAATATTTCCCATTCTAATATATTTTCATAATCGAAAGGGTAGTTAGTCAATTTTATTTCTGTTAACTTAAATCTTTGTTTTGGTAATATTGGCTCATACCTAGAAGGTCCGTATTTCTCACTAACGTTTCCCATTCCTAAAATTTGAACATCTAGTACGTCTCTTATTGTATTGTCAGTGTTAATCTCAAAAATTTCGTGGTTGAATGAATTAAAATATTTTTCCTCACAAATCTTTTTGGGAATTCTAAATTTTACATTTACATATTTGGCATAAACGGAACCTGAATTTATTGCATATATAATTATTTCCTTGTGTTGATTTTTAAATTTAAAATCTAAAGAAATTACAGGGTTTTTACTCCTGTTCATAATATCCCTAACTTCATAATCATACATTGCAGTTGATTGGAAGTTAAATCGTTTATAATATCTTTTATCCTCAGCTTGATGAGCTGTATTACTCTTTTTGACTTCGACAACGTAGACAACTTTGTTTGAGTCAATATTGATTGGATATATTTTAAAATCTGCCAATCTAGGTCGAATTTTACTTTCAATTATTTGCTCCAGCCATTCGTTAGAGAATTGCTTAAGGTCAATTGGGTCAATTTCTTTTGGAAGATGATTGTTTTCATCCTCTGCAATTCCATAAATAATAACTCCACCATCTGAATTTGCAAGGGAACTTACATCTTTAGATATTTCGGTTGTTTTATTATTTTGTTTACCTAAAGCTCCTGAAGATTTGTATTCAAGATTAAGGCTTTCTTCTACCTTATTCTCTATTAGAGAATTCAAATATTCTAAATTATATTCAGTCAAATTATTCCCCTTTTTTAATTGATTTCAAAGTGTATTTATCGTAAGCCATCACATCAAAAACTTTCGATTGTCCAGTTTCCAACCACTTTTTATAAATCAACGTTCCATTCATATAGACGTACAACTCATTTCCTTTTGTTTTTTCTGTGAATATCATTCGTCTTGATAATTGTTTACAACGGTCAAGTATAAGCGTAGTGCGGGATTTCGGAGCGATTCACTTTCCGCATCCCACAAAGTTTCTTAGGAAGAAAAATGCTCAATATTAGCCATTTAACCCGCATTACGCTTATACAATGTTGTGCGTTCGGCTTTCTTTTCTTTCAATTTATTCTTTGTTATTCGAAGCAAAGTTAATATTTTCGCACTCAAACAATTCGATTTTTGCATTATGTACTATAGTAGACCTTGGGCTTCTATCTAAGTGATAGACAGTCCTGAATAAATTTCCAATAATCTTTTAGGTATAGACTCGCATTCTATATGTTCTATGTTTCGTCTTTTTATTGAAGGCGTGGCGTTGTCATAGTTGCTATGTCAGGTAATACTGTCTATTCACTTCTCCGCGATTTGAATTCAAGTATTCACCTGTAAGAAGCAAATAATGACAAAAAAGAAATTGCCCGTTCGTTTCACGGGTCAGCACTTTACTATTGATAAGGTGCTAATAAAAGATGCGATAAAACAAGCAAATATAAATAATCAAGATACGGTCTTAGATATTGGGGCAGGAAAGGGATTTCTCACTGTTCACCTATTACGAAATGTCCAAAAAGTTATTGCAATAGAAAACGATGCTGATTTAACTCAGAATTTGAGAAAAAAATTTGCTAATGCTCAAAACGTCCAAGTTATTGGGTGTGATTTTAAAAATTTTAGGGTTCCGAAATATCCTTTTAGGGTGGTGTCGAATATACCTTATGGGATTACGTCTGAAATTTTTAAAAATCTGATGTTTGAAAATGTAGAAAATTTTATGGGAGGCTCAATTGTCCTACAGTCAGAGCCTGCACAAAAACTGTTTTCAAATAAGATTTACAACCCATTGACTGTTCTTTATCATACTTTCTATGATTTAAATTTTCTTTATGAGATAAGCCCTAAAAGTTTTTTGCCACCACCAACTGTCGATTCAGCGTTGTTGAAAATCGAAAGGAAGCAAACAATAGCATTTGATTTTGAGCTTAAAACCAAATATTTAGTCTTCATTTCATATATGTTACAAAAACCTGATTTGCCTGTCAGAACAGCTTTGAAGTCCATATTCAGAAAAAAACAAGTCAGGTCTATTTCGGGAAAGTTTGGAATTGACCTAAATTCCAAAATCGTCTGCTTGTCGCCAAGTCAATGGAATAGTTGTTTTTTAGAAATGCTCGAAGTTGTCCCTGAAAAGTTTCATCCATCATAGTTATCTTGCTAGTATTGTTTGATAATCTGAATTCAGTAGTATCGTTTTTTAGCTGACGCACAACGTGTTCGTGTATGGTTTGTGCGGAATTTCAGCCGAGCGCTTTTGCGTTTGGGTGAGCCAGTTTGTGACTGGCGAAAATTCCGTTCGGGAAAAAGCGCGACAGTGAGCTGTCTGTGCTTTTTCAGTTTTGTTTTTTGGATTAAAAGTAAGAAGAAATCTTCTTCTTAACCATCTGCCGCATTAACTATACACGTTGTTGTAAAACGTTTTTTAATAATTGTCCATATCAATAGCATCCAAATCCTCTTTTGGAAATCCATATTGTTTGATTAGAATATCTTCTCCAAATGTTAGGTTTTTCGGGTTGATGATTTCAAATAGCATTTCATCAATTTGCTCTACTTTTTTATATAAGTCATTATTTAATTCAGATGTGAGTGAAATCGCTGACCTAAATCCTAGACTACTTGCTTCTAAAACTCCACTATTATGTCTAAGAACTTTATCAATTTCGATTCTATATTTCATTAAATGATGATAGAATGAATAAATATCTCTTTGTTCGAAAGTATCTGAATCAAACGATTTTTCTTTTTCAATCAACTCTTGAATTCTTGGATATTCAGCAGATTCTCTTTTATGGATAAAGTCTCCACGCAAGAAAGGTTCAATTTCATTTTTTGTCATTTCACTTTCCTTAACTTTTTTCTTTCCGCTTAATATTGTCCAAAGACTATTTTTTTGTTTTTCTGTTCGAGTTAAGTCAAATGCTTTTAATAATGAATTTAGTCTCTTAAATCGAATTAATCTTGGCTGATTATATTTTAGAGAACTTTCATTCCATTCATTCGAATTCGGAACCATTCCTCTAAATTCAAACGTTTTGTAAAGTAAATCTTTGGTTGTCCAGGTTTTCATTCAAATGTTTTACAACGTAGACGTATATGCCACGTTGTTTGTTTTTCAGAAATTTACACAAAATTTATTACCTGAATAAATTGTTGGGTAAATTTAAAACCATGTGGCATATACGCAGTTGTGGGTAGTAAAAGCTTCGAATAGCCAAAGG
>NZ_JBGFGL010000057.1:0-1058 GCF_041224425.1 Psychroserpens sp. XS_ASV72 | reverse complement strand
TTGCCGTCGTCGAACGTCCAGTTGATCGTGTAGGTTCCTTGAGCGTTATAGGTTAGCGGATCAGAGGTCGTTCCCGTGATAGTTCCAGAGCAGTTGTCCGTTGTCGTTGGAACGCTTGCCGTTGCGGAGCACTCGCCAGTCACTGTCGAAAGGGTCGGTGTCGCTGGATCCGTCACGTCGTCAACGATGACCGTCTGCGGGACACTGATAACATTGCCGTTACCATCATCGAAAGTCCAGGTGATCGTGTAGGTTCCCTGAGCGTTATAGGTTAGCGGATCAGAGGTCGTTCCCATGATAGTTCCAGAGCAGTTGTCCGTTGTCGTTGGAACGCTTGCCGTTGCGGAGCACTCGCCAGTTACCGTGGAAAGTGTCGGTGTCGCTGGATCCGTCACGTCGTCAACGATGACCGTCTGCGGGACACTGATAGCGTTCCCGTTACCATCGTCGAATGTCCAGGTGATCGTGTAGGTTCCTTGAGCATTGTAGGTTAGCGGATCAGAGGTTGTTCCTGTGATAGTTCCAGAGCAGTTGTCCGTTGTCGTAGGAACGCTTGCCGTTGCGGAGCACTCGCCAGTTACCGTGGAAAGGGTCGGTGTCGCTGGATCCGTCACGTCGTCTACGATGACCGTCTGCGGGACACTGATAGCGTTCCCGTTACCATCGTCGAAAGTCCAGGTGATCGTATAGGTTCCCTGAGCGTTATAGGTTAGCGGATCAGAGGTTGTTCCTGTGACCGTTCCAGAGCAATTGTCCGTTGTCGTTGGAACGCTTGCCGTTGCGGAGCACTCGTCAGTTACCGTTGATAAAGTAGGTGTCGCAGGATCCGTCACGTCGTCAACGATGACCGTCTGCGGGACACTGATAGCGTTACCGTTACCATCGTCGAATGTCCAGGTGATCGTATAGGTTCCCTGGGCGTTATAGGTTAGCGGATCAGAGGTCGTTCCCGTGATAGTTCCAGAGCAGTTGTCCGTTGTCGTTGGAACGCTTGCCGTTGCGGAGCACTCGCCAGTTACCGTGGAAAGGGTCGGTGTCGCTGGGTCCGTAACGTCGTC
>NZ_JBGFGL010000053.1:0-8707 GCF_041224425.1 Psychroserpens sp. XS_ASV72 | reverse complement strand
TCCAATCAACAAAACTGAAAAACCATGACCGCTCAGCCGTCGCGCTTTTTCTCCAACGGAATTTTCGCCAGTCGCAGACTGGCTCATCCCAGCGCAAAGCGCTCGGCTGAAATTCCGCACAAACCATACACGAACAAGTTGTACCTAATTAATCTGACTTTGTTTTTTTATGAAACATGTTCTTAATATAGCAATTGAAGATCTTGGATTAAAAAAACAAAAAGACTACGCGGAATTTGAAAAACTCCTAATATCAATAATTGATTCAATTTCTCCAAAAAAGTCAATTAGTTTAGGCAGTAACCTTACAAAGAAAATTTTTGAGTATGACAATGAGCTGAATATAGTTCTGGTTGGACATTTATACTTAGAAAAGTATTTAAATGAAATCCTCGATAAAAATTTGAAAAGTTTTGAAACTTTGGAAAAGAGAGGAATTCTAAATTCATTCTATAAAAAAGTAACTTATCTTAAAGCAGAAAAAATCACTCCGAATGAGTTACTAGATAATATTACTGTTTACAACAAAATGAGGAATAAATTTGCTCATCATCTGAATTACGATATCTCTGAATTTAATGTTTTTGAATTTAGTTATTTGAAAAAATATGAGTCGGATTTTAATGTTAAAAGAAAAAAAGAAAAAAGGATTTTACATAGAATTTTAGTTAGACTAATAACATATCACATAATGGTAATGTTAACTAGAAATCATAGTTATTTACACTTATTAAACGAGGATTAACTAGGTACAACAACGTGTATAGTTTATTGCTTCGAATTTTTCCATCGGAAAAATTCTCACTTTAATTAACTATATTTATTTCAGGAAACATTTCGTTGGCTCAGCCTCTCACTTTTGTTTCCCAACGCGGAATTTTCGCCAGTCATGCTGGCTCATCCCAACGCAAAAGCGCTCGGCTGAAATTCCGCAACACACCATACACGAACACGTTGGCAACAATTTTAACAACCAACTTTGTAATAGCTTGAATAATTTATGAATTATGATTTTTCAAAACTTAATGACAGAGAATTTGAAGCGCTTGGCGCTTCGATCATTGAAAAAATATTGAATAAAAGAGTTGAGAAATTTAAAGCTGGTAAAGATGGTGGTGTAGATGGAAGATTCTGGATTGGAAAAAATAAAGAAGGCATACTACAATGTAAACATTACATAGAGACACCCTATACTACTCTTCTTTCGAAGCTTAAATCAGAAGAGGTGGCAAAAGTAAAAAAACTCAACCCAACGAGATACATTTTCATTACTTCAAAAAAACTTTCAAGACTTAATAAGCAGGAAATAAAAAAAGTATTCAATCCATATATCAAGAGAGAAGACGACATTTTTGGGTATGATGATTTAAATGATTTTTTGCTAAAAAAGGAGAATCAAGACGTAGTTGAGCAGAATCTTAAATTATGGATTACAAGCACCATCGTTTTGGATTTGATATATAACAACGCTATAAAAGGCAGAAGTGAAAGTACGATTCGAGATTTACAGGAAAACACATATAAATATGCTCTTACTGAAAACCATAAAAAAGGATTAAAAATTTTAAACAAGAGTAATGTCGTAATTCTGACTGGTGAACCTGGAATTGGAAAAACAACTCTTGCTGATAATTTGGCTCTCTACTTCGTCGCTAAGGGATTTGAATTTTGTGATATAGAAGAGAATATTAGTGAAGCTGAAAGTCTTTTCAGAGAAAAAGAAGAAAAGAAAATTCTATTTTATTGCGATGATTTTTTAGGAAGTAATTTGTACGATGCCATAAACAATAAAAGGGATTCGCACATTGTCAAATTCATTAATAGAGTTCATAAAGACAATACTAAAAAGTTCATTCTTACCTCAAGAACTAATATTCTAAACAAAGCTTATAGTTTAAGTCACATATTTCAAAACGGAAAAATTCGTGATAATGAATTTTTACTAAAGGTTGAAAATTTAACCAGTGTAGATAAAGCACAGATTTTATATAATCACATATATCATTCAAATTTGAGCGAAGAATATATTGACCAGATTTACGAAGATAAAAGATATAGAGATATAATTAATCATAGAAATTTCAACCCAAGGATAATAGAGTTTATTACAGACAACATAAGAGTTGGTAATGTAACTTCAAAAGACTATTGGAAATACATAGTAAAAAGTCTTGTAGAACCGGAGGCTATATGGGCTGATTATTTTCAAAATCAAGCAGATGATTGTGTTAGAGCACTAACATTCTTAACCGTTTACAATAATGGAAAAATTGCAGAAGAACTTCTTAGAAATGCTTATAATAGGTTTCTGAAAATTCACCCAGTGAATTTAGGTGATTTCTCGGATAAAAGTTTTGAGGCAGTAAGAAAGTTAGTTACAAAATCATTATTAAATCGAAACCAGATAAAGGAAAAGGAGTATGAATACGAACTTTTTAATCCCTCTATTACGGACTTTGTACTTAGCACTTATGCAAATGAGAGCGAGTTGATTTCAAATATCATAAAATCTTTAAAAACTGAAACTTCTATACGTTTTCTTAATACAATTTATCTATCAAAAAAAATAAGTCGTCAATCTTTAAATAAAATTCAAGAAAATATATTTGATTATTTCTCTCAGGAAAATACAAAAGAAAAAAATTGGGATTTATTGATTTTAACATCGAACTTAAATTTATTCAACGAAAAACTAAATAAGAGAATTGAAAGTTTTCTTGTTGAACTTAAAAATACTGAGAAACCCAAAGGGCACAATTTATTTGAGCTTCTATTAATATTAACCGAATTCGAACCTAAAATAGAACTTGATAATTATGAATTCTTGTATGATTTCATAGAATCAACTTTAGACGAAGATGCCCTAAGAAGTCTTCTAGATTTTATAGATGAATTTGATATCGAGGACCAATACATTCTTTCTTGTTTAGAAGAACATTTAGATTCGTATCTAGATGATATAATAAATAATAGAGATTTAGGAATTGATTTTAGAGGACATTTGAATCAATATTATTATCCAGATGGCGAATCCGTCTATGATTTTGATATCTCAGCAATAGAATCCGAATTATATGAAAGCTTAAACTTATATTTAGAAGATTTAAATCAATCAGTTTTAGAAAAAATTGACTATGATACATCAAGAGTTGTTTCATCTGTAGATATTGATGATTTGGCCCATTCTTACCTAGAAAGCTATGAGCCTGATTATGAGCCTGATTATGAGCCAAGTGGCAGAAGTTATGATGGTTACTCATCTCAAGACAGCATAGATGACATATTTGAACGATAAAAAACTGTTGCCAACACCGTGTAAAGTTAATTGCTACTTGTGGTTAAGTGGACGATCTGGATAAAATTTGTACTTTTAGTCAAAGGAAAAATCACAAGTGCTCAGCACTCGCGCTTTTTCCCAACGGAATTTTCGCCAGTCGCAGACTGGCTCATCCAAACGCAAAGCGCTAGGCTGAAATTCCGCAACAAACCTTACACGAACACGTTGTAAGTAATTTAAAACTTAATGAATAGAAGAAAAAGTAGTTGGTATATAGTAGTTTTAATTGTTACAATTTTAACAATTGCTCTTGGGTATTATTTTACCAATAATTGGAAGATATCATTAATTCTCGGAATCATCTCTGGCATTATTACTTTGATATATAATCCAATTACTCGATATATGAGAGCTTTTTGGACTGTTTTTTCTGCATTAATTTCATTAAATACTTTATCTATTAGTTTTTTTCTATCCTTTTCAAGTGATAAAACAAACGGATTTTTGAATACATCAATTGGTGATAAATCAATTGCTCTAACTATAAGTTTAGCAGTAATATGTTGTATATTACTATATCTAGATTTTCGTGAAAGAAGTGGTAAGAATAAATCAAAAAATATTCAAAAGGTTTATAATATTCAAGGTGATTACGTAAAAGGGGATAAAAACGTTACGAATGAGGAAAAGCCACAAAAAATCAGCCCAGAGCCTTTAATAGATATTGGTAATTTAAACGGCAGACCAAACCCCTACTTTAAATATAAAAACAATAATCTTGACTTTCAATTTGCTTTAAATTCTGTAGGTGACACAGTTGCACATATTTCACAGACCACGTTTACAATGGTAAAAGTTGACTCATCTGAAAACCCTTTGGATTTTAAAATATTTAGAATGAGAGACCTACCTGATGATTATCTTATTTATAAAGGCAAAATTCTTTATTTTGGTCAACAAGCAGGTAATCTACCAATTGAATTACTGAATAATTTATTTATTGTTTTAGATGTTATTTACACTAATGAGTCAAAAGAATTGAAAAAGTCATTACGCAGAATATATAGAATTAATGCACAATTGGAAATGAAAAGCTTACCAGAAGCAACAGGTAAACAATATGAAATGATAAATAAGTATCTAACCGAAGAAAAAAATACTTTAGGAGAAACTTTTGAATTATAAAAACTACTTACAACAACGTGTATAGCTCATTGCGGCTGAATTCCTAATCGGAATTCATTGCAATTTGCTATCTTTCGGTTACGGCGGAAAATCCTCGCGGATTTCCTGCAACGAGCCATACACAAAACCGTTGGCTAAAATTTGTTTAAAACATACTACATTATGTCAAAAAATCGTTATGTTTGAAACCGAACTCTTTTAAAATAATTAGGTTTTTTCAATTATTTTGACATATATTTGAATTATTCCTACCAATTAACACTTAAACATGGATATATTTAGCGCTTTCACCTTTAGCACTGAGAATTTCTCAAAAATACTTATTGGAAAAATTAAAGCTTTTGCCGAACTCGATGACGCATTAGTGAATACAGAGTTAGATGAAATCTTGTCAAACGAGGAAGATAGAACTAAATTCGAAAAATTACTTGAAGGCAAAGATGACGGAAAAAAAATCAATCAAGTAAATCTATCTAATGGTGATTCATTGTTCATAAAATAGAAAAAGTTGGAGGTAGCAGTTCAATCTATCTTTGTACTCTTTTTTGTAGCTCTTCCTGGAGTAATATTTAGAAGGTTTTATTTCCAAGGAGAGTTCACAAAACAATTTGACTCCAAAGGATGGTCACATTCTCTTTTCTTAAGTCTTGTATTTGGACTTGCTGTTCATTTAGTACTAATATTCATTTATTTTAATTTTAATTTACTAATTTCAATTGAAAATTTCAATATTATTTATGACTCTTTAGAATTTAGAAAAGAGCCCATTTTCGATAATAAGTTAAAAGTAAATTTATTATACTGGTATCTTAGCCTCCTTTTTATAGCACCAATGCTATTTGGCTATGCATTACATTCTTTAGTAAGATATACAAACCTAGATATGAAAAGCTCATTATTTCGGTTTTCAAATCATTGGCATTACTATTTTAAAGGAGAAATTGGAAATCATAAAGATTTTAAAGAGTTAAAAAATTCGATTATAGACAAAAAATTCATTGCCACTAACGCAGATGTATTATGTAAAAGAACTGATACAGAGGCTATATTATATTCAGGATTACTTAACCAATATACTATCTGTAAGCAAACAGGAAATCTTCAATATATTTATCTAACACATCCAAAAAAACACGACTATCTTACTTCAAAAGACTTAAGTTCAGTTCAAAAAGATAGTAATATAAATTTTCAGCCATTTCCAAGTCATTGCTTAATAATACCAAAGTCTGAAATTCTAAATATTAATTTAAGATACGTTTTCACTCAAAAAAAATATAAGGACTACTCTAATTTTTTTAAGATAATCCTCTATGTAATCTACTCTATTAACTGGATAGAACCACTTACAATTTTCAAATTTGGAATTGTAAGCGGGACAGCGATTAAGCTTTTAAGACATCTCTTTATTTTTGCATTTATTAATGCCGTTCATTCTACAATTTCCAAAAAAGAAAGAGAAAATAGAGACGCTATGGTCGGATTTTGGTGGTTAACATTAATAACTGTTGGAACATACTTGATTTCAAGATATTTCTTGTTTACAACTATTAACTAAGCAACAAACTATAGCCAACACAGTGTAAAGTTTATTGTTTCTGATGGTTAAGAAGAAGATTTTTTCTTACTTTTAAGCTAAACAACAAAACTGAAAAACCACGACCGCTCAGCTGTCGCGCTTTTTCTCCAACGGAATTTTCGCCAGTCGCAGACTGGCTCACCCAAACGCAAAGCGCTCGGCTGAAATTCCGCAACAAACCTTACACGAACACGTTACCCACAAGCTGAAAACCAACCGCATATTTTAGCACTTTCGGTTTTTTCCGACACACAAATCCAACGCTTAAAACCAAAAGAGCTAAAATTTTCCCAACGCCTGAAAATTATGTATTTTAGTATTTGCTTAAATAAGAAATAACCGTAACTTTGTTTTATGGAAAATAATTCTTGCATAAGACAACAAGCCGATATTGAACAAATAAATCGTTGCAAAGACACAGTTTCGGAATTAAACGAATCGTTCGACTATTTGGCGAACGGACTTTCATTAGTCGGAAATAACGTTCGACTGAAAATACTTTACCTACTCTTTCAGGAAAAAAGACTTTGTGTTTGTGATTTAAGCGACATTCTCGGAATGAACATTTCTGCTATTTCTCAACATTTGAGAAAAATGAAAGACCGAAACCTATTACAAACAGAAAGAGATGCTCAAACGATTTTTTATTCACTTACGGCTGAATACGAAAAAATGCTAAACCCATTTTTTGAGATACTTGATAAAAACAAAATTTTAGAAACGATATGAAAAGTGAAAACAAATTAATCGGTGCAGGTTTGTTAACGGCAATTACAGCTTCTTTATGTTGTATTACACCAGTTTTGGCTCTTATCGCAGGAACAAGTGGAATTGTTTCAACATTTTCTTGGATAGAACCTTTTAGACCATATTTAATTGGACTGACAATTTTAGTTCTTGGCTTTGCTTGGTATCAAAAACTTAAACCTCAAAAAGAAATAGACTGTGATTGTGAGACGGACGAAAAACCAAAATTTATTCAATCAAAAAAGTTTTTAGGTATTGTAACAGTATTTGCAATTGTAATGTTGGCTTTCCCATATTATTCTGGAATTTTTTACCCAAACACAGAAAAACAAATAATTGTAGTTGACAAATCGGACATTAAAACAACGGAATTTAAAATCAGCGGAATGACTTGTGCCAGTTGCGAAGAACACGTCAATCACGAAGTAAACAAACTCAACGGAATTGTAAACTCAAAAGCGTCTTATGAAAATGGAAATGCAATCGTTGAATTTGACAAAACCAAAACCAATGAAACGGAAATTGAGAAAGCAATTAACTCAACAGGTTATAAAGTAACCGACAAAAAAGAAAATTAATGGAAACTATATTAAAATCTGAAATAACTTGTCCAAACTGCGGACATAAAAAAGTGGAAGATATGCCAACAAACGCTTGTCAATTTTTCTACGAATGCGAAAATTGTAAAAAGGTTTTAAAACCAAAAGAGGGAGATTGTTGTGTTTATTGTTCTTATGGAACAGTAGCTTGTCCACCAATTCAAGAAAATAAAAGTTGTTGTTAAAAAGCCAACGCTAAAAGCCATACACATTTGCAATTCGCTTCAGCCGAAACACAAGCCAAAAATTGCAAAAGAGTATGTCTTTGCCAACGCTGAAAACCAAGCTGAACGGAATAAAGCCAGTGGGTAACAACGTATATAAAAAATAGCGGTTTAGGTGCTAAATCGAAATGAATTTTATAAATTTAAGGTCTGTGTTTAACCGAAAAGTTCGTGCAAAAAATCCGCTACTTTTCATATACAAACCCGTTGCCAAACATTATTATGACTGAATCATATAATGATAAATTAATCCTTGAATATAATTTGAGTAGTCATCAAATGATTCATACATCTTTAATCGGATTAGCAATTTTATGCATAGCTATTACTGGAGTTAATGAGATTTCAGGTTACCTTCTTTATATTTTTATAATCGGAATTACAATCTTATTAGGAATCATAACCATCATAACATTCTCAAGAAAAGGATTTGTAAAAGTGGATGGCAAAGTTTTCAAAGGATATTTTTTTGGAAAGAACTTGTTATTAAAAAAGACAATTGATATTACAGACAAAAATGCCTTTACAATTTTAAAGCTCCGAAAAAAGCAAAAAATGGCTTTTTTTGCTGCAGCAAATCCTGACATGGCACAAAGTTTTGACTGTTACGATATAGCTTTTTTGAATAAGAAACATACCATCAAAGAGGTTGTTCTATCTCTCAAAAAAGAGAAGAATTCAAAACTGGCAACAGAGTTTTTGAGTAAGAACACAGATTTGAAATTGGAAATATATAGTCCTGATTTTTCTTAAATAACGTTAGGCAACAACGTGTATAGTGTATTTCTACCGAATTTTTCCAGCGGAAAAATTCTCACATTAATTAACTATATTTATTTCAGGAAACATTTCGTTAGTTCAACCTCACGCTTTTGTTCTCCAACGCGGAATTTTCGCCAGTCAAGCTGGCTCATCCTAACGCAAAAGCGTTCGGCTGAAATCCTGCAACACACCATACACGAACACGTTACCAACAATAACGCAAAAACGAAAATCCCACTTCCACTCCATTATGTAGTTACTAAATTGAAATGATCTCAAATTCAGCTCAACCTTTAGCGGAATTTTTCATTGCTAACCCAAAAAGAGCAACCTA
>NZ_JBGFGL010000007.1:0-255 GCF_041224425.1 Psychroserpens sp. XS_ASV72 | reverse complement strand
GAGGCAACTTATACTGATTCTGTTGCCGATGGCTCCTGTGCAAACGAATCCGTAATCACAAGAACTTGGACGCTTGTCGATGACTGTGGGAACGAGACTAACCTAGTGCAGACGATAAACGTCGTGGACACTACTGCGCCTACCTTTACGGTCCCTGCTGGTACCACTATCGAGTGTGACCAGGATCCTACCGATCTTTCTATTACTGGTGACGTGACAGATGAGGCGGACAACTGCTCAAATGGATTGGAAGCA
>NZ_JBGFGL010000004.1:0-213 GCF_041224425.1 Psychroserpens sp. XS_ASV72 | reverse complement strand
TGCTTCCAATCCATTTGAGCAGTTGTCCGCCTCATCTGTCACGTCACCAGTAATAGAAAGATCGGTAGGATCCTGGTCACACTCGATAGTGGTACCAGCAGGGACCGTAAAGGTAGGCGCAGTAGTGTCCACGACGTTTATTGTCTGCACTAGGTTAGTCTCGTTCCCACAGTCATCGACAAGAGTCCAAGTTCTTGTGATTACAGATTCGTT
>NZ_JBGFGL010000055.1:0-341 GCF_041224425.1 Psychroserpens sp. XS_ASV72 | reverse complement strand
TTACGGGCGTTAGCGCTACGATCACCGTCGACCCGCTTCCGAACGCCGTTACGGTATCTGCTACCGCACCTAGCGTGTGCTCTGGCGACGACGGGGAGTTCGTGGTCAGTGGCGATGCCGGTGACACCGTGACCTACAGTGGAGGAGGCGGCCAGTAGGGAGAGGGAGGGATAGTGGATGGCGGTGTGAGTGGGAGAGGGGTGGGAGGGACGACCTCAGCGACGACCATCGATGTCAGCAACGTTTCCAATACGAGCTGTGACCTTGACCTTACGGGCGTTAGCGCTACGATCACCGTCGACCCGCTTCCGAACGCCGTTACGGTATCTGCTACCGCACCT
>NZ_JBGFGL010000054.1:0-272 GCF_041224425.1 Psychroserpens sp. XS_ASV72 | reverse complement strand
CTTTGGCTATTCGAAGCTTTTACTACCCACAACTGCGTATATGCCACATGGTTTTAAATTTACCCAACAATTTATTCAGGTAATAAATTTTGTGTAAATTTCTGAAAAACAAACAACGTGGCATATACGTCTACGTTGTAGGCAATAAACCAGTCTTCTGGTCTTCCCAGAGGGTTTCGGAACCCAATAATGGTCAGGACATCACTTAAAAATCCCCATGAGGGAATCTGGACACAGTCAGATTCCTCCTTGACAAGATTACCGATTGAGAT
>NZ_JBGFGL010000051.1:0-1066 GCF_041224425.1 Psychroserpens sp. XS_ASV72 | reverse complement strand
AGCCTCGTTGTCCGTGTCGGAACATTCGACCACCGTATTTTCCACCGTACAAGCGGAAAGGTCAGGGGCTATGGTGTCCACTACGGATATGGTCTGGTCAAGTGACACTGAGTTTCCGCATTCATCGGTAGCGGTCCAAGTCCTAGTGATGGTCTCGGTGTTTCCGCAGGCAGCAACAGAGCTATCTGAGAAGGTCACGGTCACATTGCCACATGTATCGGTAGCGGTTGCCGTTCCGGTAGCTGCAGGATCGGTACTTTCGGTACATTCCATGGTTGCATCGCTAGGCAGTGTAAGTATTGGCGCTGTGGTATCCTCAACGGTAATGGTCTGGTCCAGAGATGCGGAGTTCCCGCATTCATCGGTAGCGGTCCAAGTTCTTGTAATCGTTTCGGTATTTCCACAACCAGGAACTGAAGCATCGGAATAAGTTACGGTCACGTTACCACAGGTATCTGTAGCCGTAGCCGTTCCAGTAGCAGCAGGATCAGTACTTTCTGTACATTCAACGGTTGCATCGCTAGGCAATGTAAGCACTGGCGCTGTGTTGTCTTCCACAGAGATTGTCTGTGTTTCTGAAGTCGCGTTTCCACAGTCATCAGTAGCGGTCCAAGTTCTTGTAATCGTTTCGGTATTTCCACAACCAGGAATTGAAGCATCAGAATAAGTTACGGTCACGTTACCACAAGTATCTGTAGCCGTAGCCGTTCCAGTAGCAGCAGGATCAGTGCTTTCTGTACATTCCACGGTTACATCGCTAGGCAATGTAAGTATTGGCGCTGTGTTGTCTTCCACAGAGATTGTTTGTGTTTCTGAAGTCGAGTTTCCACACTCATCAGTAGCGGTCCAAGTTCTTGTGATGGTTTCGGTGTTACCACAATCAGGAACTGAAGCATCGGAATAAGTTACGGTCACGTTACCACAAGTATCTGTAGCCGTAGCCGTTCCAGTAGCAGCAGGATCGGTACTTTCTGTACATTCTACAGTTGCATCAGTAGGAACCGTAAGATTTGGAGGAGTGGTATCTTCAACAGTGATTATTTGATCATCAGATGTTGAATTTCCA
>NZ_JBGFGL010000048.1:0-4989 GCF_041224425.1 Psychroserpens sp. XS_ASV72 | reverse complement strand
GCTGCGTTACAGTAGGTAACAATGTGTATAATTAATGCTCACATTTTCGTTATTGGAAAAACCTTATATTTAACAAACTGATTTACCACGACTGAAAATCATACGGATTCTCATTCGCACAAATCATACACTAAACCGTTGTGAGTAATATGAAAAAACATTTAATTTCAACAACATTAATATTTGGATTTATTTGTTGTTATTCTCAGAATATAAAAGTGAACGGAAAAATACTTTTGGAAAATGAAGATGACAGAAATAATGTAATACAAAAAACAAAGGTTATTTTATCACAGAACGGAACGGAGCAATCTACTAAAGTAAATGAAAACTTAGAATTTTTCTTTGAAATTGAAGGATTCAATGATATAGAAGTCACTTTTGAACCGAAAGGAATGGGAAACATTTCAGGACGCTTTTACACCTTCAAGAATTCCGAATTAAGGAAAAAAGATACTATCTCATTGAAAATCCCGTATTCCCTTACTTGTAAATACGATAAATCAAAAGATAACAAGACTTGTCCAACATGTGAAAGAGAAGATGAAGTTATTCCAATTGCATACGGATTGATTGCTGAAATCACCAAAAAAGGTGAAGAAAAGCAAGAGAAAAAGTATAAATCTGGTGGTTGTGTAATTTCTGATTGTGATCCTAACTGGTATTGTAAAAGAGATAATCTTGAATTTTGATATTAATAAGGCAAATAAAAATCCAAAATGGGTAAAATCAATTGTGAAATACATGGAGAAAATGTAATTGCTCTAATATCAGAATATCATCATGAAAGAATGGGTATTGGGAAAAAATGTAAACTTTCAGAAGTAAAAACCATTATCGTAGATGATAAAGAAGGCCTTTTTAATGGTCATTATCAAGTAGATCCATACTTGATAAGAGAAATTGGAATACAAAATTCAAGAATTGATGTTCAATCAGATTTTAAGAAATATGAACTAATGTTTAACAAACTATCGCCAGTTTGTCCCATGTGCCTCAAAGAATACTTAAGTAAAATCTAAAATACTACTCACAACAACGTGTATAGTCCATTGCTCTTGTTGGTTAAGAGAAAGAAAAATTCTTACATAAAATTCACTATATTTAAAACACGGAAATCAGTGCTGAAACGCGCACGTTTTCCATCGGAAAGCCAGCCGCACGCGTGCGCTGTCATTCCGCAACAAACCATACACAAACACGTTGTAGCACATTAACCCTTTTAAGTTCAATGAAGAAAATCATAGTCGTTTTAATTCTTTCAACAATCGGATTTACATCTTGTATTAAAGTTGAAGAGGATATCAAAAAAATCAAAATTGCAGAACAATTCTATGATGCTCTTAATACTTCTGAAAAAGCAAAAATCGAAAAATTAATTACTTCTAAATTTACAACTATTGACGACGGTTTTGAACAAATTTATTCTCAAGGAGAATTTGCGGAATGGATGCGTTGGGATTCAGTATTTGAACCTACTTATGAAGTTTTGGAAATTGAAATAAATAACGGAGTTGTAAAAACTAAAATTTCGAAAACTGATAAAAGAATATCTTTTCTTCACAACGAACCAATCGTAACTGAAGAAGTTATGCAATTTGACAAAAATAAAATAATGAATGTAAATAGAAATTCAATAGTGTTTGATGTACCTCGATTTGTCAAGAATAGAGATGAGCTTATTATTTGGATAAGGAACAACCATCCTGATTTAGATGGATTCATAAATAACCAAACTGAATCTGGCGGATTAAATTACCTCAAAGCAATCGAATTGTATAAAAACAAGGATTAACGTTCTACAACAACGTGTATAGTGCATTTCTACCGAATTTTTCCAGTGGAAAAATTCTCACTTTAATTAACTATATTTATTTCAGGAAACATTTCGTTGGCTCAGCCTCTCGCTTTTGTTTCCCAACGCGGAATTTTCGCCAGTCAAAGCTGGCTCATCCAAGCGCAAAAGCGCTCGGCTGAAATCCCGCAACACACCATACACGAACACGTTGTGTATAATTTTATTGAAAAACAGACTTTTCAAGAATAAAATAAAACATTTAAAAAAAAAAGAATATGGCCATATTTGGAATAGGAGCTTACTATTATGGAACTACTGATGTTAGCAATGACTTTTTAACAAATAATATTGTTGGCACAGGTTGGGATGTAAATGCAGCACCTGAACTACATAGATATTTTAAATCATTAAAAGTAGGAGATATCATTTACATTAAGGCTGCATTTGGACCTGCAAAATATATTTCCGTGAAAGGTATTGGAATCATATCTGATAATGAAATATTGGACACAAGCCATCACCATTTGACAGAAATTGGTAGAAATGTAAAATGGGTTAAAAAAACACAGTTTAAACTTCCTAAACCAGTAGAAAAAAACAACGTGAGATCAAATACTGTTTATGAAGAATTTCATCCAAATATCCAAGAAGAGATAATCAAAAGAATATAGCTAGTTTCATCATAGCTTAAATAAAACTATGCACAACACCGTGTATAGTTTATGGCTTGGTTTGTAATAGAAGGAATAATTCTCACAAATATTTATATCTTTATTTAATCGGAAAACTTACAGGTCAGAGCCTTACTGTTTTCCTCCAGCGGATTTTTCGCCACGAGTGGCTCATCCGAAGCTAAAACAGCTTCGGCTCAATCCGCACAAACCATACACGAACACGTTGGCAACAATATAAAACAAAACAGTCCGTTTCATATCTTATTTAACTTACATCAAAAAATAAGATGATTAAAAAGCTTCCCATTTTAATTTTAATGATTTGCATTATATCGTGTAAAAAAGAAAACACAATCGCTGAATTAGGAAAGCCAGTTCCAAACTATAAGTTTAGTAATATTCTCAATAGCAAACAGAAAGAAATTTCGTTAAATGATTTTAAAGGTAAACCTGTCATATTAGAGTTTTGGGCAACTTGGTGTGGGCCTTGTATTCCTGCAATGAAAAAATTGGACACCTTACAAAAAGATTTTGGAGATAATATTGAAATCATTACTGTTTCAAATGAAAGCAATGAGCGATTAGAAAAATTTATAAAAAGCTCAAAAACGTCATTAAGGGTTGTTTCAGATACAACTCATTCGGAATTTTTCAAATACAAAGTTATACCTCATTCGATAATTATTGATAAAAATGGTATCGTCAGGGCAATTACAAGTCCAGAAAAAATCAATAAAAAAGTGATTGAAAATCTGTTAGCAAATAACGAAATTGATTTGAAACTAAAAGATGATTTCTACATAGACCCAAACCTAAAAGTAGAAATTATAAAAACTATTTCAAATTCGGATTACAGTATTGAATTAAAAGGTTACGACCAAGAAAAAAGAGGTGGTTTTAAACCATTAGTTGACGCAGATGGGAATACCAACGGAATAGAGATGTGGAATACTACTATTCCGAGGCTTTATCAAAATTTATTTGATATTGCTTCACCAAGCAGAATTATCTTTAAGGATAGTTTGAGCGAAGATGATTTCCCTTATGAAAAAGAACATCAATATAACTTTAGTATTCAGGTTTCTGATGAAAATCAAAAAAGATGGAGGGAAATTGGAAGCCGATTTCTTAACGAGAATTTCGATGTAAATGCTAAAATGGGTATTGAATCTTTAGAATGTTATGTACTTAAAAATGTAGATAACACGATAAAACAATCCGACTCTGAATCGACTGAATTTATGTTTATGGGTACAACTCTAAAAACTAAAAAAATTAAAATGTCACGATTGGCAGAATATTTAGAAAACTTTACACCTATCCCTGTTTTGGACAAAACAAACTTGAATAAAGAATACGATATTCATTTGGAATGGCAAGCCGAAGACCCTAAAACAATACATTCTGAATTAAAAAAATATGGACTGGAATTAGTCAGAGCAGAAGAAAAATTACCAGTTGAAATATTGGAAGTCTATAAAAAGAAATAAATACTGTTGCCAACAACGTGTATAGTTAATGCGTACTGTTGGCTAAGCAGAAGATTTTTTCTTACTTTTAATCAAAACAACAAAACTGAAAAACCACGACCGCTCAGCCGTCGCGCTTTTTCCCAAACGGAATTTTCGCCAGCCAAAGTCTGGCTCACCCAAACGCAAAGCGCTCGGCTGAAATTCCGCACAAACCATACACGAACACGTTGGCAGTAATTTAAACAACAAAATCTTAATAACTAAAATCTAAAAAATGAAATTAAAAAACATTCTACTATTAACTTTAGTCCTAATCTCTATGGCTACAGTAAGTGCTCAAAAAATTAAACTAAAAAAAGGATTTGTATTTATTGATAATGAAAAGGTATTTGAATTTGAAAAAAGAGCAGCAGCTTCTGAATTTTCGCTTTATACAATTGGTAAAGAACAAGAGATTTTATTTATTTTAAGAAATAACAATGAAACAATAGGATATGGTGATGATGATTTTAATCAAATTATTTTCATTAAAGACAACCGCAAATTGGAAACTGCTTCGTTAAGGGGTTATTCCTTTAAATACTTTATTCAAAAACTAATCAGTGAAAAGGTCTTAGATATAGAAGGCAATATAGATTCAAATAAATTAGATACATTTTTCAGCAAATACGACGAGCAAATAACCGAAAGAACAATCCGGAATTAAAACTACAGCCAACAACGTGTATAGTGTATAGCTAGGTTAGTAATAGAAGGAAATATTCCCACAAATTCATATCTTTAAAAATCGGAAAACTTGCAAGTCAGAGCCTTGCTGTTTTCCTCCAGCGGATTTTTCGCCACTCGTGGCTCATCCGAAGCCAAAACAGCTTCGGCTCAATCCGCAACACACCATACACGAACACGTTACCAACAAAAGTGCAGAAATGTGATTCAGTCTACATTTTCGACTGAATTTACTCACATTTTAATTCTGATTTTTAAATCTTAATATGTTCGGATTTATCCTTTTTTGGCGAGTATCTATTCTTTTCGTTTCTAGCTT
>NZ_JBGFGL010000019.1:0-869 GCF_041224425.1 Psychroserpens sp. XS_ASV72 | reverse complement strand
TCTGCGACTGGCGAAAATTCCGTTGGAGAAAAAGCGCGACGGCTGAGCGGTCATGGTTTTTCAGTTTTGTTGATTGGATTAAAAGTAAGAAAAAATCTTCTGCTTAACCGACTGTACGCATTAACTATACACGTTGTTGTGCTTTCGTTATTTTTCTGCATTTATATTGTCAATTTCTGTCATAGCTAATCTTAACTGTTTTAAATACCATTCCATTTGTTTGAAATGATGGTAAACGTCATCAAGGAATTCGGTCAATTGTTCAGACGTCATTTCACGAAATTCTCCAGTTCTTCTTTCATAACTATATTTTTTACTTAAAAAAGCCCATCTCTCATCCAAAATCTGTCCATTATCAATTAATCTGTCATAAGTTGAATTATATAATTTGACTACTCTTTGTAATAGTCCCTTATCTTTAAAAAAAGTTATTTGATTGCCTGAAACAGCTGATTCATATGAGCCAGAAATAGGATAAAAAGTCCGTTGACTTCTAAAGTATATCTTAAATATAGAATCTAAAGATTTTCTATCATTATTATACAAATGATGTAAGTTGCTATTCAAGATTTTATATGCCTCTATTCTCGGTTCGTTAAGCTCTATTACACTTTTCATGAAAATCCTATCCTGTTTTAGGTCATTTTTAAGGCTTGTAATAAACTCCTTTTCAGCATTTGATTGTTTTTTCGCTTCATTCCAATTATTAATCTGAAGCGCAATCAAAATTCCAATAACTACTAATATGATTTCTCCTATTGCATATTTAAGATACTTTCCTGTTTTTCCTTCAGAGAGTAAGTTTTGTCTAATTTTTCTAAAGAATTTTATCATTTAGTAAAGGTTGGTTAAATAATGAAGCACAACGT
>NZ_JBGFGL010000014.1:0-342 GCF_041224425.1 Psychroserpens sp. XS_ASV72 | reverse complement strand
GTGACCTTGACCTTACGGGCGTTAGCGCTACGATCACCGTCGACCCGCTTCCGAACGCCGTTACGGTATCTGCTACCGCACCTAGCGTGTGCTCTGGCGACGACGGGGAGTTCGTGGTCAGTGGCGATGCCGGTGACACCTTGACCTACAGTATAGGCGGCGGCCCTTCGGTAACAGGCGTGATACCTGCTGACGGTACGCTTGAGATCGCGGTTGTGGGGATCACCTCAGCGACGACCATCGATGTCAGCAACGTTTCCAATACGAGCTGTGACCTTGACCTTACGGGCGTTAGCGCTACGATCACCGTCGACCCGCTTCCGAACGCCGTTACGGTATCTG
>NZ_JBGFGL010000008.1:0-263 GCF_041224425.1 Psychroserpens sp. XS_ASV72 | reverse complement strand
GTCTCAACGGTCACTACAACCGCGTCGGTCGATTCACAGCCGTTTGAGAAACCTGTCACTGTATATGTCGTAGTAGTATTTGGCGATACCGAAATAGCGGACGTGGTTTCACCTGTGCTCCACTCATAGGAATCAGCTCCTGTAGCCGTTAAGGTGACACTCTCTCCTTCAGTAATCGTCACGTCTGATCCAGCATCTGTATTTGGCAAATCATTTACCGTTACAATGACATCGTCAGTATCTGAAGCGGTTCCCATTGTATT